>OY969560.1:0-1058941 GCA_963701045.1 Candidatus Bathyarchaeota archaeon
TCTTAATACCCTGCACTTCAGCGTCAATGATGAACTCAAAGTATCATCCTGGCCTTCAAGAGTGGTCCAGCGAATGTTCTTTATCCCGTAGCTTTTCAGCAGAATCTCAATTTCCGCTTTAGTCCGCTCATATGGAACGGTTGTATCCATGTAAGGCGGATTGCGATTTAGAACAAAACTAACTTTGTTACTCATCTTTGGTTTCTCCTTTCGTTACTTGGATTCGCATCTCAACCGTGGCGATCGTATCATGTTGAGCTCCTCCATGACTAATAAGGCAGATTTCACGGATCCTAAAGCCACGGCTCGCACTCATGACGCGACTATGATAGCCAAAAGTGATAACACAGCCGGAGGCGTCAAAATATCAGGCAGGACATCGAGGAGCTGCTTGAAACGGCTATTCTTGTGGCCATTGTAGAGCTCCATGCTCTTGCGGTAACTATACGGCGGGTCAAGCAAAATAACATCAAATAACTCGCCTCTTTCCCTGAGATATTTGGCGCAATCCAGGGCATCCATCCTAAAAAGAGTACACGGTAATCGTCTATGTCGTTGGTAACTTCATTGCAGCCCATCAAGCGTGTTGGACCTGCAAATAAGTTAAGTACGTATTTGCCTTTGCACTGCTCTTCTACCCATGCCTTAGTTTTTGGCGCTTTGAACGTATAGCGATTAAGCGGCTGACGTAGGTAAGTAAAAGTGATGCTCAAAAAGAATTAGCCCTCCCAAAGCTTAGAGCATCCGCTAAATCAGAAAAATTTAGTTTTGAAAACAAAGAAAAAAGAGAAGAACGGAGAGAAGAATTGAAAAATGGAGACATCGCCATCGATGTCGGAGGTACCTCACCCCGGCCGCTTATCGCTAATTTCGACCACTTTATTCTTGGTATCCTGCTATTTTCTCTTTCTGAGGAATATTAAGTTGTCCTTTTAACAAACAAATTTAATTCCAACTTCTAAGGAGACTTTTCACTTATTCAGGATTAACTTTACTTTGACAGCAAAACCATCGCATGATTTAATGATGGCCAGTTCGATGTTAATGTAAATTTCAGTTTTTTAAGTTCTTTTTGCCATTAAAGAAATCTTTGACGCAGTATGGCTTTTGTCTCGTGATATAATTGGTCGCTTTCCATTGCTTTAGAGTAATAAAGGTTATTTCTTGATTTGGGAGTTTTTGAAGTTGGAATACCATTTCATAAAATAAGAAAGAAAAAGGAAGTTTGTTTAAACTTTGTTTATGACATCTCTTTGCTTGTTTGCACGTTTTCGAAGTAGCAAAACGGCTAATGCGACTATGATTGCAATTGTAATTATTGGCACTATTGCGTAGGTTCCTGTGTTGGTTAAGTTAGACGTGTTTGTGGTTGTAGACGGAGCTGCGGTCGGTATGGTTGAAGGTAGAGGAGTTACCTTTGGTTCTGGTGTAATGGATGGTGTTGGAACTGAAGCAAGTGTAGGAGTTGGAATAAATGTTGAAGCAGGATTTAGAGAAGTTGATGATGAAGATACTGACACTGTTACGGCGGATGTATTTGTGGTCATTCCCATGGCATCAGTCACCGAGCAGAAATAAGTGTAAGTACCGACTGCGTATTTTGCGATTACCATCAGAGCCGTTGTTTGCGTTGGTAAAACGTTTGTGCCTTCATACCATTGGTAGGTATATGGTGCAGGTCCCCCGGAAGCCGAAGCAGAGAAAATCGCCGATTGTCCGACCTGAGATGAAACGCTTGGCGTCGACGTACTAGCAGTTAAGGTATGTTTAATCATCCATTGGTATGTGGGTTCGCTGACGTCTTTTGCGGAATAAGGACCTGTATAAACGTCAAGATGTCCATATTTTGGTAGAGTTATTTGAGTGAAATCAGAGGTAGCCATTCCGTTAGTGTAGTTACCATAAGTTGGAATTCCGAATCCTTCGCTTCTGAACCCAAGCATTGGAACGTTGATTTCTTTGTAGTGATCGTCAAAGTCGTATTTCAGAAACGGGCAGTTAATCCAATCATGAATTGCGTTTCCTTCGACACCTGTTCTCAGTGGGTAATATCTGTCTCCTGCGGCCAGCCTCTGGATTATTACTGTGCTATTCCCGTATCCTGCATAATAATTGGTATAATTGGTAGAATATAGCTGATATATTATATACTCAGCAATATTAGCCCATGGTTTAGTTGTCAATGGATTGATTGTGGGTTGAAGAGGTGTTCCCGGTGGCCATTCAGCGGAGCCCTCTGGGTCTTGAAGGGCTCCTTGATATGCAAAGAGCATTCCTGAAACGGGGATAACTGTTTGGCTCCTGCGCGGGTTTTCCCATACCAAGTTGCCAGTGGGTGATAGAGCATTAATGATGGCGGTAACATTGTAGGTGTTGGTAATGCTTACAGACTGAATCGTGTTTTCGCCTCCATCTAGAAGAATTAGGCCTCTTAAGTCCTGTTTCCAATATTCTGATGCGTAAAATATTGCTGCTTGTCCGCCCCAGCTCATTCCAGCTAAGAAGATTTTTGAGTAGCCCGATAGTTCTTTGGTCTTATCTACTGCTTCTTTCATGTCGCTAATGTATTGGTCCCACCCCCAGTTCGTCGCTATTGTCGAAGCTTGGCTTGTATTCATATTCAAAGGCAGGTAATGAGCTCTCCAATCTATTGAGTAAACGTCGAATCCTCTATTAGCCCAGTAAACCAATTGATTACTCGATTCATCAATACTGTAGTTGTTTGTCGATGGGTTTGAAATCAACTGTTCTCCACTACCGTAAATGCCTGGATCCACGAACACTGCGCCTTTTGTAATAACGTTAGGATTGACCAGTCTGTGTAAGGCTATTTTATCGTAGGGTCCATTTGGCGCCATACTAGCGTTTTTTTGCCAAACGTACTCTCGCAAATCAGGGGACCCTTTAACGGTTCGAGCGTCATTTATCAAAGCCCAATCATTGCGGTTTAAGGCAACATTGAACGAGAATTGGTTGGAAGCCGTTGTTAGCCAGGTTTGTGTGTCCAGCGAGAATGTTTTGGTGTTTACTTGCATGTTTGTAAGGTCGAACGTGTAAATTCTAACTGCCGCTGAACCCGTTGAACCCGCTGCAGTAGTTGCACTTTATCGGTTGAAGAAGATCTCTTCACGGTTGCCTACTCTGGACATGTTTGCTGTACCCGTCGGATCATGACCACTTAGCGTGAGGAAAACGTTTGGGTAACCATCAAGGATTGTTTTGAAGTTGGTGCACCATTCCACTTCACCAGGTAAACCTGCCGATGAAAAACCGTAACCTCCTCCTTTGTTCAGGTAAGTATGCGCAGCTATGATCACATTTGCACCTTTGTTGTTGTCCAACAAGGATTTCATCCAAGTAATGGTTGTGTTTCTTGCCATGTATTCGAGGTTTATTATCAAGAAATCGTAACCTTTGTAAGTGAATCTTACGGCAGTATTTTTGGAGTCAACTAAATCGCTAACCCAGTAAGTCTTAGAGCGCATATTGCTAGCATTGAACGATGGATAGCTACTGCCAAGCCACTTTCCATTCGCATCGTTCCATGGAATTTGATCGTGGTTCCCTGCATCCCAACAATAAGGAATATCGGCATTTTGAAGCTGACTCATTGCGGCGTTTGCATTATCCCATTGAATGGGGTCTGAATAAGTTCCAGACGTTCCATTAATGTTATCCACTAAGTCGCCAGTGTGAATGACCATTTTTAAATTGTAGTTTGCTGCGTTACTCACAATCCAACTTGTCGTATCCTTGAAAAGTTGAGGAAAAGACAAAGACAGAAATTGCGTGTCGCTTATTTGCATAATGCTAAATGTAGTATCATTGCCGGCAGCTGAAACTTGAGATTGATTGATTAAAATAGGTAGCATCGTTACTACCAGCGCAAATATCAAAATTATGGTTAAGGCTGAGTTCGCCATTTTCTTCATTATTAATTCTCCTTAAACCATTTTCAATCTATCTTATATATAAAATAATTGAAAACCATTTGAGATCGATTGTAAACAAATGTCAAAACTGCCGAGGAAATCCTTAGAGATAAATAGATAACAAGCTCAATGTTGCCAAAAGAGAAACATCGGAGAAAGCCATTACGATTGGAAATATTCGTAACTCCAACGCATTTTATGTTTCGGTTCCAAGAATTAGCTCGTTTGCCATTTTAGAAAAGCTGTATCGCTGTCACTACAAAGATAGCATTGAATCTATTATGTGCAAATGTATTTCTTAGAATTTTTTCATAGACTTTGACTGCCAAATTGAATACAAAATAGGATTTTATCCTTCTAAACGAAATCGTTCATGTTTTTAGTGAATTTGCCTTCGAAAAAATTTTGACAAGGATTCTTAAAAATCAAGTGGTCTCCTAGGTTTGTAGTCTCTCAAAACTTTTCATGAAAAAGATTAGAGACGTAGTTTTATGTTTTCTGTGTAAGGTCGTATAATATTTGCGAATTCGTTAATTGTTTCTGGTGCATAAGGTTTGAGTTCTTCGAACTTTTTATCTAATGTGTCAACAGCGACGAATTGTTGCAGTGAATGTGTTTTTGAGCCTTTTACCATTTCGCCTATGCAAGTTGCGTCCTGAGATGTAACTATCTGAGGAACAACTGTTGTTCGAAATTCATAAGGAACCTTGCCCATTTTGAGAATTTCCATTGTTTTCATTAGTCCAGTCGTATCAGCTGCGCCTAACAACTTGTATTTTTCTCTGCATGTTTTTACATCCATAGCCACAAAATCCACGTAACCTAAGCTTTCCTCAAGAACCTCTGGGAAAAAACCGTTTGTATCAAGCTTAACTGAGAAACCTCTTTCCTTAAGTTTTGAAAGGAATTTTGGTAACTCTTTGTGCATACATGGTTCTCCACCTGTAATGACTACAGCATCAACGTATTTTTTGCGTTTATCTAATATTTCCAATGCAGCAGCTTCTTGCAGAAAAGGCGGTTGTGGGTTGACGGCTATGCGCCAATTGTGGCAGAAAGGACAGCGGAGATTGCACCCGGGTGTGAATAGCACACTAGCTACTTTATCTGGATAATCCATTAAGCTTGTTTTTTGGATTCCGCTAAACTTCATGTTTTGATTCCTTCTATGAAGTTAGGGGTGCTGAAGCGATTACGCTGGAGCGATCAAATGTTGTGCGCATCGCGAATTCAGCTTGTTTGCCGTCGTTCCATTGGTCAACTGGTCTTAGATATCCGACAACTCGTGAGTAAATTTCGCTGTTGGCTCCGCAGACTGGACATAGCTTGTGTTCACCGCTTGTGTAACCATGGGTTGGACATATACTAAATGTGGGTGTTAGGGTGAAGTATGGTAACTTCGAGTTCCAAGATACTTTCTTTATGAGTTCTGCAGCTGCTTTCCAAGAGTGTAATCGTTCGCCCATGAAAATGTGGAAGACCGTGCCGCCTGTGTAGAGCGTTTGCAGAGTTTCTTGATGTTCCAGGGCTTCAAAGAGGTCGCCTGAGAAATCTACAGGTAACTGAGATGAGTTGGTATAGAATGGTTCAGCATGTTGATTGTTTATTTGTTTCTGGTTGGCGAATACAATATCTCTGTAGCGTTTTCGGTCTAAGCGTGCAAGTCTATAGGCTGTACCTTCTGCGGGGGTGGCTTCCAAATTGTAGATGCAATCTGTTTCCTCTTGATAATCAGCTAAACGTTTCCGCATGAACTCAAGCATTTTTACCGCGAAAGCTTGTCCATCTTTTGAGGCAATATTTTGTCCCAGCAAGTTGAGGACAGCTTCATTAACTCCCACTATGCCAATGGTTGAGAAGTGATTCTTCCAGTATTTGTCATGACCCTCTTTAACATGGCGCAGATAACGACGCGAATACGGATATAACCCATTGTCTGTGAAGGCTTCAAGCACTTTACGCTTAATTTCTAAGCTATTTTTTGCAGTTTCCATGAGCGCCTCTAAGCGTTCAAAGAATTCGTCCTCGTCTTTGGACAAGTAACCGATTCTTGGAATGTTAAGTGTAACAACGCCAATGCTTCCTGTTAGGGGATTGGCACCGAAGAATCCGCCGCCTCGTTTGCGTAGTTCACGATTATCAATTCGTAGTCTACAGCACATACTTCTAACATCTTCAGGTTTCATATCGCTGTTTACGAAGTTCGAGAAATATGGAACACCATACTTAGCAGTTACTTCAAAGATTGCTTGTGAAACTGGTGAATCCCAGTCGAAGTCTTTGGTAATGTTATATGTTGGAATTGGAAAAGTGAAGACTCTACCTTTAGAGTCACCTTGTCGCATTCCTTCTGCGAAGGCTAAATTGAACATTTCCATCTCTTTAGTCATGCTGCCATATGTGTCGCCTGTGACTTTTCCATTGTATAAGACAGCTTCATCTTTCATAAAATCTGGAACAGTTAAGTCTAAGGTTAAGTTTGTGAATGGTGTTTGGAAACCGACGCGGGTTGGTACGTTCATGTTGAAGAAGAATTCTTGGAGTGCCTGGTCCACATCTTTTTGGTTTAAGTTGTCGTATTTTATGAATGGAGCAAGATAAGTGTCAAAGTTACTAAATGCCTGAGCACCTGCTGCTTCACCTTGAAGAGTGTAGAAAAAGTTTACCACTTGTCCGAGTGCTGTGCGGAAGTGTTTTGCTGGTTTGCTCTCTATTTTTCCTGAGACTCCGCCGAACCCTGAAAGCAATAAGTCACTGACATCCCAACCGACGCAATATGGTCCAAGTACTCCTAAGTCGTGGATGTGCACATCTCCGGAGAAGTGCGCCGCAGCAATTTTTTCTGGGTAAATACGTGCTATCCAATACTTTGCAATAACTGTAGATGATAAGTAATTGTTTAGTCCTTGAAGTGAGTAGCTCATGTTGCTGTTTTCTTTTACTCGCCAATCTTCAACTTCTAAGTATTGATCTACCATGTCTGAACTGCTGAGTAATGCTGCAAGTTCTCGCATATCCGTATGTTGTTTTCGGTAGAGAATGTAGGCTTTGGATGTTTGAGCATGACCGTTTTCGATGAGACGCTTTTCAACCATGTCTTGAATTTCTTCAACTGTAGGGACGCCGTCGTCACCATAGGTTTTTTGAAGTTCAATTACTACTTCATCGCTTAATTTTTTAGCTTGCGCTTTGTCTGTTCCGCCTACTGCTCTAGCGGCTTTCCAAATTGCAACTGTTATTCGTTCTTGATCGAAAGGTTCTAATTTACTATCTCGTTTTAACACAAACTTCATTTTTTCTTTACCTCGAGGAGTAATCGCCTGAAATCTTCAGGCTCTTCAAACTGTTTGTAAACTGAAGCAAACCGAATGTATGCTATACGGTCAACATTTTTCAGGTATTTTATTATTAAGTCGCCGATTTCTCTGGATGCGATTTCTTCGGTGCCTTTAAGCATAAGATCAGATCTTACTTGGCTTGCTAACTCGTTTATTTGGGTCATTGTTACAGGTCTTTTTTCGCATGCCTTTTGCAAGCCCCTTATTATTTTGTTAACGTCGAAACGTTCTAACTTACCATCTTTTTTGCGGACCATCAATTCGACGATTTCAACGTATTCGTAGGTTGTAAACCGTTTATTGCAGCTGACACATTCCCTGCGTCTTCGCGTGTTGTTCTCTGGAGAATCACGTGTTTCCAGCGTTTTGGAATTTTCAGCGTTGCAGTAGGGGCATCTCATATTTGATACATGCTCATTCATTGCTTATAGGCATAGTGTCAACAAACACGCGTAACACACTATATTTAGCGCATATATAAGGTATTTTTACATTAATGTCTAAATACAACCCGTTCCCAAAAAGGCAACACCATAAAAAATAAACATAAAACAAAGAATAAAATCACCCAATTAACCCTCGGTTCATAAAAAAAGCCTATTTTCACGTAAATAGTCGTTGGGTTAAAGCTTACGCAAATAATATAATTAAAAAAAGGCATTATAAAATACCTCTCGTGTCTTTTACACGAGACAGCAAGGTGCAAAAAAAATGAAACCTATGATTATAAAAGCAGACAGTTTAAAGGAAACTGCAACATATGAGCGTTGCTCTGTCGCTGAAAACTACCATTCAGCCAAGGTTTCAGTTGCGCGAGCAACAGTAAAAGCAGGTATCACAACTGTAGCCCATCACTTAAAAAACGTAGAAGAAATTTATCTCATAACAAGTGGACAAGGTGTCGTGGAAGTCGGCGAATCTTCCACCAACTGAAGTAGCTGAGGGTGACGTGGTTGTTATTCCAGCTGGCGTTTCACAGAAAATATCCAATACAGGAAAAAAAGATTTAGTTTTTACCTGCATTTGCACCCCAAGATTCATTGCACAATGCTATGTTGATGAAGAAGCCCACTGACAAAATTTAGATATATGCCAGCTTCAGAAGTAGCGGTTTATATCTTGTTTTGCGAATTGTTATTTGAGAAGGATCGAGGAGGAAGGACGAGGAGAAATGGAGAAGGCTTGCATTATGCCTCGCAAGAGGCTCCTCCTTAACTTGTTTTTAAGTCATTCAGAAACTCACTTAAATCAACCGTAGCTACGTTGTTTTCATCTTTAAGTTGCTGTTTTGCAGGCGGGCTCTGCATATAGAAGGGTATGCGTTGAGTTAAGCGATCTTGGAAAGTTGGTTCTAAAGGGTTCTGGTAGAAGACTCCAATTGGGATTTTGTCGCCCCATTCTTGCGCTTTCTCTATTCCAGCGATCTTCTTCTGGAAAACTTGACTCGGTTCATGCACAACTGGATCGAATCCTATATCTTCCAATTTGTAGAGACGACTTTGTGTTTTGCCTGTTTTTTGGTCTTTTCTGTCTTCGCCAGCATACCAGTCTTTAGTGTTAATGTCGTTATATGCAGGACAAGGTTGGAGACACTCAACAAGTGCTAATCCCTTGTGTAGGATTGCTTGTTTTATTATGTCTTTTAGGTGCATCAAATCAAAACTATATGCTCTTGATACAAATGTGTATCCTGCTGTAATTGCGAGGGCAACTGGATTTATGGCTTCGTTAATGTTTGGTTGTGAAAGCGATTTGGTTCTAATTCCAAGAGGAAGCGTTGGCGATGCTTGACCCTTAGTTAAGCCGTAAACGCCGTTATTGTAAAGCAGATAAGTCATGTCAATGTTTCTTCTTCCAGCATTAACAAAATGACCAGCACCAATACCTAATCCGTCGCCGTCTCCACCTACTCCAATTACTTCTAAGCCCGGATTGGCAATTTTTATGCCCATTGCGAAAGGCAACAAGCGACCATGCAAAGTATGGACACCATTAACTTTTATGAAGTGCGGTGTTTTAGCCGCGTTTCCTACACCTGAAACTACCACAACGTTGTGCGGTTCAAGATCAAGTTCTGCAAAAGCCATCTGCAAAGCACTTGTGATTCCGAAATCTCCGCACCCTGGGCACCAATCCATATAGACGTTAGTTTTGTAGTCTGAAGCTTTATGCACCAAGATTAAGCACCTGCCTTTCTTCTGCTTTGTTTGTTAATATGTTCTTGATTGCTTGATAAACTTCTGTGGTCATCATGGGTCTACCTGTGTATTTTAAGATGTAATGTGTTGGTTTGATAGCGGTGTGCTCGGTGATGACTCCTCCAAGTTGTGCAGTGATGTTTTCTTCTATGTCTATTATGTGTTTTTTACCTTGCAATATTTGTTTTAGGTATGTAGTAGGAAGCGGATTAAGCATTCGTAGTTGCACAAAACTCAAATTGAAACCTTCGTCCTTGAGCCAACTCAACGATTCAAGGATAGCTCCTTTAGGCGAGCCCCAACTGACTACTATGTCCTCAGAATCTTTATCGCCGAAAAAGTTTACTTTCAAATCCAAAGGAACTTGTTGATCAACCAGATCAAGTTTTTTCATTCTTTTCTCCATCATTGCTTGGCGAATGAACGGTTCCTCATTGATGTTACCTGATTCGTTGTGTTCATCTCCAGTGTGCCATGAAATCGCGTTTTTTGTTCCTAGAAAAGCGCGGGGAGAGACACCTGTTTCTGTGAAGCGGAAGCGTTTGTATTCTTTGCCCTCAAAGTCCTGTTCAGATACGATTTCGCCTCGGTCAATTTTTACATTTGAGTAGTCAAAGGTGGGGTAGGTTTGAGAACAGTTAGCCATACCTTTGTCTAGTAGATGAATTGTTGGCATTTGGTATTTTTCAGCTAGGTTAAAAACTGTCGCGGCATCATAGAAGCATTCTTTAATGTCTCCTGAAGCCAAAACTATTCTTGCGAACTCTCCATGGCCTTCGTGCAGAGCCGCTCGTAGGTCTTGTTGACTGTGTCTTGTCGGCTGTCCGGTTGATGGTCCTCCTCGCTGATAAATTGTTACAACTACAGGTACTTCGTTGTTTCCTGCCCAACTCAAGCCTTCAGCCATAAGGTCAAAACCTGGACCAGAAGTGCTCGTCGCCGCCCTCGCCCCAGTTAAACAAGCTCCCGAAGCAGAATTTATGGCGGCAATTTCATCTTCAGTTTGAAGCACAACAACCGCTTCATTTCCTTTCTTTGTTTTAAGAAGTTCATGCGACTCTATGTATTCACTTTCATCTGACGCTGGCGTAATAGGATAGTATGTTTGTACTCTGCATCCACCGAGAACTTTTCCCATGGCAACAGCCTGGTTTCCCGTAAGAAAAATTCTTTCCTCGTTGGCTGAAATTTTCTCCAGCTTGAATTTAAAATTGTTAACTTCAAGGTTTTTTTCTACATATTCGAATGCGTAATCGACTGCTGTCACATTCATTTGGGCGATTTTATCATGAAAGGTAGCTTTGATTGCGTCTTCAACAAGTTTCTTGTCATATTTCAAAAGTGCAAACGATATTCCTATTGTGAGCACATTTATCATTTTTGAAAGAGTGCTAACTTTCTCTATATTCAATGCCTTGCCTATTTGGCTAAGTAAATCCATGTAAGGCACAGCATAGATCTGAATGTTTTTTTGTTTAGCGTAATTTAGAAAGTCTATGACGGTTTCGCCAACACCATTGGTCTTCATGAAATCTTTTAGGTAATTTTTGTATTCTTCAGAGAACGTTGGAATCTGTAACACATTTACATTTAGGTCGCGTGAATCAACTACTACGCCGCCATCACTTACAACCTCGCTTATATGGCGCACAACAGTTTCTGCATCAAACGCCGCCAACAAATCTACCCGATTAATGTTGGCTAAGGTTGGTTCTTTGGAAACTCGTTGAAGAAAATAGCTATGCATTGTTTTTATGTTTGAGTGGTATTCTCGTCTGCCGAAAACCCATAATCCTCCGTAGCCGCATGCTCGACCAAAAATGGTGGATGCTGAGTCAACACCACTGCCTTGCGGTCCACCGGCCATCCAGTTTAAACTTTCAATTACCATTTTTGTTCACCTGAATAGAGTTCCCGAAATCATATTATACTGAAAAAGAGGATACAAAAAGAAGAAGAAAGAAAAGATTGCTTATCTTACGAAGTCGTCGAATGTCCAGAAGTGGTTTTCTTCTTGAATTATGATGTCTTCGAAAATTCGCCTTGTGGTTGTGTCTCCGCGTTTGAGTGCTTCAGCAATAATTTGGCGGTATAGCTGTATTGCTTGACTCTCGAGAGCGTGATCTAAAACCAGAAAGTCTTGGGCTGTGTCACCGACAACTGGCAATGGGTCAGGTTTAGTTACTGCTTCACCCTCAAGTAAATAGATGCGCTCGCTGATTTTTTCTAGATGGTCCATTTCTTGCATAAATACTTCCTTGAGAATTTTACTGACTACTTCGGCTTTGTTAGTTCCAGCAACAGTTTCAAGCGGTGTACTCTTCATGCGTAGTTCAAGGAAAGCAGCTTTTTCATGTTGATTCGTATATTGGACGATTCCTGTAATTTCTGCTGCAACCGCTTTGTTTAAGAGAGCAAAGTAATCATCGGTGTAGATTTTCCTCCATTCTGGCAACGGTACTTTGCTGGGGGTGTCTTTTTCGTCTTGGAACCTTGTGTATTCTTGAAGTTTGAATAAGTGACCTTCTTCTTCACCATAGATTTTCTCAAAAAGCTCCCGAGTTTCCCAATCGCCAATTTTTCCTGCGGAGTCTATAATTTCACGGTAAAGAACTAAAGCTTCTTCTTCAGCTTTTACACCTAACTTAGCGAATTCGCTTATGCTGTCACCAATGACAGGTTTGCCGCCTTTTGTTGTTGCTTGTCCCCCAAGATAATAAATGCGCTCTATAATGCTCGCCGCATGCTTCATTTCTTGAATAGAAATTTCTTTTAAGATTTTTCCAACGGCATCATAAGTGGTTTTGTCAAGAAGAATATTTTCAGGGATAGTTCTTCTAACAAGCTTTTCCATTTTTGTATGTTGTAGAATATATTGTACGGAAACAGCAAGTTCACGTTCGACTGCTTTGTTTAGCAAGTCAATGTAGTCTGGTGATGTTTTAACTGCCATAGATAATCACAACTTCTAATCCAAAGGGAGTTACAACTGAGATATAAGATTTTTTGTAATGGAAAAAACCGCTGAATTTTGCGGCATATACTATTTCAGTTGTTTGCCACATGACCAGCAGTAATCGGCGTTTATGCTGTTTTCAGATCCACATTGAGGACATTTGATAACGCTTTGATTCACAGAAGGGGCGTTAGGCATGACAGAATATGTGGAAGGTAGAGCGGGTTTTGGTTTTAGTGAGAAAAATCCTGAAAGAACAAAAATCCAGCCAATCCATGAGAGAACAACCCCGATACCCGGTATGATTGCTCCGACCAAAAGTAGGATTGCCGCCGTGTTGAAACTGTGAACCTCGGACTTGTCCCCAAGCTTGTTGAAGGCACGCATAACGAAAATTGCACTAACAATTGCGACAATGAAAGCGGCGATTCCCACACCGATAAATGCTCCAACGAAAGATAGACCAAGTGAGGATGCAGTTGAAGTTGCAACTCTATTTGCAGCTGCCACAAACACAAAAGCCACTGTGACGGCAACAATGACCACAGTGCCAACTATGCCAATTATTAATGCAAACATGATATTTCTAAAAATGCCCGGTTCATTGTAATAGTGACTTAATTCATACATGGCTATTAAAAACAAAATAAAACCAATTAAGCTGATAATTCCAGTTGCGCCAATAGCTAGTGAAATTAAACCCATTGAAGCAATTGGAGCAGTCGGAAATACTCCTCCATTTGTTATACTGGATGAAAAACTGCCAATTAATGAGATAAAAAATACTGCGTAAAGTGAAATTATTATAATTGGAGCGATTATGAATATTAAACCTGATGTTATTCCCAGTTTTTTGCCGGTGTCAAGCGACATAACTTTGGCCTCAATTTATTATTATGACGAATTAGGGATAAGCTTTTCGCAGATCAGAGAATATCTATGTTAAAAGCTTTTTTAGTTGAGCTAAGAGGTGTAGATTGGAAAAATTAATAGAACTCTACGTGTTTATTTTTTCCATTGACCTGATTGCCATTTTTGAAAGTCGGTTGGCGTAATTTTGATTATGGGAACGTCACCTTCTTTCCAGCTGCCTTCAGGCGTTCGATATTCAGGATATTTTTCTTGTAAAAGCGCGTATGCATACAAGTATTCTTTTCCATTCCAGAGAATTTCTGCCTCTCCTTGAATACGAATACCTTTAATGTTAGACCAATTTTCCAAGTCGTAATCGTCACATGCTAATGAGACTTGCGGATTAGCCTCTATGTGCTCAAGTTTAGGTGTATCAGGGTCTGATGCTATGTAAACAAATACACCGTCAAAAACTGGCCAAACGGGCCTCACTACTGGTTCACTTTCTTCCGTTACGGTTGCAAGCCTACATACAGGTAGCTTCTGGATGAATGCAACGTCGGACTTAGAAATTTTTTGTACCATTATAAACACCGAATTACGTCATTCACTAGTTTAAGCAATTGAGCTATTTCACTATTTCTTTTTTCTAATATATTTTCTGTAACAAAGACTCTATAAAATTTACGGTTGCTCGACAGGCGTTAATGCAGCTTATTCAAATTCGCTGATGTAATATGTGCGGGGCCAAAACTAAATTCGCCCTTTTAACAAAAAAAATTCTCAATTGGGGGAATTTCTGTAAAATCTTAAAAGCGCCGCGTCCATAATGTTATGAGATGCCTAAATGAATAAACAAGAAGCGAGTAGTTTACTAAAAAATTTATTAGCGGTTTGTAATCTAGATTCAAACTCATTTATTTTAGTGGAGCCAAACCCAAAAGACAGTTTATCAACTGGCTACACTATCAGGGTAAAAGCAGTCTTAGATAACGACTGCAGACTACAATTAAGACGTTTAACAAAAAAACAAAATTTAGCAGTAATAGAAGAAAAAACCGAAATCATAATCTACAAACCTCCAGCTGACCGAGCGGGCAAACTGATTCTAAAATAAATAACAACAACGATTGCTACTTGACAAGATCGTTATCTTTCCTCTCAACTAAATATTTAGCGCAATGATGAATTTAGAGATCATAATATCCAAATTCTAACTGATAAAAAAAAGATAATAAATTATGGCCCAATGTCCTAATTACAAAAAGAAATAATATATGATTCAAGCCTACAGAAAAAAAGGTTTTTCACTATTGAAACAAGTGATTGCGTAAAATGTAACCACAACTTCAAGGTTGCAGTAACTGAGTCTTATTTTATCTTATAGCCTATTGTAGTTTTTTATAGATTTGGGAGTGACTTTCAAGGGGGTCTTTTGGGATTTGTTCGTTTGGTTAAAGGCTGTAATTTCAAAGAATCTCTGCCGTTTCAAGGTGCTCATAATCCCAAATGAATCAGATATTGCTGGGAAAACTTTAATTAAAGTAGGACCTAATGAAATGGCTGAAAGTGACCACTTAGGTGTTCAAATTGAACAACTAAAATTGTTAAATCAGTCTTTGAGGCACAAATTTAGTTGTGCGGGATTGCCCTAGCCTGGTAGGGGGCAGGCCTGCTAAGTCTGTGGTCGAAAGGCCGCGTGGGTTCAAATCCCACATCCCGCGCCATTTTTAATTTCAATCTATCAATAATTATTTTCAACAATTAAGCTCAATTTACAGTATGAAATTGCGTTTTTGTCGATTAAGAAATAGTCTTTAAATTCCACACGAACAAATTCAACTTAAAACAGGAAGCCCGAAAAGCAATTGAACTGCAACACATTTACTTGCCGCATAACTCCAAGTTGCTCTTACCAAGGCTTTTTAAGCGAAACAAGGCAGAATTTAACATAGAGACTTGTAAAAGTATTTTAGGTGAAAATAAAATGGGAATAGAAGAAAATCTAGAGTTGATGAAAACCCTTGATGATGCTTGGAATGCAGGGCCAAACAGCTCACTCTGGGAGACTTTTAGAAAGCGGCACCGAGAAGACGTGAAAGTGTATTGGCCAGCTCAACCATTGCCTACCATGGGACGGCATGCCCACGACGTTGAAGCGGTAGAGTTCTTCAAGATATTTGACAACAAACTCGTCAACACCCCATACAAAATAATGTTTGGCTCTGATGACTACACGTGCACTGTAGCCTTTTGGACTGTAACTATGAAGGGGCCGATGAAAGGTCCTGACGGGAAAATGATCCCACCGACAGGAAAAACGGCAAAGCTCGAATTTTGCACTGTTGCCACCTGGAAAAACGGAGAAATTGTTGAAGAGCGACTATTCTACGATGTCGTAAGTTTAATGCAGCAACTTGGGCTGTCAAAGTAAACAGGCTCCTATTTTTTTCCCTAAGTGAAGTGATTTGTGTGGAGAGAAAGGTTGACAAGATTCTAAATCGCCATACAACTTTAGAAGGTGCTGGTGTTAAGTTAAAACGAGTTTTGGGAAACGATGATGACTCTACACTTGATCCTTTCTTGCTTTTAGACCACTTTGGATCAGTTGATCCTGAAGATTACATTCTAGGTTTTCCGTGGCACCCACACAGAGGAATGGAAACAGTCACCTACATGTTGACAGGCGAAGTTGAACATGGCGACAGCATGGGCAACAAAGGCATTATCAAATCTGGAGACGTTCAATGGATGACTGCAGGTTCAGGCGTAATTCATCAAGAGATGCCCCAAAAATACGACGGTCTACTGCAGGGTTTTCAACTCTGGATAAATCTACCTGCAAAAAAGAAGATGATCGACCCTAAATACCGTGGCATAGAAAAAAAACAAATCCCAGTACTCGAAAAAGATGGCTCAAAAATAAAAGTCATAGCTGGCAAGGTTGATGCAACGGAAGGACCGATTCGCGACTTAGCAATACAAATAGAATACTTCGATGTTGAGATAGATTCCAGAAAAACATTCGAGCACGTCACACCAAAGAACGATACGGTTTTTGCCTACCTTGTTGAAGGATCAATAGAGATCGGGCGTGATAAGATATTGAAGGGTCAGTGTGCAGTTTTTAGTGAAGGTGATTTAGTCAAAATAGTCTCGAACAGCAGCGCTCGGTTTCTGTTTGTTTCTGGAGAGCCATTAAAGGAACCTGTTGCGTGGCGAGGACCCATCGTTATGAACACTGAAGAAGAGCTCGATAAAGCCTTTGAAGAGCTATATTCAGGTACTTTCATCAAAATTAAGAATCCAGTTAAGCCTAAAAAAATCAGTGTGATGTAAATATTAGAGCATGCAAAAAAAATTCTAATTGAGAACAAAAAGAAAAGTAATTTTCCAGGAGAAAGTCGATAGCAAAGACACCAAGCGGTTGTGCTATTCTATTCGACCTGCGCCTGTTTTCCTAGGCGTTTTTGGCAATCTTTGAAGAGCATTCAAAGAGCAATCTGGAAGAACACCTTAAGCGTCCTTGTTGGTGAAGAGCCTGATGTCTGCGAAGAATATGACATAAACTACTATCCAACTGTAATAATGTTCAAGAAGGGAAAAGTGCACAACTGCTTGGATGCAGAGCTCAGGTTGGTATAAGCAAAAACGGCTTGTGGAATTTAAGCGTTAGTGTAAATCTAACATTCCGTTTCAAGTTCCCTTTTCCAAATAAGGTTAATTTTCATGTATTTCTAAGAATAAACCATGAATTTGATTTCTAATTGCATTTGAACCGTTCTAGGTAGTCTAATTTGATTCAGCGTAAGATGCGTACGAATCAGTGGGCGCCCTCGAGCCTCTTGCTACTAGGTATTTTATGATGCGATAGCCAAGAAAGCTATTAATCTTTGTTCCATCTGACTTTAGTATGGGCGGCCGCATGGTAAACCTGCCTGAAAAAGCGAAGAAATTGATCGAGGCGAAAAACTTCTCAAACATAGCCACATTGATGAAGGATGGTTCCCCACACGTAACAACCACTTGGATAGACCACGACAACGACATCGTACTGATCAACACGACTAAGAATAGAGTCAAGACAAGGAATATTAGGCGCGATCCTCGCGTGGCGATAAGCGTATTCAATATGAACGACCCATATGATTCGCTTTTTATCAGGGGCAAGGTTGTTGAGATAAGAAAGGAAGGAGCTGAGGAACATATCGATAAGCTATCGCATAAGTATATAGGCATGGATTACAGACAGCACGGCGATAGGGTCATTCTGAGAATAGAACCGATCCATGTTACCTTGATGAAGCCCTGAGTTAACATGACGATATGAGCAGTCTTAAACCAGCTGAGCACTCGTGACATTCTATTAGCGCTTTAAACTTTATCTAACATGTGTACGAGAACAGCACTTATTTCGCTAGCTTCAAAGACTATTTTTATTGTTAACATGGGACTATGAGCTACCCTTTCAATTCGAATTTCAAACCTTGGATAGACATCAAACGGTTGACGAACCCGGCTATTTCGCGTCGCTGGCGACTTTTTCTATTTCTTGTGCGGCTTATAAATAACTCCGCCAATGAACAAAACTACCCCAACGATGGGTAATATGAGCACTGCTTCCTGGTGTCTTGCAAAATATAGGACAAGGCCCACAAGAATTAATATTCCCCCAATTCCAAGGAGTCGCCCTTTGTTTGTTTGATAATAATCTTTCATATCTACCACTTTTCCCACCTCCTCCCTCGTCGCTTCCAACTTAGTTACTTCCACTTTAGCACGCACTACATTTTCCGATATTTAAACCGGGAAAAGATTTCCGGTTAGTTAGTTTTCCTCCATGATTTACTGCTTTGCTTTCGGATTCTTCTTGAAATGATACTTGAAAAAATATCCTATCACCATAATAACAATGGTTACAACAATAACGATGTAAAGTGTCTCTGTAGTCATTTACCGCCACCTCGTTTTAATGTGTTGTTCTGTTTCTTGGCAAGCATAAAGAGGCTTTATTTCCATTTTGTTAGTATTTCCTCCCTTCGGAAAGTCTTGGTGCTGACAAAGAAAAGTGCCACATCAACCGCTAAGATGACCCCTGAGATTATGAGCAGGCTGTTTACGTCAAGAGTTATTATGCTTGTCTCGCTGAGAAGGTATATGCCAAGGAGTGGAAAAAGTATAAAAATTCCAAAACTGTTAGCGCTGCGCACATCATTAACTCGCGATGAAACTATAACGCTGAACAGAACACTCATAACAATGGCGACCGGCATCAGAACCAGGAGCAAAGTGGTGATGTTCCAGTTTGGAAAATAATAGTAGCCAAGCGTGTGGAAAGTAACTTCATCAATGCCCACCATGAAGACTGCTGCAGCTGCATACATTGCTACCAAAGTTGGAATAACTGCGGAAATGGCTTTTCCAAGCAATATTTCTCCATCAGTAAGTGGCGTAGCTAGAAGCGGTTCCAGACTCTTCTCCACTTTCTCCCCCACTATACTATAGGAGGCAATCCCTAAGGGAACGTAGGCTGCTCCTATAACTAAAAAGAAGGAAAAGGAGGTAAGCAAATTTGGAAGCACACCCGGCGCTGCGAGTCCGTGGCTCCCTCTTATTGCTAAATACTCCAGTATCACCGGAAACAGGACCGCTATAACAACGGGGAAGACGATGATTGAATACCAGACATTTTTTACACGCCTAAATATCTTGAAGTCCCTAGCTGCTACAATCCACGTCTTTGAGAGTCGCATATTTATTTCCTCACAAGTTTTAGATAGGTATCTTCCAAAGTTGAGCCCACCACGTTGATTGATTTGACATGACCGCCCGCTAGCACTATAGTCTCTACAACTGGTGAATTTTCCTTGTCTGGGTTTTCCACATTAAATGTTATCGTGTTGGCATCGCTGGATAGGTTTTTGAGGCGCAGTTTTTTTAGTGCGACCAAAACCGCATCGTTCACTTGCTGTTCCAACCCGATAACTGTCTTCTTACCGCTAACGGACCTTTCAAGTTCCTGCGGAGTACCAATTGCCCTAAGACTCGTATTCATTATTGCTACCTTGTCGCAGATTTTCTGCGCCTCGTCGAGGTTATGTGTGTTTAGAAAGATTGTCTTCTTCTCTTTTTTTAATTGAAGAATGAAATCTCGCACTGTTTTAGAAGCCTCAGGATCTAGATTCGCGGTAGGTTCGTCCATAAAAATGACTTGTGGTTCATGAATTAGGGCTCGGGCTATGGCAAGTTTTTGTTTCATGCCCTTGGAAAAAGTTCCTGCCAAAACATTCCTCTTATCCCAAAGCCCCAACATCTCAAGAAAACGATGGATGTTCTCTTTTCTTTGGGTTTCGGGGCAATCGTATATCTTTGCAAAAAAGTCTAGGTTGTCGTAGGCCGTCAGATTTTCAGATAATCCAACGTTATCAGAGACAAACCCGATGATTTTGCGAATTTTCAGCGCGTCTTCTTTATTGCCTATTTCATACTCGCCTATTTTGGCGGTTCCGCTGGTCTTTGAAATGAGGCAGCAAAGCATTCTGACAGTGGTGGTTTTTCCTGCGCCGTTGGGACCGAGAAAACCGAAAACTTCGCCGTCGTCCACGTGCAGGGTTAGGTTGTCTACGGCAGTTAGTTCCCCAAACTTTTTAGTTAAACTATCAGTATCTATCAATGCGGTTACCCTTTGGATTTAATGTTGCCGATTATCTGCTTATACAGCCGATGTTTCATAAATAATGTTGCATAGGTACAAAATCTGTACCCGAAAGATAAAGGTCAAAAGAGCTACAGCACACAGATAGAGAGATTAAGGAGCTAAAGTATGGTCGAGGACGTTTCACCAGAGCAAATTAAGCGGGTCGCAGAAAAAGCCCTAGTTATAGAACAGTACATACTAGAGAGAGCCTGGGGACTCTGTTATGCTGCAGTCGCCGCTGAAATTGTCCTCATACCTTTTCTGCCCTTGATTGTCTCATTCCTCGGGGTTTCAGCTGGCTATTTTCTTGATGTTGCGATCGCGGTTAATACAGCTGTAAGCATTATGGGCGCTGCCATGATTGCTTGGATTTTCAAGAAGGCTTATAACTCCATGCTCGTACGCAGAGAAATTGTGGATTCAATATGGACAAAATTGCTGAAACCTTCGTGGATAGCATTAATTTGGTTGGCCTACTATTTGCCGATTCTTGCCGCAATTTTCTTGCTGCGTCATGAGTTTGTGGTCTTTAGGTTCGGACTTTTGGCCACAATAGTGTTTCCTTTATTCTTTGCCCTTAAAGGTTCGTTCCCTGAGCGGCTGCCACGAGAAAGTATAGCCGTTGTGTCGGCATTAACTATTTACACGCTTGGAGGTTTTGTTGTTTCTCTCCTAAAAGCCAATGCGGGCTTTTACCTGATTCTTTGGGTAATCTTTCTTGTCGTTCTTATCTTAGCTACTGCACGTGCACGTAAACGGAAACCTCCCATCTCTCTGGAGGATCCCACAAATTGGTAACCGACAACCAACCCAACTTCAAAATGACCAGCACAGATATAATTAAATCATTAAACGAGCAGTTAAATGACCCTTCCTTCAAATCATCAACCAGAATACTGATTTTGATTCTGCTTGCCATGAATAAAAAGTTGACTTCTGTGGAGTTACGTTCTTTCGTAGGGTTGGGAAAGGGTAGTTTGGAGAATCATTTGGTAAAGATGGAAGCTTCTAGACTGATTAGGGTCAGCTCTGTTAGGTCTTGGGGCGGCGTACATCAGGTTGTGGAGATAACTGAGAAGGGGTTAGAAGATTGCAAGTCGTTACTTAGTAAAATTAACAGCTTGAATTTATAAAGGATTGCTGAAAAATGACTTTTAGCCCATATTCATTAGTTTTGGTACATTTCCAGATTTGTTTGCAACCAAGAAATTACATATCCTAACCAACTAAACGGCCAAACCGCCAGCTCCCCCGTTGAGGAAAAGACTATAATCACCGCCACTACTACTTTGGCGATTATTATGGAATTAAATGAAATTCTCAAGTTTGTAACAGACAATCCAATCAGCTTCTTCGCCACCTTAGAAGGTGACCAACCAAAAGTGCGTGCGCTACAGCTTTTCTCCGCTGATAAAACCGGCCTCTACTACAGCATTGATGCCAACAAAGATGTCTACAAGCAGCTTAAAGTCAACCCCAAAGTGGAAGTCTGCTTCCTCGATCCCAATAGTAAAATCGGAGATATGGTGCGGATCACGGGCAAGGTGGAGTTTGTGCAAGACATGGATATAAAGAGAAAAGTTATAGAAGCGCGGCCCTTCCTCAAGCAAATGGGCATAACGGCTGAAAGCCCCGGTTTTCTCATCATGAAGGTAGCAAAATGCCAGGCTCAACATTGGAACAGAGCTAACATGATGGAGCCTAAAAAATACCTACAATTCGGATAAATCTATCTTCTCGACTGTAACGAACTGAAAAGCCGGACCCAGCCTCATTAAACTTTTGGTGATAAATTCAGGCTATGATCCCCCAATCTTTCATCACTAGACAATTCTTCCATGCAGGATTTGCCGCCCCGCGGATAAGGCATTCTTCCGCTGTTTGGCTTAACGCCCTTTGCTTTAATTGCCTTGTATGCTGCTTCAACATCCTGAGTTGAAATATTGAAAATCCTCGCATTATCAAACTTTTTTTTCGAACATAAAATCAAGAGCAACGTATGTGCCGCCTCCAGGAGGAACAACGAAGACTCCTCGGTTTCCTTTACCCCATGTGGTGTCCTGAGTTGCTTCAAAACCTAAAACATCAGTATAGAACGTTTTAGCTTTATCCATGTCGCGTACAAGCAAATGGGTCAGAATTATTTTATTTACAACGTTCAAAAAATCACCTGTTATAGCGTTTGGCGAAGTCTGTCATAAATTTTTTTCGTTCTATCCAATCTATCTATAAAAGAAAGGAAATGTGTGTATTTAGCTGACCAAAATTTCTAAGCTAAAGATTGGGTTGCCATAGGAGATTATTCTTGGGCTAAAGTTTTTCCCTCGAAAAATGCTAGAAGATCTTGATTGACCTGTTTCTTGTGAGTGGTGCACATGCCATGCGGAGCGCCTTTGTAGATCTTGAGGGTTGCTTTCTTAACAATTTTTGAGGATAGCATTGCAGAGTCTGCAATGGGAACGATTTGGTCATCGTCGCCGTGAAGAATCAAGGTTGGAACATCGATTCTTTTGAGGTCTTCTGTCATGTCTGTTTCTGAGAATGCTTTGATGCAAAAATACGCTGCTGGAAACCCTGCCATCATGCCTTGATGCCAGAAACTCTCGCGCACTCCTTCCGAAATTTTCGCGTTCGGTCGGTTGTAGCCATAGAATGGCAGCGAGAGGTCTTTGAAGAATTGTGAACGGTCGGCAACGACCAATGCACGTTGTTGGTCAAAGACTTGTATTGGCAATCCATCAGGATTGTCTGCTGTTTTAACCATTAAAGGTGGAACGGCGCCTATTAGCACAGCTTTTGCCACTCTTTTGTTTGTATGGCGACCGATGTATCTGGTAACTTCGCCTCCTCCGGTTGAATGTCCGACTAGAATTACATTCTTTAGGTCAAGTTTTTCGATGAGGTCATTTAAATCATCAGCGTAAGTGTCCATGTCGTTTCCGTTCCAAGGTTGACTTGAACGACCATGCCCTCGGCGGTCATGTGCAATGCAGCGGTAGCCTTTAGGTACTAGATAGAACATTTGACCTTCAAACGCATCTCCATTTAGAGGCCAGCCATGACTGAAAACAACGGGTTGCCCTTCCCCCCAATCTTTATAATAAATTTTCGAGCCATCTTTGGTGATAATATTAGGCATTTCAAAAAACTCCAGTTTCAACAAAAGGAGCATAAATATTTTAGCATTTGTGATTTCGTCCCGACTACAACAGGTGTCAAGTCATGTTGCTTATGGCAATTTTCTTTTATGGTGCTGGCGCAACTATTTCTTCTTATTGAGGTGTCTTCGCTTCAAAGTTCTTAGGGTTATGCGGCGAACCTAGATACGGGAACTCGTTAAGCAAGTCAGCGTGAGGTCCACACCCATCCCATGTCAGCCTGCCATTAAATACAGTCAGAAAGACGTCTTTCGAATCATCCATGGGTGTGCGTCCATTTCCGGGGTACGCCGCGGGCTTCTCGGGGTCATACGGCAAAACGTCAGGCAACAAGCTCCTGGCCGCCGCCTCCGCCCCTTTCGGGGTATATCCTCCAGTCTTCTCCAGAACGTGTGCGAACATTGCCACAAATTGCTCATCCTGCGCCGGTTCGCCGTCAAGGTAGGCTTCTCTCTGGGCGTCCGCCATAAAGGGGGTCTGAGAGGGACGAGCACCGCGATCCGCTTGTATCCATTTACCGTCAACCTGCAGGAGAGTCCGAGCCCACAAGTTCAAGCTTACTCCGCCGCCAAGCTCGCTGACGGGCATTTCCAAGGCTATGCTGCAAACATCCTTGTCGAGAAACCAGTCCTTCCCTGTGAACTGCATTTTGTTTAAAACACCATCTACGTCAAAGAAGAACGGGTCGCTGCGCCAGCCAGAAAACAAACGATTCGCTCCAGACTCAGTGACCTGCGCTTCATGACCCATCGACACGGGCGATCCATTGAAGATGACCTTTCCTTCCTCGCCTCTGCCGGCGGCTTCGGGCCCTTCCGCGCGTCGCACGGTCGCCGTCATTGAACTATTACCGCTGCGGACAAAACGCACTCGATAAGCGATGTCCGCGACCATGTCCCGGTTTGTATCCACTTTTAGCTCATAGAGCGCCTCCGATGCAAAGGGTTCGGTGGTTGTCGATCCTGGTGGATTAAGCCCAAAAGAAGGATGCATGTTCATAATTATGGTTGACTTGCTGGGATCTCCGGGTTTGGGGAAAGCAAAAAGGTCAGTAAAATCTAAACGGGCATCTCCCCGAGGAAAGCCAAAATTTGGTCCAGAGTAATGATGAGTCATGATCTTAAACTCCTAAAACACTGTTTGACAATTAAATGATCTAACATACAAACTTTTGTTGTTACATTAAGTGGCTACATTGGAACAAAAGGCGAGGCATTCTATTTTATTTGAGTCGCGCGTCGTAGGGTTTCGACCGCTGAGTCTGGGATTCATCAGTTACAACAAATTGCGATTATCCAGAGCTTTTAGTGGGAAATTTGAACGCGAACTCAAAACCGCATGCCTCGGTCAACCTTTAGTTTATTTTGCAGGTTGTTTTATGCAAAGTTTAAAATAATAAATGTGGCCGTTCTAGTTCTGCAAGCTCTGAATAGACGTTGCTCAAAAGAGAACTAAGGAAAAAGTTGAGGTTGATTGAATGGGGAAAATTAGAATTGTGAATTTCTTATCAATTGCAGCATTAATGTTATTGATCATTAGTATTTCTGTCCCTGTCGTTCAACAAAGTTTGGGCAGGCAAAATTTTGGTTTGCCATTTCTAGTTGCTGCGCAGTCTCAACCCAATGTAATCATTGTCAATCGTTACCCAACTGGGACATATGGCTACACGAATGTCACTGTAGTCTTACAGAACAACGAGGATTTTGACGTGCACGGCACTGCAACAGTCACCTTAAAAACTGCTCAAAACCCGACAGGTACAACTAAAACATCAGATGTAATTACCATACCAGCACATCAGACCATATCAACAATTGTTCCTTTTTCACGTTTAGCCTTTGACCCCGCATTCGCAACTTTTGTTACATTCACAGCTCAAGAAACCGTCTCGAGTACACCTTCGACGAGCAGTGCAGCAAGCGGCTCAAATGCAGTTACCCATACATCCTCAAATTCTGGGGGCACAAGCTTCGACTTTGCATCTTTAACTCTGCCCATAAGCGCCGTCGCGATTGTTGTATTATGTGCAGTAGGCGGCGTGGTAGTGTTGAAAAAGAGAGGAGTTTCAGAGCAGAAAATTAAACGTTTCACTTCTTACGAGTTTCAGGATTGGGTTTTAAAAAGACTGCATGCGCATGCGGGCTCAGTTTTAGATTCACGTAAAGGCATCGATGGATTCACAGATGATAACGTGCCAATTTCAATTAAGCAGTCAGATAGTGTTGAGAGGTTGCAGGTAGATATTTTTATGAATAATCTTATGCAGGTTAAGGTTCGAAGCGGGATTATGGTAGCTTTTGAATTTAGCAGCGAAGCGAACGCGGCAGTTAGCAAAGCAAGAATTAACCGGATTGACGTTAAATTGGTGACCGTTAAAGAGTTAATTGAAGGCAAAGAAACCGCCTTAATCTAACCAATTTCAATTTCTTATAGTTGCACGACTTTTTCTAGATGAAATTTCGGTGGGTTACTATTGGAGTTGCAACCATGGCTTTTGGATGTTTTTCCAAAAACTATAGATTAGCAATCTTTTTAAAAACCAGCTTAAATCAACTAAAAGAGATAGGTTGTTGTTGCTGTTGTTGCAACCATTGCGCAGCGCAAGTTGCAACAATCAGAGCTCATTAGAAACTTTTAAAGCGCCAAAAAAGCAGCCAAAGAACATTTGCAGATCCAAATAGGAAGTAGCTTAAGCTTTATACATCTAAGCCGAAAGCAAAATTCTTCTTCTACCAAATCTGTCACTGAGCCCTGATACAGTATGGGTGAAAATAAAGACAATAGCTGTAAGAAGCAAGCAATATACCATATAGCAAAGGGGAGCCTCCAAGTGCCTGCAAATAAAAGTAAAGGTATGGGCAACAATTGCAAACCCAAGTTATCAAGAAAAATAACCATGAACAACACACTTAATGTGGATTTTGAAAGATACGCCGCAGGCTTAAGAATCTGGTTTTGCCAAAACTTCACTTAAACTGTTAGCTATTTTAAACAGATAAGCATTTTTGATTCCCCTGAACTGCTTGTAGGTTATTTACCGCCAACTTTATGGAAATAAAGGTCAAAACAACCTGCATTATTGACTGAGAATTAACTGATGCAAAATGCAGGCCACTACTGTGTAAGCGGCAAATATTAGGCATATTTTGCAAAAATTTAAAAGCAAATTACCAAGATAATCCTAAACTACAAAGCGCCAAACGCTTTGAAACTTAGGAGAATAAAAAATGCAATTTTCATTTAAAAATAAAACCAAAAGTGTTACAATCGCTCTCGCTATCGTCGTTCTTTTGATGGCTTCTGATTTGCTGGTGACAGTTTCAGTGCAGCCAGTTGGAGCTCAGCTTGCTACAAAGCAGCCGTATACTGGACCGATACAAACTGGAGATGTTGCTGATGGAACATTTGATACTCAGACATGGATTAGCGCAAGACCCAAAGTCGTAGGTGAAGGCCAGACTGTTCTAGTCAACGTATGGTCTACTCCAGCATCCAACGCCGGCCGCAAACTCCTCGGATATCATATAACAATCACAAAGCCAGACGGAACCGTAGATGAATTTACAATGAACTCTGAAAGAGACACAGCCGCTGCATGGCTCGAATACACACCTGACCAGATAGGCGAATACAAATACAAAGTTGACTTCCCAGGCACATTCTGTCCAGCAGGAATCTACAATGACGGAGTAATCTATACCAGCCAAGCAGCCGCAGGTGCCGGCTACCAAGGAGTTCCAACAGTCTACACCGGCTCAACCTACTATAAACCCGACTCAAGCCCAGAATACACCTTCACAGTACAGAAAGATATGGTTTGGTCTTGGTCCGCAGCAGGAATGCCAACCGACTATTGGACACGACCTGTACCAGTAGAACACCGAGAATGGCTACCCATAGTTGGCGACTGGCCATGGTATGGACCAGCAGGCCCTGACTTCTATCAACTCTACCCAACTACAAGTCCATATTGGAACCCACGCAGCGACTTCTACCCCTACGTACAAGGACCAAGCAGCTCACACATTGCATGGAAACGTGTGTCAGGAATCGCAGGAATCACAGGTTCTGGCAGATATGCCACATTCGGAGCTGAAGGCTATAGTTACGAAGCCCCAGCGTCTACAACATCATTATCTCCTGGCGTTATCACTATGGCTATTGGCGGACGAGGCTACATAACCGTTCCACGAGTACGTTCTGACCTAATTAATGGCAGCATACAGCAAGTTGCAACAACCGCATTACAATGCGTTGACATTCGCACAGGCGAAGTTTTCTGGGAAGTCGATGGATTCACACACTCCCAAGGCCTTGACAGCTTCGGAAGCTGGATCTTTGGAGGTGCAATAGAGTATCCTTCAACGATTGCATACTTAGATGGCAACAGACTATGCAAGTATAACGCAAACACTGGCGCCCAAACAATGAACATATCCATCTCACCGTTAACTTCAGCTATACACTACATGAACGGATTCGCTTTAGGTGTACAAACAGTAAGTACTGGCAACTATCGGTTAATTAATTTCTCAACAAGCGGAACAAATACTAACTTTACACAAAGAATCATGAATAACATAACATGGCCCATAAGCAGCATCCCAGCAACTACTGATTTCACGGAGAGGCATTGCCGTTTCTTTTGGACGTGGCTTAATTGCTTTTAGCGGAACGACCCCTGAACAGAGAATAATAAGCATCGACTTGAAAACAGGCACCGTGATACTAAACAAGACAATCGCACCTGCAGGCGCCGAGCAATTCATGGGCTACAGCGGTTCATGTGACATTGCCGATCATGGAAAATATGCCTTTCTTAGATGCATGGGGACACTATATAGCAATCGACATTAGAACAGGAAACATTGCTTGGACAAGTGAGCAAATGGATGCTCCATGGGACGTCAATAGCTTTGGAGCCTACGATACAACATCAGCTTATGGCATGCTTTACCGAACCGGATACTCAGGTGTTTATGCATTCGATTGGAACACAGGCAAAATAGTTTGGAAGTATGAAGCACCAGCTATCACTCCATTTGAAACGCCATATATTGATGCAAACGGAACAACGGTCATGTCATTTAACGGAGTGGCTTACGCAGCCGACGGAAAAATCTACACATTAAACACCGAACACACTCCTACCCAACCAATCACAAGAGGATGGCAACTCCACTGCATCAACGCAACTACAGGTGAAGGTATCTTCAAAACATTGATGACTGGAAGCATGGGAGCTATCGCTGATGGATACATGGCAATCTCAGAATCCTACACAGGTACACTGTACGTCTTAGGCAAAGGCAGAACTGAGACAACCGTCACGGCACCAGATACAGCAGCACCATTAGGATCTTCAGTGGTAATTAAGGGCGCAATCCTTGATTTGTCACCAGCACAACCAGGCACTCCATGCGTCTCCAAACAATCAATGTCCACTCAAATGGAATACATACATAAGCAAATGCCAATCGGCGGACTATGGGGAAACGAAACAATAACAGGAGTTCCAGTATCAATTGACGTTCAAGATCCAAACGGCAACTACAGACATATTGGCGATGTAACATCAGATGGCTACAGCGGTACATTTGGCTACACTTGGAAACCAGACATGGCAGGACAATTCACTATAACAGCTACTTTCAAAGGCGATGATTCTTATGGCAGCTCATTTGCAAGCACCTATGTCTCAATGACTGAAGCAGCAGCCACAGCAACTCCAACTCAAACCCAGCAACCTATAGCAAGCCAAGCACCAGTTGAAATGTACTTTGCAGCCTCCACAATTGCAATAATTATCGCAATTGCTGTAGCAGTAATCCTATTAAGGAAAAGATAAACAAACTTTTCCTCTTTCTTTTTTTAGTAAATTTTAAAAATGTTAAAGCCCTAAACATCTAACCATGCTAGCTCAATCTAAACGAACACCAGCAATTTATGCGATCGCCGCCTGGATGATAATTAACGTAATTTTCTTTGGATTGGAAATTACAGTTTTAAAGGATTCTGCTGACCTTAACAATTCAATTTTGTTTGTTCTTTTTATTTTGTCAACCATTGGGTTACTATCAATGAAAAAAGCAGGTGCAGCAGTAACACTTTTCACATTGACCTATGCTTTCAGCTTTAACTCCTTCAATGTTCTTTATTTTCCTCAAGTTCGACTACTTAACGGGATAAGCGCAATTGTAAATTTGGCATCCATAATTTACATGTTTATCAGTATCTTTCAAAGCAAATACCGTTGACAAAAAAGATTATCAAAACTACCATAATTAAAGAAGAAAATTATGCAACTTAGGTCTTTGCTAAAACGCCGACAACCTTCATTTTTTCCATTACGTCTTCGCCATGGGGCGCAATCTCCATTTCCTCAGTCAAGTCAACGCCTGCACTGTGTCCCAAATGGTCACCTTCTAGCCATAATGAAGAATTTGTAACATCATAGACTTTACCTCTAAAAGCAATATAAGCAGGCTTACCATTTTTTCCTTTAAAACCGTTTAGTTCATCGACCGAAAAAGTTTTGGTTTGTTCCATACCATTCACTCTCACATTGTTTATAATTTAATTTTGTATTTGTAAGCTATAACTGTTCCTAACCCTCAAAAACAAGTTTCTGATAATCAGATTTACAAAATTCCCAAAATTATGTGCGTCAAAAACATAAAATGACTGATTCCATCCAAAATATACTGAACTGCAATCGCTGAAATTAATAATGCCATTACTCGAGCAATTACCATAGAACCTGTTTTGCCTAAAAACTTGTAAAGCCCGTCGGTGTACCTTAAAATGACCCATGTTAAAGATAGTACAATCACAACTGCTAATACTGCAATGGCAACTGAGATAAACGGTCCATTAGGTTGGATATCTTGGTAAGTTTGCAAAGTAATAATGACTGTTGTAATTGCGCCTGGCCCCACGAGGAGAGGCATTGCAATAGGCACAGCCCCTATGCTTTCAGGCGATTCAACCTTTTCACGAGAACCTGAGATCAAAATCCTTATAGATATTATCAGCAGTAAGATGCCGCCTGCAACTTCAAAGCTTTCAAGGGATATTCCAAAAATCTTTAGAATTTCAGTTCCAGTGAAGGCAAAAACAAGCAGCAAAATCAAACCGACAATTACTGCTGTGTTGTAGACTTTTTTTCTGTAATTAACTGCCATATTTTCTGTTAAACCTACAAAGATGGGGACGTTGCCTATCGGATCTACTATTATGAAAAGTGCTATGACAGCTTTGATAATCGCTGAAACAAAATCCAAGTAGTGTTTCCCAGCTTTGAAATAAGTTGACTGTTCATTCGATAAAAACATAGTGTATACCACGAATTAGAAATGGAGGTTAAAGATTTGATAGGTTGATTTTTTGACATTTTTTAGTAGAACTGCAAATTTGTTCAGGCAAATAAAAATCCTCTTATTTGCAGGATTGTTTATTTGGAATGAGGTTTGGTTTTTAGTCATTTTTAGTTTTCAGGGATTTGTTGATTTTAACTTTTGGATAGAAATCAAAATTAGTAATGTCAAACTGGACATTCGAGGACTATATCACAAAGTTGTGATTCATATGCGCAGCTTTTATATATAAGCTTGACAAGGATGTACAGGTTAATAATAAATTACTATACAATTGTCAAGATTAAGGAGATATAAATAAAATGTCAGCAAACTCTGGAGATATAGCATGGGTAATAACTGCAACTGCACTCGTCATGTTAATGACGCCAGCACTAGGATTCTTCTACGGAGGCCTAGTACGCAAAAAAACCTAGTATCCACCATTGTCCAATGCTTCATAATCTTCGCAGTCATCAGCATAGTCTGGGCACTCTGGGGCTACAGCCTCGTATTCGGCAACAGCATCGGCGGAGTCATCGGCTTTAGCCCAGGCCTACTCGGATTAAGCAGCCTAAGCATCCATTCAATAAACCCCGCATTAGCACCCACCATACCAGAACTACTGTACTTTGCTTTCCAACTAAAATTCGCCGCAATCACACCAGCACTAATCATCGGCGCATGCGCAGAACGCATCAAATTCAAATCATTACTAATATTCATGGTACTCTGGTCCACACTAATCTATGCCCCAATCGCGTTTTGGGTATGGAACCCCGGCGGGTGGCTACGCGCCCTTGGAGCCATCGACTTCGCAGGCGGCTTAGTCGTACACATTTCCGCAGGACTCTCAGCATTAGCGGCTGCGCTGGTAGTTGGCAGACGAAAAGGCTGCGCAGTACCATGGAAAGCCCACATGCAAGCTTTAGAGCAAAAGAAATATGCAATCGAATTTAAACCAACCAACATTCCATACGTGTTGCTTGGAGCAGCATTGCTGTGGTTTGGCTGGTTTGGCTTTAACGCTGGCAGCGCATTAGCAGCAAACGACTTGGCAGTTTCAGCGCTCGTAACTACAAACTTGGCAGCAGCAGCATCGGCAGTAAGCTGGATGATTGCAGACTGGGTAATCAAAGGCAAACCATCCGCCTCAGGCATCGCAATTGGCGCTGTTGTGGGTTTGGTTGCAATTACGCCAGCAGCTGGTTATGTTAGCGTTTCATCGGCATTAATCATTGGCTTAGCAGCAGGAATCATTTCAAACTTAGTTGCATCTTGGCGTGCAGGAAGATCAAGAGTTGACGATACATTAGATGTGTTCGCTTGCCACGGAGTTGGCGGAATCTGGGGCGCTATTGCAACTGGATTATTTGCTTCCGCGGCTGTCAGTGCAACGGCAGGTGTTCCGGGTATTAACGGTGCTCTCTTTGGAAACGTTCATCAGCTATGGGTGCAACTAATTGCAGTTGGCGTCGTTGTGCCGTTTGCATTCTTTGGCTCTTACCTGTTGCTTAAACTGGTGAACGTGTTTTCACCGTTAAGAGTTAGCGAAGAAGCAGAAGACGCAGGCTTAGACCTCAGTGAACACGGCGAAGAAGCATACCAACTCGACTAGCCTTTGCAGCATAATTAGGTCTAGTAAATCCTTTTTTCTTTTTTTTGTTTTAACTTAGTTTCCTATTATTTGCAGCATAGATTTTGAAAAGATTGATCCGTAGCTTGTTTGTTTTTGAACAGTTTTTCATGAATTAAGGTACATAACCATAAATTGTTGAGCGAATGCAAGCATACCAGGCGCTTCTTTGCACATTCATTCAGAAATATCTATCATATTAACGCGAATGCATTGTTTAAATATTAGTTTGCTAAATTGGGAGAATAAATAAGTTATAATGAGGCTAATGAGGAAACAACTGTGTCTACAATTCAACCAGCCGATGTTGCATGGGTATTAACATCAACAGCTCTCGTTATGCTTATGGTTCCCGCGTTGGCTTTTTTTTACGGCGGATTAGTTCGAAGAAAAAACCTTGTCTCAACTCTTGTCCAATGCATCATCATCTTCGCAGTGGTGAGTCTTGTCTGGTTCTTTTGGGGCTATAACTTCGTTTATGGACAAAGCGTAGGCGGAATCATTGGTTTTAGTCCAAACTTATTTGGATTAAACGGAGTAACCATAAACAGTACAAATTCTTATGCACCTCAAATACCAGAAGCTTTATTCTTTGCGTTCCAACTGAAGTTTGCCGCCATAACGCCGGCGCTCATAATAGGTGCCTGCGCAGAACGAATACGCTTTAAATCTCTTCTAATTTTTGTTGTTTTGTGGTCAACCTTCATTTATTCACCCATCGCTCATTGGATGTGGAACGCCAACGGCTGGCTCCATGTTCTCGGTGCGGTAGATTTTGCAGGAGGCATAGTTGTGCATATCGCTGCTGGTCTATCTGCGTTGGCGGCAGCAGTCGTTGTTGGTAGAAGAAGTGGTTGTGTTTATTGGAAAGACCAAATGAAAGCATTAGATAAAAAAGGCGCAAACAAAATTGTTCCTATGGGTAGCGAGTTCAAACCCACAAATATTCCCTATGTAATTTTGGGCGCCGGATTGCTTTGGTTTGGGTGGTTTGGCTTCAATGGTGGAAGCGCATTAGCCTCTGATGGTGTTGCAGTTTCTGCTGTGGTAGTTACTAATTTGGCAGCGGCAGCTGCGGCAGTTAGCTGGATGCTTATGGATTGGTTTATTAAAGGTAAACCTTCAGCAATCGGCATTGCCGTTGGTGCGGTTTGTGGTCTAGCTGCAATAACGGCTGCATCAGGCTACGTTAGCTTCACTGCTGCAGTTATTATTGGATTAATTGCAGGTGTAGTTTCTAACTTGGTAGCTAACTGGCGAGCAGGCAGGTCAAGAATCGATGATACTTTAGACGTTTTTGCATGCCATGGAATTGGCGGCATCATCGGTGCAATTGCAATCGGCATATTTGCAACTACACTATTTAACCCCAAAGGCGTTAATGGAATCTTATTCGGCAACGCCTATCAACTCGGAGTTCAAGCGCTTGCAGTAATAGTTGTTTCTGTCTTTGCATTTGTTGGCTCTTATCTACTATTGCGTCTAGTAGATGTGATCTCACCTTTGCGTGTGAGTGCCAAAGAGGAAGAAGAAGGTTTAGATATCAGTCAACACGGCGAAGAAGCATATCATCTCGAATAGTTGATGCAAGATAGTTTTTTATCAACTTATTTTTTCAATTCTGAAAATATATATCAGAGATAGTTACACATTGGATTTACGGGTGAGGATGCTATTAAACAGCGAACTGTTGTCTGCTTAACAGTTGCGGTAATAGTTGTTGTTTGCCTTGTCAGCGCCAATTATATTCAACCAGTCACTTCATGCTATGGTCCCTGCATAACCTCAGACATAGACAAAACTAGCCTTCTAATTTATGGCAACGTTACAGTTACTGGGCAAATATGCCCTCCTGCTGAAAACCAAAGTGTAAGAATCGTGTTTACCCGACCTGACTACACCTTTGTTGAGAAATATGTTTTGAGCGACCCTAAAACTGGAAATTTCTCATTTACACAAAAGCTGGATATGGCTGGCTACTGGAATATTTTCTCAATTAATGGAGCAATCTGTGATCGCTTGTTTGCTGTAGTTACCGACCCAGCTCACCCTGATGTCCCTTCTCCAACACCTGCTGTTAAGCTAAACTATAAAACAAACTGGGAAGTGGTGGGCATTGCTTTGGCAATTCTTAGTATAGGGATTGCAGCTATGGCGTGGGGTTTTAGAAATAAAACGATAAAAATCAGCTCACTGCGTCTGCTGGTCCAGATAGGGCTGTTGTTTCTCATTTTCTTCGGCGTTTTCATTGACCACCAGAACTTGCCAATTCCCGCTGAGCAGGTTGCACCACATGAACTCTTAATCGGCACAAACATCGCCGGCGTCTCCATGCCCGACGGAGTTTCACTGCCTTTTTATGCATGCTACTACCCATGTGGAAGAATCGGAACCTGCGCCCTCTGGCAAATTCAAAGTTACATTTACCCATTCTTTAGTACAGGAGGCGGATGGGGTGTACATTATGACTCCGCAGGAATTTTGAGGTTAGCAGTGGTTTTTGGCATAATCATATTTGCTGCAGTTCTGCTTGGAAGATTTTGGTGCGGATGGGTTTGCCCGTTTGGTTTGTATGTAGATTTGATGACTCGCCTGCGTAAGGCTTTGAAGGTAAAGAAGCGAACTTTTTCGGACCAATTCAACGATCACTTTCATCAATTAGGCTACTTAATTCTTGCGCTCATCATCATAATCAGCGTTATTTTTGCTTCACAACTAGTTGCTGGAACAGAGAAAGGTGGAACTGTCTGGAATTACTTCTCTTCACCATTCTGCCAAGTTTGCCCAATGAAGCCACTGTGCATTTTATCATATGTCGCCGCGGGCATAATGCAACCAAGCTGGGTAACGCAAACTACAGCAGGTCAATTCTTCCAATTAGGATTCTACTTAACATCAACTAACATAATCATTCTAATCATAGTTAGTGTTGCAGCGTTCTTTTTTAGGCGTTCATGGTGCAAAATTTGTCCATTGGGCGCGTTGATTGCACTTTTCAACAGGTTTCCACCGTTCAAATGGATCTCAGGCGTGCGCCTAAACAAACAAGCGGAAAAATGCAAGAAATGTGGCATTTGCAAACGGGTTTGCCCGACTCAAGTTAAAGAGGTTTATGAGAAGGATTGTGGAGATGTTGCTAGTTCCCAATGCATCTATTGCCTACGTTGTGTAGAGATGTGCCCGTATAAGGATTGTCTGCAATTCAAGTTTGCTGGAAAAACAGTAGTTAGATCAAGGAATTGGCTTAATGGTTCAAATAAGCCAAAGGACATTGACTAGAATGGTAAGAAGAATGATGCGGCAAAAAGTCTGTCAAACAGTTTTTCTTTTAGCAAGTATATCGGCGTTAATGTTTTTGGCGCCTGCCGCCTCACAAATTACTTCAACAACAGTTTTCATTTTACCCGACGGGACAGTAAGTCCCTCAAGCATTCCTATCCAACGAAACGGCAATACTTACACATTCACAGACAACGTTTACGACCCCATTTTGGTGCAGAAGAGCAATATAACCATCGACGGCGCCGGATTCACCCTTCGTGGACCACTCACAGCTTATGAGATTAATACTCAGCAGATTTTGGGTTTAGGACCAAATGCAACGATAACCGTCCCTTACATCATTGGCTTGGATTTTAACGCATCAGTGGGTGACGTGACAGTGAAAAACTTGAATATCAGCAACTTTAGCATCGGACTTTATATTCGCACAACTCACAACGTAATTGTTGAAAACGCTTTTTTAGACAACATAGTTGGAGTTTTACTCTCAGGTTCAACTAATAACATAACCAAAAACTACATTGCAGATAACAGACAGGGATTATTTTTTGGATTTGAACAAATCGACAATAATGCAGGGAACATACCCTCAGATATAACAATCAGCGACAACAGCTTTGTCAAAAACGAAGTACAATTAAGCGGTTGCGTTTGCAAAATCTACAACTTCAGCGAGGCAAAACATGCTTGGGATAACGGCAAAATCGGAAATTATTGGAGCAATTATAATGGCACAGACACGAACCATGATGGAATTGGAGACACACCATACGTTATAGACGTATTAAACATGGACAATTATCCCTTAATTCAAAGTCCCATCTCACCGCCGAAAATCTCAGCATCAATACCGACAGGACTCATAATTTTAGCTGTAGCAATCCCGCTTCTGGTCGTTGTTGCACTCTTTGTATACCTTAAAAAATTCAGAGCTAAAATTCATCCGCTACTTTTTTAAATTAAAACTTGGTAAGCCAATATGGGATTTTAGATGAAAGTTGTAGCTTTTAGTGGAAGCGCAAGAAAAGACGGCAACACCGCCATAATGCTCAACAGAGCACTCAAAGCTGTCAAAGAAAAAGGATTGGAAACTGAGCTTGTACAGCTTGCAGGCGAAAAAATTCAGGGCTGCACCGCTTGCCGCACATGCTTTGAAACAAAAAATCAACGTTGTTCGATAAGCGGCGACAAAATAAACGAGCATATTCAAAAAATGGTACAATCAGACGGCATCATCCTTGGATCTCCAACCTATTTTGGTATGATGAGTCCAGAGATGAAGGCACTCATTGACCGCGCAGGCTTTGCGTGCAGAGCTACGCCTGACGCTTTAAAGTTTAAGGTAGGAGCAGCCGTCGCCGTTAACCGCCGAGCAGGAGCCATGACAACTTTCGACGCCATAAACCATTTTTTCCTTATTAACCAAATGATTGTTTCAGGCAGCTCCTACTGGAACATCGGCGTAGGCAACAAAAAAGGCGACGTCGAAAAAGACGAAGAAGCTATGCAAACCATGGATGACCTAGGCAAAAACATAGCGTGGTTAATCAAGAGGCTAAAGGCTTAAGCAACAACAGCAACATCAACTCCCTTGAGATGAACACAGTATATAGAAATTCAAATGTTAAAGAAAAGTCTAAGAATAAAAGAAGAGAGTTATTTGATTACTAAGTATCTTATTTTCCGATTCTTATAAAAAAAGAAAGAAGATTATTTCATTATGGCTTTGAGGTCTTCGTCTACTGATTTGATTGGCATTATATTGAATTTGTCAATTAGCACCTGCAGTATGTTTGGTGTTATGAATGCTGGCAGGCTTGGTCCTACCCGCATGTCCTTTATGCCTAAATAGAGCAGAGACAGCAAGATCGCAACCGCTTTCTGTTCATACCACGACAGCACCATCGACAACGGAAGATCATTGACTCCGACTTTGAAAGCATCTGCCAAAGCTAAAGCGATTTTGACCGCAGAGTAAGCATCGTTGCATTGTCCAATATCTAAAAGACGCGGAATATCATCGATTGTACCTAGTTCCTTGTCAAAAAATCGGAATTTACCGCAGGCCAACGTTAGAATTATTGTATCTTTTGGTGCTTTCTCCACAAATTCAGTATAGTAGCTGCGTCCCGGTTTTGCACCGTCGCATCCACCTACTAGGATGAAACGTTTTATATGCCCGCTTTTGACTGAATCGATGATTTTTCCAGCTATACTTAACACTGCATTTCTGCCGAATCCGACCAGTATACTTTTGCCTTCGACATCTTCTGGAAATCCAGGCATTTCAAGAGCTTTTTTGATTACGGGCGAGAAGTCTGTGTTTTCTACGTGAGGGATACCTGGATAGCCAACTACTCCGGTCGTGAAAATGTTGTTCTTGTAGCTTTCGATTGGGCGTTGGATGCAATTGGTTGTCATTAAGATTGCACCGGGGAAAGCGGCGAATTCTTTTTGTTGGTTTTGCCATGCAGTTCCATAATGACCATAGAAGTTTGGGTACTTTTTGAGTTCTGGATAACCGTGTGTGGGAAGCATTTCGCCATGAGTATAAACATTGATTTCTGTACCTTGAGTTTGCTTCAGAACATGCTCTAAATCAATGAGGTCGTGACCTGAAACAACGATGGCTTTACCCTTCTTATGTCCAAGGGGAACTTTGGTTGGAACTGGATGACCATAGTTTTCAGTGTTGCCTGCATCGAGTAGTTCCATAGCGCGGATGTTAATTTCTCCACATTTGAAGACTAAGCCGACAAAGTCATTTACGCTAAGCGACTTGTTGAGCGGAGCCACTAATCCTTCTTGGATGAAATCGAAGACTTTGGGGTCTTTTTTGCCCAGCAAGTAAGCGTGATATGCGTAGGCTGAGACGCCTTTTAATCCATAAGTCAGTAACCATTGTAACCCATGTAGGTCAGGATCCATTGCGGGACCAGCGTTTATGCCATGCTGTTTTCCCTGGGCGATCATACCTTCAAGAGTTGGCGCTAATTGCAGATAATCTGCTTTGACATTTAGCTGTTTGTGCAGTTGGTTATGCATTTCTCCGGTTTTTCTAATATATGTAGCTATGGCTTCCGGATCGAAATTTACGTTGGTCAGTGTTACGAAAAGTGCTTCCGCAATGAAAAGGTCTATTTTTTCATCTCTAAATCCTGTTTTTTGAGCTTGGATTGTGAGTTGACTGAGCTCCCTAAGTTTGTAGACTAGCAGGTCTTGGAGGTTAGCGACATCGGCAGACTTTCCGCAGACACCTGCAACAGTGCATCCTGTGCCTTTGGCAGTTTGTTCACATTGATAACAGAACATTGGGGTTTCACTCATAAAATTACACCATTTATAAGTAATCATGTTTGGATAATAATAGATTTTGTCCCTAATATGTTAGGGATTTGCCGGATCACTTTACAGATCTTTCATAAAGTAATGTTCAAGCAATCGTCTGGTGCCTCTGCGAATAATCTCAGAGAGAGTCGCTGCGCTAATTCCCAGTTTTGCAGCAAGCTCAGCCATGCCTATCTGCCTTGGATAATCAAAAAATCCGCTTCTTAGAGCGAGCCAAAAAATCCGTTCTTGATTCTCAGTTAAGATTCCGATTTGTGGCTCAAACTTACCGACTTTGCGTACGTTTACTGGATGACCTGCTTTCTTAAGTTCGCTCAAGATACCTTGATATGCTTCAAAAGTAGGTACCATGAAACTATAAGTTATGATATTGTCCTGCATGCTTTTTCCTGATACCAAAAAGGCGTCATGGGCAAGAATGGTATTGCAAACTTCACAGCCTTCGCTTTCTAGCCATACTGAAGATTTGCTTTCAACATGTCCTTTGGCTGCGAGTTCTTTGGGAACTTTCTTGGCTTGTTCTTCGCCGACATCCATTAGATGTCTCACGCCGCCAGTGCTTGAACTTCGCACATCGACAACTTTAAGGTGGTTAAAACCTAATGATGCAAGTTTCTTGACCATTTTACACTGTTTATTTTCAATCTCAATTACAACATGGTAAGGTTCTCGCCAAGCATCACCCATCAGTAATAACCCAATAAATAATTGAATACTCTTCAAGTTAAACATACGCAATAAAAAAGAAGAAGGGATATGGATAGAGAAGTTCTAAATTTTGTAGTATTTAGCGTATAGCACTATACCCACAATCAAGATAGCGATACAAGAGACGCAGACCACCGCTAAATCCAATAACACGGTTCCGCTTACAACAGATGCGCCTCTAACGAATATTGATGTTAACGCGTTTGTAACATAGCTGCTGGGAATGAATTTGCCTGCGATTTGTGCCCCACCTGATAATGATGCACCAACGAATGTGCCAAGGAACAGTTGAGGTATTACAAAGAGAAAGCTAAGTCCTGTTGCTGCACCTGACGATTTTGAGATGGTTGCAGTGATTAAGCCAAAGCCTATGTTTGAAAGCGAGAATACTAGCACCAATATGAATGCGAAGGCGTAAGCGGTTATTCCAACGCTTGGACGGAAGCCCAAGGCATATGTCATTGCAAAGACTAGGGCTGCTTGTATTAACGCAATTGCCATGTAGCTGATTACTTGACTTGCCATGAATTCGGTTGGTGATGTTGGAGTGGTGCGTATTCGTTTCATCATGCCGTTTTCTCTATCCTGTACAAATGATTGTGCAACCATCATAATCAGAAATATCGAAGCGAATGTGAACATGCCTGGTGCAATAAAGTCAAGTGAGCTTACGGTTTTAACTTCTACTAGCGAGGCTGTTTGTACTTGGAATGGGCTTACAGTTTGCTGATTCTGGCCTGCTAAACCTGTGAGCGTTTGCTGTAAGATTGGTGGAATTGCTTGGGTTGCAACTAATGAGCCCTTATCAAGATATAGTGCAACAGTTGTGTTTGTCCACTGCGATGGGTTGGTAGGTGCTGTTTGAAATGATGCATAACTTTGACTGAAATCTTCCGGAATGATCATTATAGCTTGGATAGTACCTTGAGAGAGGTCATTCTGAGCAGATTGATTATTTGCATAAGCATGAAGATGAACGATTTTGGTGTCCGTTAAGGCTGAAAGGAAAATTTGTGATGCATTAACTGAATGGGGATGATCAAAGTTGACAACACCGATTTGATAGGTAACAGATTGGTTGCCTCCCACTCCACCAAATGATGCACCAAATGCTACGACAAAAATTATCGGAAATAAGAAAATCATGAATAGGACAGCGGGTTCCCGAATGGTTTTCTTAAGCTCTTTTTTAGCCAATGCTGTTACTCTTTGAAAGTTCATTTTAGGCTTCCTCCCGAATGGTTCTGCCGGTCAACTGAATGAAAAGATCTTCAAGATTCTTGACCTTGCCTTTTGCAACGAGTTCTTTTGAGGCCCCTTGTGCAATGAGTTTGCCATGGTCTATTATTCCAACTCTGTCACAGAGTTCCTCTGCTTCTTCCATGTAATGTGTTGTGAGGATGATTGTTTTGCCCTGTGTTTTCTGTTCTTTAACAAAATCCCAGACTGCATGTCTAGATTGGGGATCCATAGCTACTGTGGGCTCATCTAAAAACACAACTTGAGGGTCATGAATCAGTGCTAAAATCAAACTCAACCTTCGTTTCATGCCGCCACTGTATTTTGACGCTAATCTTTTTGCATCGTCTGTTAACCCGACCTTTTCGAGCAACATTTTGCTTCGATCCTTTAACGCTTTCTTATTCATGCCTTGCAAGTTGCCAAAGAGTTCAATGTTTTCTTTTCCGGACAAATAAGGGTAAATTGCTGTTTCCTGTGTGCAAACGCCGATTAGCTCCTTTACTTTGCCTGCTTCTTTCTGTATGTCGTAACCGTAAATTTTGGCCACACCGTTTGTGGGTTTAACGAGTCCACAGAGAATATTGATGGTTGTGGTTTTTCCTGCTCCATTTGGACCTAGCAACCCAAAAAGTTCCCCTTTAGCCACGTCTAAACTGAGGTTTTCAACAGCTAATTTGTCTTCATATTTTTTTGATAAATTGTCTATTTTTATTGCATTCTCACTCATTTTGTTAGTCAGTCTCCTTTGAGTTGAATGACATTATGAGGTTGTGGAATTTAGTTTCATGTTCACTATATGGTTTAGAAAAAAGCAAAAAAGCATTGTAAAAAATCCTTTTTCAACTATGAATAGTTAACAAAGTGGACATTTTAAGGAATCTGGTTTCGCCAACTATCAAATATATAACCTGTAAAAATGACATTTGGAGTTACTGCGCTTATTGCAGTTTCCTGCTCGATGTTTTCACGGGTAGTTTTAAGGTCTTTGCTTGTTGGTGTCCAAACCATAAAAATATAGTTGTTTGGAAGGTTGGTCAAGCTCCAGTAAAAAAGAGTGTTAGGATAATATTTTTGTAAAATTAGGTTAGCAGCGTTAGGATTGGCGTCGCTTTTTAGTTGTACATGAAATATGCTCATGATATCGTTTGATGCGTCAGGATACCAGTCAATTGATAGCTCTAACAAATAGTTTTTTTCCATTCGGGATAGTCTGCGACTAACAGTTTTTGCTGAAACACCAAGTTCATCAGCTATTACGCTTGTTGCTTTGCGTGAATCATCTTTCAGGGATCTTATAATTTTGAAGTCAAGCTCGCAAAGTTTTGTTTCAAAATTAACGTTCTTTTGTACGAAGGGCAAAGGTGACGCAGTTAGCCCGACGGTTGGCTCGGAAATTTGAGCTGTCTCTTTGACGAATCGAACAACGTCATCCATCTCGCTTATATTATGCAAGTAGACTCCTACATAGAAAAAATTTCCACCACCTACTGCCAACCAGTAGACGCATTTGTTTTTCTCAAGCTTCTGTTTTACGCCGATAATTGTATTGGTTTTCGTGTAACCAAAAATAAGCAGATGAATAGCGTTTTGAGCAAACGGACTCAATCTTGCAGTAAATTTGCGTATTATACCTATATCTATCAGTGCTTGGATCCGATTATGAACAGCTGTTACTGAAAGGTTAAGTTTGTCTGCAAGTTCCCGATATGAAAGTCTTGAGTTTCCAAGCAATAATTGGCACAATATCAGATCTGTCTTATCCACTGTACCACCCATTAAACCGAATTTATAATCCCTTAATCAACTTAAGCTTTTAGAGGCTAACATCAAGGAATGAATCCGATGTACCCCTAAGATGTTCATGGAAACTCAAGTAGTAGGCATGATGCAATCACAACTTTTAAAATGCAAAGCTTCTAGACCGTTATTGAGGAAAACAGTCATGAAAATTGCTATAATCGGCAAAGGACATGTCGGTAACGCTCTAAACAAAGGATTAAGTAGCAAACATGAAACGCGGTTTGGCCATCGAGATCCCGCTGAACCTGTCAGTGAAGCCGCTAAATGGGGAGAAGTAATTATTTTAGCCGTTCCATACGAGAATTTAGGTGAAGCAATAAAGGAGATTAAGCCGTTTGCGGATGGAAAAGTTGTAATTGATGTTACAAATGCTGTTAACGATAAATTGGAGTTATCAATAGATTGTACATCATTCTCGGCAGAACAAACACAGAAGAAACTACCTAAAGCACACGTAATAAAAGCGTTTAATACCGTTTTTGCAGCTAACCAAAGTGTAGGAAAGATTGGCAAAGAACAGTTAACTGCTTTCATAGCAGGCGACGACTTGGACGCCAAGCAAACCGCAGCTAATTTGACAAAGGATATCGGATTTGATCCTGTAGATTGTGGACCTCTCAAATCCGCACGTTACCTTGATGGAATGGCAATGATGTTAATGCAACTGGCTTTTCTGCAGGGCAAAGGAACAAAAATTGGCTACAAACTAATAAAAGACAACCGAGATGAAATTTCCCGACATAAATTCTGGTAAAAGTCCCTTTTCTTTAACTTCATCCTCTTTTTAAGCAGAAAGGTTTTAAGGGTAATAGTTCGTTATGATTTTCGATTATTCCAGTAATTTGAGGGTTATTTAATTGAGCACTAGAACGATGGGAACGATTGAAGAACGGAAAGCAGAAGTCCTAATTAAGCTAAGAAAATACAAACTTCTCGAAAAAGAACCACATGAAGGAGCAATAGGCTACATTATTGACATTCCACAAGACAAGGAAAAAGCATTAATTTGGTGCATCCTTGGAGAAGCAACCGTTGGCATAGCCGCCATGAACAATCTCTACAAGATAATGAAAGAAAAAGAAATCGACCGCGCAATTGTCGTCACTGAAGGAAGATACACCCACGCAGTAAAGTTGGGAGCAAAAAAGAAAAATGTCGAGCTTTTACCGAAATCATTCCCAGTCTTTGACATATTCGAACATGCACTTGTTCCGCTGCATGAAATCTTAACTGAAAAAGAAAAAAACCAGTTACTCACCCAATTCAAAGTCAAACCCTACCAAATGCCACAAATAAAGTCAGGTGACCCAGCAGTCAAAGCAATCGGCGCTCAACCAGGTGATATCCTCAAAATTACAAGAAAAAGCACAACTGCAGGCGAACACATCACCTACAGATACGTTGTAGAATAAAACGACCAACTTTTTTCAAAGTTCTATTTTCTTTATATTAGACTAAATGATTTTCCAAAAAATAGGGCAAAAAAGCTATTTTTTCACTTTTTAAAGAAATTATTTAGCAATCATTACTTCTGTTGACTTAACGATTGCTTCGACTTCGTCTCCGACTTTAATATCTAAATCGTCAACGGCGTCCTTAGTGATTACCGCCGTAATTGTAACAGGCATCGTAACTTGAACCTTAACTTTGGCTGTTATGACACCCTTTTCTACAGCAATAACTTTACCTTTAAATTGATTTCTTGCGCTTAACTTCACTGCTTTCACCTCCAACCTGCTTTTTTCATGTAGAACCTTTCCGAGATAAGTCTCAACTTGATGGTACTCCTCTAGCAAACTTTTTCCCAAAGATGTTAGTTTTGCGCCGCCGCCTCCAGCCTTGCCGCCTTTGAAGGTGTCAACAATTTGTTCATCTAACGTTTTTTGGATATCCTGTAAGTAATTCCAAACATAACGGTAAGACATTCCCAAAGTTTCTGCAGCTTTAGAAATTGAGCTCTCCTTGTCTATGGCTTCTAAAATTTCGGCACCGCCTTTGCCTATTAATGGTTGGCCTTTGTATTCTATCCAGACTTTACACGAAAGTGTATGTTTCTTATTGGAAAGCATCCTAAACAGAGTTATGTCGCAGACGCCATATAAACTTAGTCAGGTCATAATTCAGACATTTTCTAATAATCTAATTCGCCATTAACGAATTTGCGCGACATTTCGCTTTTGGGGTTCTCAAAGAACTCTTCTGACGGGGCAGTCTCAACAATTTGTCCATTGTAGATGTGGACTATCTCGTCTGCTATTCTTCTTGCCTGAGTAAGATTATGCGTAGCCATAACAATAATCCGTTCAGTACTCTTCTTGGCAACTATTGCCTTTTCAATAATAGCGGCGTTATTAGGATCTAAATTTGCCGTAGGCTCATCCAAAAGTAGAACATGCGATTCCAACAAAAAAGCTCTTGCAAGTGCTATCCTCTGTTGTTCGCCTCCTGAAGTTTTCTTGGCTCTTCTCTTTTCAAACCCTGAAAGCCTAACTGCCTGCAAAGCTTCAGCAACCCTCTTGATAATTTCTTTTTCTGGTACTTTTCTGATTTTTAAGCCAAATGCCAAGTTGTCATATACGTTGGTGCTAAACATTGCCGATTTCTGAAAAACCAATGTTGAGATTTGGCGAATAGATTTGCAGTCGATGTTTTGGTTGTTAAAGAGCAACTGTCCTTCATCAGCGTTTTCCAAGCCCGCAACAATACGCATAAGCGTGGTTTTTCCCGAGCCGTTAACTCCCAATAGAACGATGATTTTGCCGCCTTGCATATCAAGCGAAACAGACTTGAGGGCTGTGACGTTCTGATAGCTTTTTTTGATGTCTATAAGTTTTAGGTTAATACTCATGAACCTGGGCTCCAACCTCTCCATATTATGAATTTTCTTAATTCGCCTTCGCGGTCTTTCACTCGTTCGATTAAGCTGATTGTTAATGCTAAAGCGATAACTACTGCCATTAGAATAATTCCATATGCCATTGCAACATCAAAGCGCCCAAAGTTTGTTTCCAACGCGATAGCTGTTGTCAAAACTCTTGTTCCGCTAAATACTGTGCCGTTACCCAGCAGACTGGCGCCAACAAGAGTTGCAATCCCAAGTTCTCCAAAACCTCTGTTAAAAGCGGCGGTTATTGAGAGAATCATGGACCACATTGTTTCACGAATAAGCTTAAGGTTTGTTCTGAAGCCTGATGCTCCAAGCGTCCGAGCTAAGTCTCGTAGTTGTATGTCGGCTCTTCCTAATGCGTCGGCTGTAAAACTTATGATTAGCGGAGAGACAAGGATAGCGTCGCCTATCGCTATGCCGTTAAGGGTATACAAAAGATGCAAGAAACCGAATTCGCCCTGCCTCGATAAAAGTAAATACATGAGCAAGCCGAGTGCAACTGTAGGGATGCCTATGAGAGCGTTAAAGATGCCTGTAATAGCCCATTTTCCTCTAAAATTATATAATCCTAAAAGTACAGCAATTGGAACACTCCACAGACATGCTAAGAGTGCACCTACGCCTGCAACATAGATCGTTCTGTAAACCGTTGCGTAGATTTCAGGATTACCACTATTGATTAAATTTAATGCTTGCTGAAAAGATTGAACGATAATATCAGCCATGCATATCACAAAGAAATAGAGGGAGACTTAATTTTAGCTTTTCTTTCATTTAGATACTAATTGTTTTACTAGGTGTAGATGGCGGCGGGGCAATTACAAATTGCTTGGGATTTGTTTGCAAATAGTTTGGGATGCTGAATTGAGCGTTCAAGTTTTGTGAGGCAACAGTATCATAAGATGGCAAGTATAAAGTGTCTGCATTATACCGAAATGCTGCTGGGCATTCAGTGCCGCTGGCGCTAATTTGGTTGCTGGAGTTGATGTATGCATAAGTTTGAATCCATCCGAGCAAGGTGGCGTTGGGTGCGGTTCCACTGGCTAAAGGTACGAACGGAACGAAAAGTTGTTGGCCGTAAGTTGAGGTTCCAAAGTTGGCTATTAATTGTTGACCTTCGCTAGAGACAAGATAGTTTACAAATGTTAATGCAGCATTAAAGTTGATGCTTGCTAAAGCGGCATTTTGTGGGTTATCAATTACTGCGCTGTAAACGTTTAGCAATGCTTGTTGATTTTGAATTTCGATGGTTAGTTGCGGAATGTTGCCGTCTTTAGAGTATGCTAGATAAGTGCCCATATCGGAGAGGATGTATGCGGTTGAGCCTCCGCCGATGCCGTTGTTAGCTACGAGTAAGCTTGCTCCCATTCCCTGTCCAGTCGCATGGAACCATGAGGTTTGCGCGAGCAATGAATTGTAGTTTGTATAGCCTGCTGCTTTCCATAGGTTTTGCTCTGCGGTGGCTGTTCCTGAGCTATCATTTCTTGCTACCCATTGCACTTGTGAATTGGTTTGGGCTGAAGTGTATAATTGTATTAGTGCTTGTGTCACGTTTGTCATACCTTTGATGCCTGCAGGGTCGTTTGCGGGTCCTACGATAGTGAAAAAGTTGTATGCTATGATTTTTCTGTCTACTCCATATCCGCCTGTTAAGAATGTGAGTTCTTGTGTGGGGGAATGGACCAATATCATGTCCGCATCGCCTGCTTGTGCCCGGGCAATAGCAGCACCAGTTCCTAGTGCAATGAAGTTAACCGTTATCCAAGGGTACTTTGCTTCGAAAGCTGCCTTAATGGTACCTGCTGTGTTGCCATTTATTCCTGTATCTTCGAGTCCTGTGTCATGCAAGCTTGTTGTAGTTGCTACATTCAAAGTTGTCGGACTGGGTGTTGGGGTTGGAGATAGAGTTGGCGAAGTGGAAGATGTGGGACTTGCAGTTGTGTGCGGTGTGGGTGTTGGCGTTAGTGTTGGTGATTTGGTGGGTATTGGGGTTGAAGATGGAGTTGGCGACGGAGACGCTGTGGGACTTGCAGTTGGTGTCGGCGTGGCTTGATTATTTTGATGATTATTTTGTGTATATGAGTAAGCAGCATAAGAGCCTATTCCAGCCAATATGATAATGATAAGTACAATTGCTACAATTTTTTGCATTGAATTCATTTTTTCCACTAGTTTTAGTGGAAAACGTTATGCATATATAAACATGACGGCAACTAACCAACCTCTTTATTGAACCCAAGCAAAAATACAAACATTAACAGCCTATTGAACTAAACTGGAGGTCTCTTATCCGCCATCAATTCATTTAGAATTACTAGAGACTCACCAAGCGACATTTCCAGCATTTCGGAAAGCTCATTGGCAGAAACATCAGCTTTTTGCGGCAAAATACTGTCCCGTGTATACGCCTTGTGAGTGGGGTACATAACAGAGCAGTGAACTGTTTCTACAATAAGCTGCCAGAGCTGCTCTTTCGTATATTCATCCAAATTCATAAGTGATCAAAACAAACATGCTCCGTTTACTTTTATTAATCTAACGTAATTAAAAATGAGCAAAGTAACAACACTTATACCTCGCAATCAAAGCTTAAAACCATTGGAGTTGATGTTTTTGAAAGGGGCTGTTTATCATGGACCATATGACATCAAAATCGACGAAATCCCTGAGCCTCAAGTTAAAGGCAACAGAGTGCTAGTAAATTTCAAGGCTGGAAGCATCTGTGGCACAGACATGCATTTTTATCGTGGTGAATGGCGATGGATGAAAAAGGGCAGAATCATAGGTCATGATGCATGTGGAACCCGCGATGACACTGGCGAACGGGTGGTTATGGTTCCGATAGTAAATTGCGGACACTGCTACTTTTGCCTTCGAGGCTTACCAACTTATTGTACTAAAGGCAAGTTTTATGGTTTAACAAGAGATGGCTTTTTTGCCGAATCCAAACCCATGTTACCCAGAAACCTCATTCCAATACCTGAAGACGTTAGCGATGAGGAAGCAGCAGTGGTAGAGCCAGTGGCTTTGGCACTTCGCGTCTTAGATCATATTAAACCTAACTTAGGCGATTGGGTTACAATCATTGGCCAAGGCGCCATTGGCCTGCTCATGACCCAGGTTGCTCAACTTAAAGGATGCCGAGTAATCGCCATTGACATAGAAGACTATCGCTTGGAACATAGCCAAAAATATGGGGCGGATGTAGTAATAAATTCAAAAAAAGAGGATCCGGTTAAAATCGTGAGGAAAATAACCAAGATAGGCTCCGATTCAGTGATTGAGGCGGCAGGAACCCAAATAACTGTTGAGCAGACGCCATTTTTAGTTAAGAAAGCTGGAAAGGTGGCTTTGGTCGGCGAATCTAAAGGATACATGAATTTGGAGGATGCAGATGAAGCATGCTTTTTTACAATTTACATTTCGCCCGTTGAGTATCCTGCAGCAGTTGAACTGATTGCTCGCAAACTGGTAGATGTTAAAGGGCTCATAACGCACAGGTTTAAGCTAGATGACTTTGGGAAAGCTTTGCAGATAATTGATAATCCCGCTGAGCGGGCTTTGAAAGCGATTATAACATTATGATACAGGAATATGTACCTCAGCAAGCCTACCTTAAGACACAAGAAGTGGCGCGCTCTGACTACAGAACTAAAAAATAGAGCTTTTGCTTCAAAAAGAACATTTTAGCCACGAAAGCCTAAAAACGTCATTTTACCACAAAGTATATTTCTGTTTAGACAAGTGATAAGCCAAGTCTAGAGATAAATGGAGCTAAAAACTATGCTTGCTTCAGCTGTAATCTTTGATTTAGATGGAACACTTGCAATCTTTAACTTGGACTATAAAACGTTAAGAGCAGAAGTCAGGAGTTACCTTATCAAAACAGGCGTTCCAATCTCAGTGCTAAATGTTAATGAATCCGTTTTTGATATGCTAAAAAACGCAGAAATTTTCCATAAAAAAAGTGGCAAAAACTTTGAAGAAATCCGAAGCAAAATCTCAGCAATTGCTGAAAAATTTGAGTTGGAAGCAGCAGCTACAACAAATCTGCAGTCTGGAGCAATTGAAACATTAAAAGAGCTTACTAGAATGAAACTCAAAATCGGATTATGCACTACAAGCAGTGAAAAAGTAGCGAATTATATTCTTCGGCGTTTCAAAATTGAAGAGTTCTTCAAAGTGGTTGTTGCAAGAGACAAAGTCAAATATGTTAAACCAAGCACCGAACAATTTGAGATTGCTCTTAAAGCGTTGGAAGCAAGTCCTATGGAAACTGTGATTGTTGGAGATAGCATTGTTGACATGCAAAGCGCAAAGGAACTCAAAGCAGTTGCAATTGGGTTGCCAATGGGAATTTCAACTCTGAATCAGCTAAGAACGCACGGCGCAAATTATATAATAACTGCTTTAACAGATTTGCCTATTCTAATAAAAGAAATAAATAAAGTTTAGGCGGCAGTTATTACGCCGTCTTTGATGAAGAGTTTTCTTTCCCTTAATAGCCGCTTCAAAATTTCTCCGAACACCGCTTTGGCATCTGAATTGCCATGGTTTAAGCCGAACACCTTAGCAGTTTCAGCAATCAATGAATCAACGCATATCCCCAAGGCATATTGAGCAACCAGCTTCATTGCAGACTCCACTTCTTCAGGCGCAATATATTCAGGCTTGCGTTTAGTTTCAGGAATGCCTTGAACTGGAATACGAATCGGAGTCTCTTTGAGTTGAGGTGGCCATAGAAAACTGCCTTTAATTATTATCTTCTGCTCTCTTAACAAATTACTAAGGGACTCTTTTACTGCATGTGAGATTTGTGGCGTAACTTGTTTGACACCCCAAGCCGCCGCTAAACGTTCGATGGCATAGTCAAAATGAACTGGACCCTCATTTTGGACGAGCTCAGAAAGTAGTTTTGTTTGGTTTTCTCTGTTTTCGGGGTAGTGGAACTCATTTCTTTGTTTAGAGTTATATGAAGAGTTGGCTGCTGCAACTTTGATGTAGGGGTTATATGTAGCTTTCAGTGGGTAGGTTTTGTATGGGACACCGAATTTTTCTATCCCTGAGAACTCAATTTTTTGAATATCGGTTTCGGGAAAATTGTCTGTTTTGGTTTCAATGGCTGGTTTTAGTGTGTCTTTTTCAAGTTGGACTTGTTGAGATTGCTCAAGAGCTTCTTTTAATCGCCTGATTTCTGAATCTCTTCTAGAAACCCATGTGGGTGACCATATGCGGTGTAAACGCCAGCCGAGTCGTTTAAGGACTTGTTCTCTGAGTCGGTCTCTGTCTCGGGCACTGTTGCTTGATTTGTATGTAGCACCATCGCATTCCACTCCAAGCAAGTAGCATCCTGGATTTACTGGGTCAACTACGCCAATGTCTATTCGATAACCACTGCATCCGACTTGCGGAACAATTTCGTAGCCAAGTTTCTTAATTTCAGCTGCAACGTCTTCGTCGAGGGCTGATTCAAATTCTACTTCCCTTTCTTTAACAGAGAGCAAAGTTTCTGGTCCATGTTCAGCATAGTCAAGGTAAAAGCGGAGGATTTGAACTCCTGCTGCTTTGGCTTCAGCATCAATATCGGTGGCTTTAATTGAGGTTATCAGCACCACTTTTTCGCGGGCGCGTGTAACAGCTACATTTAATCGGCGTTCCCCGCCTGGTTTGTTGAGTGGTCCAAAATTCATAGCCATTTGTTTGTTCTGGTCGTAGCCATACCCTACGCTGAAGTAAATTACGTCTCGTTCGTCGCCTTGAACATTTTCCAAGTTTTTAACAAAGAAACCTTCTAATCGATCTTCCTTGAAGAATTGTTCAAATTCTGGTTGTTGTTTGAGTCGTTCGTCTATTATATCTTCAATAGCTTCCATCTGCGCAATGCTAAAGGTGACGACACCAAGGGTTTTCATCGGATAATTTTTGAAGTGCTCAAAAACTAGGTCAGCGACTTTTTTTGCTTCTTCTGGGTTGTTTCTTTTGCCACCGCGATCATAGATTCCGTTGTCAACATAAACCAATTTTACACCTAGATTATCTGATTGAGCTTTAGCAGCGGGGAATGTAATGAGGCTGTCATCGTAGAATTGGTGGTTAGAGAATGCAATCAGATCTTCGTGCCTACTTCTGTAATGCCACTTCAAAGTTTTAACTGGCAGACCAATACCTAAACATTCATCTAGTATGCTGTCGAAAACTTCAACGTCCTCATCTGTTAACACGTCATAATCAAAGTCGTCAAGTAAGTTTTTCTGGAAAAACGATGTGGGAGGAAGCTGTTTGTTGTCGCCTGCAACAACAAGGATTTTACCTCTGTAAATTGAGCCAATTGCGTCTTCAGGGACAACTTGTGAAGCCTCATCGAAAACCACTAGATCAAATTTGTTGTTCTCTGCTGGAAGGAACTGGCTAACTGTTATGGGGCTCATTAAAAGGCATGGCTTAAGCTTTACAAGCAGGTTGGGTATCTTTTGGAATAATGTGCGGATAGGCATAAGTTGGCGTTTTTTAGCTGCTTCTTTTTGGAGAATAGCTGCTTCTGTATCGGCTGCCTGAATTAGGATGTCTTGAGGTTTTCGGCTATTGGCTTGTTCAATGACCATGCTGGAGCTAAGATGAATCAGGTCTTGGTCAAGTTGTTTGAAGTCAACTATGAGTTGTTCGTGGTTTTCCCGTCTGAACCTGCCCAATTGTTGGTCTTCATTGTAGAGGTTGTTTATCCATTCCTGATAGACACCTCTACGAAAAACAAAAAGCAAATCAGTCGCTGTAATATGCTGGGTTGCCAATCGATTGAAAAATTGTTCTAAGCTTCTCAGTATGAAGCGGTTTTTGATGTCTTTGAAGTCAATCCAAACTTGTAAGTCATCTACGCGGTCGCGAAGTGCTTTAATTCGGTCGCTAATGATTTTGATTTCGCAGTCCTTAAGTTTCTGGTTCTGATACATCATATCCGAATCGAAGCGAGAGTTGAAATCACCAAGAACTTTGAGTGAGTTGTCACGTTTTGTTTTAAGCGCCACATTGGATGGGGCAGCACTGGGTCCTTGTGCTGCAATGTCTGCGTATGCTTGTGGAACTGGAATGTCAAGGAATGCATTTTGAATTTTCTGAACCCATTCTAAAACATTGACAATGTTTTGCCAGTCAGTTTCAAGCTCTTTGAAACGTGAACCGAATTTGAGTTGTAATTGTGCTTTTTCACCTATTATTTGAGCTTCTTTTTTGCGAATGTTCTCCGCGTTCTGAATGTCCATTAGAAGTTGCTTGAAATTTTGGGGTTCGTTTTTGACCGTTGTCAACGTATCTTTAGTTAGCACGTACAATGCGTTTAGTTGCTGTTCTAATTCACTTGCCCATTCCTCAATAAGCGGCAAGGACGTATCAGAAATTGATAAGCCAGACATAGGCAAATTTGCGGGGATAAATGCTTCCATGTCTTTTCTTTGCTGCTCCCATCTGTCAACTGATTCTGAGAGGTCTAAGCCCAAGTTTCTAATCATCGGAGAAGGACTGGTTTCGCTAGTAATGATTTTTAGAAGGTTTTCAGGAATTATTGTTGCCCATGAAATCTTTCTGATTTCGTTTGTAAGTTCTATAGCTTTTTCTGCGCCTTGAAAGTCAGTTCTATATTTATGGTAGTAGTGCCCCATTAAGGTTCGAACGGTTTCGGCTTCTTCTTCTATTTGAGCTTGGAGTTTTTTCACTTTTTTAGCATCTATTAGGTCTTGCAAAATTGTTTTTGGAACTTTGCCGTCGTTTGTTAATTTTGCAATTTGTTTTTGGTCATTGCGGAAAGTTGAATTAAACATTTTTAGACCGCTCTGGTAGGGTCCATTGTACTTGGCTATTAGATCGTCAAGATCCAAAGAGTAGAGGCCGTCGTAATAGGTTGCATCAAGTCGGCTTTTTAGCAAATTGTGATCCTGGTATAGTCGTTTAGCTTTTGCAACAGTTTCTTGAACTTGAGCAAAATAGTTTGAATCAAACCATTGTGCTTCAGGCTTGTCTTCAGCAAAACATAACTGAGCCATACGAGACAATTCTTTTAAGTGCTTTATTGTTAGATCTTCACTGTCTAATCCAAGAACCGACGCGAGTGCCTGAGAATTTTCGCGCCATTTCTTCGTTGAAAGCTCTGTGTTCTTGACGAAACCTAAGAATTTTTCACGTTTATTCAGAAGGTCGCCTTCTTCCAGATTCACGCCGGGCATTTTTTTGCTAAGTGTTGCAAGCTGCTGTTTGAGCTCTGCTGACCTGTTTAAATTCAAGTTGAATAAGGTTGGCTCATAACGTTCGGCCAAGCCTAAACGCGTGCTCTTTATCCAAATGCTTGTTTCTAAATAGGCTTTAGCTTCAGTCAAAAGCGTTTTAAGGTCCGGGTTTGTCAGCCAATAAGATTCTGGCTTGGGACTTTCAAATAGAAGTATGCTAACTTCCAAGAGCCAGTTTATTCTTGCAAATGTTTCGGGCGGAAACAGACCAAGCTTTGAGGAGAAGTCTTCGATTTCAATTTGAAGCTCGTGAAGTGTTTGGTTAATTTTTTCCAGCGTGGTTAAGACTTCAGAACGTATTTCAAGGTTATAAGTTCCAGAGCTATAACTAAGCCATGGAAAATCTGGTTCTTCAACGACTTGCCAAACCTTGCTTAGTTGAGATACTAAATCTTCAAGTTCACGCATTTTTTGAGGAGTAAGTGTTGATAGCTCTGTTAAACCAACTGGCACAAATGGGACTCGTTCAAGGCTGGAGATTTTGCTTAAAACTTCATAAGCGCTCATCTGTAAATATAGGCGCTTATCATGTAACGCTGTGACATATCCGTTTAGTTGCTCTTTGTATTGCGTCATGAGTTCAAACTCATGTTCAGAAGGCAACCTTCGTGGCACCATATTCTCGTCTAAACTGCGTTTTAGCTCAGCAACGACTTGTTGCTTGTTAGCTTTACTACTATGAAGCTCAAGGCAAAAATGCGCTAAACCAACTTCCCTTAATCGCTTGTAAACCACTTCGAGAGCAGCCATTTTATCGCTAACGAAAAGCACAGACTTGCCATGAGCAATAGACTCAGCTATAATGTTTGCGATAGTTTGACTTTTTCCAGTACCTGGAGGACCCTTCATCACAAAACTTTGTCCTCGCAATGCATACTCAATTGAAACACGTTGGCTGCTATCTGCATCAAGCACCTGATAAGTTCTAGCCGGAGTTTCGATCTTATCAACGTCTCTCTCATCAGGCAAATCATTCAAAACCAAGCCGTCTTCTTTTATGCCTGCTACTGCTCGGATAATTGGATGTTGAGTTACAAGCTGGGCATTTGACTCCAAATCTTTATAAATTACAAGTTTTTGAAAATTGAAAAGCCCAACGTTCACTGAAGCTTCAGTAGTCCAGCCCATTTCTGCAACCGCTTGGCTAATCAACGCAAAATAGCTTGCTAAATTCTGTTTTTCCCATTCTTCAGGCAACTGAGGCAAATCAATTTTGTAATCACTCTTCAGCTTTGATAGCAATGCAGGATTTAAAACTGCTTCTTCCTCAACTGGAGGAACAGTGATTACATATGGTTGCCTGATTGACTCTCTTGTCAATTCCAAAGGCACTAAAATGAGTGGCGAAATAACTTTCTCTTTGGTTTCAAAATCAACCCAGTTTAGACTGCCAAATGCCGCATGCAAAATTCGAACACCGCGTTCTCTGTAGTCTAAAAGTGAACGCCACTGCAAACCCTTGAGGTTACGTTCAAGTTCTGCCTGGGACAAGTTTTCGCATACTAGTTGGCCTGCTGTTGGACGTTGCTTTGGCTCTTCCTTCTTCACTGAAATATCCAAAATGGTTGCTTTTATTGAAGTCTGCTCTATTTTCGCATTATTATCATCAGTTTCTTCTGTTTTACCTTTTCTAGCCATTTTTTTTGGTCTATTTTTAGTTTTTGACTCCTGATTCTTCTCATATAAGGGTTCTTCCTTAGGCATCCAAAACTCCATTTTTCGTTTCTTTAGCACAAGAGTGTTAAATACTGCTTGCGGGTCAGGTTGTGTGATTGTGAGATTTCCTCGCTTGTTCTTTTTGAAATATAACAAGTTATTTTTTCTTGAAAGATCAATAAGTCTTGATTTCCAATCTTCAAGTCGTTTCATTGGTTGAGAGGGAACTGATTGTTCCATAAAGACATGCACACCCCACTTTAATGTTTCAAGTATTGTGCAGATGCTTCTTTAATATTTGCGGTAACTACTGCCCTCCTCGAACAATTGAAAAGCTAACTTATAGTAGTTAAAAATGTCATCTGGCTCTTGTTGCAAGTTCAATTGCATCAAAAACCACTCGCCAAACATTATTAAGACAACCGTCACGAACTTCTATAACAGGAATATTTAATCCTGAATTTTCCAAGTCTTCAGTCAATTTTTGTATAGTGCCGCATGTGTCAAGTACAACAAAACCTTTTATGCCACTGAACATGTTTGCGAAAACTGCTTCATTCATACCCTGTTTCAAAAGCTCGCCCTTCATGTGTTTAAAGAACTCGATCATTCCTGGACCCATAAACATCAAATTATGTTCTGGATCAGCCTCCAGCGATTTTCCTCCACCTCCGAGTTGGCAGTCTACACAATTCACAGCATCAACCTTGACAACACCATATTCTTCGGCGAGCTTTTTCATTTCCCCATTTTGCCCCAAACACAAGTCACCGTATACTAGAACTACTTTTCCTTTGAAACGTTTCAAAGTGGCTTCCAAAACTTTGCGAAGGTTTCGCTCCACCTCATCATAATCTACATGAAAATACTTACTTACAAAAACCAGTTCAGCATTCAATTTTCTCTGCTTCACTAGAAGCTGCAATTCATCTTTGAGAGCGCTACAGGAAACAAGGCAAACTTTGGGATTATCACTCATCTTAATTCACCGACTAGAATGTAAAACAATAGAAAAAACTTTGCTCTAACTAACCGAATAATCTTTTTAATAAAAAGAAAAAGCAAAAAATACGAAAAATGAAAACTAAGCTAAATATACATGGGCAATACTGGTAAGTTTTGAGGCAGACAAACTTGCAGTTAGAAGAGATGAAAAAGGAAATCGCAGCCCTTGTTATAGCTAAAGGATTCTATAATAAACCTGAGGACATCCCCAAGAAACTACTTTTCGCCTTCATTGAACTAGGTGAAGCAAGCGATGCTTGGAAAAAAGGGTTTCCTGAAGAGAAAATCGCTGAGGAACTGATAGATGTGATCTTTTACATTTTAGATGCAAGTCGCTTAGCCTGCCCAAATATGAATATGGATGAAGTATTTTCAAAGAAACTTGCAAAAAATCTCAACAGACCCTATCAATATGGAGAAAGTCATCGAGAGAAAGAATCCGAAAAAAGTTAATCTGGAAAATGAAGTTTTTTATGAAACCTTTTCTAATTAGATCTGTTGAATAAAAGTGGATTTTACATATCCAACTGAAATAAGTTTTTCTTGCAACGGATGTGGCTTATGCTGTGGAGATACACCCAAAAAGACAAGACATATTCTTCTTCTTCGATGTGAAATGCAAAAAATAGCTAAAGAAACGGGCATATCCGCAAACAGGTTTTCAAATGAAATCATGGATAAACAACCATATTGTTTTGAGATGAAAAAAACCAACGAGGGAAAATGTTTTTTCCTAAAAAACAATCAATGCACAATTTACTCTTTGAGACCGTTGATTTGCAGGTTTTATCCTTTTCAATTAATGTATGATTTAGATAAAGAAAAACATGTTTTTGATGTAACCTTAGAGTGCCCAGCAATAAATCAAGGCAAACCGTTTAAGGAAAAAGAGTTTGAACAGTTGTTTGAATTAGCTCGGAAGATTTTGACTTAAAGCTGCTGTAGCAAATCAGACTGTTCTAAAGTTACGCTGCAGTAATGACATTTTAGCAATAGCGGTTCTTCATTTTTAACGTAGAATTTTGAGGTAACTGGTTCACCGCTGTTACTTATGCAACAAGGATTGACACATTTTACCAATCGTTCAATTGTCTGAGGCAATTTAACTTCTACTTTTTCAACAACCTTGTAGTTATGGATGATGTTTATTGATGCTCGAGGCGCAACAAGAGCTATGCGGTTTACTTCTTGAGCATTTAAAGCTCTGCCTTCAATCTTCAAAATATCTTTAACTCCGAAGCGTTTGCTTGGAACATTAATTGCAATTGTTATAACACGTGATTCTTTTCCAGTTATCCCCAAAATTTTTATGACATCTAGAGCGTAACCACCCTTGATGTGGTCAATGACTGTGCCATCTTTGATTTTTGAAACCCTAAGTTCGGACTCGCTCATCTGACTCTCCTAAGAAGTCTATGCTTTCGAGCAAATAAGATTTTACTTCAGAAGTACTATGAAGCAATATTAGGGAAATTGGACCGCAAGTCAATTACTGTTGTTCCTGCAAACTTATCGAAATAACGTGAGAATGTACAGTCTTTTATTCTCCATACTCCGATAACTAAGTCAAAGGGAAGCAACGGCAAGATTTTTCCAAAGTTCCTTACTGCAGCATGGTCATAAGACATTTTTTTCCCGTCGGTTCTGACGACTTTCAATCCAATAACTTTTTTGCCAATGCTTTGACCGTTAAATCCCTCAAGCAAAGTCGAGTAAACCCAAAAAAGGCCTATCGTGATGAAGAGCACCGTGCTAATTCCTCCATTAAGGAGAGATGATGTTGACAAGGAAAGTAATGCTGAAACTAAAATAATAGTTGATGTTATTGCTAACATGATAGCAAAATCTATCAAGAAAGCACCGGTCCTTTTCTTAATTGAAGCCAATGGAAGTCGATTTGCTTTTCTATGCACATCTGCAACTTCAGCCCAGCTTTCGATATCATGAATAACTCTTATGGCACTTTCTCCTGCTCGGCTTAGCTTGTATTTGCCTTTTGGAGTTTGTTCTATAAAAGCTTCTAATGATCGAAGATGAAAACTTAACTTCCCAGTATCAACCTTCAGTAGGTTTAGCAAATCAGTGAAAGAAGATTCGCCTTTTTCACTTAGGTTAATTAGTATTTCTCTTCGCAAAGGATGCGAAAGTATCGAAAGTACTTTCGAGATGTTTTCTTGATTTACAGCCATTTTCAAAACCAAACTTTACAATTATTTTCAGAGTGGTCGGTTTTGACTTATTATTCCCATAATCACACACACTCCAATATAAGTCCAACCCAATAAAAGCCGAAAATAAGGTTAATAATTTTAATAGTTTGAAATTCTCATATTAAGGTTTGTATGTCAAGTGCTGAAGTAGCTGTTCAAAACTTCCGTAAACTAGAAAGCGAAGATTTTAGGATACTAAATATCATTGAGTCAGCAATGAGCAAACGAGAATTTGTTCCAGTTGAGCAGATTCAAAAATATGCAAAATTACCTATGGATCGCATTCAATTCACTTTGGGAAAACTTAACAAACTTGGACTGATAAACCAGACAAAAGGCGCCTACGTGGGATATACGCTCAAGTATGTAGGCTATGATTGCTTAGCAATTAACGCTCTTGTTCAAGCAGGAGTCATCCTATCTTTTGGACAAACTCTAGGCGTAGGAAAAGAAGCGGACGTTTACGATGCTCTAAGTCCAACAGGAAAAAGAATAGCAATAAAATTTCACAGACTGGGAAGACAAAGTTTCAGGCAAACAAGAAGAAAAAGAGGATACGCTTTCACCCAAGAACATTCTACATGGCTTTTCCAATCACATTTGGCAGCGGAAAAAGAGTTTGAAGCCATGCAGCTGGTTTACAAAGCGGGTGTTGAAATTCCTGAGCCAATCAGCCAGAACAGGCATGTAATTGCAATGGGCATGATTGAAGGTGGCGAACTGTCAAAATACAAAGATATCGGGAACCCTTTGAAGGTTCTAAAAGAGATTTTGCGAAACGTTAGAAAAACTTACCTGAAAGCCCATGTTATCCATGGTGATTTAAGCGAATATAACATTATTTTGAAACCTGACGGACATATCCTAATCATTGACTGGCCTCAATTTGTTAAAACAGACCATTCAACTGCAAAAGAACTGCTAGAGCGAGATTTGAAAAACGTGTTAACATATTTTAGCCGTAAATTTGACGTAAAGGTGGCTAAAGAAGAAGCCTACGAGTATATAACGGGAAAAACCAGAAGTCTGGTTGTTTAGCGCTTGTTGGCGTCCAGAACTATGTAGAGTACATTGTTTCCGCGAAGCAACACGTTGCCATAATTTGTCATTAACTGATCGTCTTTTAGTTCATTTGCGCCTTCTAGCAAAATGTTCATGTGTCCATCGCATTTTATCATTTTACCTTTATATTCGTAGCCGTTTTTAAGAACAACCTCGATGTTTCCATGCAGTTGCTTTATGAGAACATTTAACGGTTTTTTACTTGGTTCCATCATCATAAACTATCGTGTCCTTGTTATTGCTTGTATTATGCATGAACCTATCACCAAATATAAAAATCTTGTTAGAGCAATCAACAAACATGCCTTTTGAGAAAACCATTAGTTAGGCAGAAAAAATGATCGAGTGGATAATTGCCCTTTCACAGCTGTTATGGGGATAAAGAATTATTTTTTCCGGTAAAATTCTTATTATTAGTACTTATTTTTGTTTTGATTCGCGGTAGCACTTCTTTTTGCGTTTGAACTATACCAAAAGTTGCGATTCTGAATGTCTCATCAGCAGTCTTTAGCAGGATGCCATTTTTCACCAATTCGCCTAAGCGGGTGCTCGCTATTTTGCTGCTTTTTCCAAGCTTAATCTGCAACTCCTCTTTTGACAGGGAGTCGCTGTGGACCGCGCCAAGCTTGTTTCCAATATAAACTGCTGAAAGCCAAATCATTAAAGCTTCATTATCTGTCAACTTGTTCCGGGGCACAAGTAAGTTTACGCCCTCCGCTGAAAAAGCAGTGATTCCAACGAGGTCTTTGGAGATTTGTTGCAAATCAACGTTCAACCAAAGTTTCTGGGCTAACTCGAAAGTTGGAATAAAATCCATAAAAAACTGATTGACCAATAGCCAAGCTTCTTGGGGTTCTGCAATAATCTGTTGTTCGAGCTGTTTGTATTTGAGGTTAACTTGTAATTTGTCGGCTTTTTGGCTCAACTCATTTTGCCCCGAATCTTTGTGAGCACTTCGTCTTCAAGCCATTTTTCGCCTTGAATTGTCAACTTGAACTCAGGTTTGTTAGGGTCGGGTTTGAAAACTTGACCACGCTTAGTCATCTCGTTCAGTCGTGCGGGAACCATGCTTTTTATTCCACTTGACTCCAAAAGCTTCTGAACTTGGGATGCTGTATTTCTGCGTTCGTCAGATGCATACAAGACTAACCCTACGGCTTCATAGTGGGTAAGATTTTCACGAGTAACAATAACAGGCCCTTCTGTTGTGGGTTCAACTATACCTTTAAGCTGCGCTCCTGAAGGGGTTAACTTACTAGATACGAAATCTGACAGTTTCTCCACAAAATTCTCCGGAATAACGGAAAGCATATCAAGAATTTCCTGTGGACTTTCCCCCTCGATCAAAACTTCTCCGAAAGGTGTCTTTATGCGTGCTTCTATATGCTTCATAACAAATTGAGCCTCATTTAGGCTATATTCAACTTTGAGCCTTTTTAGGATTTGCTGCATGTTTATGGCAAAATGCTAACTCTAAATCAAAAAAGGGCTATCTTAATCGTTCCCGTAGAAGTTTAGCTACCAGTTCAGGGTTAGCTTTTCCGCGCACTTCCTTCATAACTGCTCCCATAAGCATTCCTTGGACATTCTTACCCAGCTTTTCAATTTGCGATTTGTTTGCAACAACTATACGATCAATTATCGCCGCCAAATCAGCCTCAGTGCACATCTTCAAGCCCAAAGCTGTTACAGCATCCTGCACTGTTTTTCCCTCGTTCTTTGAAAGCCAACCAAAAACATTCGCAACCGCTTCTTTAGCAAGATCTCCAGTTCCTACTGCTTTGAAGATGCTTCGGGTCTGATCGTCACTAACTTTTTCGATTTGAACACCTTCGCGTTTTAGCGCTTTTAGCGTTTCAGTCAAAAAGGCAGCCACGGTCGAAGCTTGAACGCTGGTTTCCTTCACCGTTTCCTCAAAAAGCTGATTATATTCAGAATCAGCTAGCTGCTTAGCCAATTTCTCATTTAAGCCATATTGTTTTGTTATGCGAGCAATTTTCCGTTCGTTGCTTTCTGGTAAATTATTTCGGATTTTATTCAGTAACTCTTCTGTAATTTCTTGTGGAGGAATATCGGTTTCAGGATACATTCTAGCGGCTCCAGGTCGAGGACGCATATACCTTGATGTCCCATCTTCTTTTGCAGTCCGTGTCTCAGCTGGCACACCTGAAACTAATTCTTTTGAACGTTCAACGACTGCTTTAAGAGCATCTAATGTATTTTCCGCATTGTCAGCCACAAAAACAACAGCGTCTTCTTTTACTGCACAAACTGCATTTCTAAGCGCTTCCACTTCTTCAGTCGCAATGTCATAGTTTGATGAGGGTTTCATCTGTATGAAATATGCCTCCAACTCTGCCCCAAAATTTGGCACGATCAGATAATTCAGTTCCCACACGAAAATCAGGCATTAGTTCACGCCCTAACAGCCCTGCAAAGTTTGGCAACTTTACAGCCATAACTTTCTGGTTCTTGTCAACTGCTTTTCGAATTATCTTGGATTTGCTTGTTTTGAAAATGCCCGTCACATCGACGAAGTCTGATTTAATGTCATTAACCGTTACGCCTCTTTCAATCAATTCTTCCTTGATGTTGATTAAACCAAGCTGACGTTGCACCTCATAATCCACTGCTGTAGAAATTAGTTCTAATTCTTGCACTCCCTTGATTTCTATTAAGGCACCATTTGGCAAAGACACATTCAAATCTTGTCTAATGGTTCCTAGACCACGCATAACTTTTCCAGTATCTCTTAGTATTCGTCCTAAGGCAAATGCAACTTCCTGAGCTTCTTTTGGCGAATAAATGACGGGCCCAGTAGCAATTTCGATAAGCGGAATACCCAATCGATCAATTCTGTAACGAAGTGTTTTTCCATCATCTTGTGTACCAGTCTTGCGTGCAGCATCCTCTTCTAAGAATAGAGCTTGAATTGGAATGGTTTTTTCACCGACTTTTATCCAGCCGTCAGAGGCTATAGTACAGGTGCGTTGGAACCCAGTGGTGTTTGAACCATCGATTACAGTTTTACGCATAACATGAACTTCATCAACTGGAACAGCGTTCATCATTAGTGAGACAGTTAAGACAATTTCGACTGCATCCATGTTTATAGGATGTGGCGGCTCCTCGTCCATTTCGACAAGACAAGCAGCTAGTTTTATTGGCTTCATATAGAATCTTTACGCCTTTCTGAAACTCAAAGTATGCAGCGGGATCAACTTGCCCCAGCTCACTTTGGGTTGGTCTTAATCGACGGAGGAAAGTTACTTCTGGCTCTTCTTTGAACAGCTCCAAAGGACAGTCACAGAATAGCTTGGTCTTCGAGTTAAGTTGTTGGTGAATTTCCAAGCCCACTTTTAATCCGACTTTTTCGTAATCTATGGTCATTTAGATACCTCCATCATTTACGCTATCTTGCGGGAGCGTTCTTGACGAGTATTCGCCTGCAATGTTAGTTTTAAAAAGCTTGATTGCTTCTTCCTGACTACTGGTTTGTCCTAATGACCACATAAGTTTGACAAGAGCAGTTTCGGGGAACATATCTTCTGTTGGAACAACGCCAAATGAGAGAAGGTCTCTTCCAGTATCATAAACGTTCATGTTTACTCTTCCCCAGATACACTGAGAAGCCAAAGCTACTAAAACGCCCTTTGCTACATGCGTTTTCTATACTTTGGAAACAGAATTTGCTCACGTGCCCCAATCCTGAACCCTCCAGCAAAATACCTTTGACCCCTTTTTCGACATAATGGTCAATAATTTCTGGATCCAGACCTGGATAAAACTTAACGAGGGCAACTTTATCGCTAAAGTTCGATTTTAATGTAAGTTTTCTTTTAGGATCTCTGTGCTGAAAATGAGTTTGTGAGCATCGTTATTTGTTGATTGTGGACTCTAACTAATGGAAAACCGTTAATTGATTTGAACGTGTCTCGTCTACTTGTGTGGCACTTTCGCACTTTAACGCCTCTGTGAACCACGATTGCTTTATCAGAAATAGTTTCATGCATGGCTAAACCTACCTCTGCAAAAGGCGCTTCTCCTGCCGCTTTAACTGCGCCAATTAAATTGGTTGCTGCATCGCTACTAGGTCGGTCACTGGAACGTTGAGCACCAACAACAATTACGGGTACAGGCAGATTTTGCAAAGCAAAACTTAGTGCGGCAGATGTGTAAGCCATAGTGTCGGTACCATGAGCAACCACAACGCCATCAACTCCCTTGTTCAATCCTTTTAGCAACTGTTTCTGCTAACTCCTTCCAATGTTGCTGAGTAATGTTTTCACTGTAAAGACTGAAGACAATTTCGGTGTCAACACGGGCAACATCTGAGAGTTCAGGAACAACACCGTATAGGTCACTTGCGGAAAGCGCTGACCGCACTGCGCCTGTGCGATAATCAACACGACTTGCTATTGTGCCGCCAGTACTCATTATAACAACATGTGGCAACAAAGGGTTTTGTTTTGGAACGGAGGCGAAGCAAAAGCGGGCTTAGTACCTACGCCAACCTTCTCGATTTTTACCTCAGCAGTTACTTTTACGCCAATATTATAGCCGCTTTTAATTTTGACAATAACAACTGTGCCTTCGCCAAGCTCTGAACGAGGAATCAGGATGCCCTCGTAAATTTTGTCTTTGCTTGTTACACGGATAATATCGCCGACTTCACAACCGGCTTCTTTTAGGGCTTGCAAAGCAGTACCCTTGTAGCCTGAGTTTTCAAGTTGACTCATGATATATTCTCCAATTTTTTGGAAACATAAACTCCATCGCGTTCATAACCAAAACGCATGTAATACCTTCTTGTTCCTAACGCGCTGATAACTAAAAGCTTTTTCACCCCAAAATCCCTGCGAGCTATTAGTTCAGCTTCCTTTAGCAGGTCTGCTCCAAAACCCTTATGCTGCCATGCTCCCGAAGAATGTTTTCCAACTGGAACTAGAGGTCCGTAAACATGCAGTTCACGTACAATTGCTGATGGAACCGCGGTGATTTCAGACCTATGAGCCTTCACAGATGGAATTCGCAAACGCAGATAGCCTAAAAGCACATCGTTTTCCAAATCTTCAGCCGAAATAAAAACTTCTTTGCCCTCAGATGCATCATAGCAGAAAGGTTGAATAGTCACCTTTTCGAAATCAGGTTTAACATGGTCAACTTCCAACCGATGCCCAACCTCCCTGCAACGGATGCAACTGCATTTTTCGCCTCGCCCTCTAACTTTGTCCATGGATATTTGACGTAAGTTGCTTTTTTTAACTCCTGCCAAAATGAGTCCTGCGGGGATATCTCTTTGAACTCGCATCACACGCACCCAAGGGGGAATGAATTTTTTGAGTTCTGCAATTAGATTGGCGGCTTCTTCTGTAGTATAAGGTTTGTAGGTTCCATTTTGATACCACTGAGTAGCTTTTGTTCCAGCTATGCACAGACAGGGGTAAATCTTTATCATGTCTGGTTTAAAAGCTGGGTCTGTGAAAACTCGTTTGAATGCATCAAGATCTTTTTCAGGGTTGGAACCTGGCATTCCCGGCATCAAGTGATAAACAATTTTTAGACCAGCGTCCTTGGCTATTTGAGTAGCTTCTTGGACATCCTTGACGGTGTGGGTTCTGCCCACTAAACGGTAAATCTCATCATCAGGATTTTGTACTCCAAGCTCAATTCGGGTAACACCCATACTTAACATCGCATCTACATGAGATTGTTTCGCCCAGTCCGGACGGGTTTCCACAGTTATTCCAACATTGCGTACACTGCTGATTTCAGCGTTGTTTTTTGCTTCTTCAAGGCTTGCGGAGTCCTTTCCAGTTATTGCATCTAGGCAACGTTGGATGAACCATGTTTGATATTCAACGGGTGTAGCTGGGAAGGTTCCTCCCATAATGATTAGCTCAACTTTATCGACTTTGTGCCCAATGGCGGTTAGTTGATCGATGCGGCTTTTTACCTGAAGATAAGGGTCAAAGCTGTTTTGGCTTCCTCGCATTGCGGCTGGTTCATGTCCAGTATAACTCTGCGGGCTACCCATTGTTGGACCACCTGGACAGTAAGCGCAAGGTTCAGGCTGCGGACATGGATAAGGCTTGGTCATAGTGGCAATAACGGTTACACCACTGATGGTTCGCGTGGTTTTTCTTCGCAAAATTGGCAAAAGCCGCATTTCCTCTTGGCTCGTTAAAAGGCTAATTAAATCTGCATTTGACGGTACTTCTTCAAGCTGATATTTACCTGCAGTTTTGATTTTGAGCCGATTCAAGTCTTCTCTAGTAGGGTTTGGGGTTTCCATTAGCGTGCGAATGATTTCATGTAGGGCTTTAATTTTTTCTGGCAAAGTCGGAGTTCCAAATTATGGTTTAGTTATCGGCTAAATAAAGTAAACTGACATTGAATTAGGTTAAGGCTAGAAAGGCTGAATTTCAGGAAAAATCGCCGTATAGACTTCTGCCTTTGTGAGCGGTTGTTGACATAAAATGTATGCATTTTGCGGATACAAACTTGCGTTAATATCGGCTTCGCTGTATTCTTTCACCTTTCTAAAAAAGAAGCAAAACGAAAAAAGCTTAAAAAAGTTGTTCCTTAGCGCTTACATCCAGTTTTGCCCAGCTTTGCGTTGCAGAATCACACGTTTTTCATAGTTGCGTCTGGTTCTGTTTTTTGGGCTTGGCGCTGTTTTCACTTGTGCTTGGATTTTAGGCGTTTGAGAGCGGACTTTTCCAGCTTTCGATAAACTTCCGTGAGTTGGCATATTTTACACCTTGCAAACATAGAGCATGATTCAGTTACACTTAAATCTTACCCATCTCAAAACGAAATCCCAAAATTCCTTCACAAAAACATAACTAACCACCTAACTGCAGCTTTAACAAATAGTTAATTAGAAAACCTCAAACCAGTATTCCCAAGCTAACAGAGGCTCTCAAACACCGCAAACATCTTAACAGCTTCCTCAACAATAGGTAAACTCCAAAATTTTACCCCAAAAATCAGTTCACTTTAAGATTCTTAAGTTACCTAATATTTTGGGACATGTAACTCTATATACACAGAATTAAACTCCCAACATGCTTCTTTAACCTCATCCCTTCCACGCCAACATGGTCTTATGTTGATTTACGAGTAACAATCCAACTTTCCCCACCGCAACAACAATTGAAAAACAACCCAAACCAACATAGCAAAAAGCTACACAACTAGAAGATGGGGTGGGACAACTTCAGCAACACCCATCCTCATAAAGAACAAAAAATTAAATCAAACTCTTAAGCTCAACCCTTTGCCCGGCGCAAAACAATAAAAAACCTTGCTATAAAACTAAATCGAGTTGTTGTTGAATGGAAAACAAAGATTATGCCGATGTCAAACAGATAGGTTTAGTTGTTATTTAATAAATAATTAGACTACAGCAAACAAGCTTTCTTAAACGAATTAAGTTCAATTATTTAACGAATTTTACTGCGTGCCGCTTGAATCGTTTTTTACATTGAAGACTGCAGAAATGATAGGTTTCCCCTTCATAGGTGATCTTGAATTTCGCAGTATTTTCATCAAGAACCATGCCGCAAACTGGATCTCTAAATGACATTATCTCGTTTTAAGCCTCAAGCATGATTCTACTTTCTACCTATTAATGTTAATGGTAATAAAAAAACCAAACAAACAAAAAAGTGAAGCTTTATGTCAATTTAGTCGTCTTCACTGTCTTCTTTAGCTAATTCAACTGAAATTGAGTCATCGTGACTGATCGCATTTTTGCGGGTTTCTTTTTTGCTTGGAGGTTCCTGCTCTCGCCCCTCCATAAAGGCTCCCTCAGCAGCAGTGATTTCGTCTTCATCTTCCATTCGCTCCCTAACACCTGTCTGATAGATATCTTCTGTTTCTTCTTCTCTTTCGTCTTCGCTTGGAGGCGGACCATCATAGAGGTAAGGTGGCGCTTTTTTTGTTACTTTTTTAGCCAATTAAAATCTCGCTCCTTTATATTTCCTGATTATTAGTTAATTACTATTCATTTAGGCTTTATGCTACTTCTATGTTTGTGACTGAGCCTCGACAATCACAAACTGATAAATTTGTTTTTGTTTCTTTTTTCCGCTTCAATTCTTGCCTTTTTGAATTAAATGCTTTTGAGGATGAATCGTTTTCCTTTTTAGGTGCTAAAAGCTTTTATACGCCAAAATTGATTTTGTCGAGTGTCACATTAACTCATGTATAACAAAGAAGCTCTAAAGCTTTTAGGAAAATCATGTAGAGATTTTGTGGCAGGAAACAAAATATACGCAAATTCAATCATTCAAGGACTTTCCATTATCTAGTGAAGTCCTAAAAAGTATACAAGAGCTCGGGTTTGAGAGTCTTTTTCCAATTCAAGCCCAAGCAATAGGTCCTTTGCTTGAAGGCAAAGACGTAATTGGACAAGCACAAACCGGAACAGGCAAAACAGCAGCTTTTGGAATCCCAATGGTCCAACGGTTAAACCGTGAAATCCGCGGAGTTCAAGGACTGATTTTAGTTCCAACAAGAGAGTTGGCCGTTCAAGTAGCACAAAACATGACAAGTTTTGGCAAGCATGCACGGGCGAAAGTCTTAGCCGTCTACGGTGGCGAATCAATCAACAAACAAATACACGCCCTATCCAACGGTGTCCAGATAGTAGTTGGAACGCCAGGCAGGCTAATTGACCTGATCGAAAGGCGAGTGATAAATCTCGGATCCGTAAGAATGGTAGTGCTCGATGAAGCCGACCGAATCCTAGACATGGGCTTTATAGAAGACATCGAATTTATTCTCTCAAAAATCCCAAAAGACAGACAAACCAGCCTCTTCTCAGCAACAATCGAGAGTTCAGTCATGCGAATATGCAATAAATACATGAAGAGCCCAGAGAAAATCCTTGTCAGTAAAGACGAAATTGCATTGACTCAAATGAAACAGTATTACACAGTAGTCGCTCAACATGACAAGTTCGCTGCTCTATGCAAGATTATCCGTGAAGAAAACGTGGACAAAGCCATCGTTTTCTGCAGAACGCGAAGAGATACAAGCAGACTTTCCGAACAACTCTATCGCAAAGGTTATCGTGTAGAAGCATTGCACGCTGGCTTTACTCAAGCTCAAAGAGACAGAGCAATCAGCGATTTCAAATGCGGCAGATTAAACCTATTGATAGCTACGGACGTAGCTGCAAGAGGCTTAGACATAGAAGGCATAACCCACATAATCAACTACGATGTTCCAAATGACGCCCCAGTATATTTCCACCGCATAGGAAGAACAGCACGCAAAGGAGACGAAGGAACAGCAATTACTCTGGTCAGCTATGGCGAAATGTCAAATTTTAACAACATAAAGTTAATGACAAAAACGAAGATCCACGAAATCAATGGGGCAACTCCACAAAACGACTCACCCATTCAAGGCTTCTTCTAAGCCTTTCTATTTTATTTTTAAAAAATCTAAAATTTAAGTTAATAGAAATCTTAGTTTCCAGCTTCACATTAATCTTTTTCAGATCTTAATCCTATTGAAAAAAAACGCATAGCAACTTTGAGCGTTGTCAACAAACTTTAATATCTATAAGTAACTGAAGAACTTTGCTTTTGCCGTTCGATCTCCATTACTTTAAGTTTTTTTTAAGACGTATTTATCTTACAAATTTCTGCTTGTTTTTCTATACTGAATCTAAGGCAGTCTTGAATTTAGTTCTTAGAGAAAATATGATTTTCTAATTGTTTGCTGGATTAAAATTTAAAATAAAAAAAATAAAAAAGGAAATGTTGTTGTTTTATGGTCTTCTTAATGTTTCCTTAGGATTAGAACTGTTGCGATCGCGATTGCAATTATGATAGCGATTACTGCTACTGCGATGTATGCCATTAGGTCACCGGTTGTTGCTGTGTTTGTGTTAGTTGTTGGTGCCGGTGTCGATGTTTCTGTTGGGTGTGCTGCTGCTACGGTTGCGTATGTTGAGTCAAATGAACTTCCGTATGAGTCAGAGCCTCCAAAGGCTGCGGTAATCTTGTAGTTGCCTGCCAAGGTTGGTGTCCATGTGAGTCCGAAGTTTCCGCTTTCGTCACTTGTAGCTGTGCCACCGACGTTGGTGTTTCCGTTAGGATCAGTAACGTAGATTGTTACTGGTACACCTGTTACAGTTATGTTGTGGTAAATTCCGTCTATAGGCATTTGCAATTGTAGGTAGTCCATCCATGTATCCATTGACTTGTCGGAGATTGCTGGAGTTCCTGGTTGAGCTGGTGACATGTCTAAGACGCTTCCGCGAATCACGACACTTGTGCCGCTTGTTACTGCAACTTCTGGTGCTGTTACTGTTGTCTGACTTGGTCCTTTGCCGAGTACATACATGTATCCATCGTAGCTGCTGCTGACTGTCATGTAACCATCAGCTGCAGGTCCTGGACCCATTGCTGTGCCCATGATCTTCCAAAGTTTCTCTCCAGTTGTAACGTTGAGACATATAAGACCCCAACCGCGAGTTGATGGGTAGCTTGGTGTGTGTTCACTGTTTTGAACGAAGACTTTGCCGTCAGCGATTCTTATGTTCTGCACAGAGTAAGATGACAGAGTGCCATTATCGCTAGTGTAAGGTGTTTCGAAGGGTACACTCGGATCTACATACTGCCAAACTTTAGCACCGTTAGTTTCGTTTATGGCCCATATTCCAGTATAGCCGACACCGAATAACACATCTTGGTAGGCTGCTTCATCATACATCCAGAATTCGCCCCATGGAACATCGTTCATTTCTGATTTCCAAAGGACTTTTCCGGTTTGTAGGTCCCATGCTTGCCAGTATCCTCGTTCCATTTCTGCGATGTATCTTCCATCTCGGCACCAAGCGTTAGTTGGTCTGTAGCAGGATTCCATTTGGTTTACATCAGATGTCCAGTTCCATAAGGATTTCCCAGTTACCAGACTGAAAGCTTCTAGGCTTGAGCCATAGTAACCACCATAGATGAACCTGTTTTGGTTGACTGATATCAGTGATACTGGGTCAAATGCTCCATAGTCTCCGTAGCCGCCTGGAACTTGCCATATTGTCCTGTAGCTTTCAGGTATAGTTGCGGATGTATTGCTTATGAGTCTAGAGGTGAAGTTGGTTGAGGCGCCCTGTACTGTCCAGTTGGTTATGAATCCATTCCAAGCCTTGTTGACTGTAATGTTGTCGTTGGTTACTGTTACGTAGCTTGTTCGATTGAAGCTTAGCACGTAACCGTTATTAATGAAAATGTTTCCAGTGAAACTTGGAATTGTAATGTTAGTTACAGCGCCAGTGAGCGGATTGACTTTATACAGAAAACCAGTGCTTAGCGCAAAGAGGTCGACTGTAAGTCCTTGGTCTGCAACTTCGCCCGGCACAGTGCCCGCTGCACCTGCAACGTTAGGATACCAGTAAGCGAGGTAAGTTGGTGTTATTCCACCATCAGCTGTTGGAATGTCATAGTAGACTTGTCCTGTGCGAAGGTCATAGCATTCTGCGACGCTTACAGCTGCAGTTTTACCAGTACCGGCTTGTGCCATTACCTTTGTGATTGTTTGATAGCATCTTCCTTCATAGATCAGGCTCGGAGTTCCACCACTGCCAGACGATGGGTATTGATAGGCTTCACCACCGATTAACCCACCCATGCCTCTTTGAACTTTCCACACTATGTGTGGCGAGTTAGGTGCGGTAACGAATGGACCGTAGTATTCATCTTTCCAAGCATTAGCGCCTGTTGTTTGTGAACCAGCCCATGGAAAATTGCCTGCGATCGCATACCATTCACGATTGTTTGGCTCTATTGGTCGTGTCCAGTATTCGGTTGGCAATGGTGACTGCCATGATGAGACGAGGTTGTCCTGTACGTTTATAACGACAGTGTTAGAGGTTGCGGGGCTAACGTATACGGAAGGATTGAAAATAGCGCTAGCAAATTGACCTGTGCGAGTTGTAGAGTATTGTCCGCTAACCCAGTATCCTGCTGGGAAGTATTCGCCTGCGAATTTGAATACGAAGCTGTATTGGCCAACTTGGTCTGGAATGAAGGTAAAGTAGCTTGTTCCGTCTGCAACGTAAGATTTCAATTGTACATCTTGGGTTGTTCCGTCTGGCTTTGTAATTGTTACGGTGTATCCTACTTGGTATTTGCCTTCGCCTGATGGGAAAGTAGTCCATACGTTGACTAGTAATAGTTGACCTTTACCAACTGGGTTAGGGGAAACGCTTAGGAAAGCTAATGAGTCGATTGTGTAAGTCGCAGTTTGACCTGAAGGAATCGTTGTTGGCCCTTCATATCCGCCGCCAGGTGATCCGCCGTGATCTACTACTTCTTGTGCTTTTACTGGTGCTGCGATGAAGACTATTGAAGCAACGAATAATGCAATGATGATTCCGCTGAGAATTTTGTTTTTATTGCCTGCATTTAGAGAGTTTTTTAGAGAGTTTAGATTATTCAAGTCTTTTTATCTCCTATATGTCGAGCGATGAAAACAAGTAATTGACCTCGTTTACTCGCTCAACCCGTTACGCGTAACCCAAACCACCTAATAAAGCTAATGCCAAATCAGCAGCTGTGTTAAACCATAAATGCACTTAAACATTATCAAAAATGATTCATATTTCAAGAAAAACACTGAAAAAAAAGTAGAATAAACATAAAGAGCATAAGCAGTACTCGTTCAACCGAATATTTTCTTTAGCCTGTTATTAATAAACGATTCATGTTCAGACAATAAAGAAAAACTGTTTAGTCAAATTAGATAGCGAAGAAATAAAGCTGGAAAAAATTAACAAAAAAAGAAAAAGTTGATTGATTTTTATTAAATTTAGTGTTTTCTGAGGATAAGCACTGTTGCAATTGCTACGGTAATTATCATAGCAATTACGGCTACAGCTATGTACGTCAATAGATCACCAGTTGTTGCTGCGTTATTAGTAGTCGGTTGTGGCGTTGATGTTTCTGTTGGGTGTACTGCGGCAACTGTTGCGTATGCTGAGGCAAATGAACTTCCGTATGATGCAGAACCGCCGAATGCTGCTGTAATCTTATAGTCGCCTGCCAAGGTTGGTGTCCAAGATAATCCGAATGATCCGCTTGCGTCGCTTGTAGCTGTACCTGCAACGTTAGTGTTTCCGTTTGGATCAGTAACGTAGATTGTTACTGGTACACCTGTTACAGTTATGTTGTGGTAGAGACCGTCGATCGGCATTTGGAAGTGTAGATAATCCATCCATGTCGCCATTGATTCATCAGATATAGCTGGTGTATCTTCTTGTGCTGCTGATTTGTCCAGTATTGTTCCTGCGATAGTAACTGGTGCTCCTGAAACTATTCCTGCTTGTGGTACTGAGACAGTTGTTGCGCTCTGGCCTTTGCCGAAGACTGCCATTTGTCCACTGTAGCTTGCACTTGCTGCCATGTAACCATCTGAGGTTGCACCTGCTACGAAGTTAGTGCCATATAGCTTCCACATTAATTCACCTGTTGTTACGTTGATGCAATTTAGTCCCCAGCCCCTTGTTGCTGGTTGTGAAGGTGTGTGTTCATTATCAGTGAGGTATACTTTGCCATCTGCGACTCTTATGTCTTGTACGGAGTAGTCGGATGTACCGTTGCTTGCGTATGGTGTTTCAAAAGGTATAGCTGCATCGACGAAGTGCCAAACAATTGCTCCGTTGGTTTCATTGATTGCCCATAGACCTGTGTATCCTGGTGAGAGTAACATATCTTGATATGCTGCTCTGTCGTACATCCAGAATTCGCCCCATGGATAATCTGGGATATCAGTCTTCCATGCTACTTCTCCTGTGTAAATATTCCATGCTTCAATGTAACCGCGTTCCATTTGACATGCATATATGCCATCTCTTGCCCAACCGTTTGTGGGTCTATAAGCTGATACCATGTCGCTTTGAGGTGAAGTGTAGTTCCAAAGTATTTTACCAGTATTCAAGTTGACCGCGACTAGGTTAAATCCATAAACGTTTCCATAGAGGAATCTGCTTTGGATAACAGTAATGCCGGCAACTGGATCGAAGTCACCTAGGAAGCCATAGATGTCGCTTGGTGCATATGCTCTTGTGCTGTGTGGAATGGTAACGTTAACGAGGGTTGCTATTCTAGCAGTAAAGTTGGTTGTTGAGGTTTGTGATGACCAGTTGTATAGGAATCCTTGCTCTTGGGCAGTATTTGCCGCTCCGCTCATGTTATAGCTTAGATAATAGCCGTTGCTGTACATCATTTCAACGTAGTTGAATGTTGGGATTGAAATGTTTGTAACTGCCCCAGTGAGTGGGTTGACCTTGTATAATCGTCCATTGGTTACTGTGTTAAGTTCAACTGTCCAAGTTGCGTCTGCTGCTTCGCCTGGGACTGTTGTTGCGGTTGGAGCCCAGTATGCTATGTGAGTTGGAGTAATACCACCAGCTGAAACTGCGATGTCATAGTAGATTTTTCCTGTTTGGATGTCGTAGCATTCAGCGAATTGTTGGACTGATTGACCGCCCATTGATTTAGATACTGTTGCATAAGCTCTTCCCATGTAGATAACGTTAGGAGTGTTAATTGGAGCTGAGGCGCTAGGACCGCCGATAGTTGAAAATTGACCAGTTTCTCCGCCAATGAGACCTGACATTGCAGCTGTTTGCATCCAGACAATATGTGGTGTATTAGGTGCAGTGATATACGGACCATAGTATTCATCTGGTACTGACCATTGACCGCCAAATTGAGCTTGTTGCCATGGGTAGTTGCCTGAGATTGCCCACCATTCTCTGTTGTTTGGCATGATTGGCCTGCTCCAGTAGTCTGTTGGAAGGGCTGAGCTCCAGGACATTACTTGGTTGTTTTGAACTGTTACGTTCTGCCAACCTGTTGAAGCTGGTGCGTAGTATTCATTTAGTGGGTAGTTTGTGTAGACACCTGTTCCGATGCTTGTTACTGCGCCTGTTCCACTGGTAATTATTAGTCCGTCAGTAGTTAAGCTATTATTTGCTAGAAAACCGTTATAGTATATTCCTTTAGGATAGTATTCGCCGGGGAATGTGAATTTGAATTGCCACGTACCAGTTTGATCAACGTTATAAATGAAGTATGAAGTTCCATCTGCAACGTAGGATTGTAATATTCTCTGATCTGTTGTTCCGTCTGGTTTTATTATGTCAACGGTATAGTCTGCGCAGAATCTGTTTTCTGCTGATGGGAATGTAAGCCACATGTTAACTAGTAATTGTTGGTTTATTCCAATTGGGTTTGGTGACATGCTAAGGAATGGTAATGAGCTTATAGTCATATCTGGAGTGACGCCGGTTGGTACAGCTGTGTATTGCCAGTTTGGTTTGGCTGGGTTTCCACCGTGTGAAACTTCTTGTGCCATGACCGGTACGGCAGCTACTAGCATAGAGGCGACAAATAATGCGATGATGATTGCGCTGAGAATTTTGTTTTTGCTGACTGCATTTAGAGAGTTTTTTAGAGAGTTTAGATTATTCAAGTCTTTTTATCTCCTAATATGTCGAGCGATGAAAACAAGTAATTGACCTCGCTTCTCGCTCAACTCGTTAGCCGTAATCCAAACCACCTAATAAGGCTAATGCCAAATTAGCATTTGTGCCGTACATATATGCAATAAGCAGCAGAAATGACCATATTCTACAAATAATAACTTAAAATTGACTAAAAATTATATCATGTTAAAATTATTCTTCTTCATATTGTCACTATTAAACGATTCATATTCAGCCAATAGAGAAGGCTATTTTGTCAAATTATCTGACTAAGAAAATAACTATAAAAAATTAACAAAAAGAGAAAAAAGAAAGATTTGATTTTTAGCCGTTTACTGTCTCTTAGCGTTTTCTTAGGATAAGCACTGTTGCAATTGCCAGGGAAATTATCATAGCAATTACGTCTACGGCTAATGTAAGTAATTATGTCACTGAACTTAAAATATATTAAAATATTTATTTCTTAAGAAACACTTCAATAAAAAACATTAAAATGAACATTTAGATCACACCATTACTCATTCAACGGATTCTAAACTAATTGCTCTTTACAAAAGAAAACTAATTTTCCTTGAAAGATTTAATCAGTTATTCCAATAATTTTCTTTAATAAAGAAATCTTGCTAAAGGGATAAAGAATTACTATGCAGATTAGAAGTGTCACCACAGTTATTAGTGGGATTTCAAAAAGTGGGTTAACCGTCATTAGGCTAATGCGAAAACCAAAGTAACCGTTCTGAAGTGATTCCAGAATAATTACATGAAGCAGAAATATCGCAAGCGAGCATTGACTAATAAAATGAAGAAGTCTATTCGTTGTTGGCGACTTTTTTTGTATATAGTTTGATGGAACATTTTTAAAGAGTAAGAAGAGGGCTGAGGAAACCAAAACCACGTTTGCTGTAAGGAACCCATAGAAGAAATATTGGGTTTGTCCGCCAACAAGATATGTGATTAAGTAGGTGCCAACTACAGTCCAAATATATCCAATAATAAGAATTATGTATAGAAATTTAGCCCGAACTTGAATATCTAGAAGGTAGAGACCCAGCAAAAAATAACCAATCCAACCCGTTAATAAGAAAACGTTGGTATCCAAGCCAATGGGCATAAACAAATTTACGAAAGGTATAACTGCTGAACCTATAAACCAGAGAAGCAAGAAATATCTAATTACCGACTTATTTGCACGAGCTACCAACACTCGAAGCAACGGTGTGACTAGGTAAAGTCCTAAAAGCATATAGAGGAACCAAAACTGATAATATGGTCCTGTAGCGATACCTTGTGCAACTGAACTAAGAGTGAAAGGATTGTTTTTTACTAAATAGCTCCATCCAAAATAGGTTGTACCCCAAAAAATCCAGGGTAATCCAATTCGTAGAAGACGTTTCTTAAAAAAAACTTTCAAGGGTTCTTCGATTTTGTAGGATTGAAGAAGCAGGGCACCGCTTAACATTACAAAAAGAGGAACACACTCTCTTGAAAGAGAATTGTAGACAGTCATCGACCACCAGCGAACAACAACGTCTTGATTGACAATAGCGGTAATTGGAAAGGGTTCCTCTGAAGCATGCAATAAGATTACTAATACAATGGCGAATGTTCGAATGAGGTCAACTGGTAAAGGAGAACCCCGAAGAGTCGGGTTTTCCACAATTATGTCCCTTTCACTTAAGACTCCTGAAATTTTGTGGATAATAAGAATTGTCGGTCAAAAAATGCAGTGTAATAGGTCAAAACTTGTAGGCATGTTAAGACTCAATTATGGCATTGTAGATTAGAGTCGCTATGATTTTTGCACCGTCATTATTTGGATGAACCCCATCCCAGAAATAATCTTCATGATTCATAAGAGGAGAATATACATCTACAATTGGCAAACCAAGTTCAGTGGCAACTTGCGTTATTCTCGGGATAACCTCATCGAGTAAAATCGTGTTGTCTGGTCCTAAGCTATCATTAAAAACCGGAGGAGGTATTACCAGGAAAATTTTGGGTTTAGATGAAAGTGTTTGAAATGAGTCTACGAGTTTTTCATAGTCATTAGTAAAATTGTTGAGGCTTTGCTCGCGAGAAGGATAGGCGTCGTTTGTCCCAAGCATGATTACCACTATGCTTGGTTTGAATCGTTTGGCTTCTTGGAATTCAATTTGTTTCATATAGGATTTGTCGGATTCTAATGATGCTGTTGCTCCACCGACTCCGAAATTACCGATTGTGTAATTGCTGCCAAGCATCATCCATAAATCATCAGGATACCCTGTCCCATTAGTAATACTGTCGCCAACACAAGCGACTCTAATCAGAGAATTACCCTTTGTTTTTTCTTGAGTGCCAAAGTAAAAAGTGACCAAAATCGCTGTTAAAATAAACGTCGCCAATAGGGCTACCAACAATTTTGCTACTGTATTCATCTTTTCCGCCTAAAAACAAAAATTCCAAATGCTGCCATCGCGAGAACAAAAGTCATCAAACTGGTGTTTAGTAAATGAACAACCACTATTTGGCTTGTATTGGGGGCTAAATGAATCATGTTATCATCATTTCTCTTCATTCTGTTCTTAATAAACGATGCATATTCAACCAACAAAAAGAAGTTTAAGTCGGTAAATTAGATAGCTAAGAAAATAACACCAAATAATTAATAAAAAAAAGAAAAAGGAAGATTTGGGTTTTATTGTGTTTAGTGTTTTCTGAGGATAAGTATTGTTGCAATCGCTACTGTAATTATCATAGCAATTACAGCTACAACTATGTACGTTAACAGGTCTGATGTCGTTGCTAATCCAACTGTAGATGTTGCGGTTGTTGGAGTTGTGGTTGCTTGAGGTTCTGTTACGACTGCGTGTGTTTCTGCCCATGAACTGCCATATGCATTAGATCCAGCAAAGCTTGCAGTGATTGTGTATTCTCCTGCCAGGGTTGGTTTCCATATGAGTGCATAGGTACCGCTTGAGTCGCTGTTTGTGTTTCCAACGGTTACTAGGTTGCCGTTAGGGTCAATTGCACTAATTGTTACGGGGATGCCTGTAACTGTCTTATTGTGGTTCATTCCGTCGATTGGTTGTTGATCGTAAAGGTATTCCATATATGTGTTCATTGATGCATCTGAAACGCATGCGACGTCATCTAAACCGCGGTTGTTTTTCGTCGGCGCGGCAGCGCCAATTGGTGATGTTGAGGATGCAACAATACCTGGAGATTTGTCTAAGACTGTACCTGAAATGACCACGCTATTTCCGGCGGGTAGTTGTGTTTGTGGTACTGATACTGTGGTTGCGCTTGGTCCTTTGCCGAAGACGTCTAGATAGCCAGTATATCTGTTATCGAAAGTTAGGTATCCGTCAGCTATTGCACCCGGGGAACCACCATCCATCTTGCTCCATATTACTGCACCGGTTGTTGTGTTAAGGCACCATAGTCTCCAGTCTCTGCAAAGTGGTTCAGTTGGAGAGTGTTCACCGTTTGCATAGTAGAGTTTTCCGTCAGCGATTACTGGGGCATTGCTGAAAAGCGATATTGATGGGTACCATGGAGACTCAAATGGAGTTGCAGGTGGCACGAAATTCCAAGCAATTTTGCCTGTGCTCCAGTCAATTGCGTAGAAGCCAGCATAAGAGAAGTCGAAAAGTAAGCCGCCATATGAAGCGGTCGTGTAAGGTCCGAAGTCACCCCAAGGATATGATTCACCGCCTGATGTTCCAGCTTTTGGAGTCTGCCAGACTAGTTTGCCAGTAGAGAGAGACCAGCAGTCCCACCATCCGCCTAACATACGAACTGCGTACATACCATGGTCTGCGCATGCTGTGCTTGTGCTAAAGAAGACGTCGCTTGTAGTCACGTTCCAAAGTACTTGACCTGTGGTTAAACTTACACCATATATGAATTGTCCTTGTGCAGTTCCTGCTCCAGCTGGAATTATTGAACCAGTATAAACAGATACCATTGATTCATAATCGGTTGTCCCTAAACTGCTTACTGGATAGGTAATGTTGTTTAGCAGTGTGATTGATGTCGCGCTACCGCTCATCGAGACGCCAATTGTTGTCCAGTTGACTAGTCGGTAGGTTGTGTTGCTGCCTGATCCAAGAGTTTGAATACTTAAAACATAAGGATCGTTATAGAAAGTGGATGCGCTAAAGGGTAATGAAATGTTCATTTGTACCGCGCCGCTATATGGGTCGTACTTTATCATTCTTGTGCCGCTTAAGTACATGAGTGAAAATGAGCCTGTGCCCGCGCCTGTTTGTCCTGCACCGGGTTCTGAAGCTACAGCTTGGTTATAAGTAACTATTGTCGGAACTTGTGCAATGCCTGTTTGTTCCCAGTAGATTGCGCCTGAGCGTATATCGTAGCATTGCCATACGCTTATCGTTTCTTGCAATGTTGAGCCGTTAATGACTACAGTCATGGGTTTGTTGATTGTTTGGTAACCTCGACCTTGGAAGATTATTGTTGGAGTTCCAGCGTACGCGCTTTCACCGGGGCCGACTGAACGTATGCCATATTGTCCACCGGCAATTCCGGCTAATGCGCCTTTTCTTGCCCAAGCTATGTGTGCTGTTTCAGGTCCTTGAACATATGGTGTGAATTTGTAATTGCTTGCGTAACCATTTGTGTTTGCTGGCCAACCAGGACAGTCGCTCCCTCCTTGTCCAGCGAATGGGTATTGACCACTGATAATCCACCATTCTCTATCAACGATGTTAATGGGCCTTGTCCAGTAGTCTGTTGGCAATGGTGCAGCTGGAAATGATGCAACCGTGTCTTGTTGTACTTTAACCGTCGTTACGGGGCTTTGAGAGGGTTGGTAGTATGCTGAATCTAAGTAGTATGGTCCGCCGAATGAGCTTATTCCGACTAATAATGCTGGTGGAATAGCTGAAGTGCTATCGTAAACTTTTCCATTGAAGTATGTTCCGTTGGGGAAGTAGTTGCCGGCGAAGTTGAATTTGAAGCTCCAATCGCCCACTTGATCTGCGGTGTAGGATAGCCATTCTGTAGCATCTCCCTGATATGAATTGTAAGGACCTAAAACTTGTGTGGTGCCGTCTGGCTTTGTAATTGTAAGAGAGAATCCTGAGAAAAACCTGGTGTAGTGTGAGGGTGGTTCAAGCCACAAATTGATCAGGAAATTCTGTCCTAAGCCGATTGGATTTGGAGAGATACTCATGAATGCTTCAGTGGGAATGGATATGCTTGCTGTAGAACCTGTCGGTACGGTTGTTTGCCAAGGTGTGTATGTTGGTGCACCTGTCGATACTAGTTGAGCGTTAGCCGGTGATGGAGCAATTGCAAATAGCATAACAGAAGTCATCAATAGGGTCAAAATGATTGCAGCTGTTTTTCCTATATTCTTTTCATTAGATAAACGCATTTTTTTATTTCTCCTTTTAATGCCGCACCCTTTTTCACGGACTTACTATTTATAACTTTGCAAGAATAAGTCATCTTTCTAATTTTTTGAGAATGATGGCTAAGAAACCAGAAAGTGAACTACTCGCCCCTTACGGGGCGAGCATCTCCAATTTAGTCCCTGTTGATATATTCTTCAATTTTAGCGCTAGTCACAACGCCGGCAGTTCTAACAGCATAACCCTCCGACCACAAATGCCCACCCCAAAGCTTCTCTTTCAGCAAAGGGAATTCTTCCAAAAGCGATTTAGCAGAATTGCATTTCAAAACACGCACCATATCAGGAATACATACTATAGGTGGAGCAGAAACAAACAGATGCACATGATCGCCATGATGAACCTTAGCAGCTAGCAGTTGAAAGCCACTCTGATTAGCAATCGTCTTAAGTACCTCCTCCAACCTAACCTCAACTGAGCCCAAAAGTACCTTGCGGCGGTATTTAGTGGCCCAGATAAGGTGGTAGTTGGCTTGGAAAGCACACGATCTTGCTTTCTCCAGGTCTCTCACCTCCTTATCCATTGGTGGCAGACCTATCGTTGAGTAGAACTAATAGAACTGCGGGTTGGACGCATTCATCCTGCCGCTAACGCGGCAGGTATTCTGCTAGGTTTTTTATAAAGAAGTTTAGATGGCAATTGTTAACGTCTTAACAATCTACTTTTTCACTAGTCGCCAAGTATTCGCCTAAACGCCGGGAACATTTCTGCTGCCCGCTCTCGCATTAACAGTTCGTAATACTGATAGATTATACCTACCGATAGCAAGATGCCTGTGCCTGTACCAAATGCGCCGAAGAAATCCGAAAGACCTGCGATTAAACCAACTATTATCCCGCCTAGCACAGTGACTACCGGAATATAGCGTTTTAGCACTGCCTCTATAGGTCTACCTGATCGACGGTAACCAGGAATCTGCATACCGCTGTCCATAAGTTGCTTTGCAACTTTTGCAGGACCTAAACCGCCAACTTCAAGCCAAATTAAAGAGAAGACCGCACAAAAAGCAATGACTATGCCCAAATATCCTGCTGCTCTAAGTGGGTCGGAGAATACTTGCTGGATATTCTGTGGTGCAGTGACGAAATAAGCCAAGCCGCCTACAGGTGAAACGTTAGTGCTCGTTGCGCCTGAAGCAGAAGTGCTTGTTGTTTGGTTAAAGTCCCCAATTATTTGGAAGAAAAGATTTGTACCTGGGGGAGGACGGTTGAATTGGTTCCAGAGCAATTGAGTGAAGAAGTAGACGTTTGCAAATAGTGCCGAGGCGAAAATAACTGGTAAGTTTGAAACGTATAGCAGTTTGATTGGGTATTTGCTTCTGAAGCCTTTGTATCCTGCGTAGCTCATTGGGAGTTCGATTCGAACACCGTTAAGATAAATAACTACTGAGAATACCACTATGGTAGCGATAAAGCCTAACAATGATGGGTATACGCCATTAGCTTGACCAAACACCCAATTGAAAACGGTGTCATGACCACCAGTAAGATTTGAAAGTGAAGCGACAAATAATCCGTTGGCTGGTGAAAACGAGTCCCATATAATGGTTTGAGCAACACCCGCCATAATAAAAAGGCTTATTCCGCTGCCTAGTCCCCATCCTTTTTGGACGAGTTCATCCATTAGCATAACGATTATGCCTGCGGCTATTAATTGAAGAAATATTACTATAATTACTGGTCCAGAAAGGCTCCCATACATTCCGCTTATGATGTAAGCTCCGGCTTGAATGCCTGTTAGTAGAATGCTGAAGACTTTGCTTGCGATTGTGAATAATCCTCGGTCTTCGGAGTTTGACATGTCGCATTTAATAATTGAGGAACCTGCGAGTAATTGTAAGATTAATCCAGCGGTGACAATGGGGCCAATTCCGAGTTCCATTAGTGTGCCGCGGTTTGAAGCGAAAATGACTCTTAATGCGCCAAATTGGTCTTCAGCTGATTTTGCAACCCCGTAAAGTGGGATTTGAGTCATTATAAGGAAGATGATTAATACTAGGGCTGTCCAAAAGATTTTTTCGTTAAAACTTACTTTTCTCTCGGGCTTTTTGATTTCAGGCAATATTCTGCCTATTGGCTTGAAGAGTCCGAGGAAACGTCCGGCCATTTAGCAGCTTTACTCTCCAGTGGCGTGGGAGCTTATGATTTCTCCGCCTGCTTCTTTGATTTTTTCAGCTGCAGATTTTGAAAAGAAATCTACTTGTATTGATAGAGCTTTCGTTATTTTTCCTGTGCCTAAAAGTTTGGTGTAACCCAGTTCTGTTAGGTTAATCTTTACTTTCTCGCCCTGGCTTGCTTGAGTTAATTGATCAAGCTTGTTTAGGTTTATGGGATTTACTTTTGTGTGAAGACTTTTAGGTGAAGTAAAGCCATTTTTTCCAAAGTAGTCAGGCTCATGAGTTACAACATAACTCCAAAGGTGCTTGTGTCTTCCGACTTTTCTATGGCCTTTGGAACCTGAATCTCTGTGTTGACCTATTCTTCCGTATCCTTGTGTTCTTGTGCCTCTAAATTTTCGAATTTTCCTAAGTTTATGCGGCATGATAGTCAGCTTCTTTATTTATAGGTGTTTCAGCTTTCTTGAGTTTAATTTCAAGCACACCATTCTTGAATTTGGTGTACATGACGTCTGGAATCACTACCATCGGCAAATTTAAACTTTTGTAGTATCTTCGATCCTTTGATTTAGCCGACAGCGTGATTTTCTGGTCTTTTACATGAATCTTCAGGGTTTCCTTATTAAACCCTGCGATTTCAGCGATTATTGTAATGAAACTACTTTCTTGAAAAATGTCAATTAATGGTTTTGGGTCTATCAAATTCCGTTTGGCAAGACTTTTTGACGTTCGAAAACTTGATGGAACCGATACTGATTTCGAACTGTATCTATGCTCTGGTTGAGTTGATTTTTGATTATTAGATTTAGAAGGTGACGATTCAAGATCTAACCATTTTCTACTTTTCATATTTCTTCTCCATCTGGCGCTCAATCTTCTCCTCCCTCCAAGTTGACTAACGAGTTTCTTCAACCATATTATAAAATGTATCGCACATAAAGGGTTAGAAAACACGCATCTTAGCTAAAGCAATTTACTTATGAAAATATCTCTTTCATTATGGTTTGAGGCAAAAACTCGAAAAAAACTTGCGCTCAACAAGAAAAGGGTTACGACCGCTATTTTTAAGATTAAACACAAAAGGATAATCGTTAAAAATAATATATGTTTTATAACGCGAAATTACATCTATGTAACAGTGATGAGCATTCTCTTAAAAATAATAGCGCCTTCAACTTGAATGCATCAGCAACGCAGACACATTGCAAAAAATTCTTTTGAGCTTTTTATAAGAATTTCTTGAAGTATATAGCTAAACAAAAAAAATAAAAAACGATAGAAAATAATGAAAATAAGATGATAAATATTGACGCTGGTTTCTTACACCATGCGCTGAACCAGGGCGTTTATTGCTTCTCCGCGATAGCCTGCTTCGCCGCCTGCTTTGAAGCCTTTTTTGGTTTTACCTTTGTAGCCTTTGCTTGGTGGATGAAGCCTAAAAGTGGGCTGCATATCTGGAAGTTTTTGGAATTCAGTTTTGCATGTTACGATCGCTTCTGCGAGGTCATCAATAGATTTGTATCCTGCTTTTTGGATGTGTTCTTCAGTTAGTTTTTTGTCGCCTGCCATTTTTGCGCGTTTCTGCAGCATCATTGCGACTGTTTCTTTGGTTGGTTCACCCCATGTAACGTAGCTGTTTACTCGTTGAAGCATTCCTTTGTAGGATGCTCGGCTGTCGATTAGAACTGCGTGGTTGGTGTGGGTTAGATGTAGGAACATTAGTGTTTCGCGGGCTTCTTTTTGTGCACTGACTGTGCCGCGGATTTTAACTACGACGTATGGTTTGCATTCTTCTGTTTTTTGAGCCATTTTACCTCACCCAGTCTAGCTGTGTGATTAAGTTGTATGTTTTTCTTAGTCCATCAAAGATTGCGCATGCATAGGATGGGACTGTTCTGGTTGAACCGTAGCTTCTCATCCAAAGATCTTTAACTCCTGCTAAGCCAAAGATGACTTTTGCAACTTCGCTTGAAACAAGGCCTAAACCTCTTGGTCCTGGAACAATAATTACTCGAACTCCGCCGCATTTTCCTTCAACTTGGAATGGAATTGAATGTGGTTTACCGCAGCCACATTCCCAACTTCCGCATCCACGTTTTACTGGAACAATGTTTAACCTGGCGTTAGCTGCTGCTTTTTCGATGGCATTTCTGACTTGACTGGCTTTCCCTGAGCCTAAGCCGATGTAGCCATCTTTATTTCCAACGGCGACTATTGCTTTGAACCGAGATTTTTCACCTGCGTCAGTTTGTTTCTGTACCAGGTTAACGTTTATGACTTCTTCTTGCAAATCTGGAATCAAGGAGTCGACTATTTGTGACTCACTGATTTTTATACCGCTAAGGAAGACATCTTCGATTGTTGTCAATTTGCCTTCCTGGATGAGCTTGCCTAGGCGAGTTTTAGGAACCCATGTTTCTAATTTATTTTCTCTTTCTCTCGGTCTTTGCGATTGACGACTCATGCTTTCTTTCCACCCTTCTTAGCTGGTTTTTCTTTTTTAGGTGCTTTTTCTTTAACTTTTTTGGGAGACTTTTTCGCTTCTACAGGCGCTTCACTAGCAGGTTTTTTCGCTTTTTTAGCAGGCGCCTTTTCTTCTTTTGCAGGAGCTGCTTGTTTTTTAGCTGCTGGCTTCTTTGCTGGCGCCTTCTTTGGAGTGGGTGCTTCTTCTTTTGCAACAATAGGCTCTGTTTCTTTGACTGGTTCCTCTATTACTTCTTCAGGTTCAGCAGAAGCTGTTGGTTTGCCTTCTTTAATGACAGATGTTATTTCAGCTTTTACTTTGGCGAAGTGCTCCGAAATTTTTTCTGGAGCAACACCTCTTGCTTTGTACCTTGAAAATTTGCTTTGGTAATCTTCGGAGCCTGTGCCTAAACTTTTGGCATATTTGGCTATGTGCTCGCCCTTCATGCGTTCTTTAACGATTTTATCTTCGCTGTGTGGAATTTCAATGCCAGCATCAACAACGCCGCTTAATGCAGCGAAAACTTTGGCGCCCTTAATCGGTGGATTTAAGCCTATATCTAAAATTGCGTTTGTAACACCTTTGGTTTTTGCCTTTAAACCGCATAAGTATCCTGTGAGGTAAGCTGCTGGAATGTTGCCAGTTGGAGCTTTCCAACCGTAAGTTTTTGCCAGTTCACGGCTATTTGCTGCGGCTAAGACTTCGTCGCCGTGTATTTTAGCAATGATGATTTGTACATTGATGTTTTTTAGTGCGGTTCTGGTAACAAGCCTAGGTCTTCCAGAGCTAACTAGTGCCTTACGGGCTTGGTAATCAGTTTTTCCTTCACGTCTGCGACGCAGTTTTACTCGGTAATTGCTACTATTTGCCATTGTTAACGTTTCCTCCATAATTCGTTAGCTTTTAGATTGCGTTCAAGTTCAGCTATAGATTGGAATCTACCGCTGCCAGCCATCCTGTAATATTGGCTATAGGTTTCTTCTGTTACGGTTCTGTTTGCCTTTAACTCGCGTAGTTTGCGTCTTAGAGAACGGATCTTTAACATCCAAGCTTCTTTCTTGGTGATGTTTGCGTGGGTGGCTCCGGTGTAACTACCGGGTCCGCTACGTCTACCTTTACGTTTCTTCTCTCGAATTATTTTTGCTCTTGACCTGCTTACGCCGACTTCAGGCAATGAAACAATAACTCTCTCGTGAATTAGTTTTCTAACTTCCTCACGTGTAATTGCACCTTCAACATCGTCCATGCGCTCAGGGTTAATCCAAACCCGGTTTTGGCCAATCTTCAGAATCTGAGCGGCTAAACGTCTCTGGCTTTTAAGATCGGTCATTGCTTTTCTTCTCCCTTCTTTGTTTTAGATTTTGCTTTCTTTGGCGCATTCTTTTTCTTTTCTTCTTTAGGCTTCTTCTTTTCTTCTTTAATTGTTTCTTCTTCTGCTGTTTCCGTTTCGTCCTCTTGCTCTGCTTCCTCGCCTTCGGTTTCTTCGCCTTCTTCTGCGTTAGTTTTCTTTGAAACTTTAACGTTCAAGATTTTTAAGCTCATTTTTTTTGCTTCTGCAATTATCATCGCTCGTTTACGTTTGCCAACAGTATGAGCTATGCGAACAGCCTGAGTATTTGGATCAATTGTTGAAAGTAGCTCTGTATTGTAAACCATAACTTCTCGGTATCCTGATGGATGCAATCCTCTGGCGATTTTTGGTCCTTTGTAGCCAACGCTGGGTCCTGGAGGCCAACCTTTTATTTTTCGTCGGATTTTGTTGTCTAAGCCTCTTGGTTTTCGCCAGCTTAGGCTGAAGCGGTCATATTTCCAGCTTTCTGCTCTTATGAATGCTGGCTTTTTGTTTTTTGCGCGAGCTCTGACTTTTAATGCTGCGCGTGAAGGTGATGGTTTCTTATCGATTTTTTCAGCAGTCATTAGGCTATTCCCTCATTTCGTTCAAAAACATATAGACCGTCAAGGAAAACTCGCGGGTCTTTTCGTCTAACTCTTGTAGACTGTTCAATGTTTGCGGCAGTTTGACTTACGTCCTCTAAGTTTATTCCTTCAACGATAATATCTTCAGGTCCAACTTTTACTTTGACATCGCCGATTATTTTGATTTTGCGGGCTCTTCTCTCCCCGGTAAAGTTTTCTATCATAACAGATTTGTCTTGAACTTTTACAGTGATTGGAAAGTGGGAAAACACGATTTTAATTTTATATGAGTAGCCTTTTGTTACGCCCGTTATCATATTGTTGATGTGAGATGTGATCGTTCCTACAAGTGCAGCTTCCTTTTTGCGAGGCCATTTAGCCGAAACGCGAATATTTTTGCCTTCGCACTCTATGGTGACTGTTGCAAAAGAGAAGTCACGAATTAAGGTTCCTTTGGCGCCTTTAAAGTTGATTTTCTTACCATCTAATCTAACATCGACATCTTCTGGAACTTGAATAGTTTTAGAGATTTCTGGAAGCCGCATAAAGTTCACCTTTAGTAGACGAAGGCTAAGAGCCTTCCTCCAAGATTCTTTTCTTCTGCATCCCTATGGGCTATTACGCCTTTGGAAGTGGAAACCACCATAAATCCTACATCTCTAGATGGCAAAAATTTCTTTTCCCAATCTTCAAATTCGCCTACTTTGGCGGCGTAGCGTGGTTTAATGGGTCCGCACTTGTTTATCCTGCCTAGCAATTGAACTTTGAATTTGCCTTGACGACCATCATCAATGAATTCAAATTCTCCAAGGTAACCGTTAAGTTGCATAATGCGTAGGACTCGTCCCAAAAGTTTAGAGGCAGGGCTAATTATGCATTCACGTTTGTTGCGTGTTTCGTTGTTTATGATTGTTACTAATCCGTTCGTTAAAGTGTCCATTGTTTTCTTAGCTCCTACTCATATTTTTTGAACCCAAGTTTTGGGGCTGCTTCTCTGAAACAGTGTCTACATAAATATAAATCGTATCGTCGAATAACTGGGCCATAAGCACCGCATCTGACACATGGTCTTGAACCTTTGCCGTATTTTCGTTCTTTCTTTAATTGTTGTTTTGCCATACATTCATCCTTCTATCTTAGATGATTTCTGCTCCTAATGTTTGCTTTACAAACAGTATAGATTCCTCAGGTGTTAGCATATGTTTTGGACCAATGCGCTTGTTCTGTTTCCTACGGGTTTTTAGCCTTTGACCAGGGCGGTTAACTGAGACACAGATATCCATACCGAATATGCCAATTTCTGGGTCATATTTTACACCTGGAATTTCAATGTGCTCTTTAAGTCCAAAAGCAAAGTTTCCCCAGAGATCAAAGGATCTTTTTGAAACCTTGTTATCAACAACAGGTAGAACTTTCTTTAGAAAGTCAATTGCTTTTTGTTTTCGCAATGTTACAACAACCGCAATTGATTCGCCTTCGCGGATACCGAAATCTCTAATGGTTTTCTTGGCTTTCTTTTTTACTGGAGTTTGACCGGTTATTTCTTTGAGTACTTTGTTGGCTTTTTCAAGCGGTTCGCCTGATTTGCCAACGTTGAGGTTAACTACGACTTTCTCTATTCGAGGTCTGAGCATCGGGTGCTCTGCCCAGTTTTTAATTATGGCTTCTTCAGACAACTGCAGATTCCTCCGTGGCTGTAGTTATGAGTGGTTGAGCTTCACCTATAGAAAATACGAAGTCCAAAATTGTTTGATAACGGACACCCTGTGAATCTTCGACTACTACTAGAGCTTGACGGCGTTTTTTAGCCTCAGTCTTTTCAATCTCTACGATTTTACCTTGTTTGCCAATGTTCTTTCCGCCAGTGATCACTGCTAAGTTTCCTTCTTTAGTTTTCAAACTTTGGGCAACTGTTTTTTCGGGCAACGCGATTTTTAGAATGTCAAAGGATTCGTAGGTTACTTCGTCAGGTTTCTTTGGGTCAGCAACTTTGATCAGCATGATTGTCCCGTCGTGCAATGCGATTTGTACGCCGTTTTTAACGGTGTTTTTATCCACTACGCGGGATAGTTTGAATAATGATTCCTCTTTACTGATTGGGTTTAGAACCAAGCCTTTGTGTGAGGGCATTACACGGTAATACTTACTTGCTTCTGGTATGGAGATCACATCCATTAACCCTACAGGAAAATCGTCTTTTCTCTGGATTTTTCCATTAACTAAGATTTTGCCTTCCGAGAGAATCCTTTTGCCCTCTTTGCGTGTTTGTGCAACACCGAGGATGTCTCTTAGAACTAATGTTAATGACAGGCAGCTTTGAAGCGAATGTGAACCAGATGCCGGTTTCACTATCCAAGGTAGTTCTTTTCTATGAATTGGCCAGAACCTTGGAGCTGGCTTACGTTTCAATCGTGCAGTTTTTCCTTTTCTTCCCAAATTATTGTCCTCCTTGTTTGGTTTCTTTGGAAGCTTTACTTTTTGCACCTTCAGATTTTTTTGATGGTGCTTGCTTTTTTACAACAGTTTTCTTTGCTACTGGTTTTTTGGCTGGTGCTTTCTTGACGGCAGGGGCTTCTTCTGTAATTTCAGGTGCTGATTCTTCGGCTGGTTTCTCTTCTATTTCTTCAGTTTTAGCTTTAGGTTTTTCAGCGGTTTTCTTTGCGGGTTTTGCTTTAGGCTTTTGTTCTTTTATCGGCTTGGCTATTACTTGTTTTCTTTCAAGTGTAGCCTTGCGTATTTTATCGTCGAGGTTAAGGTTTCTTATCTCAACCTTTGATGGGTGAATTGGAAGGAAAATGTTTGTTCCATCTACTTTTTCTCTTGTTAATCCCTCAAGGTATATTCGATATTCTTTCAGGTCAACACGGGAGACTTTACCTTCGAAACCTTTATGGTCTCCTCTTTGAATGCGCACTGTATCACCTTTCCTAACTGGAAGAGTTTTTGCGCCTCTTGAAGCTGCAAGCTCATTTGACAATGGAGCACTCATAAGCTTGTGTCGAATGTGAGCTGGAGCGTTAAATAGCCTTTTTCGCTGCTTTCCTGGATTTTTAACTCTGCTTGTTTTTTGCACTTTTCTTGCACCTACACTATTATGCTTGAGGCACTTGCGATTCTCGGCCATCTTTCAGCCGCCTCTCTTGCTACTGGACCTCTAATTTCTGAACCTTTCATTTCGCCGTCAGGAGTGATAATCACTGCTGCGTTATCTTCAAATTGAACCCAAACACCATCAACTCGTCGGAATGTTTTCCGTTGGCGAACAATTATGGCTTGGAATATTTTTTTGCGCATGTCAGGAGAGCCTTGTCTAACTGAAACTGTTACTTTGTCCCCAACTGTAGCCGATGGGTAACGTCTTAATCTGCCTTTATATCCCATAGCTTGAATTAAACGCAGAACTCGTGCACCTGTATTATCAGCGCATTTCAATTCTGAACCTGCGAGCAAGCCTCGACTAATTTTGTTTCCGTGAGATAGCATTCCCTTTGCTGTTAATGCTCTCTGTTTTGCCTTCGCCGCCATTTTACTTTTCCTCTCCTACTTTTTCAACAACAACAAAGGACACGGTTTTACTGATTGGTCTGCATTCAGCGATACGTACTCTATCGCCCTCCTTTACGTCGATGCAAGGAGGGTTGTGTGATGGGATATGTCCATGTCTGCGCTCGTACCTTGAGAATTTTGATGCAAATTGTAGGAATTCCCGGTCAACTATGACTGTTTTATCCATTTTAGCTGTTTGAACTTTGCCGTCAAGCACACGTCCCCTTATTGCCAAGGTTCCATGGAATGGACAGTTTCGGTCGTCACAGGTTTTTTTAGGCTGCTTAAAAGTCATTGACATTACCATAACCTCTTAATGGTTTTTTTAAGACGGTCCTCAGGTCTTCCAACCAAAAGTTTACCGTCAATATCGACAACTGTACCGTCGTTAAACTTGAAGTTAAAAACTGAAAACTCTTTTACTATATTCTTTGCTTTACCTTCGTCAAGCAATGTAAAGGTATTTCTTGTTTCACCGATAACCTTCCCTGCTAAACCAATGTAGCCGCCATGTAGACTCTTTGCAACTTGAGCCTGTGTTCCGATGAACTCGTAACGGATAATATCAGGGGTTACTTTCATTATTGGACAGTCTCCTTAGGCTTCTTTTTTAGGTTTTTTGGGTTCTTTTTTGAGTGCTTCGGCTTTCTTTTTTGGTTTTTCTTCTTCTGCTTGGACTGGCTGATTTATGCCGAGTTTAGCTTCGTGTTCAATTGTTAGAACCTGAGCAATTGTTTTTCTTAGTTGACGAACTCTTGTAGGGTTCTCAACTGCTCCACCTGCTTTTATCATGGTTCTCATGCGGGCAAGTTCTGTTCGTAATTCTTGAAGTTTTTTTGTGCGTTCATCTGAGGACATGGCTTTGATTTCTTTCAGTCGAATTATCGCCATTATTGTTTTTCCTCCGTTTCTTTTGCTTCATCTTGGACTTCTTTAGCTTGCACTTCAGGCTCTGGGACTGGCTCAGCAAGTCTTTGGCGCTATTGGTGTTGAAGGTGTTTGTGTTGGTTGAGGTATTGGTGCTTGTTCTACTACAGTGGCTTTCTCTTCTTCAGGTAGAGCTTGTTTGATTTTGATTTTGTCTGGGAAAACAGCGTCTGGAGGCATGATTTTCACGCGCACACCAATTATGCCCGGTTTGAGTTGGACGTGGGCTTCTGCTTTTTTCGTTGCAACTAACGCCGGTTCTCCACATCTTGGGAAATATCCAGCTCTGAACTTTTCGAATCTTGCTCGTTCAGTAGTAAGCTTTCCAGATATGACTATTTCAGCGCCAAGTGCACCTGCTTCCATTACTTGATTGAGTGCCCAGAAACCTGCTCGTCTAAAGTGAACTCCACGTTGAAGTGCTGAGGCAACTCGCGAAGCTATTACATAAGCATTAAACTCTGGGACTTCAATTTCTGAAACACTGATTTGAGGATTAGAAACTTTGAAGTTTTGTTCTAAAGCTGAGGCAAGTTCTTTTATTGTTTCGCCGCCTCTGCCGATGACCAAACCTGGACGCATAGCGTAAATAACCACATGGGTTCCAAGTGGCGTTTTTGAGATGTTTACGCCGCCATATCCAGCACGATCAAGTTTTTTTTGTAAATATTCATCTATTTCTGTTCTTTTGATGGATTCTGTAATAAAACGTTTTACAATGCTCATTTATTGTTCTCCTTGGGTCGGTTTCTCATCTAGAACTATTTCGACGTGCGTTGTTATCTCGTATTTTGGTGAAGCTCTCCCGTGCGCTCTTGGGGTATAACGCTTCATTTTAACGCCTGGATACGCTGCTGCATGAATAATGCGTAAGCGATCAACGTCTAACCCTTTGTTTTCAGCATTAGATTGGGCAGATTCCAAGACGTCAAGGATTTGTTCTGATGCTTTAATGGGGTATCTTCCAGAAAAAGCGTGCACAATGCCATGCCTGTGAGGCAGTTTCTTGTTATATCGCATATATGGAATTGCTCGCTTTTTTGCAATTACGTCTCGCAAGTATTCTTTTGCATTTACAAGCATTTTGCCTTTTAGGGCTTTACAAATTTCTCGTGAGGCTTTATGGGATACTTTAAGCTCTCTTCCACTTGCTTTCGCTGTTTTTTCTGGATTAAGCATTTCTTCGATTATTGAGTATCCCCATTTTGGCATTTTTATTTCTCCGATGCGCATTCAAACACGTAAAAGCAATTTATATTGCTTTCCGTATCAAAACATAAAGTTTCGATTAAATCAACTGTTCATTTGCCCTGAATCCAGGGCCGGACCGGCTGCGAGGTGTCTAAGGGTTGGATTGCATTCAGAGCTTTTATAGTTTTTCCAAAAATAATGCTAATTGCAAATAAGACTGCCTTCTTGTCGGTCTGCGGTTTTCCTATAATGTTTATGTTTACCTTGGAGCAATTGCTTATATATCCTGAAATAAGGAAGCAAATATATGGCTAGCAAAACCGAAAAGATAACAATGTTGCATGGCGCTGGCGGCACGGTCATGCACAATCTCGTTAAGAATTACATCGTAAAATATTTTGGTGGTATAGGAAATGAGGCGGAAGTACCCTTAGAAGCCATGGATGACGCGGCGGTCGTTGGAGATATAGTTTTCAAAAGTGATTCCCATGCTGTAAAGCCCATATTTTTCCCAGGAGGCGACATTGGGCGCCTCTCAATTTCAGGTACAGTTAATGATATTTCTGCAATGGGAGCAATGCCTTATGCTTTAGCTTGCGGCTTCATTCTGGAGGAAGGTTTGCTCATTTCTGATTTGGAGCGGATTTTGGTGAGCATGCGGGAAACTTGCATTGAAGCTGGCGTGGGAATTGTTACAGGTGATACGAAGGTGGTAGAGAAGGGTGCATTGGGCGGCTTAGTTATGAATCTTGCAGGCATAGGAAAACGAACCCCAGCCTTAGAACACAACTTTGCAGTGGCAAGAAAATATCGAGAGGTGGCTGCACGCTGGACATTGGACTCTAACCTTGTGGCAGGAGACAAAATCATCGTGACAGGTACCATTGGTGATCACGGTTTGGCTGTGCTTTCTGCCCAGCAGGGTTTGACGTTTGGCAGCGAAATAAAATCTGACGTAAGACCATTAAACTGCATGACTCAGCAATTGTTTGCACAAATAGGGGGGGTTATTTCGTTAAAAGATCCTACTCGTGGCGGCTTAGCTGATGCACTTAATGAGTGGGCAGAAAAATCCAAGGTCGGAGTACTTGTACAGGAAGAAAAGGTGCCCATTCGGCAGGATGTTCAGACAGCTTGCGATATGCTTGGGTTAGATCCTTTGGAAGTTGGAAACGAAGGAAAATACATAATTGGCGTCGTCAAGGAGAAAGCTCAGGAAGTCTTGCAGTTTTTGAAAGGCACTGTTGAGGGTAAGAATGCCCAGATAATCGGTGAAGCAACAAGGGAGTTTAAAGGCGTAGCCATGCAGACTTTGGTTGGAGGAAAAAGAATCATAGCCAGACCTGTAGGCGATCCCGTACCGAGAATCTGCTAGCGTCTCCCTTTTGCCTTTAAGATATATTGGCGTTATTTTGCAAATCTTAATAAGATTAGCAAGTAATTTTTGAAGCGCTGGCGCGAAATGAGTGCTCTCTCAAACTTACCTTAAACTGAAAAGTTTTAAGTTTGGGAAATGGCAACTGCTTTTTTTGGCTCTGTTAATTGTTATTGCAGTTTTTTTACTCTATGACTTAGCTTACATGAACATATTGTGGGATGAAACACCGCATTTGTACGGCGGATTACTTGTGTCTCAATTGCGTCTAAGCGACTATTTGGCTTTAACAAGGTACCCGCCACTTTTTGACGCGATTATTGCTGGTTTTTTCAAGATTCTTGGAGCAAGTGTTTTCACAGGAAGACTTGTTTCCGCAACGTTTGGGTTACTTAGTCTTGTTGTCTTGTACAAACTTGCAAATCGAGCCTATGGACAAAGAGTTGCTTTTCTTTCATGCGTAATTATGGCAAGCATGTCAGGGTTTCTTTGGCTATCCCGTGTGACCCTGCTTGAAATGCCCTTGGAATTTTTCTTTCTATTAACAATTTACCTCTTTGTCGAGTGGCTGCATTCTGGCAAAAACTTAACTCTTTTTCTTTCAGGCATTTCGTTGGGTCTTGTGTTTCTAACAAAATATCAAGGTATAATAGCGGGAATTGTAGTTCTTGCTGCTCTTCCCTTCATGCTTTACCATTCGGAGTATAAAGCCAAGATTTCTCGGTTCTGGCTCTTCATTGTGGCAACAGCCGCAATTGTAATTCCCGTTCTTGCCTTTACCTATTTTTCAGGAACACTTGGTCAATGGTTGAGCCTAATGCAGATTAGCGACACCGCAACCAATTTGTATAGCGTCCGTTTTCCTCAGCCGATTTTTTACATCCTTGAACTTATTCAGTCGCTGTATTTTGTGCACCCTATTTCTCTCTTGGTTTTAGTTCTTGGGTTACATGGTCTGGCCTTTTTTGTTTGGCGAAGAAAACCTATGGATAAGTTCCTCGTCATCTGGTTTGTAGTGATTTACGTTGCTTTCACGTTGATTGCTACAAAAAGTTGGCGCTATGTAATGCCTCTAGCACCGGTGATTGCTATTGCAGGGGCTAGTTTTGTATCTTTTCTTTTTGACAAAATGCAAAGTACTTGGAGATCTGCGCATTTTAATTTGGACACTAAGTGGATGGCGAAGTTCTTGGCGGGTCTTCTCATATTATTCACTGTCACGGCTATTGTCACAAGCACTATAGATGCCTACGACTGGATCGCCCAAGATTCTGCTTACCCATTCCAATTTCCTCAAGCCATCCATTACGTTGCGGGCAAATTAGCTGTTAACGATTCGGTCATGGTTATTTGTCCCGAGAACTACATCAACATGGACATGACTCACTTTTACTTAGATGCCTACGAATCAAAGAATAACCCCACTTGCCAGTACCCCAGTTACCCAACAGACGCTTATACACTGAATTTTAACATAACAGAAATGATTGGGGTATGCCAACTCAACAACGTGAAATATTTGCTGCTTTTTGAGAACCACGAGAGCTCCTTCATGAATACAACGTTGACAATACAAAACGTCAAAGATATGATAATTCAAAGTGGCAAATTCTATGTGCCAATAACATTTGGCAACACTCCTACTAGTTTATGGGTATTTCAAATTAATGCGACATCAACGCAAACTTAGGTTTGTTCAGGTATTCGTCTAATTTTTAATTTAAATTAGCGAGTGCTTGGAACTTGGATAAAGTTAGGGGTATCAAACTTGTAGAAAATGATTGAACAAAAATTTATTTTCAGCTATTGCATCATCATCTTCAGCATCATCTACCAATGCCTTTCTGTAATATAGAAAATCTCACTTTTTGTTCTTCATCCATGAATTTCAAATGAGCGATGGGCCTCCTTTGTAGCCCAAAATTAGCAGCGAAAACATCGACAATTGCTCAATAATGAAACCATTTGTCTTTGACGCTCCGCTGATGCAATCATAACTTTACCCATTTCAAATCCAACTCCTTTATTTACTGAGTTGTCTTGGTTAGCTATTCTGCTGTTGCTTTTTTTAGTATTTGCTTTTGCCGTTGCACTTAGAAGACAACAAAAAACCGCGTTCCAGATTAGTGGAAAAGCATAAAGCCAAATTTAGAAGAAAAGCTTGTTAAACTTAGGTTTGTACAGCTACGTTTTTTGCCCAAACTCTGCATGTGCCTTCGCTACTAACCATGCATGCGCCCACAGGCTTTTCCGGCGTGCAGGCTTTCATAAACATTGGGCATTCGTTGGGTTTTATTTTTCCTATTATAACAAGGTGGCATTCGCAACCGAGCAAGATGTCTTTTCCCTGTGCAACGTGAACATTATGTTTGAGCCTCGCATCATATTCCGCTAGAGCTTCTCGCAACTGCAAAGCGGAGTCTGGGAGCCTACCGATACCGCGCCAGTTGCCGCCTGTAACTTCAAAAGCCCGCTTAATCCTCTCTAAGGCTTTGGGGTTTCCTTCAGGCTTAACTACTCGAGGATACTCGTTTTCAAGAAGAGCCTTGCCTTCGCTTTGCTGTTTTACAATCATGTAAACAGACATCAAGACATCAATAGGCTCGAAACCTGCCACTACAGTTGGCATGCGATAGACCCGTGGAAACAACTCATAAGGTTTTAAACCGATAATTGCGCTTACGTGCCCAGGTGCTATGAAACCGTCAATGTGCAAGTCTCCTATTCCAAGCAAAAGTTCCATTGCTGGAGGAATAAGACGGTGAGAAACTAGAAAACTGAGGTTTTTCGGTGGGTTTCCAAGTGCTTCAACTGCTGTCGACGGGGCTGTGGTTTCAAAGCCTACCGCGAAAAAAGCAAACTGCTTGTTTGGTTCACGTTTAGCCATTTCAACCGCGTCTGAGGTCGCATAGACTATTCTGACATCTGCACCAGCCGCTTTAGCTTCCAGAAGCGACATTTGACTACCGGGCACCCGAAGCACGTCGCCAAAACACGTAACCACTACACCTTTTTTTGCCAGCTCCACGGCTTCATCAATTTCCGCAGCTGGAACAATACACACGGGACAACCTGGACCAGCAATAACCTCAACGTCCTCAGGCAAAAGACTACGCAAACCAAAATGCGTAATAGTCCACTCGTGAGTTCCACAGACATGGCAAATTTTGACTTTCCCAGTTTTAGACGCTAAATTCTTGATTTTTCCTGCGATTTCATGTGCAAGCTGGGGATCTCGAAATTTCAAGTTGGCTGCCATAAAATCTTACTTCTTAGTGTTTATTCTTCACCTGTTTGAAGTATGCTGTTCCAGAGGCTTAGTGTTTCTTTAGCGTCTTCTTCTTCAATGATTTGGATAGCATATCCAGCGTGAACTAGAACATAGTCGCCTATTTTAGCGTCTACTAGAGATACGTTAATTTCACGAAGGACGCTTTCTCCAAAATCCACCTTAGCTTTCTCGCCCTCCATGCTCATGATCTTAGCTGGAATTGCAAGACACATAACTATCAATGTTAAGCAGGGATTGAACAGCGATAAAAACAGATTGGTTTAAAACCTGCAAAAGCCACCGACAACAGCCTGCCCAAAGGAAACGCCGCCATCCCCAGCAGGAACCGCTTCATGAACCAAAAAACGTAAACCAGCGGCTTCAACTGCGCATCGCATTGTTTCTGCAAGAATTTGGTTGCATGCAGCCCCACCTGAAAACCCAATTTCCTTAACGCCGAGCGCTTTGGCTTTTTCCATTGCGATCGCTGCTAAACCTTTTGCTATGTAAATATGAGCAGAATACGCTAAATCCTCTATTGAAAACTTGTTTTTTGAATCAAAGACCAATTTGAGCAAGTTTGTTGTTTCTAATATACCGCCCCGCACATTTGGCTCCAAGTGCAGCACTTCCTTGCCGTGCAGACCTTCAGATTCCAGTTTCATTGCAGGCTCTCCCTCATAACTGCGAATATAACAAATGCCTAAAACTGCTGCTATCGCATCTAAAACTCTACCGCAACTCGTCGTTTCAACCGTCCCTAACCCCTTTGCAAGCTGGTTAACAATTAGCTGAACTTCTGTTTCTCCGAAAGGCAAATAAGCACTATTTTGTATCAACCATTCTTCAACGTTTACGCCGGCTTTTTGTAGAATTCCCGCGGCGACACGCAAAGGATAACGGCTAGCCAAGTCTCCGCCTAACAATGGTTGAGGTTCTAAATGCCCAAGGCGCTTAAAATTCGCTGATTTCTGGGTGCAGTAGAGAATTTCTCCGCCCCAAGCTGCGCCATCGATGCCATATCCGTACCCATCGCAAACAACAGAAACAATTTCCTCCAAGCCCTGTTCAGCCATCAAAGAGGCAGCATGTGCGTGATGATGCTGAACTTGAATCAGTGGCAAATCTTCTGCTTCAGCCATTTCATTAGCCAAGATGGTTGTCGTAAACTTTGGGTGCAAATCGCAGACAACAGCCTCAGCATGGCAGTTTGTTAACTGCTGAAGGTGAATTGCTGCTTCTTGCAGAAAATCTCGAGTTTCAATGTTTTCGACGTCGCCGATGTGTTGGCTAATGAATGCCTTATCGTCAAGCAATACTGTTGCAGTATTGTTAAGTTCCCCACCTAAAGCGACGACGCATCGTTTGGCTTTTGTTTTGAGTCTTATTGGTACTGGTGCGTATCCTCTGCTTCGCCTTAGAAATACAGGACGGTTTCCGTGAACCCGCATAACTGAGTCGTCGCATCTGTGGGCAATTCTGCGGTTGTGAAACAAGAAATAATCTACTGTGTTACCAAGAATTTTGAGGGCTTGATCGTTGTCTTTTACGATTGGCTGGTTGGGCGGATTAGCGCTAGTCATAACAAATGATGCGTCGGACACTTGATCGAAGAGCATGTAATGGAGACCGGTATAGGGCAACATTACGCCAATGTTATGCAGGTTTGGCGCAACCAACTGTGAGAGATTATAACTTTCATTTTTATTTAGCAATATGATGGGGCGTGCCGGGGAGGAGAGAAGTTCCTGTTCTTTCGAACTTACTTCGGCGAAGCCTCTAGCGGCTTTTAGGTTTTTTGCCATGATGGCAAATGGTTTTTCCCGCCTATGCTTCGTTTCTCGAAGCCGCTCTAAAGGCTTATCCATTATTGTTGAAGCAGCAATATGGAAGCCCCCGTATCCTTTAATCGCCAGCACCTTGCCCTTTGAGAGCAACCTCCCGGCTTCACGAACAGGATCTACGACGCCAATAAGTTCGCCTGAATTTGTTGTCAAATAAGCTTTAGGGCCACACATTGGGCACGCGACTGTTTGAGCGTGAAAACGCCTGTTCGCAGGATCGTTGTATTCTTTTTGGCAGAAGCCGCAGAGGGGAAACTCTCTCATTGTGGTGTTTTCGCGATCATATGGCAACCTTTCAATGATTGTAAAACGTGGTCCACAATTGGTACAGGTAATAAAGAAGTATTCGAAACGGTAGTCTTTTGGGTCGCGCAATTCAGCAAGGCATTCATCGCAAATTGCTATGTCTGGAGGAATTATTGACCCTGAAACTTCAGCTTCAGATGAACTCTTAATAATGGTGAATTTATCGAACTCATTTTTTCCAGAGAGTGCCGTGCTCTTGACGACGTCAATTTGTGCTAGAGGCGGCTTTTTTTGGGTTAAGTCATTCATGAAGCAATTGATATTTTCTTCGGAGCCTTCTAAAACTGCTTCGACTCCGGCGTCGCCTCTATTGCGTACGTAACCTGTTAATGAGTTCACAGCTGCAATGCGGTAGATGAATGGACGAAACCCAACTCCTTGAACAATACCTGTAACATTTATTTTTACTCGCACGGATTGAACCTTCTTTATTTGTGAATTAGGATTTTCTCTAATACGTTTTCGTCAAATAAAATATTAAACCTTTAATTCCAATGTGTTATGAAAAGTAAATATCTGTAATTTATCATTTGTATTTTGAAGGAAGGTAGCCATTGTGCTACTGGGACTAAAGACAAAAGAATTCATGCCTTTTTTGCTTTTTGTAGCAGTCTTGATAGCTTTGGCAGTCATGGTGATTACGGGATTTGGAAAGGTTGAGAGCTTATGGCTTGTTTTTCCGTTATCAGGAATCAGAATTTCAACCCTCGTTGCTTTGCTCGTAAGCTTTGTTTTGGTGCTGTGGCTTCAGCGAAAAAATACGCTCAAATCTATTTACTTCGCAATATTGGCTGTAATTGTGCCAATGGCGTTATTTGAGATCACATGGTATTATACGGCAGCAGCAATTAGGGGTTGGGATTTGAGAATTCTCCAGTTTGCCGCGTTGTTCGGTTGGGTTCTATTAGGAATTCGAGAGGTTTACAAGAAGCGGCCTCCGAAGATATCGATTTTCCTTTATGGAATGTTTATTGTTTCCATGGCAATCTGGATAACGACAGGTTTCAATTTTAACGACTTAAGCAATCCAACGTTTTCTTTTTCTTCAGAAGCTCTAAATGTTGTCAGCAAGTCAACACTCATTATTGGCTTTGCATTACATATTGGAACAACAAAATCTTCATCCTTAGTAGATAAGCATAAGATATTATCTACTCTTCTTTGAGCAATCGCTTTAGAACTTTTCCCGTTGAACTGATGGGCAATTCTTTTCTAAAATCTAATTCTCGGATTGCCTTGTAAGATGCTACTTTGCCATTAACAAAAGCCATCAAATCTTCACTTGAAATGGAAGCATTTTCTTTGAGAACTACAAACGCTTTAGGGATTTCACCTACAAGCCTGTCAGGTTTGCCTACGACTGCGCACAGTTTCACTGCTGGATGTTCATACAATATATCTTCTAGTTCTCTCGGATAGACGCTGAAGTCTTTTGTTTTAATGAGCTCTTTTTTGCGATCTGTGATATAGAAGTAGCCATCCTCATCCATCTGGGCAACGTCTCCTGTAAAAAGCCATCCATCACGTAGGACCACAGCTGTATCTTGGCGCTTATGCCAATAGCCCTTCATAACTTGTGGCCCCTTTACGACCAATTCACCACTCTCCCCTTGAGCAAGGGTTTTCTTTCCAGTTTCCAAATCGACAATTTTAGCTTCAGTATCTGGCAGAGGCAATCCAATTGAACCAACCTTCACTATCCTCATGGATTTGTCAACTGGACTGCAATGGGTAACAGGTGAAGCTTCGGTTAATCCGTAACCTTCAGCTAAAAACCCACCGGTGATCTGCATAAACTGCTTTTGCACTTTCGGGGGCAATGACGAAGCTCCTGATATGCAGACACGAATTGAGGTTAAATCGTATTTATTGATTTCAGTGTTGGCCAACAGAGCTTGGTACATAGTGGGTACACCGCAAAAAACTGAGACTTTATGTTTTTCAATTGCTTGCAAAACTGTTGCTGGTTCGAACTTTGGTAGCAAAATTATTTTGGCTGCAGTGCTAATGGGTACAGTCATGCTGGTTGTCATGCCGTAAATGTGAAAAAGTGGCAAAGCAGTCAGAAAGGTTTCTTTGGTGTCTGTGCAACGTATCCATGCCGCGAAGGCGAGTGCGTTTGAGAGAAGATTGCTGTGAGTTAGCATAGCTCCTTTGGATATTCCTGTGGTTCCACCTGTATACTGCAACGCAGCAAGATCCTTAGAAGAATCAAATTTCAAATTTAGTGGATTTTGGGATGCCTCGCTGATAATCTGTTTAAATGAATAAGTGTGTGAGATGTTTTGGTATGAATGGGTTTTTGAACTATAATCATCCATGTTAGTCAGAATGATGTTTTTGAGCTGAGTTTTCGCCTTTACTGCAGTCAGCATTGGGTAAAGCGAATCCAGCGCCACAATACTTTTTGCGCCTGAATCTGCCAGCTGATATTCAATTTCGCGTTCCCGATGAAGCGGACTAATCGTGGTTATAACCGCCCCAGCGATTAGAGCACCAAAATAAGCAATTATGAATTGAGGATTATTGGGTAATAAAACAGCCATTCGGTCGCCTTTTTCCATACCTAACTTGACTAGTGCATTGGCAAATTGATTTGAGAACATTTTGAGTTCGGCATAACTGATTTTTCGTCCATCATAGACTATGGCAGTTTTTTTCGGATAGTTCTTAGCGGTTTTGTTTAAGATTTCTTGCAGTGGAACCACTTCGTAATCTATGTGCTGTGGTACTTGGGAAGGCCATTTTTTAAGCCAAGGCTTGCTAACAGCTATCGAGCTGAACACGTTTATTTAATTAAACGAAAACAAGTAATATCCTTAACGTTTTACAGTCGTATCTTTCTCTTTTCTTCTACATTTCTATTAGGTAAGATATTTTTTCTTGTTTTTTCCCTTTCTTTGGTTGTTGTTGCAGGACTTTTTATGTGCACAATCTACTTTTTGCTTTGTGTTTTGGATTGTTTTTTGGGGTTTTTGGTTGGGAGTTGGGCTCGGGAGTAGGGTTTTTGTATGCAGCTTGGGAGTGTTGGGCTCCCATTGACAAAGAGATACTGTGTGCTTGGTAGCTATGCTTGTAGGCTGAGAATACCCCAAGTTCCCAAGTCGAGTTAATGTTTGCTTGGTGCAGCTATTGCTTGTTAGGTTGTTGAATAGTTGTTGTTGGATTTCCCATGTTCTTGATTTTTGTCTTATTCGTTGTAGTTATGGAGCCAATTTTCAATAATGGTTGTTAGATAAAAAATCACTAGTTGTCGGACCGGGGGGATTTCAATATGAGTTACTTATCGGAAGGCTGCAAAGATAAATGAGACAAAAAATTGGTGCCGGGGGCGCGATTCGAGCACGCGACCTTTGGACAGGGGCGTTTGGCCCGTTTGTTCTCCAGATTATGAGTCTGGCGCCCTGGCCAGGCTAGGCTACCCCGGCACGGCATTTTGCCACAGCCTTTCGGTGGCTGATTCCATTTAGTTTTAATTCATTCATTTAAACTTTTAAAGCCTGCAAAAGAATTTGTTGATTAGTCTAAAAGCTGAAATCGGAAATAGCTGTTTTGTGATGTTTATCTTAGGTTTTGTTTGCATAAAATTTATTGGCGCGGAAAATACAAGGATTATGTGCTGGTGAATTTGTGTCTTCAGATAATGAAGATTATCCTGATTTGAACCGTAAAAAACGCAGTAAGGATCCGTTTTCTGGCGATATAGATGACATGTTTAAGGAAATGGAACGGATGATGGATGAAGAACTCAAAGACTTCACCCAGAAAGTCCCTAAAGATTACATAAAAGAACGCAAACTTCCCGACGGAAGCACCGTTAAAGAGCTAGGGCCTTTTGTTCATGGGTACAGCATGAAGATTGGCCCAGATGGGAAGCCGGAGATTCAAGAATTCGGCAACATCAAAAAAAGTCTCGAAGGCACTCCACAAGTCAAGGAAGAACGTGAACCCCTAGTGGATGTAGTTGATACGGACAAGGAGATTCATGTTGTTGCCGAGTTGCCGGGTGTAGAAAAAACTGACATTAAGCTTCATGGAACTGATGATTCGCTGACAATTTCAGTCGATACTCCTCAGATCAAATACTACAAGGACATTGGGTTGCCTGCAAAAGTAAGAGTTCAAGAATCAAAATCAACTTACAAAAATGGCGTTTTAGAAGTTGTGCTTCCAAAAGTTGACGCCAACAATAAGCCTAAAAGTCAACCAATCGACATCGGCTAAAAGCCTAAATTCCTATTCATCCCTTATCTTTCAAGTTGCGAGTAAGTAATGAGTAGCAATTCAGAAATAGATACTTTAAACGCTATTTGTCGAGAAGCAAAAGCTGAGGGCAAACTATCAGGCACCAACCTTACTGACCTCTATGAACTTTTTGGACATAGATTTACCAAGGCGCTGGATGCTCTAAGAGAGGGCAGAGTGAAAAAGTACATTTTCAAACCCAGTGGGAGAGTGGTTTGGATAGTTGTTGGCAGAGAACGCGATTACCTCATCATGCCTGAAGCAGAATTTTGCACCTGCGACGACTTTTATTTCCGAGTGCTAGACAAAAAAGTCCACATGTGCTATCATCTTTTAACGCAGAAAATCGCTCAGAATCTAACTTGGTTCGAGACCTTCGATGAAAATGACGAGTGCTATAACATGTTGATGAATGAGTGGAAAAAAGCTACTCCTTAAATATGAAGACCTACAAGAATATGATAAAATCAAAAGGAGAATCTCTATGGAAATAGGCGAATACTTCCAAACAATACAATACGTCCTTATGGGCTCAGTATTTATTTCTCTACTTCTAATCTTCCTCTACGCTTACTACGGAAAAGAAGAAGAAACAGAAAACGAGTAGAATTACCACCTTCTAACCTTTAAGTCCCTTTATAACGTCTACTCATTCCAAAATAAGCTACCAAACTTATTATAGTAATAATTAATCCAATCAAAATTAGCCAAATCTTTTCTGGTCCAGAACCGAAAACAATCGGGATGGGGCCAATAAAAATCACTACTCCCACACTTCCTGAATTACTAAGAATTGAAGAGTCAACCAAGAGTATTATCAAACCAACTAAAATTAAAGCAATACCTAAAAGTACCCATCTAAAAAGGCCTCTATGCAAAATAAATCCTGCGTTTTCATCTTCCTCTTGCATAGCAGTTTTACCTCAACAACAAATAATATAATATTATGGCAATGATTAGGGCTACGGTAATTGCTAAGGCAAGTATCAAAACTGTTTTGACTGATTTTTTATCTGTTCCAAAAATGATTGGGATAGGACCAATCATCACTATACCGGCAACTTCACCCTTATCTTTTTCTGAACGATGTGATGATGCTAAAATCAACGCTGAAATAATAACGATGACTCCGACAACAATAAGAGCAATTCCAAGAGTGTTTAGAAAATCTAATTCCAATTTTTCCAGCAGCCGGTCCAAACGTAAAATAATTCAGGTTCGTAATAAACATAACAAACCTGCATGTAAAAATGGAAAATAATAAAAGCTCACCTACGCCACTATCGTGTCGGCGTAAAATGACCACCCAAGAGACAATACAGAAAATACTCGCGGCAAACCCAGATTTGACTGAACAGAAGCTTGCCGAAAAATTGCAGGACGAAAGAAAAAGATGCGGGGGGTTGTTTGCTGATGAAACGATTTTAAGGTTAATTGCCGCTAGACATGGAGTAACGGTTCAGCAAAACGGTATTTGCAATAGTGGTGTACTATCGACTAGCCGTTTGTTTGTAGGTTTAAACGACGTAACAGTTGCAGGGCGCTTAATTGCAGTATTTCCGGTGAAAACTTTTGAAGGCGAAAAACCCGGCAAGTTTGCAACCATTTTGATTGCTGATGATGATGGAATTTTGCGTGTATTACTTTGGAATAAGAAGGCTGAGTTGGTTGAGACAGCCGAGCTGAAATCTGGACAAGCCATAAAGTTACTGCATGGCTACACACGTGAAGACCGCTCAAACAACATTGAATTACACCTTGGGGAAAAGAGTCAAATTGAAGTAGAACCTTCTGAAAAAGCCAGTCAATACCCATCCATTGAAAAATTTACTTCAAAAATAAATTCATTGAACAAACCGTTGGGTGCAGTTCATCTATGCGGCAAAGTTAAGCAGGTTTTGGGCACAAATACTTTTAATCGAAACGACGCAACTCAAGGAACTTTATTGCGTTTTGTTCTTTTTGACGATTCAGGAGAGGTAACAGTGGTTGCATGGAATGAAAAAGCCTCTGAGTTAGCAAACGTCAAAGTCAACGCTCGCCTTCAAATAATTAATGCCAAAGTAAAAGAGGGCATGAACAGCGGGTTTGAAGTTCACGTAGACTCAGGCACTTACATAGCCTTTCAGGATTCGCCCGCAACAAGCTTTTTCAAAGCTTCATTATCCAAAGGACTAGTGGGATACTTTTGATGGTAACTATCAGGTGTTCTAAAAACTCCTTGAACCCGACCACAACGTTTTTCCGCGTTTAGTTTTTCCTGAACTTTTATGACATCACTTGGTTTGCTGAATTTTTCTGTTTTGCCATCTTCTCTTTTGCGTTCTATTTTTATGCAGTCATCAACCATGCAGTTCAAAACGCAGGCACCGCAGTAAACGCATAAATCTTCTGTGATTCCGACTTCACCAGTGCCCCAGTACAAAGCATTCGTTGGACAAGCTTTGACACATAACTTACATTGTCCACCAACACAAGTAAACTTGTTAATGTTTATTTTGCCTTCTTTAAAAATTTCTTTTACGCCTGTCGGTTTCAAAAGCTCTTTTCGGCGCTTCTTTTTTTCCTGCTCTGGACTCTCCTCAGACATTAAACCGAATATGTCGTAATCAGAAGCGTTATTCTCAGGCATCTATGAAACCACAGTAACCTGTGTTTTAAAAAGAAATACCCTTTATGAATTATAATTACATTTCTCATATTGGAAGCGTAGATAATTCATACAATAGGGCTATTCTTGATCTTGACTTCACCAATTAAATAGCTTCCGGGGGAGGTGATTTCTAAATCAGTAGGTTGACAGAATTTATTAAAAAGTGGAGTCTACAATTTGAAAGCATAGAAGTTGGATAAGCAAATTACTAAGTGAGCAAATACGTAGAATTTTCATGCGTAACCTACAAAAATATGTCAACAGAAAGAAGTAGCTGATCTTAAGCTCCAAAACCAGATCTAAACAGAAAGTTTCAAGCTGCAGGTCTTTAACTTCTAATCGAACTTTAATTTATTAGTAAGCGGATTTGAAGAGAGATTTGTAACAAAGGGAGATTTCAAAAAATTAATTGCTGCAAATGAAGTTAAGTATTCTTGAGATACTACCGAATACTCAACAGAAGAACCAAAAGAAAGAGGAGGTCTAATGGAATGGCTTATTCGTTATTGTTTTGTTTTCTTGATCTTAATTTTTGTAGATTCAAAACGCTTTTTACTTGTGTAGATTTAAGATTTATCATCAACGAAAAATTTGTTAAGTTACTTTAAAGTACTTAGCAAAGAGTTATTTAGATTTGTACGTTCAAATGGGTTTATCGTGGCAAAGAATGCAAAGATTTGAAGCCATAGCATTACTGAAAGAATTGGATGCCCAGCATTTAATAGAACCCTCTATGGTTCTTATTAAACAAAGAAAACCCGATAGCTACGAACTTGGAATAAAGGGGTTTTATGACTTGAAATTAATCAGGGATTTTATTCAAAAATATAATTTGACAGTTGAAGAAGATGTATCAAAAGGTTACATGTCTATTTTTAAATCATAGCAAAAGATTATACCATCTGTTTGAAACAGCAATTACAATTCTTGCATGTGTAGGCTTCGATGCGAAACGCACAGTTGCTTAACAATTTGTCAGGCTTAGAAACCTCTTTGCCACAGTTAGGACACTTAACCATACCAACTTCTCTGTACGGTACAATACCGCAAAGGTATAGGATATCAATGATTTGAAGATGTGCTGGTACAATCTGAGACAACAAAACCTAAAACTTTACACTCACTATTTCTCTTTGTTGCATTTCTTTTCTTCGTTCATCAGTTGAGCTAAAGTAGAGGTTACATAGGCTGAAAAGCTGTGAATGCCTTTCTTAATAGCATATTCCTCTTTTACCTTAAGCCATTCTTTGAAAAAGTAATCGTAAACCTCGGCTTTTACGGTAATGCTTTTGTAGCCTTTTTTAGGCGTTCTGCTTCCCTCTCAAGTTAGTTAACGTACGTACGTTTATTAAAGTTTTCATAAGATACCTATTTTTTTCTTTTTCTTTTTTGCTTTACCGTTAATTATATATTTTATTGTACGGTAAAGTACGTAGGAGATGGAAGTTTTTGCCTCGTAAAGGTTACAAATGCTTGACAGTCACCGATAAAGTTCACGCGGAAATTAAAGGAAGAGCAAAGGAAACCAACCGCACATTGAGCAAATACGTTGAATACCTATTAGCTAATGATAATGTTACTAAAGAAAGAGCTTAACTACAGATTAAGCAAACTTTATCGTTTAACTTGTTAAGATCTGTACTGTCTTTTACTATAATCTCAACAACTCAAAACAATTACCTCAAGTTAGTTCTAATTTCAATGAAGGAAAAGTAGGCTTTGCAACCCTTCTCTTAAGGTTAAATACAATTTATAAATCAACGTAAAAAACCATCATGCCATAATTGGAAAACCTAGCTTATTACTGAGCTTATTTGAAACCATTAACTTTAATGGATTTCTTCTTTTCTTTGCTAAATTCGTTTTGACTTCTAATATCGAGCAATAGCTCTAACATTGCTTTTGCACAGAGCGAACCTTGTTACTGGTTTTTAAAGAGAGTAATTCATCTAAGATTTTTTCTCCGCTACGCAATTACATATCCTTCCTTTGACCAAAAGAGAGGCCCCCCTTTCTTTGAATATGTTAGTCAAGTTCGTTCTGGCGCTTAATTTTTTGAAAGAGAAAGCTTTGGGGAAAACATTCTATAGGTTAAACAAGCATCCACCCAATTGAGTAACATGCAAGAGACCGCGAGCAAACCAGTTTCTTCTCCAATCCATAGCAATATTGTATTAGGCATTGTTATGCTTGGAACACTTATGGGTGCGTTAGATAGTACCATTGTTCTTTTGGCTTTTCCGGTGATCAACGATAGTTTGCACTCAGATCTTGTCAATTCAATCTGGATCATTCTTGCCTACCTTCTAGTTCTTGCGGTTGCAACTACCCAAATGGGCAGAATAGGGGATATTTACGGTAGAAGCAAAATGTTTAATGTTGGCTTTGTAATTTTTACCGTTGGCTCAGCTATATGCGGTTTATCGCCTCACATTTATTTGCTCATAGGTTTTAGGGCAGTTCAAGCCGTTGGGGGCGCCATCATGCAAGCAACAAGCGGCGCTATAATCGCTGATTATTTCCCAAGAGAAAAACGCGGCAAAGCATATGGCTATAATGCTCTTGGCTTCACATCAGGTGCATTACTTGGTATAGTCTTAGGTGGAATAATCACCAGCTACATAAGCTGGCAATATATTTTCTTCATAAACATCCCAATCGGAATAATCGCAGTCATAATAGGAACAAAATACCTTAAGGACATAGAAAAAAGAACAGCCAGACTTGATTTTGCTGGGATGGCACTTCTGGCTTCAGCGTTGGTTCTACTTTCTTTGGGACTTGTAAATTTTGCTGCCACAGGAGCCAACGCATTCAATATTGCTTTAGCAGCAATTGGGGCAGCGTTGATCCCGGTGTTTGTGATATACGACCGAAGATTAGATAATTCGTTAATAGACTTTGAAGCTCTCAAAATCAAGGTTCTACGCAACGCGATCCTATCAGCTTTTTTCACTAGCATCGGCTACTTTTCAGTGATATTTTTGGTTATCATGTATTTACAAGGTATAAGAGGACTCAACCCTCTGGACGCCTCACTGCTTCTCGTGCCGGGGTATGTAGCAGGCAGTTTTCTAGGTCCAGTAATGGGCAAGCTGTCAGACAAGTACGGCTCTAGAGATATCGCTACAATTGGAATATTCTTTTTGGTAGCAGCTATTGTGATTTACTTAACTATGAACGCAACTTCTTCACTTTACCTTGTATTAATAGCATCAGCTGTTTCAGGAGTTGGCACATCAATGTTTTTCCCCGCCAACAACAGTGCTGTAATGGCTAATGCAAGAGCAGGATCATATGGCAGCATCTCAGGCTTGCTTCGAACAGTGCAGAACATAGGGTTAGTCGGCAGTTACGTGCTGGCAATCTCGGTTGCTGCAGCTTCGATTCCGCGTCAATTGGCATTTCAGGTTTTCATTGGAACAAATACACTGTCAGGAGGCCTTAGCCAAGCATTCATCTCAGGTATAGACAATGCATTTTATGCTTCAATAGCCACATTGATAATCGCAGGTATTCTGTCTTTTATTAGAGGAAAAGAAATAAGAAAACAAGCCGAGACAAAACCTGTCGAAATACAGCCTGCCGAAAAAGCCTAATTACATTAGATCATTCTAGATTTTTACTAACTGGATGATTGGCGTGGGCAAACTCAAATTCGGCATATTTTTACCGTTCCACTTGCTACAAGCCAAAGGTATACAACCAAGAGAACGTTTTTGTAAAATTCGTGACATTGTTTTGGAATGCGAAAAACTAGGTTACCATTCCGTTTGGTTAGATGACCACTTGATGTACAATGATTGGCCGATTCTTGAATGTTGGACGACTCTCGCTGCTCTTGCGCCTTTAACAACTGACATACGGTTGGGGACCATGGTGTCTTGCATTGCGCATAGGAACCCAGGGTTGATTGCAAAAATGGGTGCCACTATTGATATTTTTTCAGGGGGCAGACTAGAATTGGGAATTGGTGCGGGGGTTCAGGAAAAGGAGCATTTGGCATATGGTTTTGGCTTTCCCAAGCTCAATGTTCGGGTTAAACAGTTAGCCGAGGCATTGCAGGTTATCAGGCTACTATGGAGAGAGGACAAAGCAACATTTCACGGAAAATACTATTCATTAAAAGACGCAGTCTGTGAGCCCAAGCCAATTCAGAAACCTTATCCGCCAATTACAGTTGGTGGAAGCAGCCAAACTCTAATGAGCAAAGTCACGGCGCCTTATGCTAACAGATTTGACTGGGGATTTTTGCCATCAATTAGAGCTTATGAGCAAAAACTGGAAGCTTTGGAAAAGCAATGCAAAGAGTCGAGAAGAAATTTTTTGGAGATTGAGAAGTCTTGCTGGCCAAGTGGTCAAGTACTAATCGCGAAGAGTCAAAAAGAACTTAAGGAAAAAACAACCAAGTTTAAACCTTCCAAAGTGAGCTTAGCAGAGTTTAGAAAAACAACTTTGACAGGAACACCAGACCAATGCATAGAGCAGTTACAAGTTTACAAAGATATGGGTGTTACCAACTTTATGTTATATTTTGCCGATTTTCCAGAAATGGCAGGTCTAAGATTGTTCGCCGAATCTGTCACGGATAAAATGAATAATTAAAGGTCGCCACGGGCGATATGCATCAATTCATGAATAAGAATTTCTTCTAAAGAATGATAAGGGCTTTGACGAACTAAGATTATATATTCAGCACCTTCGGTAATCTGGTCCATGTTAAAAACGCAAGCATCTGTGCATTTCGTTGAGAGAATTCTGCCCCACTCCTCAATTTCTCGCATCTCATCTCGGGGCAACGCCTCAAATCAATAATCTGATTAAAATCTGCATTACTTAGGGTTATAGCCTTAATTTTTGGCAAAGGTTGACTTGAAATAGATGACCATGCCTTACGAATCTGGTTTTCAGTGATACGCTTCCCGTTTAACTGTATGCCTTCAACCAAAACCATATGCTAAACCCTCTGTGTTTTTGCCCTCATCAACAGGGAGCAATTACTCTAAGCGAGAGATAAAAGAAAAAAATGTAATTTAGCTGTAAAAGCATTTGCAGTAGTAGTGAGACAATCACAATTAGCCGAAGACCAAGTTGAAACTTCAACCATAAAAAAAGTTTATCAAAAAAGTTATTTGGTTTTTTGGTTTTGAAGCCAGTCTGCTAGGAAGACTTGGTTGGTGTTGCCAGTTTTTTCCAATGTAACAACTCCGCGATCAGCTAGTCGAGCTATGATTCTGTGTGTTTTGAGTCGGCTTAATCCTGTTTCGTTTCGGATGTATTTTTGAAGATATTTGCCGTTGTGATTGTTGAGTATTTCTATGATTTTGCGTTCTTCTTCGGTAAGGGTTTTGGAAACTGATTCATATGGGGATGATACGCTTTTGGTTTGCAGCGTAAGGTTTTGGTAAGCCGCCGTAGACTGTGCGGTGCCCATTCTCATTTGAGGATACACAACATAGTAGGCTAGACCTATGATTCCAACTACTGTTACGCCTATGAGAACTGCAAAGATTACGCCAAAGTAAGATATCAATGGGTTAGATGAATAGGTTGTCTGTCCTGTCTGACCCATCATGCCACCCATTCCGCCATTTGTTGTGCTGGGTCCGCTTAACATTTGACTCATCCAGTTATACGGGTTTTGGTTGGTAGTGAATATGGAGAATCCTATTGAGGTTATAGCTATTAACGATGCCAACGAAGCGATTAGAATTGCTAGAAAGACATTAACTCTCTTCATTTTATATCTAATTTAGACTCATCTTGGAAGGATTTAAGGATTTTTCAGTTCAACAACAAGATTTTCCATGGAAAACATAGTAGAAACGGTTTCACATTGTCGTTTCAATTTTGTTTCAGCCAACTCTCAAACCACCCCAAGACTATATAGTATACTTGAGGTGAAAAAGAATGCAAAAAACTAAAGCCATTGTAGCCTTAATCGTCGTGTCAGTTTTGCTCGTTGCAGTTGCTGGAATATCTATCTCACAGTTCGTCAGCGCCCAAACACAATCAACAAGCAACGGTACAACTCAAATCCCCCAAGACCCGGTCAGCAGCAACGGAAGCTCGCAGCAAGGATATTATCCTAACGGACAACCACACAACGCACCTTACGGCTATGGATTCAGAATGGGCATGTGCGCAAGATTCGGGTAAATCGGCAACCAATAACCTTCTCTTTCTTTCTCTTGTTTGTTTTAGATTATTTAAGAAAAATGGTTTGATTGATAGCTTTCTGCTATTAATCGTCTGACAAACAAATAGCCCAAATAGCATTTGGACTTTAAGAGTATCTTCGGTTATTCGGACATCGTTGGATTGTATCTGCTCAGGTAGCCTTTGGAGATTTTGGGTTTGCGTGGTTTCCATTGGGCTAAACGTTCTTTTAGTTCCTGGTCTGACACCTCGACTTTTAGTAGCCTATTAGGTATGTCAATGGTTATTTTGTCTCCATTCTTTACAGCAGCGATTGGTCCACCGTCAAATGCTTCAGGCGCAACGTGTCCAATGCAAGGTCCACGAGTAGCTCCAGAAAACCTTCCATCAGTTATCAGCGCAACGCTTTCACTGAGACCCATACCTGCAATTGTTGCTGTGGGGATTAGCATTTCAGGCATCCCAGGTCCGCCTCTTGGTCCCTCATAGCGAATAACTACGATATCACCTGCAACTATTTCATTACGCTTCATTGCTTGTTGTGCTTCACGTTCTGAATCATAAACTTTGGCTGGGCCTTGATGCTTCATCATCTTTTGTGAGACAGCAGCCATTTTCACGACGGCGCCCTTTGGTGCCAAGTTGCCTTTGAGAATCGCTACGCCACCTTCTTTATGAACAGGGTTATCCAAAGGTCGGATGACGTCCGTATTTATGACTACCGCGGTTGAAACGTTTTCTGCAACTGTTTTGGTTGTAACGGTTAAAGCGTCGAAGTGTATGAATGGTTTTAGCTCGTTCATCAAAGCAGGTATGCCGCCTGCATTGCCAAGATCCGCCATGTCATGGTTACCGCTGGGCACCATGCTGCAAAGATGAGGAACTTTGCGACCGATTTCATCGTAAGTAGCTAAGCTAAGTTTAGCCCCAGCCTCAGTAGCTATTGCTGACAAATGCAAAACTGAGTTTGTTGAGCCACCAAGAGCCATATCAACAGCAACAGCGTTTTCAAAAGCTTTCTGTGTCATAATCTTAGAAGGTTTAATGTCCTTCATAACCAATTCAACGATTTTTGCCCCTGTTTCTTTGGCGATTCGCTCTTTTAATGCGCCATTGGCCAATGCGGTTGCGCAGTAAGGAAGTGACATTCCTAATGCTTCAGTTAAACAAGCCATTGTATTAGCAGTAAACAAACCATTACAGCTGCCACAGCCTGGGCATGCAACATTTTCTAGTTCGGCAAGTTCTTGCTCATTTATTTTTCCTGAGAAGGATTTTCCTACAGCTTCAAAAACATTGTTTACACCGACCTTCTTGCCTCGAAGAATACCTGACTCCATTGGTCCCCCAGTAACTGATATTGCAGGAACATCGATGCGCGCGGCTGCCATTAACATGCCTGGAGTGACTTTGTCGCAGTTTGAAATCAGAACTACACCGTCTAGACGATGGGCTTGCATCATAACTTCAACGGAATCTGCTATGAGTTCGCGGCTTGGCAGACTAAAACGCATTCCTTCGTGACCCATGGCAATCCCGTCACATACAGCGATTGTGTCAAACTCAAAGGGAACTCCACCTGCTGAAAGAATGCCTTGTTTTACAGCAGCACCTAAACGTTGCAGGTGTATGTGTCCTGGAACAATATCTGTGTAGCTATTAGCCACCCCTATGAACGGTTTCGTGAGGTCAGAGTCTGTTAAACCATCGGCTTTTAATAAAGCGCGATGAGCGGCGCGTTCAACGCCAAGTTTTATTTCGTCACTACGCATCTATATGTTACCTTCTGTGCAGATTAGTCACCAATAATTTTATATTTAAGGTTGACGCTCAGAAAACAGAGTGAGCTTAAATGGGGTATTGCTTTATTCAACCGTTTTCCTAAAACTATAAAATTTTTAGACACCACCCTTAGAGACGGCGAACAAACTCCCGGTGTATCTCTTGTCCCTGAAAGCAAACTAAGGATAGCCAAGAGGCTAGACGAGCTTGGCGTAGACGTTATTGAAGCTGGTTTCGCCGCGGTTTCCGAAGGAGAAATGGAAGCTGTCAAATTAATCGCTAAACAAGGCTTGAAGGCACAGATATCCAGTGCGGCAAGAGGAACGAGAAACGATATTGACGCAGTCTTGAAAAGTGGTGCTTCAACAATCAGTATGATTGTTCCAACGTCGGATTTGCATATTGAATGTAAACTTCACAAGACAAGGGAACAAATGCTTCAGACCACAGAGGACTGCGTAACCTACGCTAAAGTTCACGGATTAACTGTGGAGTTTTTGGCTGAAGATGCGACACGTTCTGACTTTGATTATTTGGTAAAAGTATTCAAGAAAGCAGAAGCAGCAGGAGTTGACAGAGTTATCCCCTGCGATACCGTAGGCATATTAACTCCTGAGCGTGCAGCAGAGTTCTTCTCAAAGCTAACGCAAAACCTCAGAGTTCCGGTTGGCGTTCATTGTCATAATGATTTCGGGATGGCAGTGGCTAACAGCGTCGCTGCTTTAGGGGCGGGTGCACAAGAAGTCCATGCAACCATAAACGGGCTTGGCGAACGCGCCGGGAACGCTTCACTAGAAGAAATAGTTGTAACCTTAAAGGCACTCTACCAGTTGAACTTAAACATAAAATCAGAACTGTTGTTTGGCACATCGCAGCTTGTATCAAGGTTAACGGGCATCCATGTGCAACCTAACAAAGCGGTTGTAGGTGAAAACGCTTTCACCCATGAGTCGGGCATTCATACTCAAGGAATGTTGGCTAACCCATTGACTTATGAACCGTTTGCTCCAGAATTAGTCGGTACAAAACGACGTATTGCTCCTGGCAAACATTCAGGGAGCCATGCAATAAAAGCAGATTTAGAAAGTATGGGTCTGAAACCCACAAAGGAACAGTTTCGCGAAATCTTCCAGCGCATTAAAGAGTTAGGCGACAAAGGCAAAACCGTCATGGATGCAGATGTGCTAGCAATAGCTGAAACAATTATGGGTTTGAGTCAAGCTAAACCCATTCAACTTCGGGAAATGACGTTTGTCGGCGGTGACAAAGTTACTTCCACGGCTTCAGTTTGCCTTTTACTAAATGGTAAACAAGTTTGGGGTGCAGCCGTTGGGGTTGGACCTGTTGACGCAGCTATTAATGCAGTTAAAAACGCTATAGCAGAAGTCGAACCAATAACGCTAGAGCAATATAATGTCAAAGCTATCACAGGCGGCACAGACGCCATGGTAGAAGTGGTCGTTCGTATGCGTAAGGGAGACAGAACGGTAACTGCTATGGGACTTCGTGAAGACATCGTTAAAGCGAGCATGGAAGCAGTGCTCAGCGCTATGAACGTGCTAACTACAGACTATAACAACAAAAACAACCACTAATCGACAACTTGGATGTTGACTTTTAAGAATGTCTTAGCATTATGCGCTTATTTTTGGTGGTGGACGCACTCGTTTCTTTCCAAGCTTAATTCGCAAAGCAATTCGGTATAGTTTACGCAGAGATTTCACAAGGTGTTCAATTGTTGGAGCTGAGGAGTAAATCAGAGGGATTTGTTCGTATTCTGCTATGCGGATTGCTTCGGCGTCTGGCATGGTTTTGTGGAAAACTACTATTTTCGGTTTGAGGCTGCTGACTCTTACAATCATCATTGGTAAGCTTCCCGACTCGACATTGGTAAAAATCAATGCTCTTTCTGTGCTTGCTCCAAAAAGCTGGGTGTACTCGGCGCCGGAATATGCTTCGACTGCTTTTGTGCTGTCAATAACGGTGTATCCGTTTACTTCTTTAACGTTCTTGTCTTTGGCAGCGACTACTTCACCGTTTATAGCCCTGCACAGGTATTCTGTTCGCACTGGAATAGGAAACTCGCGCAAATCAACAATAGCCATGCTTGGACTGCTGGTTAACTTTGCAAATTCTCTAATGAAACGGCTGCCTTTCTGTTCATCAATAATTAAAAGTGAAAGAACGAATCTTCGTATAAATTTGGCGCCTGGGCTTTTTCGTCTGCCGCTTTCATAATCGCACACAACTGAGGAGGATAACCCCATGGTTTCAGAAAGCGTCAGCTGTGAAACGGCGAAAAGTTCGCGCCATTTACGCATGGTTGAGCCTGGTTTGCCTGAAAGAATGATTTCTCCAGCGATTCTTCTGCCTAAAATTTCTCTTAGGCTAGGAGAGACAGACATTATTTGAAACTCCGGGTTTACAACTCCCTTAAGGCTGCATATATAAATCTATAACGTTCTTTTTTAGAAACAATTTGCCGTCTTCTGTAATTGTTTGGTTGTTACATGCAGGTGTGGGGAGCTGTTGTTGCTGCTGCAACTACTACAATGAAAACGTTGCCATGAACTGAGGAAAGTAACATTGTTTGTTGTTTATTTTGGTTTACCGAACTCTCATCCTTAATTGCGTTTATTAGGAACCGCAGCATAAATATGCAGTACGACGCAAAAACTGAAAAAAGGAGTTGAAATACAAATGACAGAAAAATCAAACGATGTAGTTTTCGTTGGAAACAAACCACCAATGAGCTATGTGCTAGCTCTCATAACAGCATTCTCTAGTGGTCAAAAAGAAATAACCCTCAAGGCACGAGGACAAGCAATCACCACAGCCGTTGACGTAGCAGAAATTACAAGAAGTCGCTTCATCAAAGACATCAGGGTTAATAAAATCTCAATCGGAACTGCTGAGATGCCACCAAGAGAAGGCGAAAACAGGTCCAGAATGGTTTCAACGATCGAGATCGCTCTAACAAAAGAGTAAATCTTGTCTTAAACCATAAAGGAATCCGGGAGTTTTAATTCCCTCAAACCTTTTTACACTTAAACTATTTTTTAAGCGCTTTCTAAGTAGGAATCTACCTTTGCAACTATTTCCATAAAAGCCTTAGCTGCCGCAGAATCTTTGTTCGAAATCACAAATGGTTGTCCTTTATCTGCGTCCACACTTACTTTAGGGTCAATTGGGATGCTGCCTAAGAAATGAACTCCTGTTTCTTCTGACATTCTTTTCCCCCCTCCAGACTGGAAAATCTCTGTTTTTTTTCCACAGTGAGGACAAACAAAACCGCTCATGTTTTCAACAACCCCGATTATGGGCATGCTTAATTTTCCAGCGAAAGTTATTGCTTTTTTAACCACAGAACTAGACAAACCAGTTGGCATAGTAACAATTACAACACCATCCATTTCAGGCATAAGTTGAGCAATGCTGAGCGGTTCATCTCCCGTTCCAGGAGGCAAATCAATGAAGAGAAAATCAAGCTCACCCCAAATAATATCCACCAAAAACTGCCTAATCGCACGCATCTTTAATGGCCCACGCCAAATCGTGGGTGCCTGCTCAGGCAAAAAGAAATCAATAGACATAATCTTCATGCCTAAGGGTCCATCAACAGGAAAAGCGCCAGTCGGACCATACTTTACAAGGTGTCCTTCCACGCCGAGAAGCTTTGGAACGCTTGGACCATGAATATCAGCGTCTAAAACGCCGACTTTGAAACCTTTTTGTGCAAAAGCTGCCGCAAGATTTACTGTAACAGTGCTTTTGCCTACGCCTCCTTTGCCGCTGATGATTGCGATTTTATGTTTAATTTTTCCCAGCCGCATTTTGAGCACTTCTTGTTCGTCTGATTGTTGCTGTTTATATGCGGCGATTTGAGCCATGTTTCTCTCTAAAGCCATATCAAAACACCAAAGTCCTGAAAACTCATTTGCGCGTAAACTAAAATAGTTTACTACTGCATTATCAACGGCAAACCTTATTACAAGAGAACCCCGAACAGTTCAAAGGCAAAACTTCAGCATCGATAGTTACAGGCAGAAACATTGACGACTCGTTATTTGAGAGCCTGCTTGCAGAAGACCAAATACCTCTATCCCAGTTTATATCCGATTTTTCGGACAAACATACGCCGCTCAGCTACATCTGCGTCAGTTTCTATGCCTTTACTTTTCTCACCATCAACGACGCCAATAATACCTCTTCCTTGACTGGTTTCTGCAATGATTATTTCAAGCGGGTTAGCAGTGGCTGCATAAATTGTGCAGACTTCAGGAACCTTTTTGATTTTGTCCAAAACGTTAAGTGGATAAGCGTTTTTAATATAAATAATAAAGCTGTGTCCGCAGGATATTTTATAGGCTTTTTCCGCTGCAAGCTTTTGCAGTTCCTGATCGTTTCCTTCATGTCGGACAAGGCAGGGTCCTGAGCTTTCGCAAAATCCCAATCCAAACTTAATATTGGGCACGGAATTAACTAACGCTTCGTAAAGGTCTTCTGCGGTTTTTATAAAGTGAGACATGCCCAAAATAGTATTACAGTCTTTTGGCGTTTCTATTTTTACTGTTTCGAATTCCAAACGTTAAGCCTCTACGCGAAACAACTTAGCAACTTCGTGGATATAACTTTTCTAAAACCGAAAGAAAACGTTCAAAATAAGGACAATGTTTTGCAGGGATACTGTTCGGATTGTTGAAGGGTTTTCTTTTGAAACAAAAGCTAAATATGATTGGGTGGTTAATCAATGGAAGAAAAGGCAAGTGGGCCGGTAGTTCAGCTGGTATGAACGCTTGACTTGCACTCAAGAGGTCAGGGGTTCAAATCCCCTCCGGTCCACTCCAACATACTTTTGGTTAATTCCCAGCCTTCTTGGCTACTTGCGTTTTTTAAAAAAGGTTGTTATTGCCGAAACCACACACAATAGATGAAACCCTGCCCTTTAAGATTGCATGCTTCTTCTTTGTGTGCACCATGCTTGCAGTAAAATCTTCGTCGTTGAAACTGATTAGTTGCATGCAAAGTATTGTGTTGTTAAGCGTTTTTTGACCAAGAATTTCTTTAACATTGAGTTTAGCGTAAAGTCTGTCTGATATTCTACTTTGTTTTTTTTAATATGTTCTGATGATAAACTAAAACCTAAAAGGCCTTTCCTACTATGATCCCAGATTTTTGTAAAGCTTTGGTGGGTGGCATGCCTGAATGCAGGTACATGCGGGGTAAAGGAAGCCAACCTATTTATTCTCAGTTCATAAGACTTATTTTCCAAAAACAACAGAAAACTAGTATGCGCATTAATGAAAAAATCTTAGCCCCTATTTCTCTGATATTTCTTAGTTCAGGTTGCGCACCTGCCTACTTCCATTCCATGCTTTGTGCTAAGTCACTGTGGATGATTGGCTTCGCTATAATGAACATCCATGTTCTTGTTTTATCGCATAAAAAATTCTAAAGGTCTACCGAGAATTGGGCGCCCTACCAATATACCCAGTTTGAGTTTTTTTTACTTTGTTGTTGAAGTTATGAGTTTGCGCACCCAGGCTTTTGAGCGGGTGTTTCTTTGTTCGGAGAAATAGGTTGGAGCCTCGAGATTTCCACATCTACACAAGTTTTGCCATCCACAACACTGAGATCTGACGCTTTCAAAAAAAAGTTGTTGCTTATTGTAATCACAACTCTTTAAGAGTTTCATGTAGGAAGATAGTAGATGGATTAGGATAGTTTGTATGGATTTTGCTGAAGCAATAGAATTCTCGCAGAAATTTCCCACCGTTCATCCAAAAATATTCAAAGGGTTCAACGAATGGGGTATTTGGGATAGGGAAACAGAAGGCTACGTAGTTCTAACTGATGCAGCTTCAGATAGTCAACTATGTTTCAATCAATTGGAAGATTACGTTGAAGGTCACAACTTAAGAATAGATCAGATTAAAGATTATTTGATGATTGCCACGCTTGTTTAAGTTTCTGACCAAAAGTTCTTTGGTGGTTGTTCATGCGCGATTGCTTGTTACAATTAGTACTTGCTCTGCCAAAAAATTCTCTAACATTTCTGAGGATGATTTGTTGTGTTTAGCAACATGATTTTTTATGGCTCGGTCCATGGCTTTCAAATCGGGGACCACCAAAATTTTGAAGCCACAGCGACATTTGATAATAGGCATATTTTTATGAGCTTCAAATTTGTCGGTTCGATCTTGGCTAAAAGTTAAGTTACTTTGCTGAATAATCTTTTTTGCCATGTCCATTTCCGTCTTCCTGAAAAGTAAGCGCTATTGGTTAGTTTGAATAGTATATAGTAAGTTGTAGTAGGCACGGCACAGTCACAAGCATATTGCAAAATCAATAATTTTATTTGAATTATGTATGTTTTCAATTCATTTTGTCACATTAAATACTTAAATTTGTTAATAAAAAGCATAATTGCTTGAATTAAACAATAGAGAAAAGCAAAAGCTTATAAGCGTACTTTTCTTAGCATGCGCAGAGATACAATTAATAAAAATAGAAAGGGGAAACGAATAAAATGAGAAGATCAAAATTAGAAATGTGCGTTGGCATCCTCAGCGTGTTGGCGCAAAGGGGACCATTAAAGTTGACACACATCATGTACAAAGCTAACCTTAACTGCAATGTACTCAAAGACAATCTGGATTTTCTACTCAAGCAAGAACTGATCACAGAACGAATTATAAGAAGAGATAATACAGTTTTTGCAGTTACCCAAAGCGGCATAAATGTACTAAAATACTTCAAAGAAATAACAAAAGCACTACCATTCATGGAGGAAACCCGAAGCCAAACCAACCGAGCACCACTTTTGTACTAAATCTCGCCAACTTCTTATTTTCTCTTAGCTTTTTTCGCGAGTATGAGATTAGGGATTAGTCAACCCCAGAAAATATTTTGATTTTTATAAGTTCTGATGATAAGATAAATTCTCTTAGGTCCTCCTTCCTCTACCCTTGATTTTGCAAGACTTTATATCTGAAAAGACTTAGAGTTGGATTGATGTCAAATGGAGGCCTTTTCAATTAAGGATTGTGACATCCTTTGGAACAGAGAAGTCTGGATATCCAGAAGCCAAAAGCAAGCAATCAAGGAAGAACTGAAGACGATATGGCCCAAAATCCGAAATGCTTTGAAGTTCACAGGCGAGAATCAGGGCGGCTTTGTCACGTTTGAGCTTGATCCAAAACCCGAAAGTCCGAGTGGATTTACGGTCTTTATGTTTTTTCAGGAATCGATGACACCGAGCAAGCATATTGGCGAATTCTGGTTCAAGGCGGAGCCTCTGCCCAAGAATTTGCTGAAATAGCTTACGTCAACAGTGACAAATTCAATGTATGCAGCGCCGAGAAAAGTGAATTAATTCAAAGCGATAGGTTCTGAAGGCTTCTGGGGATTGCCGGGTAAAGAACAAACTGCTCGAATATTATTATTCATTTATTATAGGTTCTTATAATAAGGTAAAACCGCCCAAGCCTTCACTTACTGTACACCCAGAAAATTGAAGACCTTGGCAGCCGAATACAGTATACATTGCGAGGGCAAACATTTAAGACATAAAATTCCAATACCTGACTGAAGCTGAAAACATGTTCAGAAAATGCCCTTCATGTGGTCGGTTGTTCCAGGCAAAAGAGATCAACCGCGAGAAGCTCGAAAACCCATATGAGGTTAAGGAGCCCGGATATAGAGGCGGCTACAGGACAGAACGTATCGAGAACTTTAGGGTAACTTTCAAGTGCAATAGCTGCGGCCACGAATGGACAGACATAGGCCAGAAAACCCTTCACGACCACCTTAGACTTTAAGCTGCAATACCTTCAACCGATTTTCGAGTATAGAAAACAAGCTGTTTGAGAATTAATATTTATTTTATGCAGGTTCCGATGATAAGCTTAAAATTGAAAAGCCTTCCCTGCTATACCCAAGAAAACTGAAAGATTTACAAGTGGGGAGGTTGGAGTTTGCGGAAGTGCATGATGATGGCGAACCATCCAGCAGTTCCCTCTGAACCTTCCCAATCAACAAAGACACAGATTTTTGCTTTAAACTTTATGAATTCAAGATACATAGACCTGCCCGATCCCTGTATATTGATTGGGGCAAGTCCAACAGCGGTTAAAACCGTTATTATTGCAGCATCCTTGGACGTTTTACGCATTTAAACACATATACTTATAAGTGTGTATGTATATATACACTATTACAAATAAGCGAGCGAATCTAAAGATACAAAAATGAAACAAGCAAAAAACTCAATACAAAAATTGGCTGCTCGCTTATTTCAAAACATATAATCAACAAAACAAGTGAATAAAATGGGCCGCATCAACGTAGACATTTCAGACGAATTAGAAAAACAGCTCAGACTAAAAACCGTACACCAGTTCGGAGGCAAAAAAGGCGACTTATCCAAAGCTATCCAAGAAGCGGTCAAAACATGGATCAATAAATGAAGTCACCCCTCCTCAAATCCTGATAACTACATTATAAGAAGCCTAGGTAAAAGGCAAGGGCAAGCCAGTTAGCCTGGAACTCCTCACATGAGGAATATGGGCGATATCAGCTGCAAAATCCCTTTTTAGAAAAGTTCCATTCTTTGGCAAAGGACTTTCGTGAATCAACAGATATAGATACAAACATTTTCAAATATATTTTATTAATTTTAGGATCTATGATAAGGTAAAACTTGACAAGCCTTCCCTACTATACCCCAGAAAATTAAAGGCATCCATGCCCAATTACAACGTATATTGCGAGGGCATCAAGCGAACTTTCGAATAAAACATAAAAGGATTACATTTTTGCAAAGAGGATACTGATCAATAATTCGTTCCGACGCACCCATGGTTATTTTTTCTTGCGCAACAGCCTAAACCTTAACTCGACATAACCATCCAAGATATATAGTTGAACAGATTTTACATCATAAAGAAATCTTTTGAAAACAAAAACATTAGCCCAGATTCTATTGATAATAGCTACACTTTTTGTTATTTCTCTAATTTTACTTCTAAGCAGTCCCAGACACTCTTCTCTGCCCCCTCTATACCCGGGCGAAATTACTCAGTATCAAGGGCAGAACCTAACCACCATTGGCGAATATATTGGATCCCTTTATGCGCATCCAGACGTTGCCATCGCAGGAACACAGAACATAAACCAATCAACTTATCAGTTAGCCGTTACAGGCATGGTAAATAGCCCATTGAACTATACATACAATGACGTAGTCGAAAAGTTCAATTCAACACTTCAAGCGGCAACTCTACCCTGTATTGAAGGATGGAGTGCAACATTGCTATGGCAAGGCGTTCCAATAAGTGACCTTCTTCAGCAAGCAGACGTTAGTCCAAATGCTACAACCCTCATCTTTTTAGCAGCTGACGGCTATTCAACCTCATTACCGTTAAGCTACGTAACGCAAAACAACATTATGATAGCCTATAAAATGAACAATGTTACCTTGACTTCGCAAACCGGATGGCCCTTCTTCTTAGTGGCCAAAAACCAGTATGGATACAAATGGATAGAGTGGATAACCGAAATCAATGTTTCAAACAATTCGAACTATTTAGGATACTGGGAAAGCCGAGGTTACCCAAACAATGCCGCCGTTATGCCTTAAACGTCATAAACTTAATGGAAAATATCTCATGCCTGTTTAGCGGCTTTCGTAATTTAGTAATTAGCACCAATCGAGACACCTTTAAACAAAGCTTACTTAGAAACAAACATAATCTGCTTAAAAAAGCACTTCACGACCTAAAAAGCCAAGCCTAATCAAATATATTAAGACTACAAATAAGGATAATAAAACATTCTCTCCAGCAACTTGAAGATTGCAAACTCCCAGTCGATAAAAGAATGACAAACATAATCGCGCCTGTGAATGCATTCACGACAAACACAACAATGAGTTTCTAACGGACGAATTTATCTTATCCTGTCTTTTCTTTCTTTGCGGCATTCAACGCAGTTGATGACTTTCTTCAATTCGTTTTCCTCCTTTCAACTTTTTTTCTAAGCATGCGTCTGAAGAAAAAAGTGTGTGCGGATGACATATCAACTAGGTTAGAGAATTCGAATAACACCTCTTGTACAATATTAAAATAAACAATAGGATGCCCAACGAGTGATCGTTTAACTAAAAGGTTTTTATGACATCATTTAAGAACAAAAAAATTGTTAGAAACTGCCTGCAATAAAAAACAAGCAAATAAAAAAGACTTAAAGAGCCTATGGCGAAGCTGGAGAGTTAAGAACTGGCGATTTAGCTACTTTGCCATGAAACACCCTTGCGACGACACATAGTCCGGCAACTACAATTGCAAAGTAGAACGGCCACTCTAAAGCGGCGGAGACATTAGCGCTTCCATTTGAACCAGGAGGACTCAAAGTGGCGGAACCGTTGATTGGCAACGTGAAGCCAGCAAAGCTTTGGGTTATCAGAGGTATAGCGATTAAAATGGCGACGAAAGCCACAACAGTATATAGTGGTTTCTTGTATCCGAATCCCAACAGTTGTTTTGAATATGACTCAGCAGGTTTTAACGCGTAAATTGTCAGTATAATTCCGCTTGCAACCATCGTAAGAAGACAAGCAATGTTAAGTGCAAATACCAAAGGCATAGCTATTGAAGTGCCAGAATGGGACATATCAAAATTTACAGGGGAAAAACTAACCTGCACATTCGCGGGGTTACCTATTGTGAATCTCCACCATGGAACAAACATTGAAATCGCAATTAGAAGCAGAGAAGAAACTCCCGCAGCCAAAGCAATAAAGTTAATTTTAGTTTGCATCACATTACACCTCAATTTGTTACGTTTATAACTCCTATTTCCTGATTCCCTGACGAATTCATAATTACACCGTTAACGGTCATTTCTCCATTAACAACTGAAACGTCTATGGTTGAAACACCCTTGTAATTTTGCGATAAATCATTTTGGCCACTCGATGTAAAAGCTCCCGAAACAGTTGCAATTATGGTTTGTCCAGAGTGAATTGTTATTGGCGCGTTTTGCAGACTAACTATTCCTAATTGAGTTTGATCATTCGTGATTACTATGGTCCCGCTCATCGAGTTTAATGTTTGATCTGAACTTTTCTCGTTGTTTAGACTGAAAGTCAACGTTATTGTTTTTTGAGAAGTATTAATTTGTCCGCTTATGAAGGATTGATTGAGTCCTGGACCGTTGTCATTGTTGTTCTCGCCAACATTGGTGCTATTAACATTATCATTGGTGCTAGAATTGTTATTGTTCAGATTGTTGTTTCCGTTTCGATGAACATCTATTGATTGCAGGGTAGTTATGTTGACTTGAGAATTCTGTGCAGAGGACCATGAGAATGTTAAAGTGTTTTGATTCTGGTCGAATGATCCATTTAGGTTAATGCTGAATGCCTCGCCGGAATTAAAGCTGCCCTGAGCATTCGCGGTGATTTGAGTAATCGAAGTACCGCCGAATGTTGTTCCAGCAAAATTGAAAACATAATCGCGGTTTTGGCTGGAAATTGATTGAAGATCATTTGGGACATTTGTCGGATGCAAATCAAAACTCAGCTGAATGTTGTTTCCGTCTTGTTCAATCAAGCAATCAATATTCGCGCTTATTTCTTCAGAAACTTGGCTTCCCCCGGTTTGATTGGAGATGTTAAATTCTCCTAAGCCGCTGAAACTATTCTCGAGATTATTTACCGTTGGGTTGGCATTATGCACATTTCCGGAATTATAAAAGTTGTTGAGGTTATTGTTGACGATAGGAGTATTGCTATTAATATTATTGTTATCGGGATAATTGTTGTTATTCCCGGAATTGTCGGAGTTATTATTGCCATTGTTGTTCGAGTTATCGTTATTGGAGAAGAGTTGTTTCATTTGAGGTGTCACAACCAAGCCGCTTAGGTTGTCTCGATATATTATAACCACGGTTCCAATCGGCCCAAGAATACACCCAATGGTTATTAAAATCAAAACCAAACGTAACACTCGCACGCTTAGCTCATCTCCTTCTCTTGACCTACACTTGCTCGATTCCAAGCTAAACTTTCACTAACGTTATCAGTGAAGGAAAAACGCGATTGTGACGCTAAAACAGAGAGCGAGTTTACACTTTGATTTCTTACCATTTTACCACTGGGCTATTCAGCAGTTTAGTAAGTAATATGATTTATGAATTGATAATTCACCTAATCAAAACCCTAAAACGAACCTAAAAAGTAAAAAGAGCATCCTGGTTCTAATTCAACATCTTAGAGGCACAAATCAGCTGGTTTAATCCATCTTGTCAAATTAGTTCTCAGTTGAGTAAGGCTAATTCTTACCAATTCCCTAATAACAACTTGTACAAAGCAATCTCTAAACTTCGAATATTTCGTTGAAGACATCATAAACGATTGAGATATTCGAGTGGCGCATACCATTTGACTAGAAGCGGTTTCTTGCAGTTTTGATTTGGGCATTCATGTTTTGTTTTCACAATTTTTCCATAGAAACTTTGGGGTATTGGATTTACGAATGAGAACGCAGTATGAACTTTATCTGGAGATTTGATTTCAAGAATTTCGTTGCAGAAGGGACATTCGATTAAAGCCATAACGTGTACCCTCACAATACTATACACATTTCTGAGGTAAAAGATTTTCGATCATTGCAGTCAATTCTGGTTAAATGATTGACGCGCATTGGAATTTATGAGAAAAGAGAACCCCCTATGAAAACTTCCCACCCACAACCTCCTCCCAAGAAACTAGAAGCAACATCGAAAAACACCCAACCATAACCATTACTATAACCAAACAAACCCCAAAAAAAACAAAACCAAAAACACAACCGGAAAAGGTGGAATATTCCGAAGACCCATTCAACTACAAAAAGAGATAGAAAACAAAAAGACAATAATTCTTTCACTTTCATAAATTAAAGAAGCCCAATGAGGGCATCTGAGAAAGGTTTTCCTGAGGTGCGACTTATGGAGCCTAAGTTTTCTTATTCTTAGAGATTCTCCTACGAAGAACTAAAGCTGATACTGCGACTGCAATCAAAATTGCGATAACAACTCCAGTTACCCAAAAAATGGTACCAGTTATCTTTGATTGTTCAGGAGTAGGGCTTTCGGTTGTGGAGGGAGAAGTAGAATGATTGGGCGAAGGAGTTGGTGTAGTTGTTTGAGGATTGGTTGGTGTTGGATTGGAGGTAGGAGGCGGATTTGAGTAGCTGGGAAATGTGGGGACGGGGGCAGTGATTACTCCGTCATCTGTATAACCTGAACTTTCATAAGTGCCCTTATAATCATAGTCAACAGCTTCTATGCTTGTAATCTGGTTTATCCATTTGTAACCCCAGTGAAAAGGAACTACTAAACGCACAACTTCGCTTAAGGGTTGATCGTTTAACATGTAAGCTACAATTATATTATCGTTCTTGGCGTCATCAATTGTTAAGTCAGTTGAAAAACTATCAATTGCATGCATTGCGATTTTGCTTGCAGATGAAGAAATTCCGGCTTGGGTAAGCAATGTCCAAAGTTTGACTCCTTGCCAGTTACCTTGCTCCAAAACCGTGGTCGGAGAAGATACGCAAACCAGAACAGCCGAAACATTTGTTTGAGTCATATTCTGCAAATCTGCTAAAGTAAAATTCGAAGGGTTACTTACAAGACCTGTTATACTAAATTTCCAAGAAGGATTAAATGACTGAGCCTTTACTCCAATTTCGGTGGAGCTAAAACCCGCCATAAGAAAACTTGCAATGAAAAGCAGTACTAAAGCAAATAGAATCTTTTTCATTTTATCTCCGACTTTATCTTATAAAAGAAATGACATAAAGGGCTTTTAAGTTTGTGTGAAAACGGTCGAAAATCAATCTTTCTTCATTAAGTTTCATACAAACTAAAATTCTCGAAATTTATGTAACCTTTAAATGATTTCTGTTATTAATTGATTCTAACAAATTTCCATGGGGCCTCTGATGTCTTCGCTGATTCCTCAAGTTTCTAATCCATATATTGGAGCATTTCTGGGAGGTTTAATTTATGGAATGGTGGTTTGTACAGCGTCATGCTTACCCTATATTGCAGGCTACATAGCAGGAATCGGCGCTGGATTTCGCAGAGGCGTTGCTATCACAGTAGTTTTTAGCAGTGGCAGAATCGTAGGTTACGCCATAATCGGCGCCATAGTGGCATTGTTTAGCGGATTATTCCGATTAGTAGTTTCTCAAAGCGAGATTTCGCCTTTCCAAATTTACTCTTCAATTGTTTTTGGAGCAATAACAATTGGCATTGGAGGTTTTGTCCTCTTTAGAGCAAGATACCCTAAATGCGAGTGTTCCACTCAAGAATCAAAAAACGTCGTTGTAGGAGCAGCTAAACGAGGCAGGTTCGGATTTGATTTTGGCGCTTTCTCTCTTGGTCTGAGCAGGGGGCTAATTTTGTGTCCTCCTCTGGTATTGCTTTTACTTTATTCAGTGCCATTTGCCAGTCCATTAGGAAGCGTTTCTTTGGCAGTCCTGTTCGGGTTGGGAACAACCGTTTCTCCAATTCTGTTGCTTGGGGGAGTTACTGGTTGGCTTCTCAACAAGGCACCTTTATTTAGGAAGTGGGTTTCAATAGCAGGTGCAGGCATACTTATCTTGCTTGGAATAGTCACAATCATAAATTCACTCATCCAACTTTAAACAAGAAACTAGCAACGTCAATCAGAATTAAGTGGTAAAAATGATAAGTGAAAAACAAGAAAGAAAATACACCCCTGAAATCTCAGAAAAAGAAATCCAAGAGCTAAAAAAGACAATTAAGAACAATTCTGAAAAAGTCATCGCAGATTACATCGCCCGCATGAAAAAAGCAGATTCAAAAAGACCGTACAGTATGCAGTATTTTGATGAGATTGCAGACTTGTTTGGGAAACGGCAGCAGGAAATTGAAGCGGAAAAGGCCAAAGGAAAAAAAGTTATCGGTTACACATGCCTCTTCGCACCAACTGAGTTGATTTTAGCCGCTAATGCTATTCCAGTCAGAGTGAATTCTGGTTGGTATGACACAGCTAAGTTGGGTGATAGAGTTGTTCCCATCGAGGTTTGTCCTGTTCTTCGTTCAACTATAGGCGCAAAAATGATTGAGCTTTCACCTTTCTTAGAACAAAGCGACGCTCTCATCAGTGTTCTAACCTGTGACGGCATGACTAAACTTAGCGACATAATGAGCGATTACAAGCCCGTTTGGCGCATGAACGTTCCCAAAATAAAAGACGCCCATCATTCAATGCGTTTTTGGAACGAAGAAATAAGACAAATGAAAACTTGGATTGAAAAGTTCACTGGCAACAAAATTACAGGTAAAAGCCTCAAAGTAGCTATTGAGCAAACTCAAAGAGCAACTAGGGCATTTAGACGTTTGCAAGATTTACGTAAAGGTTCGCCTGTTATTATGGGCAGAGACGCAATGTTGGTTAATCAGGCATATATGTGGGATGACAAAAAACGCTGGACAGAAAAAACAGAGGCTTTATGCAAAGAGCTTGAGAGTAGAGTTCAGCGTCATTATTGGGTTTGCCCTCCTGAGACTCCGCGTGTATTATTGACGGGTACGCCGATGTTTTGGCCTGACAATTGGAAACTCCCCACATTAGTCGAGGAAGCAAACCCTAAGGGCATAATTGTTGCAGATGAGTTGTGTTCAGGCGAGCGAATTCTCAATGACCCCGTTGGCGTAGATGAATGGACTATGGATGACATGTTAAGCGCAATCAGCGATAGACATCTTATGGCTTCAACATGCCCCTGCTTTACATCTGAAGATGGCAACCAAGACCGACTCAATTGGCTACTAAACAAAATCAAAGAAAACAACGTACAAGGGGTAATCTACTATGTTGTGCGCGGATGCATGCTTTACGCAATGGAATATTCCAGAATCAAAAAAGCACTAGACAAAATTAACATGCCAGTTTACTACTTAGATACCGACTACACGAGGGAAGATGTTGGACAAATGAAAACACGAGTTGAAGCTTTCCTTGAAATGATGTCGGCACGAGTAGATATCTAAACGGTGAAATTTTAGTGATTGTTAGTGGCATGGATTTAGGAACCCAAAAAGTGAAAGCCGTAATTCTCAAAGACAACATTGTCTTGGGACGCGGGCAGGCTTTCTCAGGGTTCGACCCAACAGAAGCCGCAAAAGCAGCAATAAATGCAGCATTGAAACAAGCCAATTTGCAACTCAAAGATATTTCATGCTTTGTCGCAACCGGTTCAAACATGGAACTCGCGCCATACACCAAAAGCACAATAAGCATGATGGGAGCCGACGCAAAAGCAGCCACTTCCTATTCCCCAAAGGCCCGAACAATTATAGATGTAGGAGCTGAAGAGGCAAGGGCAATTAAATGCGATGAACGCGGCGTCATGGTTGATTTTATTGTTAATGAGCGTTGTGCAGCTGGTGCTGGAGCGTTCATTGAAGCAATGACAAGAGCATTGGAAGTTAACCTAGAAGAAATGGGACCTCTGTCTTTAAAGGCAGAACGGGCAAGCCAAATCAATGCATCTTGCGTAATCTTTGGAGAATCCGACGTGGTTTCACTTATTCATCGGCAAGAACCAAAAGCAGAGATTGCAAAGGCAATTTTTGATGCTATGGCAGAAAGAATTAGCTCAATGGTACACTGGCTAGGCATAAACCCAGAAGTGGTTCTTGTTGGAGGAGTAGCAAAAGACGTGGGTTTCGTATCTTCTCTTAACCAAAAATTAAACGTTAAAGTGTTAATACCCGATTATCCAGATTTCATCGGAGCATTAGGCGCTGCACTAACTGCTGCAAACCGATGTAAAGGAGCGCAGAAATGAAAAGCCAAGCAACAACGATCAGAGAATTCTGGCGTTGGAGCGAATATCATCGCATTCTGTCCAGTAAAAAATGGACCAGCAAAGATGTAATTACGGCTGGCGTTGATGTTGGCTCCGTTGGTTCCAAAGCTGCAGTGATGATTAATGGCGAAGCATATTCTTGTGCTATTAGAAGAACAGGTGCCAACAGTCCAGACAGCGCAACCAAAGTTTTAGATTGGGCTCTTGAGGGTACGGGATTGAAGGTAAGTGACCTAAAGTTTATTGTTGGTACAGGTTACGGAAGAGTAAACGTACCAATGGCAAACAAGGCCATCACAGAAATCGCATGCCACGGCAAAGGTGCTAACTACATTTGGGGATCATCCGTACACACTGTTTTAGATGTCGGAGGTCAAGATATCAAAGCAATAAGAATAGACCAAACAGGAAAAGTTTGCTCTTTTTTGATGAATGACAAATGTGCTGCTGGGACCGGAAGAGGAATGGAGGTTTTCGCTGACCTGCTAAAAGTTCCCATAGAAGAAATCGGCGAAATTTCGTTAAAAGTTGACGAGGAACCTCAGCCGGTGAGCTGTACTTGTGTAGCTTTTGCGAAGACTGAGGCTATGGGGTTATTGCGTAAAGGTTGGTCGAAAGAGATGGTGCTGGCTGCATACACAAGAGCAATGGCTATTCGTATGGCTAACCTGATCAATAGGGTAGGTTTGGAGCGGGAACTTGTTATTACGGGCGGACAATCCAAAAACATAGGTATCGTTAGAAGAATTGAGAAAGTGCTAGGGGTTAAATGTTTGCCCATGCCTCATTGGCAAGATAACGGTTTAGACCCTATGATTGCAGGTGCGTTAGGAGCCGCATTGTTTGCTAAGGCATTATACGAGAAAGGGCAGAAACCATAGGTGGAATCTGACCTATTGATTATGCATTATGGCTACAGCGACGGTTCAGGCGACTATTACGTAACAGTAGACACTGACAAATGCAACGGCTGCGGCTTGTGCATTCAGAAATGTCCTCAGGGAATGCTCCAGTTAGAATCAATTTTCATAGACCTTGAAGACAAAACCGTTGTTTCAGTCAAAGAAGATCATAGAAACAAGATCAAGTACACTTGTGCCTCTTGCAAACCTGAAAAAAACAAGACTATATGCCATTTAACCTGCAAGACAGAAGCGTTAAAATGCACATGGAAAAAACAGTAAGTTTTAAGCTTCATCTTTTGTTTTTTGTTCTAGCCAATTTCTTGATTTCATCATTGTTTTGCCAGCGAATTTGATGGACAAAGCGTCGTCATAGGGACAGATTTCCACGCACCTTGCACATAGAATGCATCTAGATTCGGTAACGTCGCCGCCTTTCTTATCAAAAACTGCATTGGCCTGTGTTGGGCATACACGTTTGCAAACTCCGCAGTTAGTGCATTTCTGCTCATTTTTCATCAATTTAGCTAAGGCAATTTGCTTGAACGGGGTGAAACTGCTAAATAGCGCAGTTAAAGCGCCAAGCGGGCAAATTCTGCACCAAACCCGTCTGTAGACCAAAGCTAAAATGGACACAACTGCCAGAATTACTAGATTTATGTATGTGACATAACCTCCAGCCCATGGAGATTCGCCTGTTATCGTCCACACATATGACCAATGCATTGAACCCATAGCACATTGAACCAAAGAGCAAAGCGGCCTCATGGGGCACACTAAACAAAAAGGCTCGTTAAGCTGACCCACCAGACCTGCTTCAGCTCCTTGAGGTCCACCTGGACGAGTTCCAGGAATAATTTCATAACCAAAAATGGCAGAGGAAGCCAAAATTACACTTAAAATAATAAATATTGCAATAATAATGTAGCGTGATTGTCCGAGGGCTGTACTGGTTTTTTCAGAGAAACTTAAGTGCCGTTTTCGTGTAGCTTTTCGAATCCTCGTCAACACATCTTGGTAGAGCCCGAATGGACAGATCCATCCACAGAAAAACCTGCCTAAAAGGATAGCTGCCACAGCAACTGAACCAATAACGATAGCTATTTTTTCTAAACCTGAAGTAGAATAGAAAACATTGTAGCCTTGAGGATAATTCCAGAAAGGAAAAATGTAGGCTTGAAGTTGCCAGATTGCACAAGTAACCGTTCTACCGTCAGGGTAATAACATGATAAAACTGGAAAAGATATGCCGTCTGGAAACTGGTTGCCTAGCAGATTACCTGCGATCAGGTAGTCTCGCGGTGCAGGACCCAAAGGTGCAAACAGTGGCTGATTAAAAGGACCGATAAATAAACCTATGAATAAGCCTATAACAGCGGCCACTTGAATAAAGAGTCGTAGAGAGCTTACTTTTCTAGTTTTATTTTTTGTTAATTTATAAATTAAAATAATTCCTAAAACTACTGCAATTAAGTAAATAGGCAATACATAGATAGCTGGAATTTCCCATACTGCCATCAGGCATAGACTCCATTCTTGTTTAACTTAGATTCGACACCATTATGTCTCAACCTAACCACTGAAACAACAGCTAAAGTCAATACCAAGACAGCTACAACCGTTATTGTTACTGAATGTTGCTGATAGAAAGGCAGATTCGCAGTATTCTCAGCAAAACGGTCTAAAAACATATGCGTGATAGTAACGTTTCCAGTTAACCCATTTATTATCAGAGTACCATCATTTTTTAGATTATAGTCGTGCCCCAAAGAGAGAAAAATTGTTTGGTTCCTTCCTGATTTACTGACATACCAGTCAGAACCACCATATTGCCCTGCGTTTGAATAACCTAGGTTAACGGCAACTTTTCCTTCGCCAACAATCTGATATGCCAGACGTTCATTCCCGACAACTCGCGACGTCATATTTCGGGTTTGATATGACAAAATCGTAAGATTGGAGTTTTCGGCTGAAATTTTCAGGATATTAAGAGTTGGATTACGGTTAAGCTGCAAATCTGTAAAAACCCAAACGCTGCCTTGCAAAGTTGCACTTGAGTAGGAGCCGTTGACTGCAAAACTGATTTGGCTATTGCTAGATGGAATACTAAATTTGTCCGCGCGGGTAAAGTTAGTGCTTGTTTGTGCTTGCACTGTGGGAAAGCTAATCAAAAGTAATGAGACAGTAACGGTCATGACTATTGCCAAAGAAATTTTGCCGTAGCTAATGGTACCAAACCCCAATGCACGCAACATAACCCTAAGTTGGCAAGCCTTTGGCTATAAGGCTTTTCAACATTACCCCTCAGGTTTTTTACAAAAAAAATCCACATTACTCAAAAGAAAAAGACCACAAAAATAAGCTGCTTAGCGTTCATTTTTTCAATAGCATCTTAAGATTGAAAATAATTTTTGGAAGTAACAAAATCCGTAAAAAATCTTCATAAATTTGGGGAATTAAGAAATATGTGTCTATCGATTTGCATATAAATCAGTAATGCTAAAAGGAAAGCAATGAAAAAATCAAATGCAATTGTTGTAGCCGTTTTGATAGCAGTATTTGTTTTGACGGCTTCTATATTGACTTACATAGACATCCAAATACCTGCTTCCAACCATTCATCTACTTCCACTCCTACACCCACAGCAACATTAAATCCAACATCAAGCGCTACACCTACACCAACCGTTATGGCAGAATCGCAGTACACTTACAACATCATTAACACATATCCGCATAACATAAATGCCTTCACAGAGGGTCTAATCTATTCCGAAGGCTTCCTCTATGAGAGCACTGGTTTGCTAGAAGATTCATCAGGAAATATTTTGTATCCCTCATCATTGCGCCAAGAAGAATTAGCTACAGGCAGCATAATTCAGCAGACTAATTTGTCCCTCAATTATTTTGGCGAAGGCATGACCATTGTCAACAATAAAATCATTCAATTAACCTGGCAAACAAACATTGGATTTATCTATGATAAAAATACGTTTACCCAAATAGGCAACTTTACTTATTCCAATGAAGGTTGGGGCTTAACATACAATGGCTCACAGCTAATTATGAGTGATGGCACCGATAACTTGTACTTTTTGAATCCGACCACTTTCCAAAAGACAGGCCAAGTTCAAGTCCACGATGGTGCAAAGTCGGTTGTTAACATTAATGAACTTGAATTCGTCAACGGCGACATCTACGCCAACATCTGGTTAACAAACAAAATTGCCATAATTAACCCTCAAACAGGACAGGTAAAGGCATGGATTGATCTTACGGGTTTGCCTGGTCCTACCAATCCAAATGCAGATTCAGTGCTAAACGGTATTGCATATGACGAGCAAAACAATAGACTATTTGTAACAGGGAAAGAGTGGCCTAACCTCTACCAAATTAAATTGGTACCGATAAATTGACTATCTCATTTCTTTAATAGACTATACGACACAAACGCAAGTGGAACCACTAGAAAATAAGAAACCAGCGTTCCAAACCAAACCCCAATAGAAGGATACAGAAAACGCACAGCCACACAATAAGGAATAATTGTCAATATCTCACAAATCGCCAACGGTTTAGTCATAGCACGGGAAAATTCAGTTCCTTTGCTACGGTTCAAAATTATTAGTGAAGATGTAAAAACTGCAGGAAAAGCGGCAGCAATGCCTCCTAAAACAGGACCACCAAGTTGGCTCAACAGCACCGACAATAAAACCAAAGAACCTGCTCCAACACCGCGAAGTAAAACATCTCTTATTCGATACAATTTTTGATCCCCTTCCAAGTTTTGAAGCTTTAACACTTTTGCAAAACTAAAGTAAGTTAATATTGAAATTACTGTCCCAGCAACCAGAGAAATGGCGAAATCCCGTATGCCTAAAGCTACGATTACAACTGATATTGCAAACCAGATGAACACTGATATAGTGATGCCTTTACCAAAGCATCTTCGGGCGAAAAAAGCATAAAGGAATAAGTATGCGCTGGTTATGCCAAATGCTAATGGAAAAACCGTTGTTGCATCAACAGCTGTTGCTGTAGATTGGTTGATTGCAATAAAGAAAAACGAGAAAGCCGATGTTGAGGGAAGCCCTCCTAAAACTCCGCCAATCACGCTGCCTCTTTTTTCAGCAATTACTGTGATAACTGTTACCCATAGGCTTCCAACGGCAAAAGCTAGAACTAAATGGAAAAGGAGCAAATTATCAATCATAGATTAGCAGTTGATGTTTTATGAGTTAATTAATTCTTCTAAAAATGGAAATAGGATGCAAGCCTCGTAATCGTTTGCTCTAAGCATCATGTCTTCTGAGTAATTAATCCATAATCAAGAATTGTTAGTTGTTGCAGCTTTTGCACTGTAATCAACAATGCACATAAAGCATCTTTTACCATAATCAGAGACACAAGTACCTAACCGTGACTGAACAAATAACTATTTATATATGAGACTATCGAGCCGCCATAAAACTATGAAACATATCCTACATTGCAATTCAAAATGAAACGCAAATTTTACGATTCACTGGTTACCCAATAAAATCGTTATCTTCAAAATTGAAATGAGAGTTAAAGAAGTCTAATTAGATAAGGGAGATTACTTGACAAAAAATCTTAAGAAAAAACCACATATTAAAAAATAAACAATATTATTTTAGAAGAAAGGAAAGAGAAATAAAGGCAACAAGTCCTTTCTCTAAAGATTAATTAAGACCACTTCATGTGGGGAAAGTTCTATTTGAAGAAACTCACATATGTAGTGTTTGCATTAGCACTATTTGTTATATTTACAATTGTTTTCTCCCCGTTATCTAATAGTACATCTAATAATCCATGTAGTTGCGGTTTTCATCCAGGCTACTCTCAGTACCTAAACGTTGTAATTGGAGCGGTCAACAACCAAATTCCCACAAATTTAATCGTTAATCAGACCGCAACCGTTACAATAACAATTCAAAACGACGTTCCCGACTACACAAAATACACAACAATATCAAGCGTGTATGTAACCTTAACTTCAGTTTTTGGTCATTTCTCAGGCGGCAACTCAATTTTTCTGGGTGAATTTCCGCTTGGAATCCAAACAGTTTCGTGGCAGATCACTGCAACTTCAGAAGGATATGACTATCTACAAATTCAAACTACAGGCATTAACAACCATAGAGGTGTCACATTTCAAGATAACTACTATCCACTAGTTACAATAGGTCAACCAACAGGACCAGTTCCAACACCTCCATCTACACCGCCCCCAACACCAATCCCTACTCGAATCTCTACCCCAATAATCACACCCAAACCCACACCCTCATCTACTGTACAACCAACATCCAATCCAAATCCATCAGGTCAACCAGAGCAATTACAAATTCAGCTGATTTCACCAACCCAAAACGAAAGATGGATCCAACAAACAAACCATACAATTGAGTGGAAAACGTCTGGAAGCTCACAAACGCTTAACGTTACTCTCGAATACAGCTTTTCGGGTCACAACGGCACATGGGTGACTATTGCAACCAATTTGCCTGAGAGAAGTTCTCTAAAATGGACAACACCAAACGGCAATGAAAACTATTATGTTAGGGCAAGCGTGACAGATACATCAAGTCCAGTGCAGACGTCGTCTGATATTGCTCAAGTGATAAGCCAAACAGCGAGTTCACCTCAGCCTATACTTCCAATTGTCGCTGCAATTTTGGCAACAATAATCGTTTTAGTTACAGTTATTTTATTTAGAAGAAGAAAAGCTGGAAAAACAAAAAATTGACATCTCACGAATTATCCTCAATCATGTTGTATATTCATCCACCATTGGCAACTGCTGCTTATGTTTTCATTTTTCTTTTTGCTGCCTATCAACTATTAAACAACCGAAGGAAAAAATTCATTGGTTACGTTGGCTTATTGAGCTGGATTTTAACATTCTCGGGACTAGTTTCTGGGATGATTTGGGCTCAAATCGGCTGGGGAACATACTGGTCATGGGATCCCAAAGAAGATGCAAACCTGCTACTTTTCATCGTTATCTCTTTTAGCGTTCTAACGTTTTTTGAAAACAATAAATATTCCAAAGCCGCTGCAGTTCTAGCCTGCATTCTTTCTATCTTAACAATTTTGGTCTCTTTTGTTGCGTTGGGCTCGCATTCTTTCGTTTGAGCACAAGATAAACAGGTCTGCAAATCTTCCTCAAGACTTTCCCAAAACGTCTACCGAAAGTTTTTATGGCAAAAACTTTAGTCTATAAATAGATAATGAGGAATAGTTATGAAGTTTGCAGAAATAGCTATTTTGCTTAGAGAGATTGTTGATACCTGCCCAAGTTTAGATGGGAGTACAGTTACATTGATTCCTCAGAAAGCTATGTTCCCATTGTTCAAGGGTTACCATATCAACATTAAAGGAAACTTGCCAAAGGAAAGCATGGGAGGTTTACGAAAAATAGTGGAAGGACACGATCTAGTTATGCAGATTAAGATTGATTCTGTAATAATCTATGAAACTAGATCATAAGACAAATAACAATTTGCCTACCAATGGCGCTTCTTCTAAAACAATTGACTAATCATTTAACCTATAATTGTTCAATCAGCCTTGACATAACCCTGATTGGAATCACAAGATATTTGAATGTCAATCTTCATTGTCCATTAAGGTTGATTAATTTTGTCTAAAAAAGCCAAAAAAGCAGAAGGTTTAGAGCAACACAAAAAACTCCAACGAGAAAAAGACGAGAAACGAAAACAGAGAAAGCAAGTTGCCCTCCCAGCAAAACACGCGGGCAAAGGCAAAAAATAGAGAATAATCATCCTTCGTTTTCCCCCAAGGTTTCTCGATTTGCAGACTAATGAAGGCAAATCCGGCATAGAAAATATTCTGGAAGTTTTTTAAAAATTATATATAATAGTTATCATAGTGTCATGAAAGCACGTTAACTGTAAATTGGGGGAAGAAGAGGTTGGATGAAGTATTAGAAATGTTAGATAAAACGGCAAAGCGCGTACAAAAAGTAGTTGATGAAACAAAAGAAGAAGCACAAAAACAATCAGTTCTCTATGAACAAATAATCAAGATTCCTGAAGCAACACAGGAACAGAAAATCAAGGCTTTCATCAAAAAAACCCACTTCTTTGATCACCTTGAAGTTTTAAATTCACAACTAAGCCTACTTTATACACTGCAGATTTTCGCTTTTAAAGTAAAAGTGTTAGAAGTCACCGTAGGGAACATCACCGAGCAACTAGCAAAATCAGGAGTTTTACAAAAAACTGCAGAAATCGAAAATATAAAAACCAATATTGATTCTCTCAAAATCCTCATTGAAGCTCAATATGAATCCATGAAGGAAATACGAGAAACCCAAGACAAAACGCTTGATTATATTCAATAAAAAAATTCTAACAAAACTTCTTTTTCTTTCTTATAAACCAGTTTTTCCAACTGACTGCCGGATAACAAATCGCTAATAGATAAATGGCAAAGACGCAGACTGCTTTTTGTATGACGCTATTTGAAAATCTTCGAAGAGGCAATTAACTTTTAAGCCCAAAGGTTGCAGTACAATGGCAGAGAGAAGAGGCGAAGGGTTTGCCGATAAAATATTTTGAAGCTCCAGAAATCAAAAAACATGTCGACCAGTTAGCTGAAGAATGCGAGTTTTTCCATGTTGTGCCCCAGTTCGTTTACTGTGTCCGCAGCAGAGGAAGCAAAGCAAGACGTACAATCGCGAGAATTCATGGATTGGGTAAAATTTGGCAAGGTGTCCTAAACTTGCCCCCATCCTACACGATCGAGGTGATATCAGAAGTTTATGATAAAATGCTTCCAGAGGATCAAGAACGCACTCTAATTCATGAACTCATGCATATTCCAGGAGCGTTCGGTGGCGGTTTTCGACCTCACAAAGGATACGTAGAACGCAAAAATGTTGAAGCTGTATACAAAAAACTCCTTTTTGACCGTGTTGATAAGAGACAGAAAAGATTTTAGTTTTAGGCGAACCTTGGCGTTTTCTGCATAGGTATTTAAGAGCCGAAAACGAGGTATAGAAAAGTACACCTTTCACAAAAACAAAACTGTGGCTATGAGGTTCAATTGAATGAAACACGTTATGAAAAGTCTCAAGCATAACGGCATATTTGTTCCACTTTACGATTACAAAGGGTTCAATGTAAAAATAAACGGACAACCCCTTAAGCTCACACCAAAAAGCGAGCAAATGGCTTTTGCATGGGTCAGAAAAGCCCTCTCCGTCGTATCTCCACCCGATAATACTTTCAAACACAACTTCATGAAAGAATTCTTAAATGTCCTCAAAGAAGAGAACCACTCGGCCAGCTTCTTAAACACATTCATCCCCAAGTACCTTAACAATATCGAACATCCATCTACAATCCACAACAATACTCAACAATCAAATCAAGAAATTGACTTCACCCAAATCGCCAACTACGTTGAATCCGAAAAATCAAAGAAGGAAGCCCTCCCAAAAGAAACCAAAAAACAGCAAGCTGAAGAACGCAAAGTCAAGAGATTAGAATTCAAAGAAAAATACGGTTACGCCGAAGTTGACGGACAAAGACTTGAAATTGCCAACTGGACATCGGAACCATCATGTCTTTTCGCGGGACGAGGCGACCATCCACAAAGAGGCAAATGGAAAGATGGACCAAGCGAATCCGATATTGTACTCAATTTGCCAAAAGATGAAAAAGGCAACCTCTTAGTACCCAAACCAGCAGGAAACTGGAAAGACATCGTTTGGGAACCAAACAAAATGTACGTTGCCAAATGGGAAGACAAACTTACTGGCAAAATTAAATATGTCTGGTTTAGCGATACAGCTTTTCTTAAGCAAAATCGTGAGAAAGAAAAATTCCAAAAAGCAGAAACATTGGGCAAACAAATCAAAACCATCGAACAACACATTCTCAAAAACTTAGATTCAAAAGATGAAGCACGAGCAAAAGTCGCTACAGTTTCATGGCTCATTTTAGTGCCTAACATGAGGGTGGGCGACGAAAAAGATCCAGATGAAGCAGATACAGTAGGTGCTATAACGCTTCGTGCAGAACACATCAAAATTGAAGGCGACGTTATCCATTTTGATTTCCTTGGCAAAGACAGCGTCCGATGGGACAAGAAATTCAAAGCCCCACCACAAGTTATTCGCAACATTCAAAAATATATGGCCGATAAAACCAAACCCTATCTCTTCGAGGGAATAGACTCTAAAACCGTTAGTAGATTCCTATCAGAAAAAATGCCAAAACTTACAGCTAAAGTCTTCAGAACATGGCGCTGCACAAAAACCGTGCGCGAAGAACTAGAGAAAAGTGGGGTAGTCAAAGAAGACCCTGATTACAAGAAAGCATATGCTGCAAAAATGGCAAACTTCAAAGTTGCAGAAGTTGCCAATCATAAACGCAAGGTGCCACCAACATTTGATCAACGTGTGAAAAAGAAAGAAGAGAACCTCAAAAAGCTTGAAGAACAGCTGATGGTTAAGAAGGCAGCGGGCAAAAAAACCGAAGCGTTAGAAACTCGAATTGATAGATCCAAACTAGATATTAAACTGACCAAACTAACTAAAGAATACAATCTCGGTACCTCGCTCAAATCCTACATCGATCCAACAGCTTACGTGAAGTGGGCAAAAAAAGTCAAGTTTGATATCGAAAAATTCTATCCAAAAACGCTTCGTAGCAAGTTTAGTTGGGCATTGCAGAGCAAAGGACAATCTCATTCAGCCGAGTGTATAACTGTATGAGCATAAAAGAGACCAAAGACGGCACAATTATCACAATTTATGTTAAACCTAATTCAAATAAATTTAACATCGAGCGAGAGGGCGACGAAATTGTTGTCCATGCCACCGGGGAACCTGAGAAAGGCAAAGTAAATAGAGAAATAATCAGGGAAGCTTCAAATTTTTTTGGCTTTAAGGTTGAAATCGTTTCTGGTAAGACTTCTAGGCAAAAGATGATTTTCTTAAAGGGTGCCACTAAAGAACAAATTCAGTCTGTTTTAGAAAAGTAATAAGGTTTCTTGTTTGTTGGAAAATTCGTCGTAATATGTCATAAATCGAAATATCCTTTATAAGCAAAAAAGCCAAATTATAGTTTAATAAAAGTAGTAGTTCAAACGGAGGGGCAAACCCCCTTCACCTTACCCTTTAAAATCAACCTTGTTTTTCAACTATTAGCAAACAAATAACAAAATACCCAATCTCATTTTAATATTAAGATTCATAATACGAAAAAGCAAGTTTAGCCTTGCATTTTGAAACGAAGCATTGCTGCGATGCCGCCAAAAGCGTTCTTTAGCATTTGTCCCTCTTCAGTCTCAGTTGAAATTACTTCGACATCGGTATTTGAGAGTACAGCTAACTCTGCAAGATCATCAATAACGTCTTTTTTATCAGAAACTGTGAATGATGGTGCATTGCATTTGGCACATGGTTTACCGGTTAAGCCTTGCTCGAAAGCAGCGACTTCGGCTCCTTTGACGGTATGTTGCTCTTCGTAGTTGCATGCACTGCACTTTACAGTAACGCGTTCAAGGTCGAGGCTTTCGGAGAGTATCAGTAAACGTACAGCTCCAGCTTGCAAGAGCCTTCGCACTTCAGCTTCACCATAAGTTATCAATCCTGTGTCATGACCAACTTCGTACAGGAACTTCTGCATAATTTCTTTCTCTTCGATATAGCGGACTTTTTTCATAATTTCGGGTGCTTTTTCAACAACTTCTTTAACGCCTTGCTCTTCAACGTACGCCGTATCCACAACATCCAAAATTTTATTTTTAAGTTGATAGTTTAGATAGCCGCCTTTCTCAAAGTCATATTTTGTAGGTCCAGGACCACCAAGAATAATGCCCTTTAACGTGTCAATTGGTAAGAAAATGTCATTAGCATGTGAGCCGACGCGAGTAAAGTATTCATTGAGTTGCATATCCCTCAAACGCTCATAGCGACGGGCAGATTGCCCACCCGCCTTAGTTTTGCCTGTAACACCACTATGCATCTGACGCACGATTTCTAGACGTTTACCCTGCAAAGTTGCAATTGAAGCATTGTTTGCATCTACTAGCAAAATACCGTAAGTTTCTTTTTCCCTCAACATTTCCTGCAAATGCTCAGTGTGGAATCTTGAATCACAACGATAAAGAAAAATTCTGATTGGTTCGGGAGGCTCAATAACGTAACTTTCCATGCGTTCTGTTCCTGGAGCTGCACCTTCAGGTAAAAGAGCTCCAGTAAAAACTACGATGCCTTTTTCGCCTGGATCTTTAAAAAGCTTGAGTTTCTGTTGAGCCTTAATAATCGCATCAAGAACGTTTTTGCGAGTAACGTTTGATTTTATGTTGCTCGCAGTACCATATTCGTTTCGCAGGAGGTTGAGTGCATCACTAATTTGTTTTCCAGGCGGAACATAAACCGTGATGAGTTCTGTGTGACTACCCTCTTTGGTAGCTAAGGAATTAATCATTTTCCGCAGTCGGAATAACTCAAGGGACGATTTTTTTAGAGTACTCAACATAAGTCACTAAATTATTGTTCAGTTGGTTAACTAACGTTAAAATCAGTCAGATAAAAGTTCCGACATAAAAAAAGAAACTTTTAGGCTTTTGGCTTAGCGGGTGACGCTGCTGTTGGTTCTGGCAAAGGAACACCAATAGCTTCACGCAAATAAGCCTTGAAAGGACCTAGTTTGCCACCATAGTTGCCAGATGAAATTTTCACAACTCCTGGTACCCCGAGAGCGGCTGTTACACCAACTTTCATGCCGTTTTTGACCGCGTCGAGAGTTAAGCCATTCATTACAATCTCGTAAACGCAGTTTACGCCTTCTGGAACAACTGTGTCAGGCACCAAAGTGCGTAGAGTTGGGCAATATGGGTGGTTAGTTGAAGCCTTCAATTTGTATTTGAGTGAACCTGCTTTGCTTCCGGCTCTGCAGACTCCGCCTGGAAATTGCATAATGACGTCAGGAGCATTTGCACGTATTGCATCTGCTGCTGCTTCAGCCGCTTTCAAACCTGATTGCTGGTCAGCTGCAAAAATCATAAAGTTGCCGCCTGCAACTGCTTCCATAGCGCCAAAACCATCTTCTACAATGAAGTTACCTTCCATAACCGGGATTTTCCAACATTTCCTACCGCCAATCATAGCTTTCTTTTGGAAGCCGTCGCCGAAGTAGCGAAGGCTACTGCCAACGTTAAGGGTACGTTTCCCAACCAAACCGTTGAAAGCTGCCGTGGTAGGGCAAGTTAAGGTACATTGACCTATACGCTGCATAAGTTGATGCTTGAGTTCAAACCGATCTCTATTGTAAATTTGAATAAGGACACCTGGGCGTTTGTCGGGGGTCTGGTCTGCTGGTACAGCACGTTCAATTGCTGCTTCTGCAGTCGCCTCAATTACACTTGTTGCAAAACCTGTTGTTAAACTTGCAGCGATTTGTGCCCATTTATCGTTTTGTGCAGTGATTAAAACTCTCCCAACCCACAATGGAAACATTTCAGCAAAAGTATCTTGAACCTTAACGACATTTCCATTGGGTGATTTTACAAGAAATATTTTGGAGTTTTCATCGTAGCTTTCAATTTCAAGCTGGTTTGACATTCAAAAGACCTTGCATTCAGTTGGGAATTGTATGATTTAAGAGTTTTCGTAAACTGCAATCGGTTTTTCCGTTTTCAAACGCAAATTCAAACACCTAAAAAACTAAGGAAAAGCAAAATCCAGCTGAAAACAAATTTAGTATAGGGTATTCAAAGCTTTAGAATCACCATAAGATTGTAGCCTCTTGATTTTCTGTGTTATCTGTTGAATTGCTGTCGGAATAAAAGCACACAATATTGCTAGGGATGGAATGAAATAGTTCCAGAAGCCATTAATTGGAAGAACGAACGCTGCTAGAAACAACATAATGCCAGTAAATAACAACAACAAGTTTGGCTTGCGCCTGGACCAAAAGGTTGAAAGCACGAAGGGCACGACAAAAAGACCCGCCCGAATGTAGACGCTCAGTTGAATGCCAAGATTAGTGCTGGTAATGTTATATAAGCTGAAGGAACCGTCCATTTGGGCAGGCCGAAGAAACTGGAACTCAAAGACATCATAAAGAAATTGTGATGGGCTAGCAAGGAAAAAAGGTAGAACCACCACGGCGGAAACCAGTAAGCTTAGACTGAAATGAGAAAGCTTATGCTCGCTCCAATAGAAAAAGGCAAAAAGAGGCAACATAAGAGCTACAAGCTGATTTGAAGCTACACCTAAACCTAAGAAAACCGCGGCGACCCCGAACTTTTTCTGCATTAACGCTGCTAAACTAAGCATCAGAAATGCAGTTCCAACCATAACGTTGGTCCCAGCTATGCTTGATATCCAAATTGAAGGAGGTAAAAGCGCAAAAGCCAAAGGAGCGTAGATAGCTACGCCACGACTCTGAGATTTAGCGATCCAATAAACTGCTAACATTATCAAAACATCCGCAAAAATGCTCCCATACCGAAAATCTCCCAAAACTGAGAAGGGAGCATAATAAATTGGAACCATAGGAAGATACGCAAAAACATTAAGAATATAGTTGTGGACAGGAAAGGCGTACGTATAAGGGTTCTGAAGACTCAAAATTAAGTTGGCAGATTCCTTGTCAACTATGAAGGCATCAATAGGTGGATAAACATTTGAAAATAAGGACATAACCACAAGCCTGATCGCGATCCCTAAAATGATCACACTTGCCAACATCCAGACTTCTCTTTTCACACAATTCACCGTGCAATTTTTTGTAATTCTATTTTTTGTATTTGTTGTTTTCCATTGAAACAAATAAGGCTTGACATTTATTGTTCTACTTTGATCAATTGAGGAATCTTTCCAGCTGTGCCCACCCGATTTTTATACATTATTAACACACCTTCCACACCCTCTATTGAAAGCCCCCTCGTTATGCCTGCTTTTATAGCGGCTTGAACGTTTTCGCCTTTAACGGTGTTACCTACTGCCGTAGCTGCAGCATCAGCTAAAGTGGCGTCTTTACAAAAAACGGTGGCTGCTTCAGCATCTCCAAAGCTTAACGCGTGACTGAACCGTCCAGAACTAGTAGCTAAACCAATCGGGAACTCTTTAAGTCTAAAACCGAACCTTTTAGAGAGAAGCTGATCGCCAGCCGATAACGCAACGTCTATAGGCATATTTGATTGCGCCGCAATCTCTCCTCCATCTTCCACAACCGCAACTTTGCATCCAGCAACGGTCATATCAGCTACTGCTAAATCAGCCATTGCTCCAGCCACTGCAGCCATCGGCCCAACCCCCGCCTTTAATGCCGCCTCCGCCATCACCGAAGCAACCAAGGGCTTTTCAGGAACAACTACAGGTTTTAAGGAGTACAGAAAATTAGAGTTTGATCTTATATATTTTTCAAGCTCTTGCCTGTTTCGTTTCATTGAGTCCACCGCAATTTCTATGCCACTTCGACAGTCAGAAACAACGGTACATTGGCTCTCCTTTATGAGAAAAGACTCTTTGCAGAGGTTCTTTTTCATGGTTTCTTCCGAGGTCTAACAGACTCATTATTGTTTTGCTTGATTGATTTTATTGCTCTGGGTGGACAAGCATCAACGCAAATACTACAGGTACTACCGACACATTTTTCCTTGTTAAACTCGATTGTGCCATCTTTTGAGGGCGCTATTGCTTCGACGGGACAAAGAGCAACACATGAGCCACAGTTAAAGCATTTGTCTTTGTCTACCTCGATAAGCTTGGGAACAGAAACAGTGACGCCTCTTTCGCGGAAGGCTTTGACGATTGTTTCCTGCAGTTCATCTGGAATTTCAGCCAAGATTTCGCCGCCTTTACTGTTCATATGGGCGGATAGAATCGCCATTGGAACTTTATACTCTATTATTATTTGGCTAGCGATGGGTTGTGAAACCTGCTCTTCTGAAAATCTTATTAAAATTCTTGCCAAACCATTTACCGTCCTAGCAGTTCAGCCACATCTTCAGAAGTAACAATGCCCAACACTTTGTTTTCAATGTCAACGACTGGCAAAGCTGAGATATTGTGTTGAGCCATACGTTTAGAAGCAACTTCAAGAGGCTCATCTGGTTTTGTAGTGAACACATTATGAGTTTCAATATCAGCTAATGCTTTTTTGCCTTCAGCCATTGCTCTAGTAACATCCCATGAAGTAACTATACCTCGAAGTTTGCAAGAATCGTCAACAACAACTATGTGGTTAACCGATTTTGTAACTATACGCTGTGCAATTGCACGTATCTCTTCATCCTCGGTACATGTAACGGCTGAATGCATAACGGCAACAACAAAAGGAATTTCTTGGGTCTGACGCATAGGCTTAAACACAGTATCATTTGAAAGTCGCTCAACTGGAGATGTTAAGATGAAGCTGCCTTCTTCAATCCATGACTTGAGTGTCTCTGAAACTTTCTTTGCCATCTTTAAACTGGAAAGGCTGCTTACTCTCACTTTCTTATCATTAACTGTTATGGAGCCGGATTTGAGTTCTTTATAGCTTACCTGCCGAAGTTTTGGACGGTCTCTTCGCATAACACTGTAATCAACTACGTCGGTTAATATTTCGCTGTCTCGAATAGCCGTTTTCTTTGCTAAGCCAACATTAAGTAATGGAATTGGAATTCCTAAACCGACATACATAGAAGTGCCATAACGTGTGAAAGCGGCACCCTGCAAAAACTCAGGAGACATTTTCTTTGCATCTCCTTTCACCATCAATGTTCCGTTTAGGTTTTTGGGACTATGCTGTGTACCCTCTCCGATAACGTATCCTTGTCCTCCGCCAAGGAATATGCGGGAACCCATGCCTATAGTCTCATAGTCAGGGTCGTTCATTAGTGGATTAAGTTCGCCAGCGCCAGAAAAAGTTGCATTTCTAAGATGAGGAAGCAGTTTATTCATGTAAGTATAGATGGTTTCATCGCTTGTATTTACAGCGCAGTTGTATCTTTGATAGCAATTTCTGAAATTGAGAAGCTGGAATTGATTTAGATCGTTTTTTGTAATGTTTGTTTTAAGCGAAGTTCTCGGATAACAATCTGTTCCATATGCTGTAGCTCTCAGCTCGACTTCTTTGCCTGCTACGAGGTCTTGAATGACATGTCCTCCTCCATACTCAAAGGGGTCTTTGATTGACATGTTAGTAGCGCCGATAAAGATGTCTACTGCTGCCCCTGGATGACATACTTCCACGTCGTTCATCCATGCATGGTCAATTTTGATCGGTGGGTCAGAATGACCAAGGTTGATTACTGCGCCGCTGCTACACATTGCCCCAAAAGTTCCAGTTGTAACCACATCAACTTCTTTGTAGGCAACTTCGACGCTGCTGCTCTCAACAAGTTTTTTCATTTCGTTAGCTGTTAAAACTTGAACGTCGCCTTTGCGAATTTTCTCATTAATCTCTTCGACACTTCGAGTTTTGGTTTTGGACAATGAGCCTTACCTGGATGCCATTGGAAAGGGTTTCGCATGTTAATATTTTTTGTGCATTAATAGCGGTTTCAGTTTGTTTTTTCGGATTTCAATCGTAATAATGGCACAGGTCTATTCATCTTCTATTAATTGTAGAATGAATTTCCATTTTGTTGAATAGGAATCAAAAAACTTAAGGCTTACCAGAGCTTCCAAGGCAAGTCATCCATATACTCGTTTAGACTACGAATTGAGTTACCGTTTTTGCCTTTATGCTTTAGCACTTCAACAAGAGCTGCTGCGAGTTGCAAATTAGTAATAACTGGCACGTTAAATTCCACTGCTTGTCTGCGAATTACATATCCATCCGTTAAGATGTCACTGAAACTATTTTTTCTATTTGGCATCGGCACATTAATGACTAAGTCTATTTTGCGCTCTTGCAAGTAATCCATTATGTTCGGGTTAGCGTCCGCCTCTTTGACTTTGTACAATGTGGTAGCGTTTACGCCATGAGTATTTAGAACATTTGCTGTATGTGCGGTTGCGTAAATTTTAAAGCCCATCTCTGTTAACGCCTTAGCGATTGGAACTACACGAGCTTTGCGCTTTTCATCACCGCCAACGCTAATGAACACGGAACCATCTTTTGGTGGAATAGTGAATTCTGCAGACTGCAAAGCCTTTGAGAAAGCATCAGAAAAGTTTTCGCCTAAACAGGCGACTTCTCCTGTGCTAAGCATTTCTACGCCTAAAACTGGATCGGCACCGCTAAGACGCATGAAACTGAACTGCGGAACCTTAACGCCAACGTGGGGTGCAAGAGTCATTGGTGAAAGTTTAACACCATCGATTTTTTTGCCAAGCATAGCCAAGGTTGCCAATTCAATCATGTTTATACCTCTTGTCTTGCTTACAAAAGGCATAGATCGAGATGCTCGCAGGTTACATTCAATGACGTTTACTACGTCGTCTTTGACTAAGTATTGAATATTATATGGACCATGAATGTTGAGTGCTTTTACAATTCTATTTGTGGCATCTTCAATTTTCTTTTGAACTTCAGGCTTTAACGCTTGAGGTGGAATAGTCATGGTTGCGTCGCCGCTGTGGACACCTGCATTTTCAACGTGCTCCATAATAGCGCCGATAAATACAGTTTCTCCGTCAGAAACTCCATCGACTTCAACTTCTTTGGCACGATTGATGAATTTGCTGATTACTACCGGGTGATCAGGTGAAACTTTCGCTGCCAGATTTAGGAAATTTTCCAGTGAAGTTTCGTTGTAGGCTACCCGCATCGCTGAGCCTGAAAGTACATAACTAGGACGTACGATAACTGGGTAACCAATTTTTTCTGCGAAGCTCTTGGCGTCAGAAATTGATTGCAGTTTACTCCATGGAGGTTGCGGGATATTTAGTTGGTCTAGTAGAGCGCTGAATTTTGATCGGTCTTCAGCTAAATCCACATTTTCAGCTGATGTACCTAGCAGTTTCACGCCAGCATTGGATAATTTCATTGCTAAATTATTTGGAATTTGTCCGCCTACACTTGCTATTAACCCTATTGGATTTTCTTTTTCATAAATGTCCAATATGCGTTCAATTGTGAGTTCTTCAAAATAGAGCTTGTCTGAGATATCATAGTCCGTGCTAACTGTTTCAGGGTTATAGTTAACCATAATGGCTTCTTCGATACCGTTCTTTTTGAGCGCCCAAATTGTGTTAACGCCGCACCAGTCGAATTCAACGCTTGAACCTATACGGAAAACGCCAGCGCCAAGTACTATGACTTTGCTTTTGTCATTTTTTAGCTCGATGTCATCTTCGTCTCCGCCGTATGTAAGGTAAAGATAATTGGTTTTTGCTGGCCATTCAGCTGCCAAAGTATCAATTTGTTTAATTGCCGGCAGAATGTTAGCGTTCTTTCGGAAATTTCGAATTGTAAACTCATCGGTGTTTTGACATTTGGCTATTTGCTGATCTGAAAAGCCTAAGCGTTTTGCTTCATGGATTACTTCTGATGCTGATGGGTCACCTAGATTTAAGGTGAGGAGTTGAGCTTCCATGTTAACAATGTTTTGTATTTTGTAAAGGAAGAATGGATCTACTCCGCTTAACTGGAAGATCTCCATTATTGATATGCCCATTTTCAAGGCTTTAGGAATTTTGTAGAGTCGCTCGTCGGTCGGGTTGGCAATTACATCTCGGATGCGTTCTTCGGTTTCTGGCTCTGAATCTTCAGGGTTGCAAACTAAACCTATTTTTCCAGTGTCAAGCATGCGAACGGCTTTTTGTAGATGCTTCTTCAAAGCATCGTCCAATAGCCATTACTTCGCCAACTGAACGCATTTGCGGTCCAACATGGCGATCTGCATTCTTGAATTTCTGTAGATCCCATCGGGGGATTTTGACGGTTATATAGTCTAAGGCAGGTTCAAAACAGGCTGAGGTGACTTCTGTTACTTTATTCACTAATTCAGGCAGCGTATAGCCTAAAGTAAGTTTTGTCGCTATGTAGGCAAGCGGGTACCCTGTAACTTTGCTAGCGAGAGCGCTGCTTCTGGACATGCGTGAGTTAACTTCGATAACTCTGAATTCTTCTGAATTGGGATTTAGTGCCCACTGTATGTTACATTCACCCACTATGCCAAGCGCCCGGATCGCGTTAATTGAAACAGAGCGGATAAGATGGTATTCCCGGTTGCTCATAGTTTGGGAGGGAGCAACTACAATTGAGTCACCAGTATGAATACCCATGGGGTCAAAATTTTCCATGTTGCAGACGGTTAAGCAGTTGTCCGCATAATCGCGCATAACCTCGTATTCTACTTCTTTCCAATGTCCAACGTACTCTTCAATTAGAATTTGGCCAATTCTACTCTGAGCAATGCCGCGTGTGGCTATCTCTTTGAGTTCCTCAATATTTCGGGCTACACCTGCTCCTTTGCCGCCCAAAGTATAGGCAACTCTTATGATAACTGGATAACCAATTTTTTCGGCAACGTCAAGAGCTTCTTTTACGCTCGTGGCCGCTTTGCTGTTTAAGGGCGGAACATCTGCTTTGAGCATAGCTTGACGGAAACGCTCTCGATCGCCAGTGTCTTCGATAGCGCTGACGGGAGTGCCCAGAACTTTGCAGTTATATTTTTGCAGAATACCTGTCTTTTCAAGTTCTATGCCACAGTTCAGAGCGGTTTGTCCTCCGAACCCTAGCAATATACCATCGGGACGTTCTTTTTCAAGAACTTTCTCAACATACTCGGGAGTAACTGGGAGAAGGTATACTTTCCCTGAGAGACGTGGGTCGGTTTGAATCGTTGCGATGTTCGGGTTAACAAGAACTGTATCTATGCCTTCTTCGCGTAAGGCTTTGAGGCATTGGCTTCCTGAATAGTCAAATTCTGCGGCTTCACCAATTTTAATGGCGCCGCTTCCAAGAACTAGGACTTTCTTAATCCAGTCAAACTTTGGCATGTTTATGGAGCCTCCAACAATTTAGCGAACTTATCAAACAACATTTCCGTATCATACGGTCCGGGTGAGGCTTCAGGATGCCATTGAACAGCAAAAACAGGTTTATTCTTGTGCTTAACGCCTTCTGATGTTTTGTCATTAGCGTTAAGGAACCATGGTTCTAAAGGAGTATTCTTTAGAGTATCCACGTTAACAGCATAACCATGATTTTGGGTAGTAATATAGCACCGCCGGCTGTTCAGATCCAACGCAGGCTGGTTTTGTGCGCGGTGACCAAATTTTAACTTGTAAGTGTCAGCGCCCAAAGCTAAGGCAAGAATTTGCGCACCAAGACAGATGCCCATAAATGGAAGTTTTTCAGTTACCTTCCGCACAGTTTCGATGGTTTTTTCGCATTTTTTAGGGTCACCTGGACCATTACTCAAGAAGACACCGTCAGGACGGTAACTCAGAACCTCATCTTCCGAAGTGTCATACGGTACACGAACAACGTTTATGCCCCTTTTTAATAAGTTACGGATAATGCTGAATTTGACACCGCAGTCTATGAGCACAACAGTTTTTTTAGCGTCATCCACCGTGTATTTGACGGTTTTTTTCACCGAGACTTCTCTAACTAAATCGGTTAGATTTGGGATCAGCGATGTTTTTACCGTTTTTTAGAAGCATATCTAGATTTGGTTCTTCACCAGCCTCAAAAGTCTGCAAAATACCAAGCATAACGCCGTGTGTGCGCAACTTCTTTGTTAAGCGTCTTGTGTCAACGCCATAAATTCCTGGCACACCCTCATCGTGTAGCCATTTGTCAAGAGTTCTTGTTGAAGCCCAATGGAATGGGTTATGACATAACTCGTGAATTATTAACCCTTGAACTTGAATGTGATCGGATTCAAAAAAGAGCGGCAACCCCAAGTTTAACTCATTTTTTGGAACTCCATAGTTTCCAACCATTGGATAAGTGAAAGTTAAAACCTGCCCTTTGTAGGACGGATCGGTAAGCGCTTCAGGGTAACCAACCATTTGAGTTGAGAAAACAACTTCTCCGCTGATTTTTCCTGTTGCACCAAAACCTTTACCGATAAATGACGTTCCGTCTTCGAGAAGTAGAATCGCTTTTTTGCTTTTTTTGGACGTGCTATCTTGTGGGACCAAAGCCCTATTCAACCTATAAGTTTGGATTTTTAAATCTTACGTTTTCCGAGTTGGAGGAACAGTAAGATTCAACGACATTGTCGAGTTTCCCTTTTGCATCATCTTGGTTGTTTTTAAATTTAGCGATGTTCTTTTTAGTTTGCTCCATGATTTTAGTATATGCCTTTATCGATTTTTTCACTTCACTTGGAGCTGGACCACCTTGCACCTTGTATGTTTCAACAATTCTTTGGGGGTTTGTGCAATCAGCTAAATCTCCTTTAGTAATCGTTAATTTTAAGCCCGCAGATTCCCAAGCAACTTTCTGCAACAATTCAGGCGTCGCATCCAACAATGTGCGTTTAGATTCAATTAGTGACTTCACTAATGCGCCGGCAATTTTGTGCGCAGTTCTGAAAGCAACATTATATTTGCGCACGAGCATGTTTGCGAGCTCTGTCGCTCCAACAAAACCTGCGGCGGCTTTTTCTTCAACATTTGCAATTACTTTCAGGTTAGGAATAAGAGAAGCAAAGATGGTAAGTGAGGATGAAAGGTTATCTGTTGAAGCCCAAAGCTTAGGTGTTATTTCTTGAAAATCCAGGTTGTAGGTAGTTGGTAGACTTTTAATTGCTGAAGTTGATGCAACAAAGTCGCCTAATGCATAGCTTGCTCTTGCACGGATTACCTCGACGGCTTCAGGATTTTTCTTTTGTGGCATTATGCTACTAGTTGAAGTGAACTCGTCAGGTAACTCTACGGTACCAAATTCTTGTGAACTCCAAATTATCATGTCCTCTGCAAAACGGCTTAAATTTACAGCTAACAAAGTCAAAGCCGCTTGGGTTTCGAGGATAAAGTCGCGGCTACCCACTGCATCAAGCGAATTTTCCAAAACTGCATCGAAACCTAAGAGCTCAGCAGTTCTTTTGCGATTTATTGGGAAACTTGTAGTCGCAAGGGCGCCTGACCCCAAAGGACACAGATTAACATGATCATAAGCTGCATAGAGCCGTTCCAAATCGCGCTGTAATCCTTGAAAATGAGATAAAAGGTAGTGAGCGAAAGTCACAGGCTGCGCTGCCTGCAAATGGGTATACTCCAAAATAACTGTATCAATATGCTTATTAGCTGTTTCCAAAAGGTTCTTTTGCATCTCAAAAACTTTAAGCATAATTTCGATAAGCTCTTTTCTTAGTTGCATTCTGATGGCGGTTGTAACTTGATCGTTTCTACTTTTAGCCACATGCATATTTCCGCCAATCTCTACGCCAGTTTCATTTAGGACTGCTTCTTCCAGTGCCATATGGACGTCTTCAGCCGCTGGATCAAGATTAATGTCTGATTGTTTTTGCAGTGCTTTCAAGATTGTTGATCCGGATTGCCACTGAATAATTTGTTGTTCCATTAGCATGGCAACGTGGGCTTTGTTTATGTCAATGACAACTGCAATTAAACGTTCATCATCTTTACGTGAGGAAGTAAACTTTGCTACATCGTCACGTACAGACGAGAGGCGTCCTCCATGCAGTATCTTTGACATTTTAATTCAGCTCCCGTATCAAATGTTTGCATTATTTTTCTTGGATTTTCCAAGAGTTTTACTGCTTTGATTTTTTAACACATTATACATTCGCGTTTGCATACCCCAAAGTTCAATAAAACCATGGGAATATGACTGGTTGAAGCTAGTTTTGATATTGTAGTTTGCCAAGTTTTTATCATACAGCGACATAGGTGAGGTGCGTCCAATTACTAGCATGCCCCCTTTGTACAGTTTTAGTTTAACTTCGCCAGTAACGTTTTCTTGAGATTTATTAATGAAGGCATCAAGGTCATCTTTTAACGGGTCAACCCATAAGCCAGCATAGGCAAGAAACACCCATTCTGCATCAACTTGCTGCTTGAACAAGACCTGGTGGCGAGTCATCACCATTTTTTCTAGATCTTTGTGGGCTTCCAAAATTACGGTTGCTGCTGGGCACTCATAGACTTCGCGTGATTTGATGCCGACAAGGCGGTCTTCTATGTGGTCTATTCGACCAACTCCATTTCTGCCAGCAATTTTATTCATTTCCTCAATAAGTTCGAGAGGCAACATAGCTTTGCCGTTTATGGCGACAGGTATCCCGGCTTCAAACTGAAGGGTAACAATTTCAGCTGTGTTTGGTGCTTTTTCAGGTGCAATAGTCCATTCATACGCATCATCAGGTGGTGCTTGACTTGCATCTTCAAGTAGTCCACACTCGATTGCCCGTCCCCAAACGCTTGCGTCTATGCTGTATTTTTTGGCTGCGCTGGAAACAGGGATTCCTTTGGTTTTTGCGTAGGCGATTTCTTCTTCACGAGTCATGCCCCATTCACGAATTGGAGCAAGTGATTTTTTTGCCGGGTGCTAAGCTGCCAAGGGTTATGTCGAATCGTACTTGGTCGTTGCCTCGACCAGTACATCCATGTGCAAGTGCTGTTGCACCTTCTTTTTCAGCGATTTCAACCATTTTCTTTGCTATAAGTGGCCGCGAAAGACTTGTACTAATAGGATATTTGCCTTCATACAGAGCGTTAGCCTTAATCGCGGGGAAAATGTAATCTTTAGCAAATTCGTCTTTGGCATCAATTGAGTAATGTTTGACAGCTCCAAGTTTTTTAGCTTTTTCTTCAGCTTCTTTCAGGTCTTCACCTTGTCCAACATCTACCGTTACAGTTATTACTTGAGCGTTAAGTTTTTCCTGCAAGTACTTTATTAACACGGATGTGTCTAATCCGCCTGAATACGCTAACACTATTTTTTCTGATATGTCTTTGCTCCCCCTTTTGGGTTCTGGAATTGTTTTCCTAACCTTCAATGCAGTATTTTTAAAGGTTGTGACTTTTTTGGTGCTTAACAAAATTTAAATGTTCCATTTGATACATTCAGTAAATATTATGACAGTCGCTCAAAACGTTCGCAATTACTTGCGCAACAAACCCTACTTGCTTGAAGCCTTGGAGAAAGATATAGTAAACTTAAGCGAACTCTCCAGACAAATACAAAATGAAATAAAAACAGACGACACAAGCGCCATAAAAGCAGCCTTACGCCGCTATTCGGAAGAGTTGCAAAAGCATAAGCAGAAAAGAGAAGAAAAAGTTCTTCACCTCTTAAAACGCAGCAGCATCGCAGTTTACGACCGCAAATCCGTAATAATTACAGCCAAAGAAATCCCTATAAAGACAGGAATGGAAGTCGATTTAATAGGCAAATTTGTTTATTTGCTAGACAGGGGCGAATTGCCTGAGCGCATAAATGCCTTAGTCAAACACGACAACTGCACTATGATTGTAATTCATTCGCCCGAGGAGCTGGAAGCTACTCCAGGAGTTGTTGCTTTTCTTGCAACTTTACTAGCTGAGCAAAACGTGAACATTATTGAATTTATTTCATGTTGGACAGAAACCATCATGGTAGTAGAAAAGAAAGACAGCCTCAAAACTTACGAAACATTATCCAACATGGTAGGGTAAAGATTCGATGAGCAACAACAAAATTAATAATGTTACAATTGATACTCTTCACCAACAATTCACAATACTACGCCTTGTTTAGGCGCTTACCTATAAATGGAGAAGAAACAGCATGGTTCATCAAGAATGCATAAACTGCAAAACACACTACAACATAGACGAAATAATATATTTTTGTTCGAAATGTGGAGACATCCTTGAAATAAAATTTGACATGAAAGAATTGGCGGAAACTTTGAAGACAAGCGATTGGAAAACAAAGCCGCTCTCCGTCTGGCGTTACCGCGAATTTATGCCAATCCATGAATCCACACAAGTGGTAACCCTAAACGAGGGAGGAACAGGATTACATCGTTCTAAGCGATTAGGAGACGAACTTGGATTAAACGAGTTGTATATCAAGAATGAAGGCGAGAACCCAACTGGAAGCTTCAAAGACAGAGGTATGACTGTCGGAGTAACAAAAGCCGTAGAGTTGGGGGCAAGACACGTAATTTGTGCATCAACAGGTAACACATCAGCGGCCTTAGCTGCTTATGCCGCCAGAGCAGGAATAAAATGCACAGTCCTTATTCCATCAGGAAAAATTGCATACGGTAAACTCGCGCAAGCTATGATTCATGGAGCCAAAGTTTTGCAAGTCAGAGGAAACTTTGACCAAGCTTTAGAATTCGTACTCAAATTAGCAGAGAAACACAAGAGCATTTACCTATTAAACTCAATCAACCCTTTCAGAATTGAAGGACAAAAATCCCTTGGGTACGAAATCTGTGAACAATTAAACAATGAAGCACCAGATAGAATCATAATTCCAGTAGGCAACGCAGGAAACATCAGTGCTGTATGGAAAGGCGTCACTGAATTCTACGAGCTGGGCTTTATCAAAAAGTTGCCCAAGATGACAGGCATACAAGCCTCAGGTTCTGCACCAATTGTGCAGGCAATTAAAAATAGAAGTGATAAAATTATTCCAGTTGAAAATCCTGAAACCGTAGCAACAGCTATCCGAATCGGCGCACCAGTAAGCTGGAAGAAAGCGATTAACGCTATACGAGAATCACACGGGACAGCTGAAACTGTAACAGATGATGAAATTTTGGATGCACAGAAAATGTTGGCAAGGGTTGAGGGTATTTTTGTGGAACCTGCGAGCGCCTCATCCATCGCCGGGCTCAAAAAACTGGTCAGGAACGGCATCATTGATAGAGACGAACGTGTTGTTTGCATAACAACTGGACATGGCCTTAAAGACCCTGACACCGCAATCAAGCAATGCGAAAAACCAGTAGAAGTTGAGGCTGAAATATCTGCTATTGAACAGGAATTAGGGTTGAAACAGCAAAAAGTTATTCTTGCTAGGTGAAAGTGAAAATGAGAATTATATTAGTTGGTTATGGCGTGGTCGGTAAAGGCGTTACTACCATTCTCGCTAGCAGATATGCCGAAAAAGTCAAAGATTACGGGTTTAACCCAAAAATTGTAGCCATTGCAGACATAGATGGCGCGGTTATTAATCCGAGAGGTTTCAGACCGGAAAAACTAGAAGTCATAAAACAAAAAGGGTATCCAATATCAGCAGATCCAGAGTTCGGTCATCCGAAAATGCCAGCTCTAGAAGTTATTGAGTCAGTTGAGGCTGAAGTCGTAGTTGAAGTTACACCAGTCAACATAAAGAACGCTGAGCCGGCTCTGTCACATATAACGAAGTCTTTCAAAACGGGCAAACATGTTGTGACAACAAACAAAGGACCTTTAGCATTAGCTATGCCAGCTTTAACAGAACTAGCAGAATATAACAACGTTTTTTTAAGGTTCAGCGGCACAGTCGGCGGCGGTACACCGATGCTCGAATTTGCCAAACGATGCTTAGCAGGAGACAGAATTCTTTCTATAAAGGGTATCTTAAACGGAACAACAAACTACATTCTAACTGAAATGTCCCAAAACCGAGTTTCCTTCCAAGAAGCCCTTACAAATGCACAGAAACTTGGTTATGCGGAAAGAGAACCATCTATGGACATAGACGGATTTGACACCGCTTGTAAAGTGGTTATTCTTTCAAACTGGATAATGAACAAAAAAATTACGTTGAAAGATGTGGATAGGACAGGTATTCGAGATGTTTCTTTGGAGGCGCTTGATGAAGCAGCAAAGAGAGGTAATACTATAAAGCTTATCGGTTCAATCGACTGTGGCAAACCAACTGTTAAGCCAACCGAAATAAGCAAGACTCATCCGTTATGTGTTAGTGGAGTCTTAAACGCCATAACATTCTCGACCGAGTATGCTGCTGAACAAACTCTTATCGGCAGAGGTGCAGGCGGAGTGGAGACAGCCAGCGCTGTTTTAAGAGACCTCTTAGACATAAGACATAAGTTAGCAAATCGATTGCTAAATAATAACTCGGAGACATTAGAAATGAAAATTGTCATGAAGTTCGGCGGAACCAGCGTCGCTACAGGCGAAAACATACGCCACGTAGCGGACATAGTTACACAAAACACAAAAAACAACTGCAAAGTCGCAGTAGTCGTATCAGCCTTGGCAGGAGTAACTAACAGCCTAATTGAAGTAGCTGACCAAGCCAAAAAAAGCGATGAAAAACACATCCAAACTTTCACCAAAACTCTGTTGGGAAAAACACCTCGAAGCAATAACAACTGTCATCAACAGCAAACCAATTCAAAAAGAAGTCACACAAATAACCGAAAAAACAATCGCCGAACTAGAAAAAGTACTCACAGGCATATGTTATGTTGGAGAATTAACGCCAAAATCCAAAGATTATGTTGTTTCCTTTGGCGAACGGTTATCTGCACTTATTGTTTGGGGATGCATACAAGATCACAAAACTGAAACTCAATGCTTCACAGGCAAAGAAGCAGGCATAGTTACCGACTCTAACTTTGGCGAAGCGGACCCATTAATGAACTTCACAACTCACCTTATCCGAGAAAGAGTCGCGCCACTATTGGAAAAAGGAGTTGTACCAGTAGTAACCGGTTTTATTGCTGCAAATCAAGATGGCATAGTAACCACCGTTGGCAGGGGCGGATCAGACTATACAGCCACTATACTTGGAGTCGCATTAGAAGTTGACGAAGTGTGGATTTGGACTGACGTGGATGGCATAATGACTACTGACCCAAAAATTGTTCCTGCAGCTCGCACGTTACCGCAATTAAGTTATCAGGAAGCAGCTGAAATGGCAATTTTCGGCGCTAAAGCTATGCATCCAAGGGCGCTCGAACCAGTCATCAAAGCAAATATACCGGTCAGAATCCGAAGCGTGTTTCACCCTGAGAATAAGGGAACACTGATAACAAAAGATCCAGATCCAAATGTTGAGGAAGTTGTGAAGGCAGTTGCCATGATCAAAGATGTGGCAATGGTAAACGTTAACGGCGCAGGCATGGTTGGCGCACCAGGAAGCTACGCTAAAGTATTCGATGTCTTAGGTAAAAATAACATTAATGTTATGATGATTTCGACTGCTGCGTCTGAAGCTAATATATCTATGATTATAAAACGCGGTTTGCTCGGAAGGGCAATTAGCAACCTTGAGATTGCACTTTTAGATAGAAGCGGCTTAGTCAACGAAGTTTCAGCGGAAGATGACGTTGCCGTTATTGCAGTGATGGGAGCCAACATGAAAGGCACATTGGGCGTGGCCTCAAAGATTTTCAGTACAGTAGCCAAAAAAGGCATTAACATTCGCATGATAGCGCAGGGTAGCTCTGAACTGAACATATCATTTGTTGTAAAAGAGAAAGATGGCACAGCAATAGTTAAAGCAATACACGAAGAATTCAACCTCGACAAAATATAAGGAAAACAAGCATTAGAAAGCCGCTTCGTTTCCTTGTCTGTATTCATGCCAATATTTTCTTCTTTCTCTTCTATATAGCAGTCGAGCGCCCAGCATTATTAAAGCAATCACTTTAGAAGTATTATGAGTAATTCTCCAGGATGGTAGCCTACTCCTCCAAAACCCACAAAATAGATGAGAACAAGTGCTATAATTATTCCTACGGGTAACATAAGGAAAATTCCTGCAATGCGGAACCATGAAGGAGGACGCTGCAAGTGATTGCCACCGCCGCCACCATAGCCAATAGAACCCGAACTCGCCCGTTGCTCCTGAAACTGTCTCAACCGCTCCTCATTAATGTAATATTTGCCGTTTACTTCAACAAAAAATACCTGTTTGACCAAGCCTACGATACATTGCCTGCTCAAAACGCGGAGGCAAACCAATCTCTTGAATTGTCATGGCTTTTTCTGGGATTGTGGCACATTTCTGTCGATACTTTTCAACTATTTCCTGTATTCTTCTATGGATTTCTTCTCTGCTATTAAACATTGGAGTTTTCTCCTTACTTTTCAGTGGTCTCTTCGCTTATTTCCAACCCAGTCATGATTTTACCCGCAAGTTCCTTCATTGCATCTGCTTTGACCATCGTTAGAGCCCGGCGGTTTTTGCCAGTCAAGACTAGCAGAAGGTCTCCTGGTTTGATGTCGAGTTCTTTTCGGGCATCTGAGGGAATAACGACTTGTCCTCTGTCGCCGACTTTTACCGTGCCATAAATGCGCAAATCTCTTCTCCGTTCCATTTTAGATCACACTTTTCATGTATTTCATACTACTTTGAAAACGATTTAAGTATTTATCCAAATTAAACTTATAGTAACTGCTTCATTTGTTTCTAAAGAAATCCAAAGCTGCTGATATGGAAAAAGTGACTGACACAGCAGCAATCTGAACAGCCAAAACGAAGAGTAGGAACAGCCCTATTTGCTTCAATTTCACTGGCAATGCTATATTCATCAGCTTTCAACCCTTTCGCGACATAAACAGCTTCCACTCTTGCGGATTCATCATTCAGCAGATAGTCAATATGCTAACACAGGAGCTTCTCTTTTCTTTGATGCCTTGCCACCCGCAATTCAATGCTAGTTTAAGCCGAACCAACAAAAGCATACAAGCCTGCTGGAAAGGTAAGGTTTCCTAAAGCACCTACCCAAACGCAGATAGAGTACTTTCAATTGATCATTGGAATGCAGATAACTTTCATAACTGTTCCATAAGATAACTGGCTTTTGTGTTAAAGCATTCCGATAACCACTTTAGTTTTAGTGTTTACAGTAAATTATCTTAACAAAGCAAATAATTTGCATACAGAGTCTTATTAACGCAGAAGACGAGGTAACAGAATTTCAGTTGGGTCTTGAAAGAGGATGAATACAAGGAACGCTTTGAACTTACTTAAGCAGATCGATAGATGGCGACTTTGTATCATAATCCTGGCAGTAATCTATGGTTCTATCCTCTCAATCGATTTAACCTCAAAAGCTATGGTTTGGGATGAAGTTACCCATTTCACGGGGGGACTTTTACTTTCTAGAGGACAAATAACAACCTGGGTTTGGACCAATTCGCTATATCCCCCAATCTATGACATATTCACAGCCTTTTACTATCTCATAAGCGGTCCAAGCGTTTTTGCTGCAAGATTAATATCCGTAACCTTTAGCGTGCTCTCGCTCTTTGTTATTTATGAAATCGCAAAACAGCTCTACAACAAAAAAACCGCCCTAATCTCAGCCGTCTTTTTCAGTGTCATGCCTGGAATAGTTTGGCTATCAAGAATCGCCATGATTGAAACCATGCTCATCTTTATCTTTAGTGTTTGTATGCTTTTCTTTTTCAGGTGGATTCAAACAAATAATGACAAAGACCGCTTCATCAGCATCGCCGCGTTGGTTATTGGAGTGGCTGTGAAATATCAAACGCTTGTAATAGTGCCCATTATCATGTTGTTGAGTATGTTTTTTTGGAAAAGAGATTACCTTAAAGCCCAAATTAAAAGCAGCCTAAGACTTCCTCGATTAGCTGTTTTGATTACAGCCGTTATTGCAATTTTGGTTGTGTTTTTTGTTTTATTGGAATCTGGTGTGCTTAATGTCTTGTTTTTTGCGATACAGACTGGCACAGAACAGAAAGCAGTTTACAGTGCATTGTATCCCATGCCAATTTATTATTTGATTGTAATGAATTGGTACAGTAACCTTATGCATCCAATTTCAATTTTGCTTTATGGCATGGGGCTTGCAGGCTTAGGATTAATGGCATTTAATCGAAAACGTTCAGACAAAATTCTGCTTCTTTGGTTCATCGTGGTTTATTTTGTTTTTTCGGTTATTCCTAATAAGGACTGGCGGTATGTCACAATAGCGTTTCCTGTTTTGGCTATTGCGGCTGCAGGGATTCTTGCGGCGGCTTTTAACAAACTTTTCGGCATAGTGAAAACAAACAAAAGCTTTGTCACGAAATGGGGCGCAAGAAGCTTTGCTGTATTACTTATTGCTTTGGCATTAACTGGCGTTTTTCTGAGTTGCGCGGATGCATATACTTGGGTTTCGGACGATAGACTCCAGATTCCGATAGAGCAAGCTACCAGTTTTGCCAGTCAAAGTTTAAGCGCTAACCAAACTTTGGTTGTGGTCTGCCCTCTCAACTTTTTCAACGAATACATGGTTAGGTTTTACCTTAGCGCAAAAAACCCCAACCAAAACTACAATCAGGTTTGGCAATACCCAGCGCTAGCAGTCGACGCTTATACGCTAAACTTCAATGTAACCCAGTTCGTTACTCTCTGTAAACAGCAAAACGTAAAGTACGTGCTTTTATACGAGTTTGAGGGAAAGCAATATTTTAACTCTATATTAACGGCACAAGCAATCTATAGGAGTCTAAATGAGACTAACCGATTCTCCGCGCAGGCAACCTTTGGGACACAGCCCAATCGAATCATTATACTTTCATTTCACTGACATTTTTAGACCAAGTTGTTCGAGCATTACTTTAATACTATTTGTTGCTGGAAGACAGGTCTGGTCCCGACAAACGTAAGCCGTTGCTTTGCCTTCAATTTGTTGGTTACCAACACCAGACATCGTTGGATCTTTAAGTGAAATTGTTGAGATTGGGAAATAGTATTGCTTTAGAGCGTTTATCATTTCAACTGTTCCTGTTTGATTTAGATTGCCTACCACAACCACACTGTACGATGGTCCTAAAACATAACCTATGGCAGAAAGGAAGAATGTGTAGACGTCTGGTGTACCTTCTAATTCTTCGGCGAAAATCTTTGTCATCTGAATAGCCATCTTTTCGTATTTGGGCTCATTAGTTAATCGACTTAATAAAAGCAAAACTTGAAATGCTGCCGAGTTGCCCGAAGGGGTTGCGCCATCATAGAGCTGTTTGATTTTGGGCAGGTTGGCTTGGCTTACTTGTGTTTGGAAAAAGCCTCCATTTTCATTATCCCAGAACCGCTCAACCATAGCTTTTGCAAGCTCGGCCGCTGATTGAAGGAACTTATCTTCAAAAGTCGCTTCATAGAGTTCAATTAACCCAAAAGCTAAGAATGCATAGTCGTCCAGCATACCTTCGATAGCTTTTTCGCCCTTAGCATATCGGTGAAATAACAGGTTGCCTTCGCGCATTTTAACTAATAGGAAGTCAGCGGTTCTCTTCGCCGTTTCCAAGTAATCTGGCTGGTTTAGAACTTTGCCTGCTTTTGCAAGTGCTGCAATTATCATACCATTCCAATCAGTTAATATTTTTTCGTCTGTCGTTGGTGGGACCCGTTTTTTCCGTATCTCAAACAGTTTCTGACGAATACTATGGATACGATCTATGAGTTCTTGAAGTGTCAAGCCTTCGTAAGGCGCCAGTTCTTCTAGAGGTTCGGCGAAGTGCAAGATATTATTACCCTTTGCTCCTGGAAAGTTGCCTTCTGGTTTCATACCAAAAATGTGCATAACAAGTTCTGCGTCAGCTGCTGGTAAATTGTCTAAGATTTGGTCAATTGTCCAAATGTAAAATTTTCCTTCTTCGCCTTCGCTGTCGGCGTCTTGTGCAGAGTAAAAGCCTCCTTCTGATGCCGATAGGTCACGTGTGACATAGCTAATGATTTCTTGAGCGGCTAAAGCAAAACGGTTCTTTTTTGTTGCTTGAAAAGCTTCTATGTAAGCTATTATCATAAAGGCTTGGTCGTAAAGCATTTTTTCAAAATGTGGAACAAGCCAAATGGAGTCAGTACTGTAACGGTGAAAACCAAAGCCAACCTGATCGTATATGCCTCCTTGCCGCATGTTATTTAATGTCTTTTCAACCATTGTTAATGCTTTTTGATCCCCAGTTCGATTGCTATAACGCAAAAGAAATATCAGTTTATGTGGAGTTGGAAATTTAGGGGCTGAACCGAAACCGCCGTTTTCTTGGTCAAAATCAAGTTTTAAACGGTCAAACGCATCTTGCATTAGATCTTTGTTTAGTTGGTTTTTGCTCGTTCTTTTTTCTATAGCTTGTATACGTGCTTTGATATCAGCGCCAACCATTTCCGCCTGTTGACGCTGAGTTTTCCAAACTTGCATTACTTGAGGGATAAGATCAATTATCCCGACTGCACCCGGTGTGCTAAATTTTGGGATATAACTTGCGGCGAGAAACGGATTGAGTTTAGGTGTTAATAATATGTTTAGTGGCCAACCGCAGTTTCTGCCCATTGCTTGACAAACAGCCATGAACGCAGCATCTAAATCTGGGCGTTCTTCACGATCAACTTTGATGCAGACAAACGCTTCGTTAAGTAAGTTGGCAACCTGTTCGTCTTCAAAACATTCTTTTTCCATAACATGACACCAGTGACAAGCACTATATCCGATGCTTAGAAAGATAGGCTTGTCTTCGGCTTGAGCTTTCTGAAATGCCCTCTGGTCCCCATGGATACCAGTCAACAGGGTTAAAGGCGTGCTGAAGTAGATATGGGCTTTTTTCATTAATCAGCCGATTAGGTTTGTTTTCTTGATTTTGCGTCAAAAAAGAACCTTCCAATTCAACTAGGAGTTTGTATGCTCTATTAAACTGTTCCGAGATCTCAAAAATACACTTTGTTGTCGAATCATTATTTAGTTTTGAAGATTTCTTTTCTCCACTTCTTCTCCCAACTGGCCCAACCAGTTTTCACCAAGCTCTCCCTTACATGAGGATATTCTGCTACCCAGTCTATGAAATGATAGAAACGCCGATTATCCTGCAGATACTCTTTTGGTACGCCCTTTTCAACGCACCATCTAAAATAAGCGTTTTCAACTTGTTGCTCGAGTTCACCAGCAGATTCAACTCTTTGAACCTTAAACCCCTTACTTTGCAAATGAGTGATAACGCTTGAGAGAACGTATTCTGAACAAACGTTAAAACAAGTTTCACTGTTAGGCTGCATAACCGCAATTATTTCATCCGCAATCTTTGTTGCGTCGACTAGATACTTTTTCTCTTTGAAGTTTGGCGGCTGAAAAGAAGTTGTTGGTATTCTGCGTTCCATAATCATCGGGTTTGGAGGTTTGATCGCACCGACTACCACACCTAATAGTAAATCGCCCCAGCCATAAGCATCTATTAGAATAGTTTTCCCAGATAAATAACAATCTAAAGCCAAGTTTCAACCTTCTTTCTCCAAAAAATCACATGAACACCATCAAGTTGATCGGAAATTTTCGATTTGAATCTTATAATTGCTTTGTTTCCAAAGAAAATCAAACGCCGTATGTTTAGGATCTAGAAATTCAATTTTTTCTACAAGATCATCTGGAACAATTAAGATGAGGCAAAAATATTCGCGATAGTGCTTTCTGAAAATTGCAAGTTTAGCTAGAAACTGCATAATACCTTCTTTGATTCCATGTGGTTCAAGCAAGACTTTTCTGCCTTTGTACGTAAGCTGGGGAAGCAAGAAATCAGGTTTATAAGTTAAGTCATTTTGTTTAGAAAGGCAGAACTCCATAAATTCATAGCTGAAAATTATTTGTTTTTGTTTGAGAAAATCATAGAGTTCACGTTCTACTGCTGAGAATGCGCCTAATTCAGGTATTGCTTCGCCTGCTCTGTTATAATGGGACACTACAGTTAAGTATCGCATTAATGGTTTTAGGAGCTGGTCGTGTTTTTTCATGAAAAACTGAATTGATCGTTCAATTGATACCACGGTTAGATCTGAGTATTCGAGCCACGTTCCTAAGATAAAGAAAGGGAAATCCACTCTAGCCGGGTCTTCTGGGAAAAGACCACATGCGAACTGTGTCAGTCTTTCTGCATCAGCATCAAATTCAGCAGTGTTCTCCCACCAGTTATCAGGATGATATTTTGAACTAAGTTCAAAAGGCAAATTTTCGTTTTCACTCAAACCTAAAGCAGCATACACTCGAAAGTTAGGAGTGGTCAGAGGAACCATAAGGTCTTTTGAGTTAAAAGCAAAAAGCCCAAGATCTGGAGGACCACGGACCATCCAACGAAGGTATAACCAAGATTTCGCGGTATACTGTTTGTTCATGCGCTTGACTGTGAATGACAACTCCTGAACGAAAGCTTTTGGTTTTCTGCCCTTCTGACTAAGCTTAGTAGTGTAGTCGATTAAGTCGCCATTGGCTTTGCGTTCAACATATTGGTTGACTGAACACAAAACTTCAGGAATTTCAGCTTTTGCATCACCCAGATAATCGAGGTTTTTTATGTTACGTTCAAACTTTTCAATTTCGATTCTAAAGTCCACTGGATTCTTGATTGTATAAAGTTTGTCTTTGAATGCAGCGGATAGATGATTTAGAAGCATCGGAATGTTTCGTGGATTGCCAGTGAGTTTAATATCGCTAAGTGAAGCTGCTAGTAAAAAATAGTGCGCCGCTTCTCGTTTTGCTTCATAGGTTTCTAATGGCATAAAGCGGGGCTTAGGGGTCAAATACAAATCAAGCGATAAATCTGAAGCAGCACTGTAAGTTTCTACAAAGCGTATAAGCAAATCTTTTAAACCCGCTGAAACCTCGTCGCTCATGCTTGCATAGGTTGTTGATCTTGCTTAATTATTTTTATAGCCTAATATATAAAAATCAATAAAAAACGGGACAAAGAAACACTTTGAAAGTGAAAAGAAACAAGCAAAATAAAGCTTAGATCTTATTTGCCTGTCTTTGCTTCGTGTTTTGCTTTTTTTGCTGCGTTTTTCTTTTTTAGTGAAGGCATAAATTTTTACCACTTAATAATAAGTGGATAACGCTTAAAAGACTTTTTACGTAGCAAACTTCCAATTTCAAACCAAGTCGAAGAGGCACCTCGTAATTTGCAAATATTGTGTTGATCATTAGGTTTTTTAGTTTGGTCTAGCAAGTTTCTTTTTAGGTGTTCTGCTTTGGTTCAAAAATATTTAGCTCTAATTCGAATAAATCCAAGTATGGCTGCAAAACTTTACGATCCCTTAATGGAGTTTGATGCAAAGCCAATTAAAGGAGTCACTCTTGAAGAAGCCTATCAAGTATTTGGTAAATGGGATTTTGCCGTGCTATTTCAAGCTGATAACAACGAAAATGCACTGCATTTTGTAGGCGACAAAATTCGCTTAGTAGAAGGAGTCATGGAGACATACACTATTCCACTCGCGCCCATCAAAGACTACCGTAAACAATAACTAAAAACTAAAGTTTTCTGTCTATCAACTCTGCGGAAAATCAAGTTCGCCACTAACGATGTAGCCAGAGCAGCTATTAAAAATGAAATAAGATCAAACAAACCAACTAAAAACAAGATTGCAAAAAACGCAATCAACACTATAGCAATAACACCAACAACTCGCTTCTGTTTTACGGGCTGAGTCAGAATTATAATTACTCAAAGCAACTCACAGCCATAACCTATCAGAATAAGCAAACTTAAACTTTCTTTTCATAAATAAGCTTTCAAACTTTTGTGAGAAAAAATAATCATTAAAAAAATTGAGTACCTTGAGTTAACCTATCCATTGCTTTTTATGTTAACGTGTATTTTTCCATTTTCTATCTTACATTGATAGCTTGTTAGTTTTGTGGTTGGGTTTTCTTGGTATTCCCCCGTGCGAACATCAAATTTCCAGCCGTGACACGGACACATAACCATGTATTTGTTGAGGATGCCTCCTTGGAGTTGGCAGCCAGCATGAGGACACAGATTGGATACTCCATAGACTTGACCACCGACACGGACAAGCAGAATTGGTTTACCTTTAACTCGTATGGCTTTCATGTGACCTTCGGCAACTTCGGTTTCTTTTATTGACTGGGCAAAACCATCTTTCGACATGCTTTTCACCATTCAAAAAAAATTTCATTTCTCAATAAAAACTATCGCTTAATTAATCAATTAAGACAACCACTCTCTAAAAAGGCTAACTCTTTGTAGGCATGATTGCAACCTCAGAAAAAATCGTTAGGGATTGCGAACTTTATATTAGCCTATATACTTAGTTTTTGTGAAGGTTGCCCAACATTGACAACTAAGACTCTGCTTTGCGGATGCGTTTATGAAGAAAATGAATGGATGCTCGTTAGAATAAAAGAATGTGAAAAGCATTATAAAGAAAGACATAAGAAAGTGGAATATCGTCCTAAAGCTGAATGTAATCGAAATGATACAAGAGGAGAATAAACCTCAAATAACCAAGCAGTGAACTCCAATAATCTTCAATTTAACCATAATTATTTCAACATAGTCTAGGTCTTGTTATATAGTGCAATTACCATATACATGGTGTGAAATACATGACCGCTAAACTAGAAAAAAATTTTAGAAAAGAAATAGTTGCAAAAGCCACTCCAGTTCATGAAATCCCTCAAGGAAGAAAATTAACTAAAATCCCAGAATATGACGCTGTATTCAGGCAAATTATTGAAAGCCCCGAGAAAATGTTTAAAGTTGAGGTTGAAGGTAAAACTGTTAAGACAATATATGCCCCATTCACCTTTCGAGTAAAGGTATATAACAAGAAACCTGATAGAAAATTCAATTTAGCTCTCAAAGTGCGCAGCAAGGAAGTCTATATAGTCAAGTCAGATAAGAAAGATTAGCAAGCTTTTCCGCTAATTTGAAATAAGTATCTTCCATATAATGCAGTATTCATAATCAAAAAAATGAAGAAGAAGAAAATGTCTGAACACAAACTTGAATGGCCAGAACCTGGCGACCTAATAATCGCCACCATAGAAAGCGTAATGGATTATGGAGCCTACGCTAACCTCGATGAATACAACAAAAGAGGCTTTCTTCACATCTCCGAAATCTCCAGCGCCCGAGTCAGAAACCTGCATGACTTCGTCCGTGAAAAACAAAAAATGGTACTAAAGGTACTCCGAGTAGACCTTGAAAAAGGCCATATCGATCTATCCTTGAGACGAGTGACAAAACGCGAGAGAATAGAAAAAATCAAAGTCTGGAAAAAAGAACGCAAAGGCGAAGTACTTCTCCGAGCTGTAGCAGAAAAAGTGGGATTACCAGTACCTGAGGTATACCAAAAAGCAGGTCTTGTTCTTGAAGAAAAAATCGGATTATATGAAGGCTTTGAACAAGCTCTCAAAGAAGGACCTGAATACCTAACTAAACTTGGTATCCCTGAAGACATTGCTAAGGCGTTCGCCCAAGTTGCAGAAGAACGAATACGCATTAAGTTGGTACAGGTAAGAGGCGTACTAGAAATTCGTTGTATGAAACCCAATGGCGTTAAATGCATTCAAGAAGCTTTTGCTAAAACTAAAAAATCACAAAAATTAAAGGGTGCCAAAATCGAATTCCGGGTAATCGCAGCCCCAAAATATAGTGTTGAAGTTTCAGCGGATAACTGGAAACTTGCCGAAGAATTACTTGACGAAGTCAGCGAACGCGTAGTTACTAACATCACTGAAGCAGGCGGAGTGGGATCTTTCAAAAGAGAGAAACAGAAGGTGAAATCTTGAGAGAAACGGATGAAAAAACAGTTTGGGGTCAAGTAGAAAAAATCGGCAAAGGCACCAAAGCTAATTATGATGCTAACAAAAAAACTATCACTTTCTGTTTCAACAGAAATCCCAATACGACAAGCGACCAACTGAAAAAATTACGTGAAAGCCTCATCAAAGAGCTGTTGGAATTAGGCTATGCAAGCCGTATGAAATATAATGGAGAAGTAATTGCAGACAACATAGACCAAGAAAACGTAGTAATTGAAAGGAAAAACCACAAGCTCATAATTCATCTAAACAATAAATCAACCGCGAATAAAGAAAAGGGCGTTTCGGAAACATCAACCTAATTTTCTTTTAGGAATATTTTTAAAAAAACTTTCATAGTTCCGGTGGTTTTCTCAACTTGTTTGTTGATTAACGGCATTCTTATTGTGCAGTTCTGATAATTTGAGAATCGTTTCCTTGTAAACTTGTATCGCGTTTAGATACTCGCTAACGTCGATGTGCTCGTCTAATGTGTGGTCGAGGTGTGAGTCCCCTGGACCGTAAGTGACTATAGGAAGGTTCATGGCTTTGCCAAGAATATTCATGTCTCCAGTACCAGTTTTATGCAAAAGAGTCGCCGGCTTGCTTAGAACCTTGCGAACAGAAGAAGACAAAACATGAACTAGCGGTGAAGCTTTGTTAACTTCAAATGGCTCAACAGTGTCTTGAACAGATGCTTTCACAATTACTTTCGGATTAGCCGCATGGTATCTTTCAATTATTTTCGCAATTTGCTGATAAACCTGAGCGGTGGAAAACTGTATAGGCACTCGTACATCAAGGTTCATTTCAACTTCAAAGGGAACAACTGACATCACTTTGCCACCTACAACTTTTACCAAACAAGCTGTAACAGCGTTGTACGGGCTTGCCGATGGGTCTAAAGACGGGTAATTGGACGCATTTTTAATTTGTCCCCATAGCTCATACGCTTTCTCCAAAGCATTATCGTACATCCATGGTGTAGAAGAGTGCCCTGTTTCAGTTTTGCAAATAATTTTGAGTTGAATTTGTCCTTTGTAACCTATCGTTATGTTTTCGATTCCACTTGGTTCGCCGAAAATGGCGTAATCTGCCTTTATTCCTTGAGTTATCAAATATCTAACGCCGCGGCTTGTTGCTTCTTCTTCGACAACGCTGGCAACGAGAATTTTTCCTTTGAAGGTCGGGTCTTTACCAGCTTCGACTGCGGCCATAATCATAGCTGCAAGAGGACCTTTTGCGTCTACTGCACCTCGTGCGTAGATTTTGCCTTCTTCTATTCGAAGTGGCAGGTGTCCGGCTACCGTGTCCATGTGACCACAGAGAAGTATTACTGGTTCGCCTATACCGACGACGCCAATAACGTTACCAATCTGGTCTGTGCCAACCTCAAAGCCCATATCTTTCATTTCTTCAACTAGAAAGTTGGCTGCGTCTTCTTCTTTTCCTGAAGGGCTGTAGATGCCTAGTAGGTTAGTTAGGAATCGTACTGATATTTGCTCGCTCATTTTCTTCTTCCTCTAACACTTCATCTAAAACAGTGAGAGCACGGTCAATTTGCTGCTTGTTAATTACTAATGGCGGAAGCAAACGCACAACAGTTCGTCCAGCATCCAATACTAATACTCCTCTGTTCACAGCTTTTAAAATAACATTTAACACGTCATATCGCAGTTCCATTCCAAGCATTAATCCTAAACCTCGCACTTCCTTGACGATTCTATGCTTCTGTTGCAAGTTTAGAAGCCCATCCTTGAAGTATTTGCCCATTTTTTCTGCGTGCTCAGCCAACTTATCATTTACTAGTGCGTCGATTGCAGCGCTTCCTGCAGCACAAACTAATGGGCTTCCGCTAAAAGTGGTAGAGTGTTCGCCAACTTTGAAAGCGGACATAATATTTTCTTTAGCTACTGTGATTCCGATTGGCAAACCGCCTGCAAAAGGTTTAGCCAAGCACATAATATCAGGGATAACTCCCCAATTTTCACATCCAAACAGTTTGCCTGTTCGTCCAAAACTTGTTTGCACTTCATCAAAGATGAGCAAGACATTTCTATTGTTGCATATTTCGCGAACTTCCTGCAAGTATCCATCTGGAGGAACGCGTACACCGCCTTCCCCTCGAATTGGCTCCATTATAATTGCAGCGGTTTTTTCAGTTATGGCTTCTTTTATTTTGTCAGCGTTATCTGGAGCCACATGTTTAACTTCTGGAATGAGGGGCAAGAATGGTTCGCGATATTTTTTATCCCATGTTACAGAAAGGGCACCCATTGTTTTACCGTGGAATGCTCCCATCAAAGCGATTATTTCCGGTTTTCCTGTGAATTTACGGGCTAATTTTATGGCACATTCAACCGATTCGGCTCCGCTGTTCGAAAGAAAAGCTTTGTCTAAGCCTTTTGGGGTTATTGCTACTAGTTTTTGGATGAATTCTGCTCGTTTATCGTTATAGTATGCGCCGTGGCATGTGATTAATTGCTCCGCCTGAGCCTGTATTGCGGCGACAACTTTTGGGTGACAATGACCTAACAGTGCAACACCGTAGACTAGTTGAGCAATCTACGTATTCTTTGCCGTTAATGTCCCAGACAAGCGCACCTTTGCCCTTTGTTAAAACAATTGGTTTTTTGCTAAAAACGTTCGCTAAATAGCGAGTTTCAATGTCCATTATTTCTTTGTCATTCACCAGTAATCACCGTGCCAACTTTATGATCTAAAGCTAAGCTAATAGGCTGATTTCCCATGCCTGCAGTAACAAGAACTTCTTTGACACCTTGGTTTAAAGCTTCAAGAGCTGCATGAACTTTGGTGCTCATTCCTGAACCGATACTGGACATGACCTCTTTAACATCTGTTGAGCTGATTTTAGGCACCAATTCGCCTTTAAGAATTAAGCCTTTAACGTCGGTGAGCAGAATAAGGCGGTCTGCTTTTAATGCGCCGGCAAGTATTGCAGCGGTACGGTCGCCATCAACATTTAACGGTTCGGAATCTTGACTTAAAGCGATTGGTGTTACTACTGGCACAAAACCTTTGCTAAGCAGAAGATTAAGCAGTTCGCTGTTAACTTCGGTTATTTTGCCTGTATAACCTCCATCAAGGACTTTCTTGCGTCCTCGTTCGTCTACAGCGATGAGTTTGGTTTTGCGTTCAGCCCTCAAAGTAGCTGCATCTAAACCAGTGATGCCTACAGCTTGAACTCCCTGAGCTTGAAGAGCCAGCACAATTTGCTTATTAATTTTGCCCGCCATAACCATCGTGTAAATCTCTATAGTTTCTTTATCGGTGTATCGACTTCTGAAGCCTTCTGGTGAAATTATGAATTTTTGTTCTTTACCGAGCTTGGAGGCTATTTCAGTTACTTCCACACCGCCACCATGTACAAGAACGACTTTATTGGTTTTAGCTACTTCTTTTAAGTCGGCCACTAAATCTTGTGATGCGCCTTCTTTGAGTATGCTTCCACCCATCTTAATTACAAGAAGCATGGCAATCACATCGGATGGAAACCAGTACTTTTGAGGCCGGTGGTTTCATCTATTCCCATTAGTATGTTGAGGCACTGAACACCTTGCCCTGACGCACCCTTACACATGTTATCAAGCGCAGAGAAAAGCAAAAGGCGATTTGCATGCTCATCAATCTCAAAGCCCACATCACAGAAGTTCGTTCCCACGGTTACTTTTGGGTCGGGAAGTTGGTATGGTCCCTTTTGATATTTCACTAACCGAATAAATGGTTCATTTGCGTACATTCCTCGGAAGGCACGCCAAAGGTCTTTGTTTTCTAATTTTTGTTTTGGAAAAGTGTGAATGGTTGCAAGTATGCCTCGAACCATGTTTACTGCGTGTGGGGTGAAAGAGATTTTTAACGGCTCGTTCGATAGGGCATTTAATTCTTGTTCGACTTCTGCGATGTGCCGGTGCCCAACAACTTTGTATGGTCTCACTCCACTTGACCGTTCTGGATGATGAGAAGCAGGAGTTGGTTTGCTGCCGCCTCCTGATGAACCAACTTTTAGGTCGACGACGATTTTATCTTTGTCAACTAATCCAGCCTTCACAATGGGTGCTAAACCCAAAATGGCTGCTGTTGCTTCGCAACCTGGACAAGCAATTAGGCTAGCTTTTTTGATTTCTTCTCGGTGAAGTTCGGGCAAGCCATAAGTAGCATCTTTTAGCATTTCAGGGTGTGCATGTTTCCAGCCGTAATAAGTTTCATAATCTGCTGGGTTTTTGAGGCGATAGTCGGCGCTCATATCTATGACTTTTAGGCCTGTCTCCAGGAGTTTAGGCACTAGATTGACAGAACCACCATGTGGAGTTGCGGTGAAGACTAAATCACAGTTTTTTTGTAGTTCAGCCATGTCTTGGGGCACGAATTTTAGCTGCGTTAGTCCTCTCAAGTTTGGGTGGACATTGAAGATGAATTCGCCTGCGCTTTGTCGTGAAGTAACCATGGTTACCTCTGCTTGCGGATGCATAATCAGCAAACGAAGAAGTTCACTGCCAACGTATCCTGAGCCACCGATTATTCCAATTCTCATTTGTGTATACCTCGATTTGATTAATGATCAATTAAACTCTGAGCACTTTTCAAGAGTGGAATCGCCACATTATAACCTGTTGCAAGCCGAGTGTTCTCCCAGAACTCGGGGCAAGAATTCGATTCATGAAATACAAGCGCACTCTTATTTTTTTCTACGCTGTCCTCAATAATATTTTTGATATTTTGGTAATATTCGCTATCAAAGTAAACTTTGAAAGCTTTTTCCAGTTTACTATTCCAGCCCTGAAAGTCTGTTAGCCGAGACTCGTCCTGCTTAACTTTTTGGACAGGCAAAAACATTTGCCCAGCTTTATCAAGCTCAGCTTTTAGGCTAACATCGTCAATTTGTTTGTTTTCTTTAACATTCACCATAGCGTCCAACGCAAAAATCCAAGCATCACTACTTCTCCCAAGGGTTTTTCCGCATTTCACAGCCAAATCTTGAGTGCTTTTCGGGAGTTTGGTTCCGAAGACTAAATTGCCTAAAAAAGTGTTTGTTCGAAAATCTTTAAACCCAGCCCGAGCCATAGCAGTATGGTAACAGTAGGGTTGTTTGCCTTTTTCTTTGTGAACAATTATGCGTAAGTCATAGAACCATTTCTCTATGACTTCTTGGGCCACAACTCCAATTGGGTTAATTATGGTAGGTTTAGTTTCAGCGATGTTTGCAATGAGTTCTTCTTCATTCGTTGCCAACGTAATCATTTTTCCATGGGTTCCAGCGTCAGCTTTGATCACGATGCCTTCCTTAATCGGGATTTCTTGCTCGAACAATTCTGCGATATCTTTCTCATTATGAATTGCTTTGCCATTTTTCAATATATCAAATGCATCGCATGGAACAAAAACTGTTTTGGGAATTGGTATACCTTCTTTCCAAAGGTTAAGTAATGTACGCAGTTTGCTATAGCAGACAAATTCGCTCTGCCAGGTATTGAATGTCTTTTTGCCAAGTTGCTCCATAATATAAGAAGCTTGGAGGCGACGGTTTTTGCTTTGAGCACGATTTAACACAACAGCGGTTTCTTTGAGGCTAGCTGTGTAATCTTTGCCTTTGGTCTTGGCGTTAAAACCATCTCTGCCAATTGATAGAGCGATTTTGCGGAATGGCAAAAAAGTCAATTCAATACCAAGTTGCTTAGCGGTAAGTTTTATTCCGTTTTCATCATTTTCTGAGCGCTCGTAAAGAAGTGCAATGCTCATCGCTCATCTGCATCCATCAAAAAATAAGTTCAAAAAACTGATTAAAATATTGAAGAAAGGTTAGAGTTACCGTTTATTCGCCCCAGTCTTCGCCTTCAATGGTTAGCTCTTGAAGGTCTACGCAGCTTCCCTTTACATGTTTAACTTCCAGTTCTAATCCGCATCCGGGGCAACTTAAAATTTCGCCTTTCTCAGTGTCGGCTGGAACATCAAGTTCTGCGTCACAATCTGGGCATTTCGCCTTAACGTTTTGAGATGTATTTGCTTGTTCAATCATTTTTTATTCGTCACTTTATTATTTTAGGAAATGCTTTTTTCATTTAGTTGGCGCAAATTTAAACGTTGTGACCTAATTGTTACAAGTTAGACTTGTAATGTTCCATTTGGTGCAGACTTTAGAGTTCAATGAATTTGTGAAAAACGTAAAATAGAACCCAAAAAAAGACGAAATCCGCATTGCTTATTAAGGATAATAACGAATTCTCAAGAGAGCACTAGGCAGGGCCAAGCAATGGATGAAGTAGATAAACAAATAATCAAACTTCTGAAGGACGATTCAAGAGCTGGTTACGGTGAAATCGGATCGAAAGTCGGATTATCAGAAGGTGCAGTTCGAAAAAGAATCAAAACTCTAACTGACGACGGGATTATCCGCAAATTCACAGTTAAAATCGGCGCCGCAGAAGGCGCTCAAGCCATAACGTTGCTTGCAATCAACCCTGGACTACCAACGCAAGAGGTTTCAAAAGAAATTCAAGCAATACCCAACGTCGAAACGGTCTATGAGGTAACAGGTGAATATGATATTGTCTCAGTTATAAGCGGTATGAACGTGACTGAAGTCAATGAATGCATCGAGAAAATCCGCAGGGTAAAAGGAATCATGAAAACAAACACCATGATTGTATTGCGAAGCTCATAAACCCTTTTTGAAAACTTAGAATACACCAAATAGCTAGATTCCAAGAGAACAAAACAACTATATTTTCTCTAAAAATAATTCAGCAGTTTTGGAGCCCTTTGCGTTAACTCATCGCTAAGATTTTGGTTTCTTACATGAAACATTCAACCTGAAAATCGCTTCACTTTCACTTAACCCCCCACTGTTCTGATCATTAGTTTCATGGTTTGCCTTAAAAGAAAAATTCAAAGCATAAGTTGATAGGTGTATCTCCTTTGAAAAAGAAAACAACTGTCTTAGCCATGCAGGAAGACCTCATGGTTGATTTGACGCTTCATCAGATTCCAGCTTCAATGCTTTCGGAGTTTGCAGAAAAAATCGTCAGACCTTACTATGAAGGAAACCTAAAAAGGGCCATCCAAGACTTGATTTACAAAACGTTATCAGAGCAAGAATTTATTCATGCACATATAATGAACATTAAGACAGCTTGAAACACCAATAGTCTATTTTTCTTTCCTGTTCAATCTTCTCTACGCCAATTACCGAACTAACATAAGCAATGTCAGTTAGACCAACAAATAACCCAGTTTCTATCACTCCTGGAATCATTTTTACTTTTACTTGCATCTCGGCTGGGTTTGATATTTCCCTAAAGTAGCAATCTAAAACGGCATTTCCATTATCGGTAATTATTGGTCCAAGTTTACCTTTACACTCACGCAAAACCGGGTTGCCGCCAAGCTGAACTATTTTCTGTTTAGCTAAAGAGATAGCGAAAGGTAAAACTTCAACTGGAACAAACTGGTTTTTCTCGCCGAGAAATCGGACTTTTTTTTGCTCATCTGCTATGATGATGTTGAGTTTTGAGGCGGCTGCAACGATTTTTTCTCTAGCCAAAGCCGCGCCTCCACCCTTAATTAAATTAAGTTCAGGAGTTAACTGGTCTGCACCATCAATAGTGACATCAATAGAAGGATGCTCCTCCAAAGTGGTAATTGGGACGCCACATTCAACTGCCAAAAGAAAAGATTGGTAAGAAGTGGGAATGCCCATAATGTGAAGTTTTTCTTTTTTTATTCTTTCGCCCAATGCTTCAATGGCATAAGCGGCTGTGCTTCCGCTGCCTAAACCAACAATAAAGTCGTCTTTAACATGTTTAATGGCTTCGAAGGCTGATTTTTGTTTTAATTCTTGAATTGGGTCAGTGTTAGCTTTCAATTTCCATTTGCCCCAGTTTTTCTAAGACACGTTCAACTTCGCTTGTAATCGATTCTATTTTCTTTTCAGCTGCATTCTTTGAGTCAGATTTTTCCTCAGGAGACTTGCGTTTCTTTTTAGGTTTTTCTTCTCCTTCTGAAGCTGGTTCTTGCTCTGTTTCTTCCTCAGCTTCGTTTTCTTCATCATCCATTTTTTGAATTTGAGGTTGTTTCGTTGGCATTCTGACAGGTATTTCTTTTATGGGTTTTACGTCAATTCTTGTTCTTAGTTCTTCAACTTTTGACGTTAAATCTCCAAATCGTTCACTAAAGAGCTTCATCAAGTCTTCTTGCATACTTTCAAGGTCATGTAATGCAACTATATTTTCATCTCTTGAAATTGATTCTTTGATAGACGACATTCTTGCTTTGTAGGAGCCGGCGAGTTTTTCGCGTTCAGCTTCTGTTATTTTTCCTTCTGCTTGTGCTTCATATAAACGGCGGATTGCATCACCCAAGATTTCTCGTTCTAGATCAAGCATGCGTAACTCGTCTTTGGCGTTAGAAGCAGTGTTCGACTGAACACTTTTTGAAATCTTAAATGGGGAACTAGAATATTCAAGATCTAAAGGATCATCGTTGGCACCAATTTTTTGTGGTTTTTTAGGCTGTGGAGACTTGTTTTTGCTCCCTTGTCTTCGCATGGCAAAAATGACGATACCTACAGCACTAATTATCACTACCGCAACTGCAGTGACTAATATTGGATCATCATACCAAGCCATGCAAAGCTGTCCTCGGTCATCAGAATTATGTATAATTAATATATAAATTAATACAAGTTACTGTTTTTTTCCAGATAAATATTGTGCTCTTCTACTCAACCTGAGTTTCCCATTTGCTTTAAACAATTAAGCAGCAAGATACGAAATTACCAGAGGATTAAGTTTAAATCTATAATCAATACACCAAACCTAATTATGAAAGCGATTGCAATTCTTGGAGCCATTGTTGCTGGAGCATTGTTCTTTTTCGCAGTAATCTTTACGTTTGATTCATCGTAAGATATTTTCAGCGAGTTACCATTTGTTTTATTTAGCATGTCGTATTTTGTAGGTTTAGAGATAAAATGGTTACGACAGAGAAGCGTAGACTGGTAGTTTTTGACGTTGAAGGAGTGCTGGTACCGAAAAATCGCTTCATTTTCGAGGTGGGCAAGAAATCAGGGTTCTTTACTCTGGTTAAGCTTCTATTCTGGGGTTTTCTCTATGAAGTAGGCTTGCTAAAGCTTGCTTCAGCGCTAAGACATGTATTTAGAGAGTTAGAAGGTGTTAATCTCGAAACGTTATTAACAATTTTTGAAAATGTTCCTGCATCGCCTCTGATCCAGGGCGTCTTTTGTCAACTTAAATCAAGAAATTGCAAAATCGCTCTCATAAGTTCTGGCATACCAACAATAATCGTCGAAAAACTTGCTCAAGTTGTTGGAGCGGATTTTGGCTACGGTATTGAAGCAGAAGTTAAGGATGGTAAGTTAACTGGAAAAATATGGGGTGACGCTATTGAAGCTGAAGGAAAGCTAAAAATTCTAAGTCAAATTTTAGAACAAGAAAACCTCACACCAAGAGATTGTGTTGTGGTTGCTGATGACAGAAATAATCGATGTATTTTTTTACCCGAAGTTTTGAAAATCGGCTTTAATCCTGACTTTTTTATACGAGTTAAAGCTGATAAGGTTGTAATTGGCAAGCTTTCATCAATCTTACCCATTATTGATGGAAAAACCACTAAACGTCCTTTTCCAACAGTAAACGATTTTGTAAGAGAAGACATACACGCCTCTGGCTTTTTTATGCCAATCATTGCTACCTTTATTGGGGTTCCCATAGTAGCTGCAATAATCTTTGTAATAGCAGTAGTCTACACTTTTTCTGAACTAATGCGTTTAGAAGGAAAAAAAATACCATTAATCTCAGCGATTACCCAACATGCTGCATCACAATCTGAACTTCGCGGTTTTGCTGCGGCGCCACTTTACTTTGCCTCTGGCATTTTGTTAACATTGATTTTATTTCCACATCCAGCCAGTTTTGCTGCCGTCGCCATGTTCTGTTTAGGTGACAGCGTTGCTTCACTTTTTGGAGGGCGAATTTCTGACTCTTTGCCCTTTAACAAAGGAAAAACGTGGGAAGGCTCTCTTGCAGGTTTCTTTTTTGCTTTTTTAGCTGGCTTGTTTTTTGTTTCTCCAGTTCTGGCTTTAGTTGGTGCAGCGATTGCTATGACAATTGAAGTTCTTCCTTTACCAATAAACGATAACGTGCTTATTCCAGTAGTGACAGGGGCAGCATTAACAGCATTGACGTTAATAATCTAATGAGACCAAGGCTTTGGTGTGAAATCTTTAACGTAAAATTTTTTGCCACGCTGAATTATCAAATGACCTTCGTATTCAAGGAGTAGTTTTTGCAACTCAAATCTACCAGGGCATTTTTCGTTGAGTAATCCGCGTGTTTTTAGGGTTCGCCAATATGGCGTAATGTCAGCTTTGCCATGTTGTCTTTTCTCTTCCGCGGCATGAGCAGCGATTGAAGCGAAAATACCTGTAGTAAGCGGACAACTGATAGTCGCATGGTGCGTTTTCGCCAGTTTAATCCGAATATCGTTCATGACAGTAAGATTGCCATATGGCACTTTAGCCATTATCAAGTCAACTTCGATTGACGCTGGAATAACCAAAGTACAAGACCCCAATTTTTAGTCATGCGAGATGGGATTGGCTCAATTTTTGGAAAATCCTTGTAGTCCTCAAGTTTTTCCTGCCAACTTGGGGCTTCTTATAAGGCATCACTAACCACAAAGATCTTAAGCCTGCTATATTAGATTAAATTTCCAATGCTCTAAAACGGCGATCCTAACGGATTCACAAAAAGATTATTCTTATGAGCTTTTTTGAGAATTTATCAAGTTGTTTTTTTGCTCGTGACTTAATTTTTTTATTTCTCGTTCCCGCTTCATGGCTTTGCTTCTGGAGTCATGAGTTTCGTAGTAAACAAGTTTTTCTGGCTTGTGCGATTTTGTATATCGTGCACCGCTACCGTTCTGGTGCTGCTTTGTTCTTGCATCCAAATCTTTTGTGGATCCAGTATAGAAGCTTCCGTCACAGCATTGCAAGATGTAGACATAAAATGACGTGTATTTCATGTCTCCACATTGATAGTCGGCAAGTAATCGTAAACGATACCTTTTTGCATTGCTCGTTTTAAGTAGGCTTCTGGATCTATTTCTTGGGTTTTTGCGTGATCAACATCTACTATATAGATTTCTTGGATACGAGCATTCTTAATTTCTTCCTTTGTCACAGGGGGCTTATGGTAGTATGCATCGCATAAACGTTTGATCTGTTCAATTTCATGGTCTTCGCGGTTTCTTGGCGGCTTGGCCAAAACGCGTGGAAAAGGCAAAATGTAATGAGGCGGCACTCCCAGTGCAAATTTTCCTGCAAAACTACTGTATCTTATTATTTTGCTGGCCAACCGCGCAGAAGTATAAGTTAACGGCGCCAATGCGTTTTCAGGAGGAATAAAACCTGTTTCTATTTCAACAATGAAGTTGCCCAAGCCTTTTGTTGTGTACAAATCGCACGTCAAAAGCTCATTTAAAGGGTATTCGAGTTGCACCTCATAGCCTTTTTGGATTAGATATTTTGCACACACAAGCTCCATGGCTGAATGATTTATTTTGATAACATTTTGTTTTTGTAGTTTTATAAGCCAATCTTTGAGAATTGCTAGTTTGTTTTCGACATCTTTCTCAGAGTCTTGAATGAGCCTGTTAAAAAGTACTGTCAAATCTTGCTCGAACTTTTGCCGATTAATCATTGAATTCTTCCTTGCCGAATGATGTGGGCACTATTAATTATTAACCTTAGAATATAAAAATTAAAAAACCAAAAATCGTTTTACTATTTGTCGGCTTGGCTAATACTCTTTTAGACTTTTGAGAGATAGAGTGCAAAACGGCTTTAGGTCGCAGGTGAAAGGACAAGTCTAGTGTTTGGAACATCAACGTCAACAATCTTGCAATTTTTGAACTCTTTTGCTTCCCCTAAAATATTTTTAACTGTAACATTCAAGCCGTCAACTTTAGCAAAGATTACGTCTCTGAATTGCACTTTCCCATCGAAGATAATATTAAATTCGCACATAAAAATTCACATTTATGAAAAGAGCGTAGTCTTAGTTATATATTCTTCTTGAAACGCGAACTCTTTTTTTTAATAAAATATTTTGATTGAGGTTTAGTTTGAATAAATTAAGATAGCTTTCAGATATACCGCAAGCTTTTTATTTGTTTGGCGCTGTTGAATTTTAGGAACTGCTGTATAAGAGGAATGAAAATGAGGGATCGTCACCTCAATAGCCGGGATCGCCGGGTACTTATTCTATAATTCGGGTAGGCATACCTCTAAAAAAACAATCAAGCAGCTTTCAATTATTTTTCCTCATAGACGACAAGTCTAATTATTTCAAAGGAGTAAAAATGATATGACTAAAATGTCAGGTGCAAAAGTACTAGTGGATTCCCTTGATCAACAAAACGTCGAAGTTATATTCGGCATCTTAGGCGGAGCAATCTTGCCAGTATACGATGCGCTTTGTGGACATGAAAAAATAAGGCATATTCTTGCGAGGCATGAGCAAGGAGCAGCGCACGCAGCCGAAGGCTATGCAAGAGCAAGCGGTCGAGTAGGAGTGTGCCTGGCAACTTCAGGTCCAGGAGCCACAAACCTAGTTACTGGAATCGCAAACGCATTCATGGATTCTTCACCTATGGTAGCTATAACAGGCCAAGTTCCCTCGTCAGGCAATAATACTACCTACATGATTGGCAGAGATGCCTTCCAAGAAGCAGACATCATTGGAATCACCACACCAATAACAAAACACAACTATCAGCCGCGAGCTGTCTCAGAAATTCAACCGATGGTTAACGCTGCATTCTACATAGCTTGCACTGGCAGACCAGGACCAGTCCTAATTGATTTGCCAAAAAACATTCAATCTGACACTGAAAATATAGAAATGGGAATAACTGGAAAAATCGAAGCCAGAGGTTATAAACCAGCGTTTGACCCAGATCTAACTAAAATTAGTGAAGCCGCTAACCTGCTTGCCAACGCTGAATATCCGCTGATTCTGGCCGGCGGCGGAGTCATAATCTCAAATGCTTCTAACGAACTTGTTCAAATGTCAGATTTACTAATCGCTCCAGTTGCTACAACTTTCATGGGTAAAGGCGCGTTCCCTGAAGGCCATCCTCTATCACTTGGAAGCATAGGAATGCATGGAAACCCAGCTGCAAACAGATTAATGGGTGAAGCTGATGTTCTGTTAGCTGTAGGTACAAGGTTTTCCGATAGAGCAACAGCCAACCTAGATACATTTGCCCCTAATGCCAAAAAAATTCACATAGACATTGACGCCGCTGAAATCGGCAAGAACATTGAAGTTGACGTTCCAATCGTTGGAGACGCAAAAATATCATTAACGCTATTGCACGATGCAGTGACAAAGAAACTGCCTAAAATGAAAACAAGCACATGGTCAAAGCGTGTAAAAGAAGCTAAAGAACAGCTAAGTCCACTTCTAAAAGATAGACCTAAAGATTTAGTGCCTAAAACTCTACTAACAGAACTAAGAAAACTTCTGCCTGCAGACACAATAGTTACAACAGAAGTTGGACAAAACCAGATGTGGTCTGCACTGTACTTTCAAGCCTTAAAGCCGAGAACCTTCATCAGCTCAGGCGGATTAGGAACCATGGGTTTCGGTTTCCCAGCAGCTTTAGGAGCAAAAGTTGCTTGTCCAGATCGTGCCGTGGTAGACATAGCCGGTGACGGCAGTTTCCTGATGACTGAAAATGAACTTGCATGTTCAGTGGCTGAGAAAATCCCCGTCACAATCATAGTGCTAAATAATTCCGTATTAGGCATGGTTGCTCAATGGCAAAGAACACTCTACAATCGCCGCTACATGGCAGTTAACCTGGGAAAAACACCTGATTTTGTGAAGCTAGCTGAAGCTTATGGAGCCCAAGGTCTAAGAGCTACATCAATCGAGGAATTCCACAAAGCAGTTAAGACCGCACTAAACAGTACAGTTACAACGGTAATCGATGTGCCAATAGGCTCCGAACAGGACGTTGTTCCGTTTGTGCCTCCAGGCTGCGGTTTACCACAACAGAGAGGCGACTACTAATGGAACCCGAAAAAACCAAAGTCATTTCAGTTCTAGTTGAAAACAAACCAGGAGTACTTCATGGAGTATCCAACCTGTTCCGACGCCGAAACTTCAACATCGAAAGCATAACAGTGGGGTCCAGCGAACAACCAGACATTGCACGCATGACAATCACCGTAAAAGGAGACGAAAAAACACTCGAACAAGTCGTCAAACAACTGGCGAAACTGATAGACGTCCTAAAAGTAGGAGAGTTAGAGCAAGGAAACTTTGTCATGCGAGAGTTAGCTTTGATAAAAGTCAATTCTCCGGGCCCAAAGGAACGCTCAGATATCATAAACTGTGTTGAAGTCTTCAGAGGCAGAATCATTGATGTTTCAAACGACAATTTGACAGTGGAAATCACTGGAACACCTGATAAATTAGAAGCGTTCCTAACATTGATGAAAACCTATGGAGTCATAGAACTTGCAAGAACAGGGATAACCGCACTGGCCAGAGGAGCAAAATCGATAAGAATAGACGAATAAATCCTCTCTTTTAACGGAAAACCTTAACTTTCCGTTTCTCAAAAATGCAAATCCGTTATAGTAATTGAATAAAGTTAATTGCAAAATAGAGAAGAAAAAACATGAATATTACAGAAAAAATCTTGGCTAAGGCATCAGGCAAAAAAGAGGTGCATCCAGGTGAAATCGTTGATGCAAACGTCGATATGATTATGGTGCACGATCTAACTGGACCCTTAGCAGTTGAAGCATTCAAAAAAATAGGCGTAAAAAGAGTTTGGGATAACCAAAAAGTAGTGGTCATACTGGACCATCAAGTACCCGCAGAATCTGTCAAAGCGGCAGAACTGCACAAAATCATGAGGCAATTCGCTAAAGACCAAAACCTACGTTTTTACGATGTAGGCAGAGGCGGAATCTGTCACCAAGTAATGCCTGAAAAAGGGCACGTAGTACCAGGCACGGTTATCGTAGGTGCAGACTCACACACATGTACATATGGAGCCTTCGGGGCTTTCGCCACTGGCATAGGTTCAACTGAAGCCGCCGCAGTTATGGCAACCGGCAAAATGTGGCTAAAAGTACCAGAAGCAATCAAAGTAAACGTATCTGGAGAATTCCAAAAATTCGTAACACCAAAAGATCTGATATTAGCAATAATTGGCAAGTTAAGCGTTGACGGAGCCATATACAAAAGTGCAGAGTTTACGGGTCCAACTGTCCGAAACATGACCATATCTGGAAGAATGACGTTATGCAACATGGCAGTTGAAATGGGAGCCAAAAATGGTATAATAGAACCAGACGAAACCACGCGCAAATTCTTAGAAGGTAGGATCAAAACTATGCCAGATTTCGCCTCACTGAAAAGCGATAAAGATTCAGTTTACGAGAGAACAGTAGAGTTTGACGTATCAAAGATGGAGCCTCAAGTTGCCTGTCCCTCGTCAGTTGACAATGTCAAGCCAATCTCTGAAGTTGGAGACTTACCGATTGAACAGGCATTTATCGGTTCTTGCACCAACGGCCGAATTGAAGATTTACGTTTGGCAGCTCAAGTAATGAAGGGTAAACATGTCAAAGACGGCGTAAGGACACTGGTGATTCCAGCTTCCCAAGAAGTTTATCGCCAAGCTTTAGACGAGGGTTTAATGCAAATCTTCACTGATGCAGGCGCAATCGTATGCGGTTCAGCTTGCGGACCATGCTTAGGAGGACATATCGGACTATTAGCAGCAGGAGAAGCGTGCGTAAGCACTTCAAACCGTAACTTTATCGGCAGAATGGGAAGCACCCAAGCCAGCGTGTTCCTAGCATCACCGGCAACAGTAGCTGCTTCAGCAATAGCAGGAAAAGTCACAGACCCAAGAAAGGTGCAGAAAGCATGAACATGAAAATCAAAGGTCCAGCCATAAAATTCGGCAACAACATCGATACAGACGTAATACTGCCAGGCAAATATCTAATCTTGGTAGATCCAAAGGAATTAGCTAAACATGCGTTGGAAAGCTTGGACACTTCGTTCCCAGAAAAAGCAAAAGACGGTGTCATCTTAGTTGGCGGCAAAAACTTTGGATGCGGCTCAAGCAGAGAACAAGCACCATTGGCACTAAAATATGCAGGTGTAAAATGCGTCTTAGCTGAGTCATTTGCCAGAATTTTCTTCCGAAATGCAATAAACATCGGTTTGCCAGTCATCGAGTGCAAAGGCATAGCTGAAGCTGTAAAGACAGGCGACCAGATTGCAGTAGATTTTGAAGCTGGCAAGATAGAAAACATTTCAAGCGGCAAAAAGTTTCAAGTAGAGAAGCTTCCACCATTCATAATTGAAATATTAACAGATGGCGGATTAATCGAAAATCTAAGGAAAAGGATGAACAAAAAATGACAGAATACACAATTTCCCTAATTCCCGGAGACGGAATAGGACCAGAATTAACAGAAGCAACCCTGAAAGTTTTAGAAGCAGTACAGAAAAAATTCGGCATAAAGCTAAAAATTGTTGAGGCACCAGCAGGCGACATAGCTTTAGAACAACTGGGGAAAGCCTTACCTGAAGCCAGCGTCGAAACAATCAAAGCCTCACATGCTTGCCTAAAAGGCCCAGTTGGCGAAACAGCCGCAGACGTAATAGTTAAGCTGCGTTTAATGTTTGACTTGTACGCTAACTTGCGGCCATTGAAAGCTTACCCTAACGTTCCTGTTGCCAACCCAGACATTGATATGATGTTTGTCAGGGAAAACACTGAAGACGTTTACAAAGGCTTAGAATTCACATTAGACAAAAACACAACTTTGTGCTTGCGAGTTATCACAAGAGGTGCCTGTGAACGAATCGCCAAAAAAGCATTCGAAATCGCACGCCTTCGCAACGGCAAAAAGAAAGTAACAGCCATCCACAAAGCAAACGTAATGCGAGTAACCGACGGATTATTCGCCAGTGTATGCCGAGAAACAGCAAAACAGTACCCAGACATCGCTTTCAACGAGTTATATGTTGACGCGGCTTCAATGCGAATAATTAAAGAACCACAAGTATTCGATGTTTTCTGCACATGCAACATGTTCGGCGACATCTTAAGCGATGAAGCAGCTCAACAAATCGGCGGCTTAGGTATGGCTCCAGGAGCAAACATCGGTGATAATTTTGCGCTCTTTGAACCCATCCACGGTTCAGCACCCAACAGGGCAGGAAAACACACTGCAAATCCAATCAGCATGATACTATCAGCCAGAATGATGATGGATTGGTTAGGTGAAAAATACAACGACAAAAAATGCATAAACGCTGGTAACGCTATAGAGAATGGTGTAATTTACGCTTTAAAGCACGGTCAAACTGTTCCAGACTGCGGTGGCAAAACCACGACCGTGGGAATGGCAGAAGCCATTGCTGCAGCCCTAACAGTGAAAACTGGTTGAAAAAATGACAAATAAACCCAGCAGAAAAATCCGTATTTTTGACACAACACTCCGAGACGGGGAACAAACCCCCGGCGTTTCTTTAACCGCAGACGACAAGATTGAGATTGCACACCAACTAAGCAAACTAGGCGTAGACGTCATCGAAGCGGGTTTTCCAAGCTCCTCTGAAGGCGAACGCAAAGTCGTCAAGGAAATCAAAAAAGCAGGCTTAGAACCTGAAATCTGCGCTTTATCACGTGCGACCAAAGGTGACATTGATGCAGCACTCGACTGCAACGTTGACCTAATTCACGTTTTCATCCCGACTTCACCAGTGCAAATGAAGTATGCAGTGAACTTGACACCTGAACAGGTATTATCTTCAGCGGTTGAATCAATAGAATATGTAAAAAGCCATGGAGTAAAATGTGAGTTTTCCCCCATGGATGCCACACGCTCGGAAATGCCTTTTCTAAAACAGATTTGTAAAGCGGCTCAAGATGCAGGCATGGACAGCTTAAACGTACCTGACACCGTTGGCATAATGATTCCCAAAACAACCATTCATCTGATTGAAGAGTTAAAAACCGTAATTAATGTTCCAATTAGCATTCATTGTCATGACGATTTCGGCTTGGCAGTGGCAAACTCGCTGGCTGCCGTTGAAGCGGGTGCATCTCAAGTGCATGTTGCTGTCAATGGACTTGGCGAACGAGCAGGTAACGCTGCACTAGAAGAAGTTGTAATGGCGCTAAATATTATTTACAAGTACAAAACATGCGTAAACACAAGACTATTGTACAGCACAAGCAGAATGGTCGCTTCCTTGGCAGGTATAGCTGTGCAAGCAAACAAAGCATTGGTGGGCGAAAACGCTTTTGCTCATGAATCAGGCATTCATACACGCGGGGTAACCGAGAAACCATTGACCTTTGAACCTATCGATCCCGAACTAGTTGGGCGAACAAGAAAACTTGTAGCGGGAAAACTGGCTGGAACAAGAGGGATAAAAGCTGAACTGGAAGAAGTTGGAATCCACCCAACTGAAGAACAACTCAAAGAGATTGTTCAGCGCGTCAAAGAACTGGGTGACAAAGGCAAAATGGTTACTGACGCCGATTTGCTGGCGTTAACTTCAGCCGTTATGGGTGAAGTCTTAGGTGAAGAGAAAATCGTTGATTTATGCGATATGGCAGTTGTCACTGGTATCAAAGTTATTCCAACAGCCTCCGTAAGGTTAACGTTGGATGGCAAAGAATATGTTGCCGCTGAAACAGGTGTCGGTCCAGTTGACGCTGTACTAAAAGCAATTACGAAGTTAACGAGCAATCTAGAAAAAATACGTTTAAGCGAGTATCGTCTTGAAGCAATCACAGGCGGCTCAAATGCAGTCGCTGAAGTAATAATAAAAGTTGAAGATGAAAAAGGCAACATTGTAAGTGCACGTGCAGCCAGAGAAGACATTGTGATGGCAAGCGTTGAAGCAATGATAAACGGTATAAACAAGCTTCTGCTTAAGAATCATAAGCAGGGAAACAAAAAGTGAAAGCCGTAGCCTTCCAGGGAGAAAGAGGCGCCTACAGCGAAAACGCAGTCTTCCAGTTTTTTGGAGCAAATGCCAAAGTTAAACCATGTAAGGATTTTAAAGAAGTTTTTGATAGCGTATGCAATCAAGAAACGGAATTTGGCGTTGTCCCTATTGAGAACAGTCTGGAGGGAAGCGTCTCACAAAACTATGACCTTTTTTTAAGATACGACCTGAAGACATGTGCTGAAGTTATTGTAAAAATAGAACATTGCCTTATCGCTAATCCAGGAACTGCACTCGAAGACATCAAAGTAGTCTATTCTCATCCACAGGCCCTTGGGCAATGTAGAAGTTTCCTTGAGGAATTTGGCCGCGAACTCATATCTACCTATGATACTGCGGGCAGCGTCAAAATGATAAAAGAAAAAGGCTTGGACGATGCCGCAGCCATTGCCAGTGAAAGGGCAGCTAACATTTATGGCATGCACATCTTGGCCAAAGACATCGCAGACAACCCGGAAAATTATACACGTTTCTTTGTTCTATCAACACAGGATTCAAAGTCAACAGGCAAAGACAAAACAAGCATAATTTTCTCAGCTAAACATGAACCGGGCTCACTCTACCATGCACTAGGAGAATTCGCCAAACGAAACATCAACCTCACAAAAATCGAGTCAAGGCCGACAAGAAAAACAGCATGGGAATACAACTTTTACCTTGACTTTGAAGGACACAGAACACAACCCCAATGTTCGGAAGCACTAAAAGCACTGGAAAAATACGCAATATTCGTTAACGTGCTGGGTTCCTATCCAAAAGCAACTTCTTAAGTTTTTTTGCTCTTTTTTGTTGGCAAAGCTGAAGCGTACTTTATTGATTTGTCAAGCCATTCCTTGAAAACTGAATCATTAGAGTAAAGTGATTTCGGAAGAATAACATACCCTTTCATTGCTCTACCAGGCAAAGGCTCAAAATTCGTTACATCTTTGAATCTATTTTTGATGCTTGCTCCATCGTCATCTGGTAGCCTCAAGAAAAGTTTATCGCTATGAACCCCTACAAACAAATTGCCATTAACAAAAAAAGCCGGATACCCAAACATTTTCTTGTAATCGCAGTTTGTGACTTTCATCTTTTTAATTATGAAATCTACGAGTTCTTGAGGAGCTTTTTGAATTCCATAAAAGCAGCCTAACTAAATTAAACCTTTGAAGTTACTTGTGCGTTTCTGCTATCCGATGAAAAAAAATAAAACCCATTATTTTTCTGTTGACTCAAGCATTTTGTACATTATTTTATAAGATTCTTCGTAATCGTGATCCGTTTCTATAAGCTGTTTCTTTAATTGCCCCATACGTTTGACGATTGCAACTGTGTCTTTGTTTTTGATTAGATTCAACCATTCTTGAGCTTTAGCCATAAATTGATCTTCGATTATTCCCAATTCAGGCAAACAAGTTTGCAGGTGAGCAAAAAGGTCAGGAGTCTCCAATGCCGTCGACTCAGCTAATGTAAATAACATTCGATATGTTGTGCCAGCTACCTTTTTCGTTTCAGGGTAGTTTTTTTGCTCCAACAGTGTTTCACATGCAACTAGTCCCAAGAAATGAGGAAACCCAAGAACAACAGACATTAATTCGTCATGCTTTGCTGGGGACATAATAAACACATTAGCTCCTTGATCTTCCAACCACTTCTTGAATTCAGCAGCAAATTTTTCTTCTTCAGCATTGGTCGGGGTGAGCACGTAGGCTTTGCCTTTGACACCATGGCTACCTGGTCCAAAAATTGGGTGTGTGCCTAAGACAGTTGCTCCTTTGATATATTGATGCATTATTTTGACCGGTGCTTCTTTGATTGAACAAATATCCATAACTACTTGTCCTTGATGCAGGACAGGACCGATTGTTTTAACGACCTCTTCAATAGCGTTTATTGAAACGCAAAGATAGATTTGATCTGCATAACAAACGGCTTCTTTGAAGTTAGTGGTTAAATCAACTGGCAAGTCTTTGAGTGCCTCAAGCTTCTCTTTTTTTCGGTCCGCTAAAACAACTTCTTCGTTTTTGTCGTTAAAGAATTTTGCAAACCAGATGCCCATTTTTCCTGCGCCAATAACGGCGATTTTCATTCAAGAGCCCCACTAATAATATCGAGCGCAGTTTTAATTTGTTCTCTGGGCGCAGTAAGTGAGATGCGGAAATGCTCTCTGTAATCTCCAAATGCGGTGCCTGGAGCTACTGCTACACCTTTGTCAAGTAGGTCTAAGGTGAATTTCTCGGAATCTAAGCCTTTTCGCTTTGGAAATACATAAAAGGGCGCTTCTGGCTCAGTGAATTGGAATCCCGCTTTAACCAAGATTTTGGAAGCCATTTTGGCGCGTTCTTGATATTCATCTTTGATTGTGGTTGCAAGCTGCTTTTCCATTTCTAAGCCTTTCAAGGCGGCTTCTTGTATGAATACTGGCACGTTGTTTATGGTGATCTGGTTTAGCTTTGTTATTCTATCTACGAGTTCCTTGCTAGCTACTATGTAGCCAATTCGCCAACCCGTCATCGTAAAGGTTTTGGAGAAGCCATTTGTTAAAATATGCCTGTGGTCCCCGTTGTATTCCAATATGCTTTTTGCTTTAGTAAATGCGATTGTAGCGTAAACCTCATCTGAGAGAATAGTGACACCTTTTTTGTCTGCCAACTCAACTATGCCATCTAGAGTTTTTGCATCTAGCACTTTGCTTGTAGGGTTGTTTGGATTGTTGAGTATGATCAATTTGGTTTCTTTGTCAATTAAAGATTCAAGTTCGGCTAAGTCAACTTTCCAGCCATTCTCCATTTCGGTGCGGAGCAGTTTTGTTTTTGCTCCTAAGCTTTTAGCGATCAAGTCATACGCTGTCCAGTAAGGAGTAGGAATAATGATGTTTCCGCCGCACCTCATCATAAGGTACATGGTAGCGAAAATGCCCCATTTAGAACCAGGCGTAATAACGATGTTCTCAGCTCTTACACCATGAAGCTCAGCAAGTTTTTGGCGAAGTTTACTCTCACCGTAGGAAGAAGAATATTTGGTTTTGCCCGCCTTCATTGCTGCGTACGCAGCTTCAATTATTTCGTTAGGCGTAGCTAAGTCTGGGTCGCCGAGGTTTAATCGAATTATCTTTTTTCCTTCACTTTCAAGTCGTAGAGCTTTTTCGTTTATTTCGTAAAGCATAGATCTCTATCCGTTGAGAGTTTTTTTCTTATTTCTGAACAGCACTGCACATATTAACTATTTCGCGGTAAACCGCTTCAACCTGTATGGGATCAAGGTTGAACTGGAGTGCTTTAACCTTAATCCTACTGTAAACCTCGTTTTCCCTTGAAAAATCACGCACAGGTACACCTTGAGTTTTCTTGATTTCACCGATTGTTTTGCAGATTTTAGTTCTTTCACAAAGAGCTGCCAATATTTGGTCATCGATAGAGTCAACATTTTTTCTCAACTGTCCTAATTCATCCATTATTCTTCTCTCTCCAAAATTTTTGGTATTAGACAAGCCCGGATCATGTGATCCAATAAAGTTATAGCTACAGCTGCTTCAATTGCTGGAACCGCTTTGGGCACAACGCAAGGGTCATGCCTTCCGCCAATGGTTAAAATGGCATCTTGCATAGAAGATAAATTAACAGTTTTCTGGTCTTTGCCAATCGAAGGAGTTGGTTTGATAGCTGCTCTGACCACGATAGGCATACCGCTTGATAAACCGCCCAAAATGCCGCCAGCATTCTCAGTTGCAGTCACGACTTTACCACATTGCATTAGAAAAACATCGTTATTTTCGGAACCAAGCAAATCTGCACACTTAAAACCTGAACCAAACTCAATACCTTTCACAGCTGGTACCGCAAACACGGCTTTGGCCAAATCAGCGTCCAACGCATCAAAAAGTGGCTCACCTACACCTGCTGGGAAATTTAGAGCAAGACATTCAACTATTCCACCGACACTTTCGCCTTCCTTTTTGGCTTTTATTATGACGTTCTCCATTTTTTCTGCACATTCCAAGTCGGGGCATCGTGTTGATGCTTTATTACGATTTTTTCTTATTTCAGCGGCATTAAACTTCTTTTCCGTTCTTACTTTTCCAATTGCTAACGTATATGCTAAAACCTCGATATTGTACCGTTTTAGAATTTTTTTGGCAATAATACCAGCCAGAATTAGTGCAACGGTTACTCGTCCACTAAACCGTCCACCTCCTCGATAATCATTAAAACCTCCATACCGCATGCGTGCAGAATAATCAGCATGGCCGGGTCTGGGCAGATCTTTAATTGTGTCGTAGTCACTAGATTTTGTTTCTTTGTTTTCAACTATAACTGAGATAGGAGCGCCTGTTGTGAAACCGTTAAAAACTCCGCTAAGAATTTGCGCAGAGTCTTTCTCTACACGAGCTGATACAATTTTGGGGTCTACTGGAATCCTGCGGTCTAATTCTTCTTGAAAATCAACTTCAGAAAGGAGTAAACCAGCTGGGCAGCCGTCTACGATTACGCCAACGATTTTGCCGTGACTTTCGCCAAAGGTGGTTACAGTGAATTCTTTACCTATCGAATTTCCCGCCAACAATTTCAGCTCCTAACGATTGTAAATGATTAAAGAACTGCGGATAAGACTTTCTAACACTCCCAGCGTTTAAAATTGTTGTTTGGCGCTCCGCACGTAGAGCGGCAACTGCACAGGACATTGCTATTCGATGGTCATTGTGTGAATTAATAGATGTTCCACGAAGAGGTGTTATTCCTTCAATAATTAAACCGTCTGGCTTTAAGGTTACTTTGGCACCCATTTTTTTGAGCTCGCTATGAATTGACGAGAGCCTGTCGGATTCCTTGAGTTTGAGCCTCTTCGCGCCTGTAATTTGAGTTGTGCCTTTAGCGAAACAGGCAAGTGTAGCTACTATTGGAACAAGATCAGGAATGTTTTTTGCGTCGAGGTTTAATGGTTCGAGTGGATTGCCTGTTCCGTTGATTTCAACACTGTTCTCGCATACTTTTCCTTCAACGCCCATTTCAGATAGAATACCTAAAATTGCTTTATCGCCTTGAGGGCTCTCATAGTTAAGGTCATTAATTTTCACTGTAGAAGTTGTTATGGCTGCAGCAGCTAGAAGAAATGCGGCTGACGAAAAATCACCTGGCACTAAGCAATCTGTTGGCTTGAAGGTTTGATTTGCGGGGATAACGAATCTATCGAAATTATCGTAAACATCAATTCTAATACCGAACTTATCCAAAACCTCAAGAGTCATCTTAACGTAGTCGACGGATTCAAGCGGAGTGGTGAGTGAAATTTCTGTTTCTACCCTTGCCAGTGGGCAAGCAAACAGCAATCCTGAAATGAATTGAGAGCTAACGTTGCCTGGAATGGAGGTTTGGCCACCTAAAATACCTCCACCCTCAACTACAACTGAATCTTTATTTCGATATTTCTTTAGATGCACTTTTGAACCTAAATCGTAAAGACTTTTGATTAAAGGTTCAATTGGTCGACGTTGAAGAGAGCCATTGAAAATCAGAATTGAAGGGTCAGGAGCTAATGCAGCCACTGGAAGCATAAACCTCAAGGTGGCTCCTGATTCTCCGCAGTCAATTGGTTCCTTCGCGTTTGAAAACGATTCAACGCCTGTCACCGTCCAGCATCCTTCACTTTGAGTAACTTTTGCGCCAAAAGCAGTGATGGCATGCAATGTTGCTTCAGTATCTTCCGCAGGCAAAGGATTTGAAATTTTTGAATCACCGTTTGATAATGCCGAAGCAATCAGCATTCTTTGAGTGTAGGATTTTGAGGGCGGTGCGCAGACTTCGCCGTTTAATGTTTCAGTTTTTCTGATAATTACATCTACCATTATTTAGAGCACCTTGGCTTTTTCATTGTTTAACTTCGCCATTATGACTTCTCCATGGTGTTTTTTCATTGCACATTTAACTTGGTCAACTTTGTCTTTTGGGGTGACTGCTGTTACTGCGGGTCCTTTACCGCATAATCCAGCTGAAACTGCACCTGCAGCTAAAGCGTCAATTGCGATAGAAGTGTCATATCCTTGTGCCGCACTGTAAATCAAACCGTTAATTGAGAGCGCTTCCCAAACATGTCCGGTTAAGGCTTGTTCATATGCAACTTGAACCAACGGTTTTACAGTTTGTAGTCTTGCCACATCTGAATCAGCAGTGTACGCTTTTTGAGGGGGTACAAAAAACAAAACCGCTAAATCCCCAGCTAGAGGCAGCTGTTTAACAATTTTTCTTTTCAGGTTATCAGTGATTAGAGTTCCGCCAAAATATGAGGCGCAAGCATCGTCAAAAGCGCCTGTCACAGTTACTTTTGCGTCAAAAGCCGCGTCTACACCTAATTTAACAAGTTCCATATCATCAAGCGTCTTACTCAACGCTGCAGTTGCTGCAAGAGCTGTAGCGTTTGCGGCTACACTGCTGCTTTTGAGTCCTTTTGCAACTGGAATATTTGACCATGTTCTAATTTTTGCTCCGTAACTGCTGGCCATGTCAAAGTGGGAGAGCACTCTTGAAACTGTTTTTTCAATAAGAAGTGAGCTTTCTTTTGGGTCAGAGGTTATTTCTGATGTGAAAACGTTAGGTTCGTTTGTGAGTTGAACTTCTGCTTTTGTCCAAAGATCAACACCGAAGGCAGCTCCTTTACCGAGGGCAATTGCGTTTACGATTGTTGCTGCACCATGAGCTAATGCGGTGGCTTTCAAATGTCATACCTTCTGCAATTTTTCAAGCGCTGCCTTTCTCATAACTTGTATTGGTGCTGATTTGCCTGTCCAAATTTCAAAAGACGCAGCACCTTGGTAAATCAGCATTTCAACTCCGCTGACAACTTTGGCGCCTGCCTCTTTAGCGATTTTTGCTAGTTTGGTTTCTAAAGGATTGTAAACAATATCCATTACAGCTAAATTGGTTCTGAGCCACTTTGGATTCACGGGAGTTTCGTTAACATTTGGTTTCATTCCAATTGAAGTTGCGTTGATTAGAACTTCAGAATCCATAAGGTTATCTTCAATAGTCTCTATTGATAATGCTTCTGCTGAGATTTTTTTGGGCAACAATTGTCTTAGTTGCCGAGCCAACTCTTTTGCTGGCTTGACTGTTCTGTTCAAAATGACAAGTTCATCTGCTTCATGAGCAATTGTGTAGGCTATTGCTCTTGAAGCGCCGCCTGCTCCGAGCAAAAGCACCTTTTTGCCTTTAGGATCAACTCCATTGTCACGAAGTGCTTTGAGCGCACCGACACCGTCAGTGTTGCATCCCCAAAGTTTGCCATTCTTGTTGTGTATAGTGTTAACGGCGTTAAGGAACCTTGCAGTCTTATCTACTTCATCTAAATGAGGTATAACTGTGGTTTTATGCGGCATAGTCACGTTTAGACCATGAATGCCTAAGGCGCGCATGCCGTTTACTGCGTTACCAATTTCTGCAGGTTTTACTCTGAATGCTAAAAAAACGTTTTCCAACCCTAATGCCTCAAATGCCGCATTATGAATAACGGGACTCAGTGAATGCTCTATGGGGTCTCCGATTACTCCATATACACGTGTTTTACCTGAAACAGACATTCGTTTATTTTGCTCCTAAAAGGTTGAAAACATACTTCATTTCTTCAATACTCATTTGCCCAGAAGCAGTTTCAAAATTTTTGTCTAATGAGGCAAATGTAAAGAAAGCTCCAAACATTGGAGAGAGAAGCCTGGATGTTTTTCCTTGCTCACCCATACAAAAGCAGACAAGTTTAGTCTTGTTGAAATTGGCAGAAACGAAGTTTAATGTGGACACGTTATCTTCAATGGTTTTCGCTGTTCCAACAATTTTGCAAACACTTGCTCCACTAGCAATTTCTTGTTGTAGAACTGTTTCCATTTCGGCAATTGTTAAAGGGTTGTCATATTTATGATAGGAAACAATTGGTTGTACGCCTGACTTTTCGAGTGCTTTTACTGTTTCTAGCAGTTTTGGACTTGAGAGGTTAACATCAACGTACGCAAAACCGTTCTTAGCTGCATTTAGGAGGGTTTGTTGCTGTTCGACTTCTGTTCCTTCGAAAAAACCTTTCTCGCTAACAAGTTTGTTTGTTGCGATTAATGGGAGTTTTGTGCTTTCAACAAGTTCGATTAGGCTTCGAGAAGTTTCAAAGCAATCCATTCTGACTTCGACCAGATCAGCTTGGGCTTTCTCTGCGCGTTCAATTAGCGTTAATGCTTCCTGATTGTTTTTTGGGAGAATCGAGACGCAGATTCTCGATGTCACTTTTCAATCACCGTTTCTTCAGGCACGGAAACCCCAAAATGCCTACCTCCTTTGGCAGACAGATGCACTAGAACTTCGTCGTTTGGTTTAAGTTCTGTAACGGGTTTGGATGTTTTTGGTGTTACAACTCTTATTGTTTCGGCGTTTTGAAGTATAGTCTTTATTCTTGTGTCATCTGCTTGAGCTTCAATGAGAATTAGGGGGCGGAACTCTATCTTTGATCTTCCAACGTTTGTTATTCTGACTTTGCCTTCGCGACTAATGATTAGCACTTCGTCACCAGCTTTGAGTTCAGAAAGGTATCTTGTGTTTGTAAGAGAGGTTAAAGTATAATGTGATGCTGGTCCAGCGTTCACTCGGAACGGACGAGATTGCACATATGGATTCTCGCTTACTTCTGCTTCTACAAGGAAAAAGCCGGCTGATTGACAGCCAACAAGCATACCCTCTCCTGGAACCATTAGATCAACTGTGTCAACGCAAACCCTCGCGCCCGTTCCAATTGGTTTGATAGATAGAATTTTAGCTGTGACTAAAGAGATCTTTGGCATTTGATGCTTAACCAGTTTGATTGTTTTTTCAAGTTCTGCAGGATTTGAAGTTTTGAGAAGTACACCGTCTGTACCCAATTCTAAGGCTTCAAGAACGATTTTGGCGTCTTCGGCAGTGTTGACTTCGGCGATTAGTTTGCTTTTGCCTCCATGTGCTTTTGCGATCAAGTTTTCAAGTGGAATAACGCGCCAATCGAGACAATTGATAATTACATAATCAACGCCTATTTCTGCGGCTTTTGCGGCGTTGTTTTCGTCTTCTTTGCCTTTTATCGAAATTTCAATTGCCGTTTTTTTGCCTTCCTCTTTTAGCTGGGAGAGTTTTTTTTCATTAAGTTCTGTGATGAAGATTATGTTAAGTTTTCCAGTGCCGTTGCTTGTTTGCCCTTCGTGTATGGTTACATCGGCGTTTTCATGGGCAAGGCTAAGTAAATTTTCTTCTTCTTGATTTGAAGCAGCTTGGTCTATTTCTACCCAAAGTTCCTTCAAGCTTTTTCACCGAGAATTTTAAGTGCCTCTTCCACAGTTGCATTTTTATGAATTATTGCTGAAAGTGCTTTTACAATCAGTGCTGGGTTTTCATGCTGAAACACATTTCTGCCAATCGATAAACCTGCTGCTCCAGCTGATAAGGCGTCATGAGTTGTTTGAAGGACTTCTTGAGATGTTTTGCATTTTGGTCCTCCTGCAATCACTACTGGGACTGGGCAGCTTTCAACTACATTTTTGAATGAATCTATGCTGCCTGTAAAGTTTGCTTTGATGATATCTGCGCCTAGTTCAGCGCCGATTCGAGCTGCGTGAGCTACTACTTCGAGTGCATGCTCGTTTTGGATTTTTGGTCCTCTGGGGTACATCATTGCTAAAAGCGGCATTCCAAATTGGTCACATTCGTCAGCTACTTTTCCCATATTTTGTAGCATTTTATCTTCATCTTGTGCACCTATGTTGACATGTACGGAAACGCCGTCAGCGCCAAGACGTATGGCTTCTTTTACACTGCACACTTGAACTTTCCCGTTTACGTTGGGACTCAGGTTGGACATGCCTGAGAGCATGACGATTAAGCCGGTGCCGTTAGAGTCTACATGTTTTGCGATGCCTTTGTGGACGAGTATTGCGTCTGCGCCTCCTTTAAGAAGTTGGTTGACGGTCTGTTGCATGTTGGTTATGCCTGGAATTGGACCTATAGTTACCCCATGATCCATGGGAACTATAACTGTGCGGTTGTCACCTTGCATGATTCTTCTTAGTCGCCTATTTTTTCCCTGATTCATACGTATTCACCTTGCTTTTACTTAGCGCTCCTTAAAGAGTTTTTAATAAGCTTGAGGGCTTTTTCTCGTTGTGCCCAATCCACAAACAACAGAATACTTGAAGTAATTGTCAATATGCCTGAAATGTTTATGCCATTTAGCCTTAAATCCTCGCTGATTTTTCCGATGATACCATGTGTTTCTTCCAAGCCTACACCGCTGGTTTTGATGAATACCAAGTCTTTTTTGGCAGCCATAGCAATGGTTTCTTTATTATTTTTTGTTAAGGCATGTATTTCATTGAAGAAACTATCAAGATTTTTTTCCTGTGAAACATATAGAATAATTGAATTTGAATTCATTGACATGCCAAGCAGAAGGGAGTACTGCTTGGTTTTTTCCACCATTTCCTGAACGATTTGCGGGTTAGCAGATATGCCGTTGCCGATAACGGTTATTTCAGCCACAGGAAACGGATGGGCTATTTCCGCGTCAAGATCTGATGCTAAGCCTCCCGTAATTACTGTGCCTTGAGATGATAAGTCGCCGTGTGTATGGTTGATTACCCGGACATTGATGTTCTTAGGTTTGTACTTGAGTGCTTTACTATGAATGAATTTGGCGCCTGAATCAGCCAAGCCGACAAGAGTGTTAACATCGATTTCCCTTAAACGTTCTGGGTTTGAGACCATTTTAGGGTCACCTGACATTATTCCATCAGCGTCAGTTACAAGAACAATCTCGTCGGCACCCAAAGATTCAGCAAGAATAAACGCAGTTGTGTCGCTTCCGCCTCTGCCTAAAGTTGTGATTTTCCCATCTTTGGTTTTACCAAGAAAACCTGCCACGACGGGTATGACTCCTTTTTCCATTAGAGGCAAAACACAGTCACGGATGATTTTTTCGCAGTCTTTTAGAATTGGGTTGGCGTTTTGGAATGCCGCATCAGTGATTATTGGCCAGTTGCTATCGATTGGATCAAAGTAGCAGCTATCCGCCCCATTGTTTTTTAAAGCTGCCGAAAAAATGCGAATACTAGTTCGTTCACCCATTGACAAAATGTCGTCCAAATCTTTCTTTTCCACTTTGCCGTTTGAAGCATTTTTGGCTGTCGTCATAAGGACATCAGTTGTTTTACCCATAGCGGAAACTACCACTAGCGACTCTTGTGCCTTTTTTGGCTTCGTTTACAACCGCGGTAACTGCTTTAAGGAGTCTTTCATGATCCGCAAGGCTAGAACCACCGAATTTTACTACGATTTTTTTCATGGAGTTAGCTTTTGCCATTTTTTACACCCGTGTCTTGCCCAGAACTATACTCAAAAAATTTGTCAGTTCTGGGCTTAAGGAAAATAACGATAATAAAAGCCGTAGTCGAAGCTCTGGAACCAGATGCATTGTTTTGCTTTCTTGCTTTGCAAGTTAGACATTAAAGCTTCGAACCTTATTCAATCAGACAATACCCAGAAAATATAAGCGTTTCGGATTTAGGATAATATTTAGCCTTCAGACCATTAAGAATCCAGAGGTATAATTTTATCAATTTGTCCGCATATTAGCAAATAAGGAAGTTAAGTATGCCAAAAAAACCGGACTGGCAAAGAATTCTATTAGAATGCAAAAACAATGTAGCAAATCAGCATCAAACCCTACACGGGAAACAATCAAAGAAGTGCAGCCGAACTTGGGGGTCGGAGCTGGCGGGGACATCATGAAACCAATGGATTTGGCGGCTGAAACAGCCATCGTCAATGTCCTGAAAAGAAATGAAGTCTCTTTTACCCTTATTAGCGAAGAGTCTGGTGTAAAAAAGTTCGGCATTTCGCCCGAGGAGTGTTTTGTTACGGTTGACCCGATTGATGGGAGTACCAATTTTATGCATGGTCTGCCCTTCTATTGTTGCTCAATTGCCGTTTCAAGTAAGTCTATGCTGGGAGATGTTTACGCTGGGATGGTGTCCGACTTAGTGCATGACGCAACTTACACGGCGTTAAAGGATAAAGGTGCGTTTTGCAACGGTGAAAAAATAAAGCCATCCACCACACGCTGTCTTGCATGATTCAGTTATAGGTTTAGATCTTAATACTTACAAAGTCAAAGAAATAGTTCCAAAACTAACACCATTGATTGCGCAAACAAAACACATACGCCATTTCGGAGCCAACGCTTTGGAACTATGCTTTGTTGCTGATGGTTCAACGGATGCATTTGTTGATATTCGGGGCAAACTTCGCACAACAGATGTCGCAGCTGCATTTTTAATTTTAAAAGAAGCAGGAGCAATTGTGACTACACCGGACAATCAACTAGTAAACATGGAACTTGATCCCAAAAACACGCTCCGTTTTGTCGCTTCAGGCAATAAGCAAATTCACGAAAAAATCTTAAACCTGGTTAAATTAGCATGCTAAAACTGCTTTGGCCTAACCCTGCAGCATTAATAAAAACAAAAGAAGCCAGAACTCTTCTTATCGCTGACCCTCATATCGGCTGGGAAATGGAACTGCAACAAAAAGGCATCCACGTACCCAGTCAAACCCCAAAAATCCTCACTAAACTGACTGCAATTCTATCCAAGTATAAGCCAGAGCGTCTTGTGATTCTTGGCGATGTTAAGTATACGGTTGTTTCCAGTGAGATGGGGGAGTGGCATGATGTCCCTGACTTCTTTGGTAAACTTCAAAAATGTGTATCAAACATATCTGTTGTTCGCGGTAATCATGATGCGAATCTTGAGCCGCTTCTCCCTGAAAATATTGAGCTTTTGCCTGCTGCTGGAGCTGTAATTGGAGATGTTGGGGTTTTTCATGGGCATAAGTGGCCTTCCCCGAGCCTGCTCGGTTGCAGATCATTGGTTATGGGGCATTTGCATCCTGTGGTAGTTTTCCGTGATCCTGCAGGCTTCAAAATCATTCGTCAAGTTTGGATGAGGGCATGCTGCAACAGTGAAGCACTAGCACGTGTATTGTTAAAGAAGCATAACGTGAAAGTTGAGGGTTCAGTGGCTGAAACACTTCGGAAACATTATGGTGTTAAATTGAAAGCCAAAGAGATTTTTATCATGCCCAGCTTTAACGATTTTTTAGGCGGCAGACCCATAAATGAAACCAGACCAAGAAGGGAAATCCGGTGCTGACGCCCTAATTGGACCCGTGCTACGTTCGGAAAGTGTAGATGTGGATAACTCGGAGCTTTACCTGCTGGATGGCACATATTTGGGTACGTTGAATCAGCTGAGGAGTTTATAATTTAGTCAGGGTTCTGGCGGCTAAACTTATATTTGCCACATGTTATATGCATGATATAGTTTAATGGAGAGTTGATTCAAATTGAAACTTGTAACTGTTCTTTTACCAGAGGCTTATCTGGAAGGTTTAGACGAGCTTGTCCGAGCAAACATGTATCCAAGCAGAAGCAGCGTCATACGCTCATCAGTACGTGACCTGCTTAAGAAAGAACTTTGGGAACAAAAACGAGGAAGATAAAACCGCTTAAACCCTTATTATTGAATCACAAAGTCGATGCGCCGCCAAAGCTGGGTCAGGCGCAGAAATAATTTCTCTGCCAACAATTAGATAAGTTGGAACCTGCCTCAATCGCTTTTTCTGCTGCGCCTCCTTGAGCTCCAACGCCAGGCGAATAGATATCCACATTTTGCCCAAGAACCTTTTTGACTTCGCGGATTTTATCTGGCACAGTAGCGCCAACAACTACTCCGTCTGCACCCCATTTTAGCGCCTTTTTGGCAAAAGATAGGTATTGGGGAGTTGCTTCTCCTGTTTCTGGGTCAATGATTGTTTGCCCATAACCTTCAACGGCGCCTCTGTGGCTCATGTAACAGAGAAGAATTACACCTCGTCCAAGCTTTTTGGAAACGTCAAAGAGCGGCTTTAATCCTTCATCCCACCCGACAAATGGGTTAGCAATCAAAGCGTCAAAACCTGCTGAATAATAGTATTCAGCTATTACTTGATTTGTGTTTCCTATATCGTTTAATTTGGCATCCATTATAGCTAACAAGCCTTGCCCTCGAATTTGTTCAACTAGCTGCTGTACGCCGTCAAATGTTCCAAGTGGGAGAGTTAGATGATGATTTATTTTAACTGCGCAAATATATGGATGAACTACTTTGAGGATTCGTTGTGCGTTGATTAGGATTTTCTCGCGGTTTTCTGGGGCTTCATATGGAAAATCAAGGGCTAAAACTAAATTTGATTTTTTGTTTTTGGCTGATTCCTGCATTTTAAGTTTGAACGACACATGCAAGCCTCTGCTAAGTTGTTAGAGATGGGGCTAATTCAATTTTTCGCCTGGATTATTACTCTTAGCGGTTACCCGAGATTACATAACCAAAAGCCTTTTCCAATCTTTATCCCTTGGATACAGATGTTCAACTCTAGAAAACTTAAGCCAACCTTTCTTCTATGCAGCTATGGTTTTTTATTTGAATTTTTGTTGTTTGGATGGAATAGTATATCTTTTAGCTGGAGTATTGGTTTGGTTAGTGTCGGAAGATGGGTTTAGGAAAGGAAGGAAAAAAGGTTCCTGGCAGCCGAATGAAAATTCTGACTAAAGACGCCAAACAAATGGTAAATGGACCATATTTTTGTCCAAAATGCCACAAAGAACTGCTGCAAATTTTGATGGATCCAAAAAACAAGAAAGTGTTTGCCGTCTGCAAGTGTGAGTTGGAATGGGAAGTTGCTTACGCGCCTGTTTTTCAACCGATAGATTACTATAATAAATTCAGGGATGCTTGGAAAAAGCAGAGTTATGGAATAATCAAACAGCCACCTCAACCAAAAAAAGCATAATCCAAGTTGAAAGAACGAGATTCACAAGCTTTTTTACACTTTTTTTATCCTTTCCCTTAAATTTTCGAAGTCATTTCGCAAGAAGAACTATTTTAATTCCAACTTTGTTCAGCTGCACTAAAGTTTCTAAAAATGTGGATTTGGGACAAGGTTTTAAACTATCGATTATGCATGAGTACGATATTGAAGATGTCCAAATGAGCAGAATACGGTTAAGCCCCAATTCAATGGTAATGTTAACCATTTTTACGTTAGTCTGCATGGTTATAGTACCTGTAATCAGTCCTTTTGAAAATGTTGCTGCTCAAAGTCAGGATCAAACACAGGTTTATTCCAGAGAGTTTTCCTGGGAATATGGTGGACACCATTGGGTTTGGAACCTTAGCGTCTCAGCATCACTTTATGCAGCCTATAAATCAGTACCTGATTCAGTTCGAACAAGGATTGGACCTGAAGATTTTGGATACTTTACAACAACTCAAGACTCATACATTCAAACTCTTGCCGAGAAACTAAATCAAACTGCAACTAATGCAGGGTACAGCTCGTATGATGAAGTGAATTTTATTTTGGCTTTCGTTCAAACCATCCCGTACATGACAGACAATGAAAGTACAGGTTACCAGTCTTACCCAAGATTCCCAGTTGAAACATTAGTTGACCATGTTGGCGACTGCAAGTCTCACTCTGTTCTCTTTGGCTCGATAATGCTTGCACTAAATTATGGAACAGTCTACATTAATCCACCAGACCATCTCGCTGTCGGGATACTTGGAACCGACCTTAAAGGCACATATTGGACCTACAACGATGAAACATACTATTACTGCGAAACAACGGGTGTAGGCTTCAAGATCGGCGACTTACCAGACGAATTCAGCGGGCAAACAGCCAAAGTGTTTCCAATCGACCAGTCGCAGCAATACTTACCCAATCTAGATGGCATCACATTTGTTAATCCAAACCCAGATCCAACAACTACATCTGCTCCAGCAACACCAACGCCCTCACCTGCAGTTAGAACCATCCCCTTTAGTTCACCTAGCGTTGCAGCACCAACCGCACAAACAGCCTTACCTGTATCATGGAATCTAATTTCTGCAGAACCAGTAATGTTCATTATAGTAGTTGCCGCTGTAGCAATCTGCATAGTTTTTGCAGTGCGTTCAGTTAGAACACCGAAAGAACAGCCAATATTTGAAACAGCCACAATCCAGCCCAATGTAACTGATACTGAAAGTTCTAATCTGAGCGCCAATAAATTCTGCATCTTTTGCGGATCAAGCAACAAAGGATACGCTGATTACTGTGAGAAATGCGGCAAAAAAATGACTTAAATTCATTTAATCATTGAATTAATTATTTCTTTAGCAAATACATCTATTCCTATTTTACGTATGTTGTCATTACTATTTCGAAAACTTTAGCGCCGACATTAGTTAGAACCTTTTTCAATTCAGCGTAAACTTTGCCAATTTCCAAATTTGAGGGTTTCTTCAATCATGAGGCAACTATTAGGAAACGTTTATGGGATTAATTCAAAAAATCTTGTTTTAATGCCGCTGTTTAGCTTTAAAGCCCCTTATGTGTCTGCGTGCTTCATTTCTATTACGCTCCATGTTTTTGATCCTCGCATAAAGCTTTGATACTTTAGTTTTGGAGGGCATCTTTGACTTCGGAATATGAACAGGCACAGGTGTAAACGGCTTATTAATTTCTAGTTTTCGCTGCGAAGCAGATTTTTTGAATTTTACATCTCGAACTTTGACAAAAGTTACGATGCCTTCTTTGAGATTAGCTTCCTGTACTTCCCACCCTGCATCCAACCAAGATTTTGTATGTGCACTTGAAGATGAGTTGCTCCACCAAGAAGGATCTCGATAAGCAGCCATCGGAAGATTGCTACCAATTAATCCATCTATCCGAGCAAAAGAAAGTTTAACAGTACTAGTAAATGCTGCCCTGAATTTTAAGTGACGCGTAAGTCCATCATATTTGCCTTTTGAAACGGGAGCAACCACTCGACGCGCACAATGAAGACACATCAAGGCCATGGGGTCGCCGGTTGCTACATCAGGCACCATACAGTCTCGACAATGCAGTTTTTGGCAACGTTGGCACTTTCTCATATAAGCAACACTTAGAACCCTACCGCAGATTCCACATTCATCTTTCACAATATGGCACCCGGCAAAATAGAAATCGTATTCACAATAGATTAATTGTCTTAAAGATATTAATTTTCAGTTGAAACTTGATAATTTTGCTCTGAAATGTCATCGTTGCCATTGGCTTTTCCAGTTAACATTTTGAATGAGTCCTGAATTTCTTTCTTAACTAATTCCAAAAGTTCTCTGGCTTGCTTATCGATAATTAAGAGTAGGCCTATGTATAGAGCAAAACCTGCAACAGCTTTTAGAAGCGTGAAAATCAAGGTTGAAGTGGTTGGAAGCAGAAAAAGAACTAATCCCATGATGAAGGCTGCAAGAATATACTTGCCTAGTGTTTTCCAAACAACAGGAATTGCTATTGAGCAGCGCATAAAGGCGTATAGTCCGACTAGAGTTGAGAAGTGAACTGCGATGAGAATTGCTACGACTTCTACTGTAGCTTGAACAGGATTTGCAATCGTCAACCGTGTCAATACAAAATATGTTAAAGGCAACGTAAAGGCTGCTTGAATATAAGGTATTGTAAATAGTTTGAAAATCTTGCTCCGGATAAGTTTGCGAATGCTTATTTTTCCTTCTGCATCAAAAGCTTCGACACCCATTAAACATGAGGAATAGAAGGAATATACAAGGACGACTAAAGTATCGACTGCTAATGCTATAACAACTGGCCAGGCTACGATATAGTTAGCATTAAGTATAGCTAAAAATGAGACAGACATAACCATAGCAATCGTAGAAAATGGAATAGCAAGCATCATCACAGTTGAAAATGATTGGCCCACATGTTCGTCATTGCAAGATTTAGCTAGAAGCTTTGGGTAAAGCGCATAAGCTAATGAGTTGGCAAAACTGATTACAGCTGTGAAAGTGAAGGCAGCTTGATAATATGCTCTTGCGCCAACGCCGCCATAAAGGAAAAGCAGTATTAGAGAAAAACCCATTAGCTGGCTGCCAACAGTGCTATAAACCAAAGCCGGAGAAGCCTTAAGCCATTCTTTGAGGTAACCCCAGTTTGCTTTTTCTTTAAAGTAAGGAGCCAAAAGATAAACATAATAGAGAATTTGCACAACGCATGAAATCGATAACCCTAATATCGCAGCATAAAATATCTGCCCAACTCCTAACGCTAACACTATGCCGCCCGCTATCCCCACTTTTGCTATTTCCTCAATTAAAAGTCCGTACCCAACAGCTTGAGGTTTGATTGCTTGTAGAGAGCTTTCAAAAAAAGTTATCAGATAAAAAGTCACGATGTACAAGCCAGCAAGCAAATAAATTGGCAGGTACATGCTTGTTCCAATTGCATGTGAAATCAAGATTATTGCAGGCAAGTAAACTAACAAAGACGCGAGCGCTATTGAAAACTGCGCTGACACACCCGTCTTAAGGGTTCCGACTTTATTTCTGGAAATAAAACGAGTTGCCCAGAAAGGCAATAATCCATTTAAAAGAAAAAAATAAGCTGTGAAATCAAAGATGTTTGTCCAAATATTAAACTGGTTAGTGTTCATTGTTCTTGTTAGAAGAAGAGTAAAAATCAACCCTGTGGCTAAGCTAATTACTTGTGTAGAAAAAAGAACAAAACCGCTGTATCTTAGTCTGGTTTGATTTGCAGTCAAATAGAACTTTCCAACTCTTAACTACGATTGAGCTACAGCATTGTCTTAGCAATCAGATATACAATTTCCCAAATTATTCACAAAAATCCTTAAGCTCTTAAAAGAAAAAATAGATAAGAAAAAATTTCTTCTAACCTTTTACCACAGCTAACGGAACAAGCCTTGCAACTTTGGTTGCAATTCCTACTTTATCGCTTACATCAGCTACGACATCAACGTTCTTGTAAGCTGGATCAGCTTCTTCGGCCAACACTGAAGAGCTTGCAGCACGAACGATAATACCACGTTTTTCCAATGACGTTTTGATTTCATTGCCCCAATATTGCCGCTTCGCCGCTGAGCGACTCATCATTCTACCAGCGCCATGTGCGGTTGAGCCAAAAGTTAGCTCCATTGATTTCTGTGAACCAACTAACACCCATGAGCTAGTACCCATGCTGCCCGGGATCAAAACTGGTTGACCTTCACTGCGGTAGTCGTCTGGAACATCTGGGTGTCCTGCTGGAAAAGCTCGAGTTGCACCTTTACGGTGGACCCAAACCTTCTTTTCGCCTCCGTCGATTTTGTGAGTTTCCATTTTTGCAACATTATGGCATACATCATAGACAAGTTTTAACCCAAAGTTTTCGGCTGGTTGACCCAAAACTTGCTGGAAGCTTTGGCGAACCCAATGCATGATTGCATGTCTATTTGCGAAAGCGTAGTTGACTGCGCATGCCATGGCTTGAACATAATCTCTTGCTTCATTGCTGGTTCCCGGGGCGCAGGCGAGTTCGCGGTCAGGTAAGTTAATCTTGTATTTTTGGACTGCATGCTCCATTACTCGAAGATAATCTGAGCAGACTTGGTGCCCATAGCCCCTTGAGCCACAATGAATCATTACTGTAACCTGACCTTCATGTGTGATTCCAAACGCTTTTGCTGTTTTCGGGTTAAAGATTTTGTCTACTTTTTGTATTTCCAAGAAATGGTTGCCTGACCCTAAAGTGCCAATCTGGGTAACGCCTCTGCTTTTAGCAGTTTGTGAGACTTTATCAGGATTGGCATTCGCCATTCGACCACCCTCTTCACAATGCACCGCGTCTTCAGACCATCCGAACCCACGTTTAATTAACCAATGCACACCTTCAATTGACAAATTGTCAAGTTCGCTGTTTGATATTGAAAGGTCTTTTCTTCTACTTCCCAGTCCAGATGGAACGTTGCGGAAAATAGTTTCTGCCAGTGAACCAAGTTTTGGTCTGATGTCTTTTTCTGAAAGGGTGGTTGCTAAAAGACGCACTCCACAATTAATGTCGTAGCCTACTCCGCCTGGGCTGATTACGCCTTGCTCATAATCTGTTGCGGCTACACCACCGATTGGAAAACCATAACCTTCATGTCCATCAGGCAACGTTATCGCGTACTTGTAAATTCCAGGAAGTTGACTTACATTTGAGCATTGCCACAAAGTGCGGTCAGTTTTCATTTTTTCTAAAAGAAATTCATTGGCAAAAACCATACCCGGAACACGCATTGCCTGCTTGTACTGTGGGATACGCCACATGTAATCATTAACTTTTTCAAGCGGAACTTTCTCAGGAGCCCCTCTGCTTTCACTTTCACCCAAAACATTCTCACCATAAGGGAAAAAGACAAGCCAAGATAAAACAGTTATGAATCTTTTAGCGCCACATGTTTTTGAATGATTTATTATTTTTCATCGTTGGTTTTTGCGTACTCGATAAAGCCGCGGACACAATTCTCCAACATAGTTTTCGAATATATCCTATGTGACCTAACGAAATCAATTATATGATTCATTACTTTATCGTCAGCAATGATTCGGTCTCGAATTTGCTCTAAACTCTGGTTTTTTCTAACACCATCTCTTGCGATGTCAGCCCAAAGTTGAAGTTGCACCTTGTAATCTTTTAAACGTTGGACTGCGTTATTGGCTTCTCCGAAATGGCTAAAGTAGAGCACAGATGGGTTTAAACTGATTAGTTTGTCAAGAGAAGCTAACGCTGATTTCAAATAAAACGGAGGTGGAGTGGTTGGAACTACAACTCCAAACTTTGGAACATAAGTGCCTGCAGCATCACCTGGAAAAACTCCGCCAAAAAAGGATTCTTGGAAGCTAAGGTTATGCGAGGCGTGACCGACTGTTTCGGTAGCAGTTAATTTATAGTCATCATCCAGATTAAATGTGCCTTCGGTAATTGGAATTATTCGTTCTTTTGGGACAGGTTCAGGTTTTCCAAATATTTCAGCAACAAAACCAAGAACCTCTTTTGCGGAAGACCAAAGCCTATCAGGGTTCGCAAGGTGTGAGGCTCCTCTTTGGTGAACTATCACTTTGGCGTTTGGTAAATAATTAAGCAAAGTTCCAACACCTCCGCCGTGGTCTAAGTGAACGTGGGTTATAGCAATGTACTCAACATCGTCAAAATTTAGATCCAGCTCTCTTAAGCCTTCAACAAGCCTTGGAATAGAACTTGTTGGACCAGATTCTACGAGGATTATTTTTGATCCTTTTATAACATAGCTGCAGATAAGATTCTCGAATCCGCCTGTTTCAAGGTCAATTTGAAAAAGATTTTTTCTGATCTGAGCAGTATGCAACAGTTCACCTATCAGTTGATGGCTTTGTATTAGCATAAATGTTTCCTTGAGGCAAACATCGTACACATAAAATTTAATTACGCAGAACATGTTTTATCAGGACATTTAGGTGGCTGAATTTGAAAGCAATCATGTTGGGAGCACCCGGAGCAGGGAAAGGCACTTACTCTTCAAGACTCCAAGAAAAACTCGGTGTAGAAACAATAGCGACAGGTGACATTTTCCGAGAATTAGCTAAAGAAAACTCTGAACTTAGCAAAAAAGTAAAAAGTTACATGGAAAAAGGATTACTTGTTCCAGACGAAGTAGTCATAGAAGTTCTAAAACAACGACTTAGCAAAATCCCAGAGGGCAAAGGCTTCATTTTAGATGGCTTTCCCCGCACCATGGAACAGGCAAAGATGCTTGATGACATCACAAAAATCGACGTTATCCTCATGCTTGATGTGCCAGATTGGATAATCATTGAACGATTATCATCAAGAAGAATATGCAAAAACTGCGGCACAGTGTATAACGTTCGTTTCTTAAAGCCTAAAGTAGAAGGCGTCTGCGACAAATGTGGCGGACCACTCTATCAACGTTCAGATGACAACCCTGAAGTCATAAAAAAACGTCTGCAAGTCTACCAAGAACAGACAAAACCTCTAATTGAATTTTTCAAATTGAAAAAGATTCCTTTTGTAACTTCAGGCACAACAAACCTTGATCAGCCGCCAGAACCAATCGTCGAGCAAATAGTTGCTGACTTGAAGAAACTAAAACTTGCTTAAATATCCAAAATAAACTCTAAAGTCACAGCTTCTTTTTCTTTTATTACAACCATTCGATGATATGTTATAGCCTTAACCGCTACTTTCTGCGGGTGTTTAGCTGGGTCAAATTTTTCACCCCAAATTTTAGCTGAAAACTTGAAGGTATCAGCTGTTTCTTTCCAGTTTTGAATTTGAAATTTTGAATAAAGCATGCTTTGAGTTTCAGACTTAACAAGCAATGCTTCAAGCCAATTGTAAAGCAATGCATACTGGTCTTCAGCTTCGACCTCAACGGTTTCTTCTTGGGTCTGAGCGATTTTATTGGTGTCGGTTATAGTCTCAAACATTGAGAGTGCCGCATTCTCGTAAGCTTCCTCCATTGTTCTTCCATATGCACGAACGTAAACGTCAGCAGTGTGTTCTAAAAAAACAAATTTTCCAACAAACTTGTCAGCAACCATAACTATACCTCGACAATTATTTGAACTACGAGTTAGCTAAAAACACTTTGCATACAGCTTTTAGGGCTTTTCAAGTGATAGAAAAATTTCAATTGCAGTTTTAATGAGTTTGTGGCAAACTTTTTCTTGCACTTTTTCTTGACGGAATTTTGTTGCCTGTTCGGGGTTGGAGAGATCATATTTTATCAGTTCTCTGCATAACACAGTTCCTTGCTCTTTTTCAAACTGTTTGTAAAGTGCTTTTGCATGGGCATAGGTTTGAGCTCGCTTTTCGATACCAGGCTCGTTAGGCGCATTTTTTATGCCTACAGCCATAATACTACCTGTCAATGCCCCGCACACTGAACCGCATCTTCCAATACCACCGCCAAAACCAGCAGCGATTTTTGGAATTAGAGCGTTTTCTCCGTCTATATCCATGTGAAGGTAAAGTGCCAAAAGGACACTTTGTGCACAGTTATATCCGTTTCTGAAATGAGCGATGGCTTGATCTACTACTGCTTGAGACTGAGACATATTTTCACCATTTAGAAATATTTTGAAGCATTATTTATTGCAGCAACTGTAAGTTTAGCTGAGTTCTCGAGGTCATTGAGGCTTGTCACTCCGACGGGACTGTGAATGTAGCGTGTCGGAATTGAGATGTTGCCAGTTGGGATACCTTGTTTTGTTAAGCAAATTCTTGCGGCGTCAGTTGAACCCATCAAACCAGCTTCTATTTGATACGGAATTTTCTGTTCTTCAGCACTTTCTAAAAGCCACTTCAAAACTTTAGGATGTGTTATCATACCTGAATCCGAAATGCAAAGCGCAGGACCTTTTCCAATTTTGAGATTGGTATCAAACTCCCTTATTCCCGGGCTATCTCCCGCTATGGTTACATCAAGCACTATCGCCAAATCTGGATCCACACCGAAAGCTGCTGCAGCCGCTCCCCTTAAGCCAACTTCTTCCTGAACTGTTCCCACCGCGCAAACTGTGCAATCAACATGTTCTAACAATTTTAGAGCCTCAACCATTACAGCGCATCCTGAACGGTTATCAAATGCTTTCCCCATAACAAGGTCTTTGCCCAAAGAAACATAATTTGCGTCAAAACCGACCGGGTCGCCTATTGCCAAACCCATTGACAAAACTTCGTCTTTGCTTTCAGCCCCTATGTCGATGAAAAGTTCATCTGAAGTTATAATTTTTTTTCGTTCCTCTTCCTTTTGGATGTGAGGAGGTTTAGAGCCAATTACACCTGGGAACACATGGTTTTTTGAGTAAACCACTACTCTTTGCGCAAGTAGAATGCGATCATCTATGCCCCCCATTTTCGCAAATTGCAGAAAACCATCTTTAGTGATTGTTTTAACCATTAAACCGACTTCGTCCATATGGGCAGCAAGCATAATTTTTCGGGAATTAGATTTGCCTTTTTTTATGGCGATAACATTTTCAAGTTTATCAACGACAATTTCGTCAGCATAAGGAGTCATAAGCCTAATCATTAGCTCTCGCACTTCTGCTTCTCTGCCTGTGACTCCACAAGCATTTGAGAGCTTCTCTAAATTTATGTTTATAGACAATTACTCAGCCCTTCCTGAATTGTAATGTTTAGAACTCTGAGAGCTAACTTATTAAACAATTGCGGTTCCCGAATTCAGAAGAATATTGATTGTTTTGTGTGGTTTCGTCTGAAAAATTGGAAAATTCTTAAATCCTCAAACAACATCAAACAGTCAAAGGTGTAATAAAATTGGCACAACCACAACCAACTTTTAAAACAGTTTTCGTTTTCTTAGACACAGACAAATATTGCAGCCCATTTGACATGTTAGTTGCAATTGATGCGTTTCCTGACTCAATGATATTCAAATTTGAAAATGTGACAAGCGAAGATGCACCGAAAATCGTTTTTGACCTGCTTTTTCCAAGAGGACCTGAAGGAGCAAAACATACAAAGATTTTCATTAATGGCAGCAACTTTGAAGAAGTAGAAAAAGTTGTTCAAGCGACTCAGAAAGCCATGAAATCGGCCCCATGGGGAAATAGCATTATTGTTGACCCAAGAGGTGGATATAGCACAGCCGCAGCGGCAGTCGCAAAAACATTCGGAGCCTCCATGGAAAAAGGCTGGGGCTCACTCGAAGGCAAAAAAGTCACAGTACTGGCAGGCACAGGACCAGTCGGTCAAACTGCGGCGAGAATATACGCAGCTGAAAAAGCAGACGTAACCATCACAACCCGCGCACTAGGAAAAGGTCAAGTTGTCGCTTACAAAATCAACCAAGAATGCGGCGCCCAAAGAGTCAAAGTTGTCGAAGTCTCAAAACCTGAACAGACAGCTGAAGCTATCAAAGATGCAGAGATCATTCTCTCAGCAGGCGCAGGCGGAATCCAACTTCTATCAACTGCCGACTTAGATAAGAGTCCTATGTGCAAAATTGTAGCTGACATCAATGCCATCAAACCTCTAGGCGTGGAAGGATTAGCTCCAAATGATGACAGCAAAGAACTCAAACCAGGTATTTTCGGCATAGGCGCATTAGCAATTGGCAAACTAAAAATCAAAACAGAAACAGAAATGATCAAACGCGCCACCGCTGAACCACAGGGACTTTTCGACTACTCAATCGCATATACTATAGCAAAAGAACAGATTCTCAAAAAACTCGCAAAGGCAGCTGTAAAATAAAACCAGCTATCCTTTTTCTATCTATTTTTACATAAAATTTTTTTTCCGTAAAAAAAAATTAAACACCTAAGAAAATCTTGGTGTTAAATTCTACTAAAACACGAAGAAAAAAAATAAGAGATTGAAACTGTTAGACTTTTTTTGTTTCTGTCGCTGTTTCGAGTGCTACCACGCCAGGCAGTTTCTTGCCCATAAGGAACTCGATGAGCGCACCACCTGCTGTACTAATATAACTGATCTTTTTGGTTAAACCATACTCTTGCATAGCTGCGATTGTGTTTCCGCCGCCGGCTAAGCTGAAAGCTTTGCTGTTTGCAATGGCTTCAAAAACTTTTTTGGTTCCATAATTGAATTCTTTGTTTTCATAGACACCCATTGGTCCACTTACTACAATTGACTTCGCACCCGCAATTATTTGAGCATAGCTTTCAACAGTTTTGGCCCCGATGTCCATAATAGAATTCTCAGTTGGCAGTTGGTTTACTGGGATTTCTTTCCTTTTGCCGTTAACTTCTAAAGCAAAATCAACTGGTGTCAAAACTTTATCGCAAAACTGGTCCTCTAATGCTTTTATTCCTGGAATCAAACCTATTAATTCCTTTTTCTCCAAGTAAGCCATGTTTTCTTTGCCTAAAATAACGCCTTTAGCTGCAAGAAATAATTGTCCTGTAACTCCGCCAGTTAATACGTAATCTGCAATGCTTTTACTAAGCACGTATTTGCTGATTTCAAGGCTGTCATCAGCTTTTGCACCACCCATAACATAAACTGATGGTTTCTCAGGTTTCTCTAACGCTTTGCTTAGATTTTTTAGTTCTCGCTCCATAATTCGTCCAGCGGCGCTTGGCAAGACAAAGGTGAAACCAACCATAGAAACGTGACCACGATGAGCTGCTGCGAAAGCATCATTAACAAACAGGTCAGCGAGAGGGGCCAAATTCTGCACTAACTCTGTTTTGCTTGCATCTTCAGGTGACATACTTTTCGTTTCCTTATCCCAACTGCGCACATTTTCCAAGACAAGGATTTCTCCGTCTTGAAGGTTTTTGATGGCAGCTTTCGCTTTGTCACCAAAAAGGTCATCAACATATTTTACTGGGCATTTGAGTATTTTCTGAAGAACTTCAGCATGTTCTTTGAGGGTTGTGTAATCTGGATCTCCTTTTCGACCTTGATGTGCAATCACCACAGTTTTAGCGCCTTTTTCAGCCAATTCTTTGAGTGTTGATTCTGCATGGGCTCGTATGCGAACGTCGCTTGTGACTTTTTTTGAGTCTGGGTTTATTTCCGAGTTAAAGTCAACTCTAACTAGAACAACTTTGTTTTTAACCTGAAAATCATCCAATGTCTTGTAATTAGCCATAATTAATCACGTTTCTATATTTTGAAAAAATTAAAGAAAAGGGATTTTAAGATTTCTTTTCTCTTATAGCCCTGCTTTTTCTCCAACCATTTCGATGAAATCGACCATGCGGTTACTAAAACCCCATTCGTTGTCGTACCACGAGAAGACCTTAACAAAATTACCTTTGTTTCCTAAAACCATGGTTAATCCTGCATCGAATACTGAGGAGTAAGTACTGTGCAAAACATCTGAGCTAACGATTGGGTCTTCAGTGTACTGTAAAATGCCTTTGAGTTCGCCTTCTGCTGCTTTCTTCATAACTGCATTGATTTCTTCTTTGGTAACTTCTTTACTTAGGACAGCCGTTAAGTCAACTAGTGACACATCTGGTGTTGGTACACGTAAGGCTACGCCGTTCATTTTACCTGCGCAAGTCGGCAATACTTCGCCAATAGCTTTTGCGGCTCCTGTGCTTGTAGGGATAATATTAATTGCTGCTGCGCGAGCTCTTCTAAGATCTTTGTGAACGACATCTTGAACTTTTTGATCATTAGTGTAGCTATGAACAGTTGTCATGAATGCTTTTTCTAGGCCGAAATTGTCATTTAAGACTTTACTTATTGGTGCTAAACCGTTTGTGGTGCAACTCGCATTGCTAAGAATACTATGCTTTTCAGGATCGTAGGTTTTTTCATTTACACCTAAAACAATTGTTGCATCCGGACTTTCTGCGGGTGCTGAAATAAGGACTTTTTTTGCTCCTGCGGTTAGATGTTTTGAGGCACCTTCTCGATTTGTGAATAAACCTGTGGATTCTACAGCGAGATATACTCCCATGTCTTTCCATGGCAAGACTGCAGGGTCTTTCTGCTGGAGACATTTGAGGACTTTTCCATTGACAACTAGGTCAGTACCTTGAACTTCAACTGTTCCTGGGAACCGCCCGTGTACACTGTCATATTTTAGTAATATTGCGTTGGCTCTAGCATCTGCAAGGTCGTTAATTGCAACAAAGTCAATGTTTGTTTTTCTTTCCATCGCTGCACGGTATAAGAGTCTTCCAATTCTTCCAAATCCGTTAATTCCGACTTTTATAGTCATTCATATCACCATTGTTTCCAGTTTTTTTAAAACAGTTTTTATGCTTATTAGTATTCCGACATAAAATAAAGAGAAAAGTAAAGGAGATCACAGTTTAGCTCTTGAATTTATTAAAAAACAGTATGTTGATGATAGTTTATTGTAGTTGTTTGCAAATCTAATAAACTTGAAATGAAATTTTTTAGAGCATTCCGGCTTCTTTAAAATAATAGTTTTCATCTTTTTTTGAGCCAAAGCATCGTACACCTTCGCATTTGAGCTTGGAACGCAACTCATCAGCATACTCTTTTGTAATTTCACCTTTCTTCTGCAAGTAATCAATGATTTCACAAGCTTGCGCGTCAGTATCGCATCTACGAAGAAAATCTACTGCCGAAGGATTAAAATGACGAAATTTGTCAGGCATTACCGTTGGCTCACAAAATTCGTCTTCAGACAAATTTTCTTCTTCGTTAGCCTCTGTCTGCAGAGCGTTTTTCCTAACGCCATTTATGGGAACTTTACAATCTCCTTCTTCCAGCTCTTTATAGAGATGCGGGAAGATCTTTTTTAAAGATTTATTATCTGTACCCATTAAGCATCAATTGTTAGAAAAATATTCTTCAAGGTTTTTAAGTGTTTTTTGTAAAAAAGAGATTTTTCCCTTTTCTCGTCAGGGAATAAATTTTTGTGCCGGGTCGTTTTGCAGGATTTTTTCCAGTTCTTGCGTCTTTAATCCAGTAATTTCGTCACCGAAAGTTTCGCATTTTCTTTTTTTACCAGCTTCCTCTTTTGCGCGAACAACTATTTCAAGACTATAATTTGATGGGGTTTGGGCATAAATATGAAAGGATTCTTGGCTTAATCCGTGTTTGTTCACCGTGGTCCAAGCTTTTTTAGAAATCTTTACACCTTGAGCTGTAAGTTCATTAATTATTTCTTGGGGGTTATCAGAATAAACGGCGAGGTCTATGTCACTGCCAAGTTTTATTGTGCCTCGCCATACGCTGCCTATTAACAGAGGACAAAAACCACCAAGAAACTTCATTACTTCAAGTGCCTGCCTTCGCATTTCAATTAAACGTAGTTTTCTGTTCGCTCCCTCGTTTTCTTCTGCAATGTTATCAAGTTCGACAGCTATTTCAAAATTTGAAGGCAAAAATGAAGTGCCTAAGGTTTTTGCTGCTCTTACTTTTGCTTGTTTGTACTCTTTTTCTGCTCCGAAATACAGCAGCGTAGCTGCCTCGCGAGCAACATTGTATTTAGAGTTTGTATTCATTTTTTACCTATCGCTTAGCCATTTTCTCGTAGAGTTCAACGGTTTTCTCTGCGATTTTTGTCCATGTAAACTCTGCTAAGACACGTTTTCGTCCGTTTTTGCCAAGAAACTTTCGTCTTTCAGGACTCTCTATAGCGCTAGTTACTCCCCAAGCTATATCGGACGGGTTATTTGGGTCAATATGGTAACCGCATTGTTCTTCTCCACAGCAAATTACGATTTCTCGCATTCCACTCACACCGGCTGCGCCCACAACAACTGGTTTTTCCATAGCCATTGCCTCTAGAGCTACAATACCGAAGGGTTCATAATGGCTTGGAAAAACTGCAATATCACATGCAGCATAGTGACCGATTCGCTCTTCTTCAGGTATAAAGTCAAAGCAAAATTTTACGAATTGATCAAGACGAATTGTTCTTGTTAAATTAGCTAGATACTCTTGAAGTTCACCCACTCCAACTATAACGAGTCTTGCGTTTGGAATTTTGGTTAAAATATGTGGCATAGCCATTATGAGCTTGTCAACAGCTTTGACACCTACTAATCTACCCAAGAAAAGAATCATCAGCTCATTATCGCTAATGCCGTATTTGTTTCTGATTCTTTTTATTTGTTCTGCCGAAATGTTTTCAGGGTTATACTTTTGTGGGTCAACACCATTGTAGCTAACTTGGATTTTTTCCTTGGGAAAACCAAGCTGGATAAGTTCATCCTTCATAGCATAAGAAACCGTTACAATCATATCAGCCATTTTGCCAGCACGCAATTCTATGTTGCTGACCACGTTTGAGCCATTTCCTAAAGTTCGACCTTTTTCAGTTGAATGAACATGAAAAGCAAAGGGCAACCCCGTTTCTCTCTTTACGGTTATTCCACCCATAGCTGAAAGCCAATCGTGAGCGATTACGACATCGTATTTCATGTTCTCTTTTTTGATTAACTCGTTAATGAGTTTGGCTGCGGATAAATAATTATATACCATTAGTTTGCCGAAGAAATGAAGGCCTCTCCCCCATTTCTTTATGTCTTCAGCAATAACATCGGGCAACGAATCTGAAATATCAATGTGTAATGGCCGATGGATTTCTATTCCACGCCAAATTTCACGTGTAGGCAATGAACCAGCATCATCGTTCATTGTAAGAACTGTTACGTCATGGTCTTCTAACACAAATTTCCGTGTAATTTCAGCAGCGTAAGTTCCCAATCCACCTACAATTTTTGGTGGATACTCATAAACGAAAACTGCAAGTTTCAAATTCGAATTCACCGTTGGCTATTAAGCATTGGACGTCACTATACTAAAGCTTTACTTTTTCTAAAAAATTGCCCGAATCTACCAATTCTTTATTGATTTTAGGGAAAAGTTTGAATAGATAGGTTCTACATAGAACTAAAAGGCGAGGTGCCTGAAATGAGTTTATCACCTGTCAAACAAGATATACTAGAAACTATGCTTCTAGATGAAAGGCCAATGCGCGCAATGGAAATCGCAAAAGAAACCAAAAAAGAGTTTCCACAGGTCATGATGCATCTTTTAGGCCTGGTCCGAATGGAGTACGTGACATCTCCTGAAAAAAGTCTGTACATAATATCATCTAAAGGAAAACAGGCTTTAGGTATTCCTCAAACTAACAAAGAAAAAGCTATTTCCATATTGGCATACGCCCCGCATGATAAAGCCTTTGAATTCTACAGTAGTCTCGGTCAGCCACTTCATTTGCATGCTCACAGTCTTAGAGATTTTGCAAACAAACTTGAGAAAGTCACCATTGCCTCTATTGAATTTCACACAAAAAGAGATGACTTTGCAACCTGGTTGATGGGGCTCGGAGACGAAGAATTAGCGAAAAAGACAAATCTTATGAAAAAGAAAATGTTGGCTGGAGAAGAGCTACGCAAACAACTCCACGATATTGTCGATCAACGATACCTTGTATTGGTGAACATATCCGGTCAAATAGTTCCTGTTGAAAAAGAGCACAATCACGACCATACACATTAGCAAAGTTTTTTGGAATTTAGTTTCAATTACCTCAGAAGAAAGAAGTTTTGCCCTAAAAAAGGGCATTTAGGTTATTTGTTTGTAGATTGGGTGGTCTTTAAATTTCAAGTTAGTAGTTGACCATTCTAAGGTCCCGCTAGGTAGTCTTGTGCAAATTGACTGAACGATTGCGCCGCCAGCAGTGAATCGCACACCGTCAAGCATTTCGCCTTTTGTAACGCCTGAAGCAGCAAAAATCATTTCTTTGCCTTTTGCCAACTCATCCTCAGTGTAGGTTTTGTTAATGTCAACGCCCGCCGCTTTGAGCCTGTCCATTCGTTTGGCATCGTCTTTTTTATCTTTCCAAACCTTAACCAGCATTGTTCCGCCTAAACATTTCACTGCAACCGCAGCGATTGTAGCTTCCGCCCCTGCACCTGCACCAATTAGCAGGTCAACGCCAGAATCAGGTAAACATGTAACTATTGAGCCGCCGATATCTCCATCCGCTATGAGAATTATTCTTACACCCATCTTTCTTAGTTTTGCAAGCAATTCATTGTGCCTTTCACGTTCAAGCATAATGACAGTGAAATTAGCCAAAGGTCGATTCTTCAATTTAGCTATCGTTTGCACAATTTCTTCGATAGGCATCTCGAGATTGATTTTTCCCTTTGCTTTGCCGTCGGTCGCAACTTTGAAGTAGTAACCGTCGTCTGGCAGAACTTTTAGGCATCCAGCAGGTGCACAACATAATGCTGAGATGGCGTCTTTCTTTCCTTTGGACGTTGCAGTTGTACCATCTACTTGATCAATAATGAATTCTACCTTTGGTCCGTTTCCTGTACCAACTTTTTCCATGTAGCTAAATGCTGGAGCATTATCCTTTGGGCCTTCACAACAGATAACTTCTCCGTCAACTTCTGTTTGGCTTAGCACAGCACGCGAAAAATCAAGGGCTGTTTGGTCTACTTTGTCTGGATCGCCTTTTCCAATGTGGAGTGCTGCGCCTAATGCGCCTGCGGTGGTGATTCTTGTTAGAGAAGGAGATAATGATCTTAATGAAGTCATTTTATTCACCTTTTACATTCATTTAACCAGAGTTCAGTAAACTCTTCGTAGTTATGAGCAATCTTTTCAATAGCTTCGTTGCGGCTAATTTTGCTTGCTTTAAGTTCGGCTAATGGGTCCCAGAAAATTGTTCTTCCTACTGCAAATCCGATTATTCCTGGGATTTTTGCTCCAACTTTGAGCCATTCTTGGACTTTTTCTTTAGATTCTCCTCGCCCTAAAGTGATAACTCCTGCTTTTCTGCCCTCGATCTGAGCTTGTTTAACTACTGCCTTTGCGGATGCTGGTTTGTCGACTCCTTCAAGTTTCCAAATTGCTGGCTCAACACCTGCAGCCTGGATTTCTTTAATGCTTTTAACCATTAATTTCGGGCGCAGTTCTTTGTCGTAGGTCTCTTTTGAGCCGCCAAGTTTTGTAAGTTGCGCGGGAGTCGCGGGAACAATAAGTTCGAAGAGGAATGCACGTTTTGTTTTTTCTAAGTAATCGCTGAGTTTTTTTAGTCGCTCAAGCTGCCTCTTGTTTAACGCTTTTTCACTTTCAGGGTTATAACGTACAAGCACTTTCACAAAAGACGGATCAAAAGTTTCAATATGCTTTGCAAAATTTTCGCCGTAATCGAAATCAAATTCATCTTGACCCGATTTCTCAACAGGCATCGCAAAAGAAAAACCCTCTTTTTTGGCATCACAAAGAACGGCTGCACCAAATTCTTCATCCACAAGCAAACCTGCAATGTCTTTAGGAACTTTCTTCTTTACGGCAAGCTTGAAGCCTTCAAAAACTATTTTTTTGTAGCTTTCAATTTCTTTTTTCTCTTCAGAGGTTGGAGCACGGTTCTTTATTCCGAACATTTTTTCAAGGAAAGAGGCACGATGATCAAACGCTAGAATTAGTAACTGTTTTTGCGACCAATCAATCACATACGTCACCACATGTCTTTTGTGTTTTACAATATAAATGATTATGGTCTTAAACGATAAAAAAATAACGGTAAACAATCAGTTTTGCGTTAACTACAAACTTAATTCTTCCTCGGAGAAGAAAAAAGGGAAAATATGAAATAATTAAATCGATTACATAAACGGTTACTGAGGCTCAAACATTGAGTGAAGTTAGAGTAGTTACGGTTAAGTTGTCAGAACAGGTTTATCAAGAAATGGCTCTTCGTGTTCCAGAAGGAGACAGAAGCAACTTTATCAGAGAAGCAATAGCTGAGAAACTACAGAAAACGCCTAAAGCAGACAAACTTTTGGCTTTAGAAGAGAGAATGGAAAAAATTGAAATGGAGTTTGGTCAAATCAGGAAATACCTAGCCGACCTAGATCTGCTCACTTTTCAGCATGGAAAAATTAATCCGCATTCCTTTTGCGTTGATGAATTGGATCATAAGATAATGGAGTATCTTCTTCATTACAAAAGCGGAACCACACCTGAACTAGCCCAGTACGCTAACACTAACAGGTGGCTAATTCTTAATAGATTAAGAAAAATTCAAAAAAACTCCAAAAAGCAAGCAGGAAAATCAATAATTGAGTATTATGCCGGTGAAAAATCGGGCAAGAAAAAAGCGTGGTGGATAGATCAAGAGCTAATTGAAGAATAAGCAAGGTTAGCTTTAAATTAACTATTAGGTTTTGGTTTATAAATGCGGGCTCGTAGTCTAGCAAGAACACGCATATGGTAAATCTCCAGATACGCGGTCCTAGAGCGGATTAAGGCATCGGCCTCCGGAGCCGAGAATCCTGGGTTCAAATCCCAGCGGGCCCGCCAACTACCCTCCGGTGCGAACATGTACTTTTCATTAATGAACTAAAAAAAAGCAAGGAATCCTTTTTCAACTCCAAAAGCCTCCCCCCAGCTCAAGGCTTTTAGTTAAGAGCTTGATTTTGCCCTTGGATTGTCATACTTACAAATAGTATCACCAACATGCTCCCACACTCACACGCACACACATCAACATACAATCCATGCAGACAGTGTGAAGCAATCACACTTTGCACACTCAAACAACAAGAGCAAAACAACCGAAACCAAGAAAGCAAACAAATCCAAACCTTCAAGTGTAATGTGCAATTTTACAGCTCCACACCCACACAAAGAAAAGAAAAAGAAATACAATGTTACAAAAAATGAATACCTAATGACGTTCAGCAAGCCTTAATTCAGTAAGGACAACAGGATAAATCTGTCACAGAACTATCGGAATCCCCAACTGGCCATTGAACTCCAAAAATGGCTATGCCCCTTTTTTAATTAATGAAATAAATTCTTAAGATATTTAACGATAAGTTGAGGCTGATCAAACGCTGTCCCAATGGCTTTTCTCGGGTTCTTTATATGCCCAACTAAAGACAGTTTCTTATATTCTGCTAATGCTTTGGAAGCTATCTCTTTTACATCTTCAGATGTAAAATCTTCTGTTGAAATCAAAGACAGCCCTTTTGGCTGACGCGCTTCAGCAAAAGAATCCCACCCCAAATCCGCCTTGATATAACCTTTAGCTTCACATTGCGCGTACAATCGTGTGCCATAAGACGGCGTCGCAACAAGAAGGTGCATGCCAACATCATAATCCCTTTTAAGCCTAAGAGCAAAATCAACAGTTCTCTGCATATTCTCCTTAGTTTCTCCTGGAAAACCAATAATATAAAACCCTCCTGTTTTCAACCCGATACTTCTGCACAATTTTGCTACTTCTACAACCTTTTTCAAATCTAAACTCTTGCAAACTACATTGTCCAATATTTGCTGGTCACCAGACTCTACACCAAAAAATACACTTTTACAACCCGATTTTTTCATTTTCTGAAGAAGATTTAGATTTAAACAGTCCGCTCTGACACCGTTAGGTGTTTCCCAGCCAATCTTAATTTTTCTTGAAGTTAAACCATCACAAATTGCTTCAAACCGAGGTATGTCAAAAGTTAAGTTATCATCCTCAAAAAAAATGTTCTTAACTTTAAACTTATCAACTACAAACTTGATGTGATCTAAAACATAGTTTTCTGAGTGTGCCCTAAAGCCTCTGCCCATGTGTAGATGAACTGAGCAGAAGCAGCAATTAAACGGACAACCTCTACTAGTAATCATTGATATTGCTCTGTCTCTGAAGCTGCGATAACCTATTTTTTTTGGGCTAAGATAACGCTCCATATCCACATGATCGTAAGCTGGGTATGGAAGCTCATCCAAATTTTCCATAAAAGGTCTTGGCGAATTTACTTTTATTTCGCCGTTTTCACGGTAAGCGATACCAAGAATATCACTTAATTGTTTTTTGCCTTCGAAATATTGAGCGATAGCTCTCATGGCGTATTCGCCCTCGCCAATCACGGCAATATCAACTGTTTTTGCCTCTTCAAGAAAACCTTTAGGCACCACAGTAACATGTGGTCCTCCTACAACTGTCAAAATGCTTGGGTCAACTTCTTTGGCCAAACCGCTTATCCTAAGTGAATGCTCAATTTGGCAAGTAAATGGTCCAGCGATCCCAACAATATCTGGTTTTCGAATACTTATTTGCGCTTTTATTTGTTCAAAAGGCAAACCAACTCGTATGGTTTTTCCCTCTTTCACGAAAGGGTCATCGGTCATGAAAGCATCTAAAATTTCAGTTCTGTAACTTGATTTTTCAAGCACACCTGCAATATACATTAAGCCTAAAGGCAAATTACCTGCGGGCTGGTCTGAACCAGGGTAAAATGTCTGAGGCGGATTGATAAGAAGGACTTTCATCAAGAGACCCAATGTGATTATTAAGTTGGGAAGCAGCCGTATTTAAATTAATTCTTGATCTAAATTTATCTAAGACTTTTTGACCTTTACCTGTTTTATGTTAATTTTCTCTAATTTTTTACTAAAACCATTATTTTTGTCAGTATGTTACAGTTATGCTACAACCACATAAGTTTATGAGCGGTTATTCGGCTCTTTTACTAATGCCAAATTTTCAGATGTTGATTGGAGGTGACAAGTTTTGAGTATGCGCGAAGAAGGTAAAAAGGGCAAAATGACTGTTGCCGAAGCAGGAAGGAAAGGCGGAGAAAAAACTGCAGCGACACATGGAAGAGAATTTTACGAGGAAATAGGAAGAAAGGGCGGAGAAAAAGTTTCGGCAGAGCGCGGACCCGAATTTTATAGTGAAATTGGCAGCAAAGGAGGCTCTGAAAGAGCAAAGCAACATGAAGGTTCAACAGAAGCTATGGGAAAAACAAGCCTTGAAGAAGCAGGGCATCGAGGCGGACAAAGAGTTCGAAAGCTAATTCAAGAAGGAAAAGAGCATGAAGAAGAATAATACTTTCGCTTTCGCTTTAGATTTTTTTCGAAAAATATCAAAAAGTCGAGCTCTTGTTTTAATTGGAGGTGAAATAGTTGTCCGAAAAAAAAGGTAAAATGACTGTTGCAGAAGCGGGACGCATGGGCGGAAGAAAAACTGCTGAGACCCATGGACCTGAATTTTATAGCGAGATTGGCAGTAAAGGCGGTCAAAAAATTCGCAGATTAGTTCGAGAAGGAAGACAACACGAAGATGAATAATTCAAGCACTGAAAACGTCCAGTTCATCTCTGTTCTTTTTTGATATTAAATTTTATAGAGAGTAATCTCTAACGAACAGATATCCTTGGAAACCAAGAAGTTGACAATTTCTTTATTTCTTTTATGCATCTAACCATTCTTAGAATAAAAAATGTGTATTTGACCTCTTTAGTATTTTTTGATCTTTTCGCCTATTTGGCGATTCTCTGGATGCTTACAGAGCGCTTTTCTAGGCGATTTTTTTTATGATTTTTGTTGAAAGTTGCAATCGACTATTTTTAGGTAATTTCGAAAACCATGAATTGGTTGCATTAAGAAAAACAAGTTAATTAAACTATAGAGATAGGTTGTTGTTGCAACCTTTCTTCCATCAATAGTTGCAACAATCAAAATCATAAAAATATTTAAAAGCTAAAAAAAGCCAAATAAAATCGCTACATCCAAAAATAGCTGAATACAAACGCAAAGGTACAAAATAGAAACATTTAGGTCGATCGCCAAAATGTTGAAATAATAAATGATTCTAAAGTTAAGTATGAAAAAAATTCTCGTTTTATACTATAGCAGAAGTGGAAATACAGAGAAGATGGCAAATGCTGTAGTTGAAGGCGCAAAAAAAGACAATTTACAAGTTGATTTGAACTTTCGAGTTGAGGCACGAGAGCTAAGTGGTTTTGACGCTATAATTATTGGCGCACCAACTTACCACCAAGAAATGCCCATTGACTTTAAGGAGCTTTTTGAAGAAGTTTCTGCTCAAGGAATAAATTTGAAGGGAAAAATTGGAGCGGCATTTGGTTCTTATGGATGGAGTGGCGAAGCTCCAAAAAATATTTTGGATATCATGAAAAACAAATTTGAAATGCAAGTAATTGAACCAGCGTTATTGGCTAAATATACACCTAACGAAAAAATGCTAAACGAATGCAGAAATCTAGGGAAAATAATCGCCGAAAAGTTGATGAGTACGGCTTAACATTAACCAGAAAGGGAAACTTTTATGGAAAAGAACGCTTTAATTGAATTTCTTAAAAATCAAATTACAGTTGAAACAAAAATAGTTTCTTCACTTGCAGAACCTTTAGCCAAAATGAAGAACCCTGCCGTAAAAGGTGTGTTAAAGGGAGTATCATTAGATTCTATTAAGCATGCAGAACTTTATGCATCGGCAGTTACATTGCTGACTAGTTCCTCAACCGCTTTATCTCAAGAACATCTTGACGAACAAAAAAAGCTGGTTGAAAAGCACATTGCCATCGAAGCTGAGTTAATAGTTAAACTTGAAGAAATGATCCCTAAAATTGATAACAAAAAAGTCGTTTTCCTTTTGCAATCTATTTTAACGGATGAAAAAAGACATCACGAAATGCTAAAAATGGTTCTTGAAATAATTGTTAAAGGAGAAACCATTACTGAAGATGACTGGTGGAAACTTCTCTGGGAAAATGCACCTTTCCACGGAGCCCCAGGTGGCGGCTAAAACAAAAAAGGAAAATTTATTGCAAACTAAAGAAGACTAAGAATTAATAGTGTCTTGCATGACATGCTCTGAGGAGCACCATGTTTCCTCAACAACATGCTGAAGTCCTTGAAGTACTGATGCTAACTTTCGTCCTTTAGCCGTTAATCCATAAGCTTTCGGTGTTCTTCTAATAAAAACCAATTTCTTACCTTTCAAACCGCGAAGATATTTGTATATTCTTCTCATTGAAAGATCTGTTTCCTTTGATAGATTTCCCGCGGAAATTCCGTCAATGGAAAGTGCATCGTATATTTTACGTTCTGTTATAGCTAAAGTCTCTTTTTCAGGGTCTCTTTTTGATTTAAAGAAAAATATGTAATCTCTTTCTTCAGGAGTTTGGATTAAACCCGTGGAGCGTAATCTTTTAAGGATTCTTGAGGTAATTTTTGGTGAGATCAAAGTTTCAATATCCTCAAAGGTTTTTGGACCCGAAAGCAGCGATTGCAAAATAATCTCTTCGTAACATTCTGAATGCGCTGGCAACATCTCAGCAAATTCTGGAAAGCCTCCAAGCAGCTCGGTTAAGCGACCACCAAAAGTAGTAGCATAATACTCTTCTCGCGCTTCAGTAGCTAAACCTACTGACAATAAAGGACGCAAATATTCCTCATTAAGCGTATCCTGACTATGACTATGCCCCGTTTTCTTAAGTTCCTGTTGAAGTCTGATTACTGAATACCGACCATTAACAATAGCTTGAAGAATATGAAGTCTTGTTTCATTTTTTAGAACATTGAACAGTTCCTTGATGTAGTTAGGGTTATTCATGGTTTCGCGAAGTTTTCTCAACTCATTTTTTAATTTGTAGACTTGACATCTATTAATGCATTGAAGAGGTGTGATCGGAGCACAGTTTCTACATTCTGAATTTAAAGAATTTAACATTTTTACTAGGTCGTGATGATTTTCGTTAATTTTTGTTGACGCTAGTACATTGCCCATTTATGATTCTCCTAATAGCGCATCTAATGGGGTGTTTGAAAGATTGGGCTTTGAACTGTTCATATTAGTGTTTGATACCCCATCATGACACGCGTCATAACCTATGACAATCGTCATGTTTAAATATCTTTTCCCCAGATTTAACCATATTTGGTGGATAATTTGATATTACCGTGCGAAGTTGGAGTAAAAACCGTTTTACCAGCAGTGAAAGCTATAATGGCAAGACAAATTATGCAAAAACATGGATTAAACGAACTAGAAACCGCTAAACTTCTGGGGTTATCACAGTCAGCAGTCAGTCGGTATTCAAGTAAGGAAAGGGGAAATCTAATTTCGATAGAAGGATCAAATGACATTTTGACACTTATCGACCAAATGGTTGCAAACCTCATAAATGAACCAGATAACAAAGCAGAAATGCTCAAACTGTTCTGTCAAACATGTCAAAGCATCAGAGAAAAAGGTCTAATGTGCCCACATTGCCAAAAAGAAATGCCTTTGGAATGGGCAGAAAAATGTCTTTTCTGCCGCTAAAATGCAGAAAAATCGTGTCCGAAGCAAAAATAAGTTAATCACCCTATGACCCCTTTTCTGGAAGTGCTCGTTTGACTCAAAATCAAATTAAAGAAATTCTAAACAAGTATAGGATAGTCGCAGTGGTTGGCTTATCCAAGGAATCTGAAAAAGACAGCCATAAAGTAAGCGTTTACTTAAAACAGCAAGGCTATCGAATTATCCCAGTTAACCCATTTGCAGATGAAGTTCTGGATGAAAAAAGTTATTCCAGTCTCCTCGATATTCCGCCAGAAGTTTCGAAATCAATTGAAGTAGTTAATATCTTTAGGAGAGCAGAAGATGTGCCACCAATAGTTGAACAAGCCATCCAACTAAAGAAATTATATGGCAAGCCGTTTGTGGTTTGGATGCAAGTGGGCATTGTTAATGAACAGGCGGCTCAAAAGGCTATTCAAGCCGGTTTGGTTGTAGTTATGGATAAGTGTTTAATGGTTGAACATCACCAATTTTCATAGAACATAGATTGAACCTAACACTATGGACACGACAGTCGCGATTATTACAATGGCTATTGTTTCAGTAAGAGTTATTTTCCAATTTACCCGTGTTTTCTTTGGATCTGTAACGAACCAGAAAAACACCTGCGATTACAGTAACTTCAACAAGAGAAACTACAATATTGTGGTAAAGTGGCAGAACGAGATATGTTGTTATAGGAATTATTCCCGCAAAAAAAAGTTGTTGTACCCGAAATCAACGCACCGTAAATGTTTGACCTATGAATTTTCTTGCCCAATATGGTAAACAATTTCTGCACTAGCAACAAAGACTTATCACGTTCCTTCTTGTCAGGAATGTAACTTAAGCTATAATTCATCAAGTTCTGAAGGGTCATGATATCTGAAGTCCTCTGTGATTCCGCCAAGAAGGAAACTTGAAAAATTGGTTATTGCAACTGCACTCAATGTTAAAACGCAGCGAAAACGATAGTTTTGTGATTACTCAAAGAAAGTGCTATTAGCACTGAATGCAGCCAGAAACGCCGAGATTAATACTACTAAACTTGTTATTGATCCGTCAACTAAACCCGTTGCAATTTCCATAATCGTCTCTTTTTTAGAAGCAAGCTTTCCCATTCTTTACTTAACCGCTGTCCTTAAGGTGTTAACCATACCATATCTTCTTTACCAGTTGTCACAAAACCTTCATTTTCATTTCTTCAAGGGCTTTATCAAGCTCTGACATATGAATGCAGGCAAAGCTTACACAAATGTGATCAACCCTACTTTTCAACGCTGATTTCTTGAATTTGGCGCCTTTGCTTAAAGTCAATAAAACAATAACTCTTATAACATCAGGCAGCTACTGAATTTCAAATGACACTTAAGCAATCACTATAATAATAGTAATCTGAATATTTTTTCAACACTAATAGGTTTATCGTTTGACCTTATTCTAAAGTACAAATATTCCAAAGTTAAGCAATTATTGCAGTTTGAGTCTGAATAGGCTGATTAACCTTTTCTTTGGTTTGCCTTGCAAACGCGATTAGGGCTAAAATGAGCACAAGCGCACTAAGTGATATTGTGATTGAAGTAAAATTGAGTCCTATTGGCGATAATCCTAAAAATAATCCAACAAGTCCGTCTAAACCAAAAGTCAAGGCAACTGACAATACTAATTGTTCTATAACATCCAGCTTGTTTTTGTTTATGAACAATACATTAACCAAAAGGTAGCCTGGCAAAAACGAAACAAACACAAAAGCGAAAACGACTCTTACAGCCAAAATTGCGGGAGAGGCGCCACTTGGGATAAGGATCGTTGCTAATAATGTTAATACGGTAAATATAAGAATTATTTGGAGCCATCGTAGAGGTTTCAGTTTTTTACACTTCAAAAATTTAAAAATAAAAAATAAAGGAAGGATGTTTTTACATGAACATCTTATATATTGGGTGTGTTTCGTCGACTGGTCGCGTTCCAAGATCGCCTGCTGCTGATGCAATATATGAATCTGTTACTGCGACTGCCGGGAATACCCATTCTGCCTGTTCTGCTGGACCGATCATAAGCCAGTTTGCGCCTGCTACTTGCATAATTGCGTTGGTTGCGGTTCTACATCCTGGACGGAATTCTTTGGCGACGTTTGCTTTAACCCAACCCATGGTTGTAACAACGTTACCGCTGCCTAAGCCTACTGGGTGGCCATACTTTTCTTTCATAATTGGTATGGTTCTTACTGCCGTGCCCATGTCTGGAGCGAATGCCGGAATGGCTGTGTCGATTAGAGGTTTTGTGATTCCGCCTTTTTCTGCCAATGCTAATGCTTCTTGAATGACCTTCATCTTGCCTTCTAGAGTGGTATCTTTAGGGTCATCAGCTAGCACTATGGACATTTTGATGCCGCTTTCTTTTAGGTTCGCCAATTCAGCATCAGTTACGCCTTTGTAAACTGAGTTGTAAAGACATCTATCAGCCAAACCCATTTTCTTTGCCATTGTTGCTGCCAACATACGTGTTTTTGGGCTCATTGCATCGAGCATTAATGCTGCATCGCTGTGTTTTGCAACGAAATCAATGTATTTTTCAAAAGCCATTTCAGTCGTGCCGACTATGTCGAAAGCGAATTGTACGCCTGTTATGTCGCTTTGAGTTTGCATTGTATTGATGATTTGTTCAGCTGCTGCTGCATCAAAAATACCTTTGTTGGCATCTTGGACCATTTTTTGACCTAGCCAAAAGATAGAACCTATTAGAAAAGTAGGCAGTTCACCTGGTTGTCCGCCGACTTTCGCTTTTCCAACAGTATATATGTTCTGTTTTGTTTCGAATTTAAAGGACATTTTTCCACTTCTTCTGATGGAATTATTTTTTGCCTAATGCTTTCTTTGCCAGTTCGGGTGCTTCTTCTTTATTTTTACCGAATAATGCGCCCATTGCATCCGCGTCTTCTTTCTTGACTGCTGCACCGCCCATGATTATGGCAATTTTGCCTTTTAATCCGGCTGCTTTGAGTGCTTCGTCAAGTTTTGCAAGATTGTTCTTTGCTGGAACCGTATTAACGGAGATTGCAATGATATTTGCGTTGTTTTCTTTCGCCTTGTCAACAAAAACTTGTGGAGCAACGCTTTTACCAACGTCGATTGTTTTGAATCCTGCGCGTTTTAATGATCTTCTAACTGCTTCTTTTGCTGTATCATGCATATCTGGTTCAATGTTGCCTATTACGACAATACCGAGTGGATTTTCTGGTTCTGGAGGCTCTTTTTCCATCATAGATTTAAGCCAAGACATTTAAACACCTTTTTTTCCTTTTTTGTTACTCTGTGGCTTTTTATACTCGAATTTCATATTTAAGCTTTGACTTAATAATTTGATAAACGAAAAAAGCGAAAATTATGGAAAGGGAAACAGCACGGTCAAAGCAAATCGAAGGTCAATTTTGATATTGTTGCTTTTCATTTTTGCGTTTGTCTACCGCGTTGTTTTGATGCTTTGGCCTACTTTCCCTTCAGGTGCAGACATAGGTTTACATAATAGTGTCATAAGTTCAATCACTCATTCAGGAAATGCGGATTTCCTTTATAATTTTTATCAGATGGGTGGAGGCTTGTCCTTAACTTTTCCAGGATACCATATTTTTGCTTCAGAAATAATAGCAATTACTGGCCTATCGAGTTCTGGCTACATTGCGCAGGCTTTTATCGTTGCTTTTTTCTCATCATTTATTGTTTTGGCTGCTTATTTGTTAACTCGAGCAGCGTGGACTAAATCAGGTGCTTTAATTGTTGCGTTCTTAGTTGCAATTTCTCGGTATGATATTGAAATGCTCATGTGGGGTGGCTACCCCAATGTAATAACCCTCTTTCTAATTCCAATAACTTTTTATCTATATCTCCAAAAAAAACGTTTCTCATCATTTCCCTTTCTTGTTTCAACATCGATTCTAGCAGGATCAATATTTTTGACACATTCCTTGAGCGCCGTCATCTTTGTAACTGTCACTGTCACAACGGTGCTCTTTGTAGTGGTTCGACCTTCAATCTTCAGCGCCTCAAGAAGGCATATGCTTTTTTGGCTATTGCCAATAATTTTCGGGGCAATTCTTGTTTCGCCTTTTTTATCACAAGCTGCTTATGCATATTTTACTTCTAATGCAACTCTTAACACAGCACTGGATATTCAAAGCGCCATACTTTCAACGAAAATAGTCCCATTGGAAATTATCGTACCACTTTTCGCGATTCTTTTCCTATTCTTCTTCTTGTCAAAAGAGTACCGTGGTCGATATTTTTCGGTACCTGCATTTCTATTTTTTATCTGGTTACTGGTTCCTTTGGTTTTAACTCAGGGTTACCTTTTTGGTTTGATTATTGACTACAATCGTTTCCTGTATTTCCTATTGCTGCCTGTTCTAGTACTTTTCGGCATGTTCCTAAACCATGGTTCAATATTTTTAGCGCGAATAATTGATACTTATCGTTCCCTTACAAACAAATTGCCAAAGACAGCTCAGAATACAAATAAGTATGCCATCGGCATTTCAAGACGTCTTTCACTCAGGAATCTTTATCTTATTTTTGTCGTTGGCAGTTTGATTGGCTCTATGTTTCTTGTCCCGTTGTTTGTAACTCCTTCACAAGGTCTTGCTATTGGAAGTTTCTATCAAGTTATGGATAAATCTGGATATCAAGGAATTCAATGGGCTAAAGATAACACTCCAATAGGTTCAGTTTTTGTTTCGGATGCTCTATATGGATGGTGGCTTGGGGGCTTCTCTCAACGCCCAACAATCAGTGCTGTTGACCCACAATACCTAACGGGCATTAACGAGTTGAATCCAGCGAAAAACACTTCTTTACTTCTGGATACAGACTATATGATCGACAATGGACTCATCCAAGTTAGAGAAGATGGTGGACATATCGCGAGACACAACCCAGAAATCTTAACCAAACTAAACTGGACTTATTTCCCATACTCATTCTTCAACTTTGATAGCGACCAAATAAAAATCGATTACACAATTAACGGAACCGCAGAACAAAAATATGCAAACAACCTCACGGTCCAAAGCATGCAACTGCAGATTGCACCTTCTAATCAAAGTGCAACTATAATCGTTTCTCGGTCTAGCAATTTAATAACTTATACGCAATTCACAACAATTTACCAAAACTCGAAATTTGTAAATATAACTGCAACCATCGATTGCATAGAGAAGGGTGTTTCGCTAAACTATCTTACATTCCAAGTTGAAAGTAAAGGAATACCTGTACCCTCATCAGGAAACACTGTTACCTGGATAGATGAAGGAGTAAAGGCGCTTGGTCAACTAATCTTCGTAAAAAGCCAGCCTGAAGTTAGACAAACTGTGGATAATGCACCGCCTTATAATGATAATTTACAATATTCTTTAGAAGGAACGGCTCATGGCAAAATTGAGTTTGCAGCAACCACTTCCTCAGTCTCAGATGACCCTGATATTTACAAAGATCAAGATAGCATAAACAATTTTTTCATCCCAATAATAGAAGCCAATTTGAATATGTCTCGTCAACCAAATAGTTCGTCGATAACTACTTTTGATTACCAAATAGCTATGAAATATTACAACATTTCCTATATTGCAACTCGAGTATCTGATCTTAACCCGAAATTTGTAGGCGACCCCAACTTTAGCCTTGTATTTATTAATGATAAAGTAGCCATCTTTAAGGTTGAAGCTAACGCCAATCAAGTTGGGAGATAGCTGGTGCTTGTTGCGCAAAGGTATTGAAGAGAGGAAAATCGAAATCGTATTTATCACTGTTTTGTCAGTGATTATTTTCGCTAGCTTCTACACGCTCATCTCCATGAATGGTGTGGTTTTAGGGAATGATCCTTCAGTTCACCTTCAAAAATCCCTGCAATTTCTCCAAAGTGGAAGAATCCCGTTAAGCAACCTTGGCTGGAATCCTCCGCTCTACGAAATTCTGCTTTCCTTTATAATTTCTTTTAGCGGCGTAACTGCTGTCGGTCAACTGATTTTTTTGGTCAAAGCCCTGGCAGTTATCATTGATTGGCTGCTTTTCATGTCTGTATATTTAGTCGCTAGAAAATTCTTTGACAGAAAAATCGGAGCAATTGCAGTTATTCTGTTGCTTATGTGTTTTCCCATATTCGAGCTTAATGCGTGGGGTGGATATACAACTGTACTTGCATTAGCATTTACTTTACTGGTGCTTTTGCATTTGACGATGGCAACTGATCATTTTGGATATCTCGTCGTCACATTTATCACAGCTTTCGCGCTTGTGCTCTCTCATCAACTTGCAACATTTCTAGCCGTCTTTATAGTGCCTCCAATCCTACTTTTAATGTTAAAAAAATCTAAAGGTGCCTACCTTAAAGTCATAATCGCACTTATTTTAGGCGGCGGAATTGCCTTCTTCCTCTATTACTTCCAAGCAATAGCAGGCTATCTAGACGCATTCATTTACTACATTTTCTTCGCAGTCAAAACATATGCTTACCAAATCCCATCCACTACCTTAAACGCTTTCCTCGTTAACTTTGGTTTCATTTTCTTTTTTGCAATAGCAGGCATCTTCACAAGTTACGTCCTGCTGAAACGCCAAAATAAACGCGTATACTTTGTTATCTTGATGTTAAGCTTTTTTGTTCCCCTATTCTTCGCAGAATCATATCTCATCGGTTTGTATATGCCCTTCCAATGGTTTATTTATTATTTGACACCTCCAATGGCTATTTTGGCAGCTGCTTTCCTTGGATTCGCAGCTGAAAAACCCATAGCTTTCTTCGTGAAAAACAAAGGTAACATACGAAAAAATCGGGTGAAAATCCTCACTGTTGCCTTGGTAATTGCGATGTCAACAATGCTTGTTTTCCGTTCAGATGTTGTCTATGATAGAATTATGCAAGCCAGCGTTTATTATTCTACAACCGATAATAAAGCGTTAGAGGCGGGTCAGTGGCTAAGTCAAAACTATCCGGACAACGCAACAGTTGTTGTCACACAGGTTCCTGGTTTTTGGTTTTCAAGTTTTTCTGGAAAAAACGTGAGTGCACAAACTGATCCTACGGTTGAACGAAACCAGATTGCTGAGTCAGTTTTATCCTTATCTGATGAAATTCAGACACCGCAAACTTTGCTAAGAGCATATCAAGCTAAAGGAGACATCACTGACGAAACATATGTATCAATAAACCAAGTCTGGTTCAGGGATTCATATTCCTCCGGAGCAGGAGACTTTATAAACTTTAGTCAAAACGACATAAGCTACAAATTCTGGCTCAAAGACTTTAGCAGAACCATCCTGTTCGACAAGGAAAACAACCCCAACCAAGTTTCATTTAACTATGTTAACGATTACTTGGAGTTAACCCAAACATTAACAGCTCAAAACGACAGCTATCCAATCAACATTTCTTGGAGCATACGCCCGTTAACCGGTGATATTAGCAACGCTAGCCTCTACTTAACAACTTATTTTGACCTTCAATTCAATTTCAGCAAAGCCGAAATACCTCAGTATATGAATTGGGTTAACCCTTGGGATGTACCTTCAAAAACCACTAATGGAAACCTTTGGGCAGTCGTTAACTTTTATAATTCCACGCTAAAAAACAATTACATTGGTATTTATGACGACAAAAAAAGCGTAGCTTTTGGCTTCAAATTTAAGGATACACCTGCTTGGGGAGACATTGGAGCTTTAGGTAATGGTCAAATTGATGCAGTTCGATTTGAATATGACTTTAATGGTATTGGAATTAACCAAACAGCAACCAGGCAATACCAAACAATGACTTTCACACAGAATAGTTTGCCAACGTTCAAACAGCCAAGCCAATTACAAAACCTTTTTAGTTACAAACCCGAAACATTCGATATTTCTTCGAATAATTATCGTGATTTCATAAAGGAAAACAACATTACATTTATTGTCTATGATAAAAACCAGCTTGACTACAACGTGATACATTGCAGGTTCTTGCAACTTGTTTACACAAACGACAGGTATGCAATCTTCAAAGTATTGGATAATTATAATCAGACGCAAGCTTAAAAAATACGGTCATTGTCTGAACTTAAAATATAGAAATGATGAATGTAAGATTGTTTTGTCTAGTTCACCTTTTGTCAAGTGTTATCTCTATTGTTGAAACCATTCAGGATTTGTTTTCGCCCTCTCTTGGTGGCATCTCAGCAGTTCCGTTGAGATTTTGTTGACCATGATGTTTTTTATGAAGCGATTTTTTGTTATTTCTGCTATATCAACGGATGTGATGATTGCTTGTCCTCGTGCCATGAGGGTTATTTCTTTTTCGCCACAAGAGAAACTTGCTTAAACAACTTAATTGGTGCGTTGGAAAACCTTTTCTACAGCCAAAACGTAATGAACCCTAACACTATAACAGATTGGGAGCTAATTGCTAACCAAACTAAAGCAAAAAGTGCAGCAAGCACTAACTTCACAGGCAACCGCAGCCCATAAAATAGGTTTAACTCCTAACAAAGTGAGCACAATCGGTTTTGTCCTCGCTTTTGGAGCGGCATGTGCCTATGGACTATCCCTAACTTATGGAAAAGTTTCTAACTTCCATTGGCTTCTCGTTGCAGCGACAGTATTGCTTTTAGCTTCTGGATTTTGCGACACATTAGATGGCATAATTGCAAGGACTTTTCGACAGACAACAGTTTTCGGCGGATTTTTCGATTCAGTCCTTGACAGGTATGCAGATACCGCTGTTTACGCCGCAATTATCGTTGCTGCATTATGCGACTCCGCATGGGGTATCCCGTGGGGTTCACTTTGGGCATTAGCTGCTTTGGCAGGCTCAGTGCTTGTTAGTTATACTCGTGCAAGAGCTGAAGCCATTGGAATAAAAATGGAGTCAGTAGGTTTGGCTGAACGGGCAGAGCGCATGTTGATTTTAGCTGTTGCCAGCATAATTGGGTTTTTTTGGCTACCTGCATTAGGTTACGGTATAGCGTTATTGGCGGTGCTTGCAAACTTTACAGTAATCCAGCGAGCTGTTCATGTCTATAAAGAGTTAAAGAAAAAATAATTAATTTTAGTATCTTCTTCGGGGGGCTCGTGAGTGACGTTCACTTTCGGCTCTAACGTTAACGATGCCACGATGAACTGCACAAGATATACAGTAGTATTTTGTGTCAACCCAAGAAGCTAGGAACGTTCCTTTTTGCCTAAGTTCCTTGGCTAATTGAGGTTCAACAAATGACACCCGCCTAGTAGATCTTTTCGCTTTATCTCTCGGCACCTGTGCTCCGCAATTTGCGCATTGGACAAGAGTGCCGCTTCCTTTGCTTCCTTTTGATCTTCCTCGGCTTTTACGTTTAGATGGCAATTATTTTTAACCTCTTTGTTCTCGTTTTCCCATTTACTAATTAAACTATCTTATATATATGCTCGTAACTTCAAGAGGGACGCTATGTTTGCTTTGCTATTTATTTGTGGAATGATTTTTCCATCAGTTGAAGTAATTAATGTTGTAACACCTGGACCGTGACCTGCTGTAACACAGTCTGTATGGACAACCACGCCTATTGAAACTGCACCATGCCTAAAGATTCGGCCAAATGAGTGATCAGCATCGATAATGGCCACTAAATCACCGAGCCTTAAATTGCTGAGACCAAACTGTTCAACCGCTGCTTCATCGAATAATTGAATGTCGTAGTCGCCTGAGTTAACCTGGTTAGCTCCAAGTCCAGAGCCCATGATGGCTGCAGGAACAATATGTGTTACTGACGCTTCAAGCTTATCGCCATTAAGCTGAGGATTCCAAGCTTCGAGTAGTGAAGGATCCATATTTAGCAATTTGATATTTGGACAATCAAGCAGTTTTAAGCCTACACCGAAAGACTTAACCAAAACTCTGTCACCAATAATTAGCTGCTCTAAAACTTCTGACGGAAAATCAATCAGGACGTGTTCGATTCCGCCATGTTTGCCTGTTACAGTTCCCTGAGCGCCCTTTGCATCACCGCTAACTACTGTCGCTTTATTGCCAACGCAAGAGAGCACATTAAAGGCAATGTTGGCGCCTTGTCCAGAGCGAGCATCATTTTCTTTATTTTCGGTACTGACTCCTGGCTCAACATGATCCGCTTCCCAACCACACGCAGGATCGCCTATTCGAAGATTGTAGGTAATTCCTCCAACACCTGGCAACACTATTGGTTTTCCTGTTGCTGAAATATTATAGACCGTTCTGAGGGTAGGACTTACAATTTCACCCATTACTGATATTTTTACGAGGTTGTCAACATTTGTTTTGAGCATTACAAATCCTTCATTTGAGCTTAATTCTTATTTGTAAGACTTCTAAATAAAACTGTATGGGTGTTTTTAAGTTAAGCAAATCTTAAATTATGCGGTTCTTTATTGTTGGATTAGAAGTTAAGCGGCTACAAAATAATTAGTGGAGAGAAAGTTGTCATGTCTGAAATTGGGTTAAGAACGAAAATGCTCGTTCGAGACGTAATGAGCAGTCCAGTCATTACTATGGACGAAAACGGTTCATCAAACCAAGCTGCCGCCGCAATGGAAAAAAACGATGTGGGTGCAGTTATAGTAACCAATAAAGATAGGCAATCAATCGGCATAATAACAGAACGAGACTTAGTCCTCAGGGTTATAGCTAAAAACCTCAAACCAGACACAGTTAAAGCCAAAGAAATAATGACAACCCCTTTAGTTAACATAGAACCTGACGCAACGATAAGTGAAGCAGCAAGGAGAATGAACATGCTTGACATCAGGCGTCTAGGTGTATTTTACAAGGGCAACTTAGTTGGCATAGTTTCTAGCAAAGACATTTTGGGCGTCATGCCAGAACTAATAGAAATAATCCAAGAACGCTCACAGATCGAAGGAGCCTCCAGAACAGAAGAAAGTGAGGAAGTCCCGCTTTCAGGTTACTGTGACCGATGCAATTCGTATTCTGACACACTCAAAGAACGCAATGGGCAAAATATCTGCGAGGAATGCCGCATCGAACTTGAACAGGAAAAATAATTGATTCTTTTCTAAAGATCTACAAAGATCGCGTTTTCTTTTTCTTCAACTTTATAGGTTTTTAGTGGTTTGTTTGTTGGTCCTTTTATCACATCGCCGTTGGTTACGTTAAATTGTGAGTAATGCCATGGACATGTTAAAACTTCCCCGTTTATGGAACCTTCTGAAAGTGGAGCTCCGGCATGGGTGCATCTGCCTTCTAAACAGTAAATTTTGCCTACAACATAAGCCGCTAACACTTCATGCCCTCTAACTTTGAAAGACTGCAGCTCTCCAATTGCAAGCAACGACTTATCGCATAATTTTACAAACATATTATGCAGTCCCTAACAGAGATGGAATATTTGCCGATATTTCCTGTTGTTTGCTTAGGAATTCGCAAACGGCTAGGACATATTCAGCATGGCTCCAAAGTAGAGGTGTCGCCGAAATTGGCTTTCCATTGAATGGGTCAATCTGCTCCGCAAGTGCTCCTGAAGGCAATGCATTTTTGGCTGTCCACTCCAAAATCGCCTTGGCTGGCATTAACTCGTTTAACGAAGAGGCAGATGCTATATGCCATCTTGCAAGCCTCAAAGTAGATATTACCCACGGGTTGCCAGGAGTATCCTGAGAAATTTGTCTATACCTATCGTTTTGATAACGTGCCAATCCTCCTACAGGTGTTTTAACCCAAAGGTTGCTGGCTAACGCCTCCATCGTGTTTTTGACTCTTATGTCTGTAGCATCTAATACGCCGCAGGTGAAAACTGTTGAGATGCTGCTATCAAGTGTCAAGTCTTTTTCGCCGTTTGGAAGAATACCTTTGATGAACCGCTTAAGCTGTGAGTCATATAGATATTTAAGGAGGGCATCTCGTGTTTGGACAGAAGCCTCAGCCAAAATGTCGCGTCTTGTACTATCATAGAATACTTTGGCGAATTTTGCAGCAGCGTCGAGAGCAGCGCAAACTGACGCAACAGTGGATGTGAAAACACCTACTTTCTCTTCCCACTCATCAAACGTAGGTTTAGGCAGCAAAGTATCCGGGTCTCGGGAGTTCATCATAAAATCTGTAGATTTTATCACAAGACGATCGTAAACTTTGTCGACAAACTCCAAGTTTCCATCCTTCTCAAAGTATTTCCAAAGTGCATAAACTACTATTGCAGTTTCATCCTCTTGAATGGGAAGTTGCATATGTCCTGAAGCATCGATGAGTGCATGCCAAGTGCTTCCTAAGGAGCCATCGGGAAGATACTTATGCCTAAAAAAACCGTCCTCATCTATTACCTCGTTGCAGAACGTAAAGAATGCGGCGGGCACCTCAGTGAATCCTGCATTGCTAAATGCTAAAGCGCCCATAGCTGCGTCTCTTGGCCAAACGTACGAATAAGTGTCCTTGTGAATTCCCAGGACATCGGAGTCAAGCGACGCCAGAAAGCCTCCGTGACTGTCAACGTGAGCCCTCATAAGAAGAAGTGACCTTTTGAACAGTCGAGCCACGTCCCGTGTTAGAAGGTTTAGGTCGATTTTTAATCGACTAAGCCAAGCGCTTCAGTAATTCTCTACTTCTAAAAGCATCTGTTCAACACCTATCTGCTTCACAGTTGAATCAATGGCTAGTACTTCATTAAGACTAGTTCCACATGCAATCCAATAATGAGCCATCCCATAGTTTTGAGGTGAAATATCAAGCTTAAATGAGACTACAGAATCCACAGCTCCTTGTGCAACAGGATTTTTGCTTAAATGCCCATCTTCTGCGTCACGCCAAGTGCCCTCTCTGCCTTCACTCTCTTTATAACCAACTGCGTACTCGTGAAATCCTTTGCCGCCACGTGCACCGCCGACCAAAAACCACCTTTTCTGCTTATAATGTATAACGGAATTCAACTTCGGCTCAAAAAGAGCAGTGTCTCCTGCTTCATATCCGTAAATGTGAAAATCTTGGGTAAAAAACAAGAGGACTTCATGCGACGAATCTGAGTAATTTGCAATTTTTATTTTTCGCAGAAAAACGTCTGTACTATGGTGAATGGCGTCGTTGATTTCAATGCTAATCTCGGTCCGAGGCTTTTTTATAATGTATCGTGTTGTCAGGGTTTCAGGCATGTAGGTCATGATAATGCTCCAGTTTTTGTTAATCCACTCAAAATCTCCGTTAACTGAGATGCCGAACCTGAAGGGGTGCCCAACTGCATGATTCTCAAGCTACGAAAGGAAAATAAAAATCTCTAATACTTGCTAATTCGTCGAGAGCTACCGCAAACCTGCCATTGCTAACTAAAACTTGCCTTGGCAAAAAAACCACTTCTAATCTTTAGTTAATTAATACCATTAAATCATAAATAAAGTTTAAAGCGAGTTTCTATTTATTCAAAGTGACCGGGACCTACCGTGATTGTTGATTCAGTTCTTACCAACGCCAAAGCCATTCTAAACGGGCAAATCGTTGATTGCAGCATAGCGATAGATAATGGCAAAATCCAAAAAATTGGAAAAGAAACTCAAATGCCCAGCACCGACCAAAAAATTAACCTTCACAATCTTCTTGTTCTGCCCGGACTAATTGATGAACACGTACATTTGCGTGATGAAGGAAAAACTTACAAAGAAGATTTTCTATCTGGAACATCTGCCGCCGCAGCTGGAGGCTTCACTACCGTACTAGATATGCCAAACAACGATCCAGTCACCATGAGCGTTCAAACTTTAAGAGAGCGAATGGGAATTGCCCAAAGAAGAACACTGGTTAATGTAGGGTTTTATTCTGAATTCCCAAAAAACCTCAAATATGTTAAGGAAATTGTTTCTGAAGGTGCAGTCGGGTTCAAACTGTTTATGGGATGTCAGATTGGAGGGTTAAACGTCGATCATGACGATGTTTTGATCGACGGCTTCAAAGCGGCTGCCGAATCAGGGGTCCCCGTGGCTGTGCACGCAGAAGATAAAATCCAGCTTCGCGCCAATGAGGAAAAATTAAAGTTGGCGAAAAAAACTGGGTTAAGTGCTTTTGAGGAAGCACATTCAGAAACCGTCGAAGTGAAAGCTGTAGAGCGTCTACTAAAAATCAGCTCTAAAACCGATGTACAAATGCATTTTTGCCATATATCGACCGCTAAAGGGTTGGATCTTATTGGCGAAGCTAAAAAGTCAAACAGAAAAGTTACTTGCGAAGTTACGCCCAACCATTTGTTGCTTTCATCGGCCGATTTACAACATTACGGGCAACTAGTAATTATGGCGCCACCATTAAGAGGACAAGATCAAGTTGACGCGCTCTGGGAAGGCATTAACAATGGCATAGTTGATGCAGTTGGTTCAGACCATGCGCCCCATACAGCCAACGAGAAAGCTGCAAGCAGTATTTGGGACACAAAAGTTGGAATACCGGGTTTAGAAACAACCCTGCCGTTGATCATGACGCAAGTTAAGAAGAATCGGCTGAGCTTTGCCCAAGTGGTATCTCTCTTAGCGGAGAAACCAGCAACAGTGTACGGCTTAAAGGAACGAGGATTTCTAGAAAAAGGAAAAAACGCTGATTTAACCATCGTTGACTTTAATGCGAAGTTCAAAATAGACGCTTCGAAATTCAAATCTAAAGCAAAATTCTCGCCTTATAATGGCTGGGAAGTACAGGGCAAGCCAGCAAAAACCATCGTAAATGGTAATTTAGTTTTTGATGAGGGTGAAATAGTTGCGAAACCCGGCAGTGGCTCAATTGTTTGGAGAGCGTAAAGGTGAAGTTCATAGCGGACAGCATGTTGGGTAGTCTTGCCCGTTGGCTTCGTATGATGGGGCACGATGTAGTGTATGATGTTTCACTTGAGGACTCACAAATTCTTGAACAATCAAAAAAAGAAAACCGCTGCCTATTAACAAAAGATCTGGAGCTCTATCAACGAGCCATCAGAAGAGGTATAGATGCTTTTTATTTTGAGAACAAAATGGAATTTGAGCACATAGCCGAACTTGCTAGGCGTTATGGCTTAAATCTCAGAATTGAAATGGACAAGTCCCATTGCCCTGTGTGCAACACTCCACTAAAGAGCACTCCAAAAGAACAGCTGGAGAGAGAATTGGAGAGGAACACTCTTACTTATTATGACAAGTTTTGGAGATGCCCTAATTGCGGAAAAATTTATTGGCAAGGAGCCTATTGGAAACAAATCATCAATACATTAGATCAAGCAAAACAGAAAATGGAGAAATCAAAATAGATAATGAGGTTTAAGATAGCCATTTCAGCGGGATGTCTTGGAAGGTTCCGTCAGGCAAAGTGCGTCTGATCGTAATTGGAAGGATTCCAGCCTCAAGTTCTGTTAGAGCTATATCAATTGGATTTGTATTTTCTTCTGCATCCACCAAAATTGGTGCTCCCATCGAGATTTGGAGTGCTCTAGCTCCCACTATGCGTGCTTTCTCGAAACGAGTAATTTTTGGTGGTCCAACAGTTATTTTTTGTTCTGACGTATTTAGTACTCTCCAGCCCCTGGATATCCGCTCATTCCACCCATGCCGCCGCCCATTCCTCCTGGAGGCATTGGAGGAGATTTGCTTTTAGCGGACGCGATAACATCATCAATTTTGAGTATCATAGTTGCTGCTTCTGTTGCTGATTTAATTATTTGTTTTTTCACTGAGAGCGGTTCAAAAATGTTAGCTTTTGACATATCCTGCACTTTTCCGCTGTGAACTTCTATGCCAGCCCATGTTTCACCTTTTTCGTGGCGTGACCGTAATTCTGAAAGAACGTTAATTGGGTCCAAACCTGCATTTTCAGAAAGCGTTACAGGTATAGATTCAAGTGCATCAGCGAAAACTCTGACAGCAAGTTGTTCTCTTCCTGCAATTGTTTCCGCAAACTTGCGTAGTCGATTTGCCATTTCCATTTCTGGAGCACTTCCACCAGCAACGATTTTTGGCTCATTAATCAAGTCTCGGATAACACATAACCCATCATGTATAGAACGTTCAGCTTCCGCTGTCATACGTTCTGTTCCCGCTCGAATAAGGATGGTAACCGCTTTTGGATTTTTGCAACCTTCCACAAAAGTCATTTTATCATCGCTGACTTTGCGTTCCTCGACTAAAGCAGCAAACCCAAGGTCCGTTGATGAAATATCATCTAAACTTGAAACTATTTTTGCGCCTGTAGCTCTAGCAAGTTTTTCCATGTCGGATTTCTTAGCTCTTCTTATAGCGGCTATGCCTTTTCTCGCCATAAAATGCTGAGCCATATCATCGATGCCTTTTTGGCATATGATTACATTTGCGCCTGAGACTACAATTTTATTTACCATGTCTTTTATCATGGTTTCTTCTTCGTTAAGGAAAGCTTCTATCTGAGCAGGATTCTCAATGTTGATTTTAGAATCCATGTCAGTTTTTTCAATTTCTAATGAAGCATCAATTAACGCAATTTTTGCGTTTTGAATCCGTTTTGGCATTCCTGACTGCACTATTTCTTTGTCTAAAACTATACCGTTGATTAGGCTTGTATCTATAATGGACTCGCCTGTTTTCTTTTCAACTTTGACGTCCTCAATATCTACCTTATACACACCGCCTTTTTTTTCAGCAACCATCATCATAGCTTTAACTGCTAAATCCGCCAAGTATTCTTTGTATTCAGCTACAATTTTGCTTCCCATGCTCGTGCTTGCAGCCTTCTTAAGGTATTCCTGTGAAGCTAAGTCCACTGGAAGCGCGATTTTTTCAAGGGTTTCCAAAGCGTTTTCTGCTGCTTTCCTATATCCGTCAATTACAACAGTTGGATGTACATTTTTGTCGATTAATTCTTCAGCTTTGTTTAGGAGCTCGCCAGCGATTATGACGGCAGATGTTGTTCCGTCGCCTGCTTCGTTGTCTTGTGTTTTTGAGACTTCCACCATCATTTTTGCAGCTGGATGCTGAACATCCATTTCATCCATTATGGTTCTACCATCGCTTGTAATTGTTACATCTCCAAAATTATCAACCAGCATTTTGTCCATGCCTTTTGGACCAAGAGCACTTCTGATACTCTCAGCGACAACTTTTGCAGCAGTTATGTTTCCATGTAGAGCTTCTTTTCCACGGGACCTATTAGCACCTTCTTTCAAAACCAGAATAGGTACTCCACCCGCTTGTGTTGGTAATGACGACAAATCAAGTTAACCTCCCCATTTATTAACGCGCGAACAACAACAAATATCACTATGCATATAAGTTTTTCTAGGCAGCTCATATTGAAGGTAAGCATATGAGAGGGCTTTCTGCATCATTCAGAAAAAGCTTAACTTCGCAACTTTTTCATTTTTGATAGAGATTAATAAACAGACACTTTAGCAATTCCAGGGATATTTAAGATTTCTGGAATCAATTCACCAGGAATTTTCCGTTCAACAATTAACGTCAACTTCGGTTCTGGCGAGAGCTCTGGGTCATCTACAATTGCTTGACGAATACTTAAGCCAGCCCTGTTAAGAATCATTGCTGCATTTGCCAAGATTCCCGGAGACTTGGCGTTCACAACAGTGATTTCTAGCACACCTAAATTGAGGGGCTTAGCAATTTCCTTTAGCGAGGCACCTGCGGGCCGAATTTCCTCAAAAATCATTTTAAGTTCGCTGTTTTCATTTATGCTGTGTATTGTTTCGTTTACTGTTCGCCTGTCAACTTTCGCTACTCTGGCGATGCGAACGGGGGGGATTTCGATTTCGTTTAGGAATATTTTGTCGTCTTGAACGCTCAGGCCGTTTTCTATTAGGACGCGAGCGACTTTGAGGCGCTCAGGGTATTGGTCAAGTTTTGTTTTTATCTTGTTCCACATTTTGTTCGCTTGTGTATGTTTTTGCTCGTTTCGGTATAAATATGTTGTTTTTATATCCGACGTTTAAGCGCTTCCAATGCACATAAGTGTACGCAAAAGCCTTAAATAAAACCTAAACGAACTTTTCTTTACATCAGAAATAAAAGGCGAGAAAAATGCCAGAAATATTGAAAAAAATTTTACTAAAAGAAAGCGATATACCAAAACAATGGTACAACATCGTTCCCGACTTGCCTCATCCACTGCCACCATTTATTGATCCAATAACAAAGCAGCCAGGCGTCGGAATAGTCCCAAGAATTTTCCCCAAAGAAATTATCGGCCAAGAAATCAGTCAAGAAAGATGGATAAACATTCCAGATGAAGTCCGAGAAGTTTACAAGATCTGGAGACCGTCACCACTATTCAGGGCAACAGGCCTAGAAAAAGCTTTGAAAACTCCAGCGAGAATCTACTATAAATATGAAGGCGTTAGCCCAGCTGGAAGTCACAAACCCAACACTGCAGTCCCACAAGCATATTATAACATGAAAGAAGGCACCAAACGCTTATCCACCGAAACAGGTGCAGGCCAGTGGGGTTCAGCTTTAGCATTTGCCGCTAACATGTTCGGGCTTCAAGCTACCATTTACATGGTGCGCGCAAGCTACGATCAGAAACCATATCGAAAGATGATGATGAAAGCTTTCGGTGCAGAATGCATTGCCAGTCCAAGCAACAGGACTGAGGCAGGAAGAAAAATCCTCGCAGAAGACCCTGAAAACAAAGGCAGTCTTGGTATAGCCATCAGTGAAGCAGTCGAAGACGCCTTGGTTAATGAGGAAGAAACTAACTACGCCATCGGCAGCGTATTTAACCATGTGTGCTTGCACCAGACCGTTGAAGGCTTGGAAGCTAAGAAACAGCTTGAAATGGTTGACGAGTACCCAGACGTTGTTTATGGTTGTATCGGTGGAGGTAGCAGCTTTAACGGACTTATGTGGCCATTCTACTATGACAAAGTCACAAAGAAAGCACCCAAAGAAACCAAGTTCGTTGCCACAGAAGCCACAGCATGCCCCAAAGTCACCAAAGGCTACTATCAATATGATCACGGCGACGAAGCGAGACTCACTCCACTTGTCCCTATGCACACCATAGGACACGATTTCATTCCAGCACCAATCCACGCAGGCGGACTTCGTTATCACGGCATATCTCCCGTCATAAGCGTGCTCGTTAAAGAGAAACAGATGACAACAGAAGCATACAGTCAAATAGATGTCTTTGACGCGGCAAAGTTGTTCCTGCGAACCGAAGGCATTATCCCGGCGCCAGAACCCTCACATGCAATCAAAGGCGCAATCGACGAGGCATTGCGCTGCAAGAAGACAGGCGAAGCAAAAACCATCTTGTTCGTGCTTTGCGGTCACGGTTTCTTTGACATGGCAGCATACGACGAATACTTCAGCGGTAAAATGCAGCCTTACGAGTACCCTGCACAGAAAGTCGCTGAGTCAATGGATAAACTGCACAAGCTCTATCCATGGCTAAACGAAGTAAACAAGAAATACATCGGCTGCGAGACATACTAAACCAAAACAACTCTTTATTTTCTTCTTATTTTTTAATTTGTTTTTTCTATTTAAAAAGGAATTTTAACTTATTTTTGTCTTAAGGTTGATGATCGTGCGTTCTAAACAACTTATTATTAGGGAGTGGTATGGTCTCGTTAAGTATACCTTTGTGTTTGGATGATACGTTCGCTGTTGAATTCAACATAAAGATAATATTATAAGGGGCCGCTGACACAGTAGCTTAGCCGTCGAATTTGTGATGTTATGAGTGTGTCTGATGTTAGTATTTCTTATGAGTTTTTTGAGTAAATCTTTACTGTGGCGTTTTAGGTTCTTATTTTCAGGAGTTTTATGGTTAATTCGTCAAATTCATTGTCAGTGTCTGTGATGGGTGTGGTGTTTTGTTTATGGGTGGTTGATGCGGCGTATGCGTTAGCTAGGGATAGTGGGTTTATGAAGCGTAAAAGCGATAGATAGGCATGTTTTTCTTTTTGTTTAATTAAGTTAATACCGCTCAGGTTAACCGACCTTGACCTCTCCACAAATATCCTTGCAAACCAAAACCATAGGTTTCCTCGTTAACCCAGTGGCTGGTATGGGTGGTGCTGTCGGGTTAAAAGGAACCGATGGCAAAGGCATCCTGGACAAAGCAATCTCACTCGGAGCAAAACCCATCGCAGCGCAACGGGCAGAAACTTTCCTCGCAGAGCTTTCTGTAGCCAAAGCAAGTTTAAGGCTCCTTGTTGGCGCAGGCAAAATGGGCGAGGCTGAAGCGAAGAAATGTGGCTTTGCTTTTGAGGTCAAAGGAGAGCAGAAAAGTGAAACTTCTTCCGAAGATACCCAAAACGCCGCTAACGCCATGATGGCTTCTGGCGTTGATTTGCTTGTTTTCTGTGGTGGCGACGGAACAGCCCGCGACATTTTCAATGTTGTCGGCTTAAAGATACCTGTTCTCGGGGTTCCTACAGGCGTTAAAATGCATAGCGCTATTTTCGCTGTTACCCCTATGGCAGCCGCAAGAGTGGCAGCTTCTTACTTGTGGAACGGCTTGCCTCTGCGCGAATCAGAAGTTATGGACATTGATGAAGAAGCGTTTCGAGGAGGACATTTGTCGGCTGTGCTTTACGGTTACGTACTTAGTCCCTTTGAACCACATCTTATTCAAGGTAACAAGCTTGAAAGCCCAATAACCGATAATGAAGTACGCAACCAAGCGGCGATAGCGATTTATATTATTGAACAAATGAAACCAGAAATAAAATACGTAATAGGGCCTGGAACGACCACTCGCACCATCGTCGACCTTCTTGACCAGAAAAAAACTCTCCTAGGCGTAGATATAATACAAAACAAAAAAATAGTATCAAACGACGTAAATGAACAACAAATTCTCCAAGCCACCAAAGATAAAGCCACAAAAATAGTTGTAACCCCAATTGGAGGGCAAGGTTTTATTTTCGGCAGAGGAAACCAGCAAATTAGCAGCAAAGTGATAAGTCAAGTAGGCTTAGACAACGTTGTTGTTGTAGCAACTAAAAGCAAACTGGATAAACTTAAAAGTCTAAGAGTTGACACAGGTGACTCAAAACTTGACAAGGAATTTAGAGCGCGCCAAATTCCAGTAATATCCGACTACAAGACCGTCCAAAAAATGAACACTGAATAACTATTTACAAATCCAATTCGCCAATTAATTCTAAAGAAATAGTTTACATTAAAAAAAATGCAAGTAGCTTCAATCAGCAAATGTGATTGTAAGTCACTATGCACCTGTTTGCACTATTCCGGGTTTTACAATTTGGAATGTTACAATAAAGAGTTAAATTAGACTTCCCACTATGGATAAGGCAGACGTTAACATTGTTGATTTTCATCAAAGGAGTGTGACTTGTTTGAGTAATGAAGACGTTTCCCACCTGAAGGTCAAGTTTATCATTGAAGGAGCAGGTCAAGCTGAAGGTGAATTGGTACGGTTTTTAGCACCTAGAACCATCGATTATATCATGAGGAAACTCCCAATGGAAGGTCGAGCCGCAATTTGGAAAGAGGAAGTTTACTTTGAAATTCCAATAAAAATGGGCGAAGAAAAAGCTAAGCCCATAGTAGAAACGGGTACAATTGCTTTCTGGCCAATGGGCAGTGCATTGTGTGTGTTTTACGGAAAATCACAACCTTATAGTCCAGTGAGCATTCTTGGAAAAATAACAAACAATTTGGATCTTTTCAAGCAAGTGAAAAGCGGAGCAACAATCCGAGTTGAATCAATTCCGCCTGAACAGCATTTAGAAAGCTAGAGAGCTCTCTTTCCAAAGCACAAGCAGCCTTTCGCATTCCTCTTTTACACTTACATCATTACTTTTGTCTTTGAGTGTTTCAAGGAATTCTACTCGTTTTGCAACAGAACGTTTTTCAGCGTTTCCACCATAGTAAAGTTCGCCTTCAAGGTATTCTTTCATATGGTAAGTTTTTTGGATAAGTAAGCTTGCAGAATCAACTGGGTTGTCAACCGCGAATTTATTTGCCCAAATTGTTGCTTCAGTTTCACGAAGTTGTGTTATGCCATCAATTTCCATAATTAACCTAATGTAAGATTGTAAAAAATCATGGTAGCCTGCGGTTTTGATTAGCTCGATTGCTTGACTAACTTTTTCTTTGAAACTTTCTGAGCCTTCAACTGTTAGTTTGTGTTTGTAACCTTGCTCTACTAAGGTTCTGGCTGTTTTTACTTCCTCTGCTGTGTAAACTCTTTCGGGGAATTCGGTCATAAACAAGACTATTTCAAAATTTGAATTTTAAAATAAAGGTTAAGCTTGAGCAGTTTATGCTGCTTTAGGCTTGTAGATTTTAAGGTTATGGCTTCCTGAGACAAGCTGTATTGTGCCATTAGCTTCTAGCTCTTCAAGGAAGTCTTTGGCTGCGCTCATTCTTACGCCGTATCTGGTAGCAATTACGTATGGTGTTAGGACGCCTATTTTTTTGACCTCAGCCAGGATTTTTGTGTCTTTTGAGTCTGGAGGTAAAATACCTAATGCCTTTCTTTCTTTTGGCGGGCCAGCTTTCTCTTTCTTCTTGTCACCTGCAGCTTTAGATTCATCTTGAGTAGACTGTTGTTTCTCCATTTGCTTTATGCCAAGCTTCTTTTTTCCACCCATTAATTTCACCTTGCTATTCTTTTGTTCTAAACAGTTACATTGTTTGGCTTATTTCAACCTTATGTTGCGCCGTCCACTCTTTGAGTGGGATGCCAAGTTTCTTTTCTACTTCAGCACGGTGAATTGAGTTCATAGTGCAGAATGGTATGATCCGTCCATCTGGAACAGCATAGTGAATGACACAGCGTTGTACGCGTTCAAGGTCAAAGTTGTAGGGATCCATGAAATGCATTGAAGAAATCAGCAGGGCAGAGCGGGCAAAGTCTCCTAAGGATTTGTAGTCACCGTTAACTAAGACCTTTAGCACGTACTTGCGTAAGAAACTGAATTTGATGTGGCGACTTGCACCTACGAGTCGAAGTTTTGCTTTGCTTTTATTGCCTTTGGATGCATCGTTGTATACACTTTGGAGGGTGGCAACGAATTTATCTATGTTACCATACCGTGTGATTGGTGTTATTTTGCCGTTTTCGATGAATACAAAGGTTGCCATGCCGCAGTGTGGGTGCGCTGTGAATTCGACATAGCGTTTGTCTTTGATTGCGCCGACAGCTTTAGAAACCGGAACTACTACTGGAACAGGATAGAAATCGCTGGTTTTAATCACACCGTTGGTTTGCTCTTCTACTTTGCGCATGAAGTCTGGGATGGTGATGCGCATCTTTTCCCGTTCATCAGGGGGCAAACGGCCACATAATGAAACTGGTTGAACATTTATGCATCGGATGACGTCGCTGTTTTTAGCGGCGAAATTGATGAGGTCACCAAGTTGACTGTCGTTTACGCCTTTAACTAAGGTAACAACTAGGACAACGCTATTCCAACCGGCTTGGCGTAAGTTCTCGAGAGCTTTCATTTTTATATCAAGCAAATCGACGCCTCGAATATACTTGTACACTTCTGCAGTTAATCCATCAAATTGCAGATAAATGGTGCTGACGCCTGCTTCTTTGAGTTCCTTGCAAAATTCAACATCTTGAGAGAGGCGTAAACCGTTAGTATTAACTTCAACATGGTTAAAGCCGAGTTCTTTGGCTTTGCGCACCATTGCGGGCAGTTCTTTGCGGATTGTGGGTTCTCCGCCGCTGAATTGAAGAGCCTGAGCTGGTACAGGTTTGGTTACACGCAAATTCTCAAGCATGCCAATAACCTGCTCCATTGTGGGCTCATATACATAGCCAGCATAGTTTGCGTTAGCAAAACAAACAGGACATTTGAGGTTACAACGGTTAGTAATGTCTATGATTGCAAGGGCAGTATGGGATTTGTGCTCTGGACAGATACCGCAGTCATTTGGGCAACCTTTATCTTTTTTTGTGCGTGGATTTTCCATTCCATCCCCTTCATAACGGAATTTTTCTGCCCTCATATATTGGTCATAATCTGACCAGTAAAGTTCTTCAAAATGGCCGTGTTCTAGGCAATCTTTTTTTATGAAAACTTTGTTGTTGTCTTCGTAAATCGTTGCATCAATTGCCTGTAAACATTCTGGGCAGATGCTTCTTGTTGGTTTGATGTCTTTCATTTTTTTGCCTTCTATGGTCTGGGCGCTTTTCGAAGGGCTTAAGAGCATATGTGATGTAATAAGGTTTCCAGACGTTTCCTAAGGTGATTGGGTGGAAAAACATGTCCGTTAACGAGGAAACTCGAAATGCCCTACATGAAATGGGTTTGAACGCTTATGAGATTGACGCATATATTGCCTTACTCGAACAGGGACAGTTAACTGCTTTGGAAATTAGTGAACAAACAAAAGTGCCTTATAGCAAAATGTATGAGGTCCTCAATTCGCTAAAAGAGAAAGGCTGGATAAAAAATACCGAAACCCGACCATTCAAATACTATCCTGTTCCCCCGCTTGAAGCTACACGTTTTACTAAACTTCGGCTTGAAGACAAATATCAAAGCTGGGAAAACACAGTTTCAAACTCGTTACAGCCTCTTTATGAAAAACGTGAACTTGTTGAGCGCCCGGATATGCTAATTTTGCGTGGACAACAAGCTGTTTTAAGTAAACTTGAAGAGGTTCTTGTTAAGGCTACAAAGGAAATCGTGATTGCGGCGCCAGAGTTTGCAAAACCCGTGATTGCATTGGCTGAGCCCTTGCTCGGCAACAGGTTGAAGCGGACTGTCAGTGTTAAATTGATGGCTACAGGTAAAAAAGACGATTGGCTTTTCATCAAAAAATTCTCCGCTTTAAACGAATTACGGATTAGAGATCATATGTTTGGTGGTGGAATTATCGCTGACGGCAAAGAAGCCATGCTTTTCCTCGGCGAGGATAAACCAAGCCTTGTCATCTGGAGCAACCACGTTGGTTTAGTTGGATTCGCACGAGAATATTTCCAATTTCTTTGGGCCTCTTCAGAAACCGCCTAAACCCCGGATAAAACGAGGTAAATTGAGTTATAGACATTAAACAGTTTTTCCCGTTTAGTCTTTGGTTTCATGAAACATTCAGTTTTTCGATTTGCTTCATTGCATTTTCTTGTTAAGTTTATAGCCAGTATGAATAGTATCTCTTTGCTTATTGAATTCACATAAATTCAAGTTCGCGAAAATATCACATGCTCTTAAGAGAGTCTTTTTGCGCCATTGCAATGTTGGCGAGGGATGCTTTTACTTGTGTTCATCGCAATATTGTCTCAAAAGAGCCAGTTGCGGTAGTGAGGAAAAGATTTTTTCACCTCAAATTGGTTACGAACCACACCATCTTCTTTTTTTGTCTCTTAAGAGTCGATTATGCCTTAAGCTGGGAACGAATCTACCGAGGAAGATTTCTTTACTAAATTAAAGTTGAGAATAAGCAATCTAACTTTAGAAGAACAACAACACGCTTTTTTTCCAGAAATATGCTGTTGTTGTTCTTTCACAGCTTTTAAATCTAAAGCAAAAAGCTTCTACCTAATATGATCTTCTTTAGAATTAACCATTAAGCCAATATCCCTACACGCTTCCTGATGAATCTCATTAATACCCATGATTGCAATTTGTTAAGTTTCCAGCCCACAAAAATCCCTATAACAATGTCAAACAATAATTAGGTGATGGCTGCAAAAACCGCACTATTCAAGGAGTGAAGCAGAACTATGTTTGCGATCTCAACTGCTGTCAAACATTCTGTAGAGCCTAAACCGAACTTTACTACATTCACTATGTTCTGGTTTGGTTGTTCCTTTACCAAGCGCCCAGGCTGCATCCGCCGCCTAAGTCAAATCAAGCCCTAATGTTGTAGGTCCCCTATGCCCGCTTAGCCTACACTGAAAATGCGCGCCTGATTAAAGATGTGTGGCCACATCAAAAAGCTGTTAGCAAGCTTAAATGCCAATTGAGTTGAGTAAAAACGGTTCGCTCGCTTTTTAAATCCTGCAGGAACTCACTATGATGTGTTCTGGAGAGTGGCATAAGAGTGATCAAAGATTGAAATGAAGACGTACCGTTTCGGGCAATAATTCCTAGAGTCAAACATACCAATCATAAAAAGCAAAATCGAATTTGTACCTAACAACTTACAAACAATCTGATAAAAGTTTTATTCACGAATACAACACCAACAAAACCCTAAAAACAATCCAAACCAATAGTAAAACCCAAAACACGAAGCAGAAATTAGGTTGTGGGCGCAAAAACTTCTATAACAACGGCAAATAGAAGAAACAAAAAAAGCAGTCTACAAATGAGAAATCAAACAAAAAAGAAGAAAGGAGAGAAAGTTAAATTATGAGTTTGCTTATTTGCCCATGACTTTTCTAGCGGCGATTTCAATATCTTCCGCTTTAATGGTTTTTCTTCCCGCATGCATAGCATAATCGAGTGCTTCTTTTGCTATTTTAACGCCAATTTCTTCAAGAGCTTTTGCAAGTTCTTTTGCTGCTGCTTCACTTACTCTGTCAGCGCCCGCTTTCTTGCATAGTCTGTGCATGGGAGCTACTGCTATTTCTAATTCAGTCATATCGACTTCTCCGTAGCTTCTTTTTCTTTTTAAAGCAATATATAGCCTTATCGGTGAAAACAATAGCTTGCTTATTAAACAACACTCAAATTAACCTCAAAAAGGGAATTAACTCTTAACAAAAACTAAAACTAAGATACCAAAAAACTCTGCCCGCAACAAAAGGTCTACTTTATAAAAAAGAAAAATTATAAACTGACCTTCGTAGATACTTAGTGCAGAACACAATGAAGTTTGTGGATGCACACGTTCACTTCTCGGACGCAGGATATGTAGGCCACATTGATGAATTGATAGCGGATGCGAAAACTGCAGACGTAGTAGCAGTAATGACTAATTCCATGGATTTCAAAACCTGTCAAAACGACATTGAATTGGCAAAAAAATACCCTGATTTGGTTTATCCTGCGCTGGGGATTCACCCATGGAACGTAAATGTTCTCAAGGAAAACGAACTTGAACAAACAATTGACTTCATTCAGCAGCATAAGGGTTTAGTTAAAGCCATCGGCGAAATAGGATTAGATGGTAAATATGAAACGGTTTGGGAGAAACAGATTTTGGTATTTGACAGTATGTTGCATTTAGCTGAAATGCTTGATTTACCAGTCATTATCCATTCACGCGGCACAACCGACAAAATTGTCGAAATGCTCTCTTCTTACCGAGTCCACAAAGTGCTTTTACACTGGTTTAGCTACCCAATGACAACATTATTCAAAGCAGTAGACAAAGGCTATTTCATAACCGAAGGTCCACCAGCAACCTACTCTAATGGCATCCGCGAAGTAATCAACCAAGTACCACTCACAAACTTCCTAACGGAAACCGACGGACCTGTAACATATTGGAAAAGACCATTCAACGGGCAATTAACCAAACCTTCATACATCCGCAACGTAGTTGAGGCAGTTTCTGAAATCAAGAAAATTCAGGTCGGAGAAGTGGCAGCCCAGATTGCCCAGAACTTTGAGTGTTTCTTTAATATAAAACTGGCATAAGATCCCTCGGTGGTTATTCTTGAATTTTATCGGTTTGGTCTTTAAATTATTAAGGCGCAAAGTTAAATTAAGCCTATTATCTATTGAGGATTGCTCTTGCGCCTTTGAGCGTTAGAACAACTAAAATGTGACCTAATGAGGAATTAAGATTTGGGAAAAGTAAAGACTGATCAGGTAAAACGAACAGGCAAAGAACTAATGCGTCGTTTTCCAAATAAATTTAACGCAAACTTCGATGAAAACAAACGTTTGGTTGAGTCTTTAACTGAAGGAACAACCACTCGTGTAAGAAACCAAATTGCAGGATACATAACCAGAACGATAGCGTTAGCTCAAAGTGGGGCCGAAATCGAATCGCCAGTTGACGATGAAGACGAAGACGACTAAGTTTTTTCCAGGCTTAAATTATGATGGATACGTATAGAAAAGGCTGGGCGCTAAGATACCTGCGTGAAGCAAAAGCTGAGTTGGAAGCAGCACGAAAAATCCCATACATGGCGCCAGGATTAGTTCTAGAAGCTATCCGAAAAGCCCGCAACGCCATCTATTACAGCCTCGGCGAACCCGCATTTATTGAAATACTCATCAGAGAAGAAGTAATAAAAAACCCTAACACCAATGATTCAATCCTTCGATTTCTCATAGAAGTAGAAAGCATCATACAGCAAATATCGCAGCTAGAAGAAGTAAATGGTGATCTCATGATGAAGCAAGCTGACTCAATTGTAGACATTGCTACCGACATCGTGGAAACCTTAACTGAAGAAAAATTCCAAAACTTTTAAGTTCTAATAGTCAAAAAATTAACCAAAAAAGATATTCATTTAGTAGATCGGGATATTCATGCCGTTAATTATAAAATTTATTGGCGCAATGAGACAAATCAGCGGAAAAAACCAGTTAATTATCAACATCCAAGACGGAAATACACTAAGAAATTTAGTGGATAAACTTGGGGAAAACATGCCGGAGCTAGCAAAAATTTTCGGCGAGAAAAAGTCGGGTAATTCAAACTCTAATTCGCTAGTTTTGGTTAATGGTAGAGAAGTTAGCGTTCTAAAAGGTTTAGATACTAAATTAATGAGTGGAGATGAAGTTGTCTTTATCCCTGTTGTTCACGGGGGCTAAAACATGATTACTTTAACAACCGATTTTGGTCTGCATGACCCCTATGTTGCTGAAATGAAGGGTGTAATTCTTACAATTAACCCAAAAGCCATGTTAATTGACATAACACATGACGTTAAAAAATTTAACATTCGCCTGGGCTCTTTCATGTTAGCCTCAGCTACGCCTTATTTTCCCAAAGGTACAACTCACCTTGCGATAATAGACCCCGGTGTTGGAACTGAAAGGCGTGGTATTGTGATTCAGACTAAAAGTGGGTTTTTCGTTGGACCAGATAACGGGGTCTTAATGTTAGCAGCACAAAGTCAGGGAATAGAAGGCATATATGAGCTTTCAAACCCGAATCTGATGCTTTCTCAAACTTCTAGCACTTTTCATGGCAGAGATATTTTTGCGCCGGCTGCAGCCCATATAGACAAAGGTACTCAACCAAAAGATTTCGGCTCAGAAATAAAAGACCCCGTTTTACCTCATTTTTCAGCAGCTGAACAAATCAATGGCGTCTTATGCGGCGAAATATTGTATATCGACGACTTTGGTAATGTAATCTTTAACATTAAGGAAAGAAACATGCCCAATTCGCAGTTAATTAATATTAAACTACCGCAGGTTTCATTGAAATTGAAGTTTTGCAAAACCTACGGGGAAGCGACAACAGGTGAACCTATTGTTTTGGTGGGGAGCCATGGATTTGTTGAATTGGCTCTAAATCAAGGCAGAGCTGCCGAAAGATTTCATCTAAAAGTCGGCGATAAAATAGCGATTATGGTTGATTAATTCGGTTTACGACTCTTTCGATTACGTCAACTGGATTTTCCAGCTGCATTAGCTTGTCTTTAACATCAAATTTCTTGCCAACGTATTTCTCGGCAAGTGTAAGTAAGTTTCGTTTAGTGGTCGCGAATATTGGAAACCCTTTCTCAGATAGATATGTGTTGACGTAAGTTTTTGCCATGTCTGAGATGGCTATGCTTGGAACGCCTTGAAGAGCTGCCTCACGAGAGACTGTTCCGCCGTAAGTAATTACTAAATCGGCATTTGCTACCAAGCTTGCTGAATCAATAAAACCGGCTTTGGACCCGAATGTTTCGCCTTGTGAATTGTACCGTTCAATATAATGTATGTTACCCAGTTTTGCGAGTTTTTTGAAAACCTGTTGAGTTATGTCTTTTTTTCCGCGGGCATAAGCGGCTTTAGATTCGACCTGTCGTACAACAATTAATGGTTTCTTAAGTTTGTTATTTTTTAGAGGCTTGAAATCTTTGATCCAAGCAACCTCGTCTACGCCATTGAACGATTCCGTGTTTTTTGCGCAGTATTGTTTTGAAAATTTTTTAGGCAAAGCAGACGGAACTACTAGTGTGTGTGCAAAGGGTATTGTTAATCTGTTAACGGCTTCTGCATGAGGTGTGTCAGCGGTTAAAATTATTGGAATTCCAAGTCCGAAGGCAGTTCGGCAAAGCTCAACTGACTGGTGAGCGATTGCGACATCTGGAGGGTTATCTTTGAATATGTCAGCGAAGCACATGATGCGTTCCGAGCTTTCTTTAAGCCTCGAAGCTAACGTTGACGGTTCATACTTGCCAACCACGATGGGTTGTTCACCTAGAATTTGAGCCAATGGTATTGTATCTGGATGACGCCTTGTAGTGAAAATGAATTCGTGCCCTGCTTTCCTAAGACGCTGCCCGATAGCCGAGCCGTATCGAATGTGTTTTCCTGTACACGCATCATACCAAATTTTCATTTCTGCACCTTTTTCTTGAGGCTATGAAGGCTTCTCGTTTGGCTTCATATTCCTTTAAATTCAAAACAGCTTTTGCTGGAGCACCCGCCCACACAGTTCGTGAAGGCACGTTTTTGGTGACAACGCTGCCGCCGCCGATAACTGCTTTTTCTCCAACAGTGACGTCTGGCAGTATGGTAACTCCTCCGCCAATTCTTGCGCCGTCCTTGATGATTGGTGGTGTCATAAAAGTGCTTTTTGGGTACTTGTCATTTAGAAGAGAACTGTTAGGGGCAATAAAGACGTCATTGCCAAGGATGCAGTCGTTTGAGATGGTTACGTGGGCTTGTATGTTGCAGTTTTTTCCTAAAACAACGTTTTTGCCTATGTCACAGAAGCTGCCTATGAGTGTGCCATCGCCGATTTTTGTGTTTTCACCTATTACAACGTAATTCCAGATGGATACGTTTTCTCCAATTTCGACGTTGGCGCCAGTGACTATTCCTACGCCTTTCTGTCCTTTCAGCATAGCTTGTCCTTTCGGCTTCGGATTTAAATAGTTTAACTTTGACTGTCAAGTGGCGAGGATTAAACTAAAGCAAAGAAACATTTCTAATCATGATTTAGGTTACACCGAAAAAAACTATATCTCTGTAACCAATTTACAGTTTTTGGGACGCGATAACTTGTGGTTTTTAATGTTATCTGTATTAGTTTCTGAAAATTAACCTTGCTATGTTGTCATGGATTCCTTTTAAGGGATAACTCAAAAGATCCCGCAGGTTATCAGACTTTGAGTTTTTGACCATGACTGTACATACAAATGTATCAGCAAATTGTATCAACAAAATGCCCGCTCCTATTCAACCTACTATCAACTAGCCTAGCTGCTTAAGAAATCAGATTAAAAACTAAAAAACAAATTCATCTCATAGTCTGTATGCTGGTTATGGACTTATGGAAAAAAAGAGAGATTGCGTGCGATCAGCTTAACTCGGTAAATATTAAAGCGTTTTCGTCAACAATCCTTGACTAAGCTTCGATTTCTTAAGTCAAATTTTGAGACTGGGTAAAAAGTCATTTCGGATTTTGAAAATTACTTCATAGTAGCTAAAAATTGCTTGTCACATCATTGATTTTTGCTGTCAAATCAGATTTTTCTGAAACGAAATTGAATTATCACACAGTCTCTTTTCTTGCTAAAATAATCAAAAGCTTTTGGTTCGACTAAAATCAATTTAATACAAATTATCCCGTTTAATTGATAACTCGAGCTTTATTTTTCAATTGTTCCTAACGACTCTTTCAAAGACTTCTTCCATTTTCAATGCATATTTTTCCCACGATAAATGCTCTTTAACATAATTCTCAGCGTTTTTTCCTATTATCTCTCGAAGAGATGGATTAATTATAAGATTCTCAACTATCTTTGCTATCTCTTCCGGCTTCCCTTTTTCAACAAGAAACCCATTCCAGTTATCTTGAATAATCTCTGCGACCCCACATCCTTTGGCGACTACCACTGGCTTTGCTGACGCCATTGCTTCAACAACCGCTAAACCCCAAGTAATCTGCTGCGGAAAAAGAAAAACGTCACAAGACGCGTATACTTTAGCCAAGTCACTATCGCATTTACTGCGTATAAAAAATACCTTATTTTCCACACCCAGGTTTCTGGAAAGTTTTTGTAGATCTTCTCGGGAGCCGGCTCCGTCTAAAATGAGTTTGATGTTACTATGGTTCTTGGATAAGTAGGAAAGCGCTTTGATCGAATCAGATTGCCGTTTAGGATCAAAATTGGCAACGTGCAGCAGAACAAAATCGTTTTCCAAACCGAGTTTTTTTCTAATTTCCTCTCCAAATACATTTTGAAGCTTTTCGGTATCTATTCCGGTTCTTATCACCATGGACGGTTTATTGTATGCGTATCTGACCATGGTTTCTGCAACATGCGATAATACGACTATCTTGTCGATATATTCTACTGAAGTTTTATCCCAAATTTCAAATAATGGCCAACTGATTTTTTTTCTTACGCTTTTTCGTGCAATGCTAAACCAGGTTGGGGGTTCATTACACATCCATACAACTGGAATTTTCAATCTGTTTTTTGCAATAAATGCTGCCCACTCTGAAGGCGGATTATGATTGTTGATAATGTCGAATCCCTTAGGTATCATTCTTCCCAGATTAACCATTGCTGGAAGACCAGACGTGTAAAATTGGTGAACTGCAATCCGCTGAACTTGATTCCGAATGCTTCCTCCACCGGAAGCCTCATCAAAATATGTGTTTGAATCATTTTTAAATGGAATAAAACGGTTATGGGACAAAACGTTAACTTTTACTTGTTTCAGTAGTTCGGGGTAACAGGTTTTTTCGTTAACTTGAGGCGTAAATATTTCCACTTCATTTCCAAGTTTTTGCAGCTCAATAGCCAAGTTTAAAAGCTGCCTCTCTGCTCCGCCGCGTCCCCACAAGGACGTATGAACCATAGCAATTTTCATGACTGCCTCACAAGTTGTTGTTTTATGAAGGCTGTTTAAGTTTATATATTTGTACCTTTAGTTTTTTGCTTGGGGTCAAAAGTGAAGAAGATCGAAACTGCAGTCATCTTAGTTGGCGGGGCTGGTTTGCGAATGCGACCTTTTACCGAAGATATGCCAAAATGTATGGTTCCCGTTAATGGAAAACCCCTAATTCACTGGACCGTGTCTTGGCTCAAAAGCTACGGTTTCAAACACTTGGTTATGGGTGTTGCTTATCGAAAAGAAGCAGTTATTAACTATTTGAAGGAAAACTCGCAAGGTTTGAAAATAGATTTTAGTGAGCACACAGTTGAAGGCGAAACCGGAGAAGGATTTCGCTTAGCCATTAGCAGATTCGCGAAGGACAATGATTTCTTGGCCATGAATGGAGACGAAATCACTAGTTTGAATTTGGAGCGACTTGAAGAGTTACACTTAAAGAATAAGCCTGTAGCCACGATTTCTGTTGCACCCATGCGTTCACCATTTGGGATACTTGAGCTTGAAGGTGACGATGTTGTTTCTTTCAAAGAGAAACCCTTAGTTGAAAATATGTTCGTTAGTATAGGTGTTTATGTTTTTAGCCAAAAAATACTCGATTTCATCCCAGAGAATGGGTCAATCGAAAAAACGGTTTTTCCGTTGCTTGTTAAGAAGCGGGCTTTGAAAGTTTGTAGACTCAAGCCAGACGATGTATGGTTAACTATTAATAGCGTTAAGGACTTATCTGTTGCAGAAAAAGAATTCGCATTGTTACGGAGAGTTCAAACATGACCCGCGTTTTAATCACTGGAATCATGGGTTTCATAGGCAGCCACTTAGCTCAGAAACTAATCAATGAGAAGATCGAAGTCTATGGTGTTGTTCGGAGAGTAGCCAGCCGAAATATGGATGTAATCAGAAATTTATTGCCGGATATAAGTTTGATTTCAGGTGACATTTCTGATTATGTTTCTATTCGCAACGCTGTTAAGACGGCTAATCCTGACGTGATTTTCCATTTAGGTGCGCTTTCACCTGTACGCGATTCATTTGAGCGCCCTTTTGAATATCAGCAATCCAACTATATTGGAACCATGAACATTGCTCATTCATTGCTTGAGCTTCAAGATCCTCAAACGAGGAAATTAATAGCCGCGTCAACTGCTGAGGTATATGGCATACAACCGAACGCACCTTTAAAGGAAAGCTTGCCTTTGCACCCTTCCAGTCCTTATGCAGTGAGTAAGGCTGCAGGCGACCTTTACCTGCAAATGATGTTTAATTCTTTCAACTTGAACGGCACTATATTGCGTCCCACAAACTCGTATGGCAGAAAATTCGACAATAGTTTCATGGTTGAGTATCTGGCTACTCAAATGTTACAGGGTAAAAAAGTTTACATCGGCTCGCCGGATTCAGTCAGAGATTACATGTATGTTGATGACCATGTTAACGGTTACATGTTAGCGATGAAGAATCCGAAAGCTAATGGTCAAGTTTACAATGTTGGAACAGGAATAGGTGTAAGCAACAAAGAGCTATCCATCATGATTGCTGACAAGGTTGGATTTGACAAGAAAAATCTTGTTTTAGGTTCATATCCACCAGGATATCCGTATCGACCACTAGTTTCGGACCAATCCTCGATAGTCATGGATGCAACGAAAATAAGCAAAGAACTAGATTGGAAACCAACAATATCAATAGCCGAAGGAATTGACAAAATAATTTCCTATTTCAAAAAAACGGAAAAAAATAGCAGATAGACTGTTTTTTCGCAAATCACTCATTTTACCGTTCTCAGATAGATGTTTTCTTATACAAAGCCTAATTTGGAATGAAGAGGCAAACTTATAAGGGCTAAATAATGCTCTAAGCGTAACTGGAATGCAGAACCTATGAAGATTGCATTGATTCACACTCCATTAGTTAGTCGCGGCGGCGGGCAAAGACAAATCTTGAAATTAGCTGTTGAACTTCAAAGGTTAGGGCATGAAGTTGAGATTTTTACCAGTGCAGCTAACAAGGAAAAATGCTATCCTGAAATGATGGAAAAACTCACCGTAAACGTGATTCCGCATCCGCTAAGAAAGAAAATACCTAAATTGTTTATTCCTTCCGAAATACAGCAAAAAACAAGTTATAATGAAGCGACGGAATCATCTTCTTTACGAAGTTGGATGCGAAAAGCATTGGGGCGACAGTTTTACACCATTCCATACGATTTCCCATCAATGGTAAACATCGGCAGAAAAATACCCAAAGGATTTGACATAATCAATAATCATAATTTTCCCTCTGAATGGGCAGCTTTTTTCGCAAAAAAAAGACTAAACGTTCCGGTTGTGTGGATGTGCAATGAACCACCAGATTGGTTTTTTGCTTACGAATCGAGAAAGGGCTTAAGAAAAATTAATTGGCCAATTTATGAAATACTGGACAGAGTTGCTTCAAGCTATGTTGACGAAATTTTAGTTTTGTCAAAAATTGCTCAGAACCATGTAAGCAAAGCGTACAATAGATCATCAAGAATTGTGAGAAGCGGTGTAGACATTGAACTTTTTCATAATTCTTCAGGAACTGCTATCCGAGAAAAATATGGATTAAGTAAAGACTTTGTTCTGCTGCAGGTGGGCAACTTTCAACGAAGCAAAGGGCAAACTGACTCTATAAGGACTCTCTACAATCTTTCGAAGAATTATGACAAAGTCAAATTGATACTTGACGGTGGCGGTCCAAAAGAAGACTTGGTTAAGTTAAGTGAAAAACTTGGGGTAAGAGACAAAGTGTTATTTCTGCATACCAACGATGATGAAGAACTTGCAGAGATATACGCAGCATGTGACGTGTTTCTTTTCCCCGAGCAAATAACCTGGGGGTTGGCGTTAATCGAAGCCATGTCTGCATCAAAACCAGTGATAGTCTCCAACAAATGCGGAGGATCAGAAATCATCCAATCCAATGTAAACGGATTAATTTTTGATCAAACAAACCCAGAAGAAATTACAAAGCAAGTAGAAATGCTAATAAATGATCCCAGTATGTGCAAAAAAATTGGGGAACAAGCCTATCTATTCGTTAGAAGCCACCTGTCATGGGAAAAATATGCTAGGACCATGGAAACAATCTTTGAGGAATCACTCTTGGCATTCAACAAAAAGAAATGATATTCCGCTTAATTTTTGATCAATATTTTTTATCGTTTTTGCCCGATTATATAAATAGGCTTTCTCGGTTAGATATGGCTGTTAAAAATGTCTCTTGGGAATGGCATGATTGACAAAATTGACTTGGTTATGTGGACTAAGAACGGCGCTCAAACTCTGCCCGCGGTTTTGCATCGCATAAATGAAGTGATTCCTCAAGAATTTGTTAAGAAAAAAATAGTAGCTGACGATGCGAGCAGTGACGGCACCCAACGAATCGCCTCCTCTTTCGGCTGGTCAGTCATTCCGAACAAAGGACACGGCATAAGTGATGGCGCAAACACTGCTTTAGAAGCTGTCACATCGAATGTTTTCATTAGTTTTGAACAAGACCTCTTGTTAACCCTTGATTGGTGGCAGAAAATTCCGCCCTTACTTGAAAATAGCAAGGTTGCCATTGCATCTGGAATGCGTTATGCAGATAAGCCAGTCAGTGTCAAAAAAATGCAGGAGTATGTGAGCAGGAAATATCGTGGAGAGGCCAATTTGGCTTCATGGCTTAAATCCAGAGATACGTCTGCTTTTACTTTAGGCAAAACATTGGACAACACAATTTATAAAACAAAAATCATCAGGCAAATGGGAGGTTTTCCTAAGTTGCGAGTAAACGCAGGCGTGGATACTACTTTGGCTTATAAAGTTGACCATGCCGGATACGGATGGATAGTTGATTACAATGTTCGCTCCGTCCATATACGCAAAGGGCTGAAACAAGAACTGAATCATCAATATTGGTATGGAGCGCAATTATATGAAATATGGCGAAAAATTGGAGCAGAAACCAATAGACCCCCGCCCGTGACAAGGCTTGGAGTTATACGTCGCTTCGTCATATCCCCATTTACCGGATTATTTATGGCGGTTCAAACCAAAGAACCCTCGATACTTTACATTCACCCTCTGATTAGATTTTATTATATGAAAGGACTGTTGCAGACTTCGAAAACTCAAAAACGAGATAATTGCCATGCAATGCTTTCTACGAATGTTAAAAATATCGGAACCGGAGCATAAAGCAACTATGACTAATGGAAATTCACAGCAATTATCAAATGATCAGGCAATAATAAAGGTACGATTAGATGTGGATTATCCTTACCCATCGAGGGCAAAAAGTTTTCTGTTCTTAGCTTTGAGAATCAAAAAGAAAAGCAGAAATTATTTAAAAAACTCAAAAATCATTGCCAGAATGTTTAACGAATCACCCAAACAAACTATGGCTTATTGGTTTTTCACGCCATATACCATTCCAGACAAAAAATTACTGACTTTGTTAATTCCAGAGCGGCATGACGTAGGGTTGCATGTTGCAGTTGATTCTTATCTGGAACGGAAAATCTTAGAAAACGAAACCCATTCGACTGTCAAATACTACACGATTCATGGGACAGCAAGAATTATTGCCCAATTACTATGGGGACGAAAAATTGGACAAAAGAAAGCGATTATTCCCAGTGATTTCCCATTAAAGTCTTTCCATGATTTTAATACATACTGTTTAGATTCTGGTCGTTACAAATTCGGTTTAGAAGCCATGAAAGTTGAAACGGAAAGGCTGATCAAAGAAAACGTTGTATTAGAGGTTCATCCTGAATGGCTCTTTAGCAAGGGAACAATAAACCCCAGAGGACCTTATTATGACATCCTAAAGCATATTTTAGATGTAGATCATGAACTTGAGACTTTAAAAGTAAAAAAGAAATTAGCTATAAAAATAACCAATGATTACCAGGAATTTGAAAAAAATATTGATCCTGCAAACTCCTTCGTTGAGAAGCTCTTTGAAAGAGATATAGATATTTTTACATTTGTAGAGAGAAAATGGTGCTGTTCTACGCCCTACCTACATAGCACTTGGACAAAAGAAGAAGACAATATTGGGCTAATTGAAATTAAAGATTATGCTACGTGGTGGAGTAGTGTTGGTAAGAAAACCCGCAACATGGTTCGTAGAGCCGAAAAAAGCGGCATATATGTGGCTATTGTTGAGCCAGACCAAAAATTCGCTGAAGGCATTTGGAAAATTTACAATGAAACGCCCATTAGACAAGAACGGGCTTTCTCGCATTATGGCGAATCACGGGAAGCAGTTGTAGGAAACGTAACGAACGCTCGAAAAGCCTCATTTATCGGGGCATTTCTACAAGAAGAACTTGTGGGATTTATTCAAATAGTTTATGGCGACAAAATTGCCATAATTGCTCAGATACTTTCAATGCAGAAACATTGGGACAAAGCAGTAAACAATGCTCTTCTTGCAAAAGCCGTTGAAGTCTGTGCTTCAAAAGGCGAAAAGTGGCTTATGTATGGGCGAATAGGAAATCACCCGTCACTTGACAAATTCAAAGAAAGCAATGGTTTTACAAAGTTTCCGATAACGCGCTATTATATTCCCATAACTGAAAAAGGCAAAATAGCAATACGATTAGGTTTGCATAGGGATTTCAAAGATGCGTTACCCCTTTCGATAAAATACCCTCTTATTCCAGTTTTGAATTGGATAAGTAGAACCAAAGTGCGCATGAAGCTTTGCATGGCAAAACAGTAAATATCTTTCTTGAAGCACAATTTTCGACTTTAAACATATATGACAATTACCCCAAAAATATTATTCGAAAAAGGAGCAAGCAACATAGCCGAGAAAGATAAATAATAAGACAACCAATAATTTCGAATCAGAATGATTGATGATTTATTTAGAGGAAGCTCAGTGTCTCAACCGACAATATACGTTATCATTGTTAATTGGAACGGCAAAAAACTAATGCAGAAGTGTCTTTCCTCATTTTTCGCAAAAACTGCGAATCCTAAATGCAAAGTAGTTGTCATAGACAACGCAAGCACTGATGGGTCAAAGGAAATGCTCAAAGAAAACTTTCCAGTGATCGAACTCATCAAAAATGCTGAAAATATTGGTTTTTCACGAGCAAATAATCAAGGAATCCGACATGCACTTGCAAATAATGCAGAATACATTTTGCTGTTAAACAATGATGTCGAAATCACTGATGAGAAATGGCTTGAAAAAATAATTGAGGTTTTTGAATCCGACAGTAAAATAGGAATTGTTGGTTGTAAACTGCTTTATCCGAACGGAAAAATCCAGCATGCTGGCGGAATTATCAATTTATCAGGAGGACATAATCGGGGTGAATGCGAAAAAGATATAGGTCAATATGATAAAATTGAGTTTTTCTATTTTGTGACAGGAGCAGTGTTGATGATCAAGTCTAATGTGATTCATAAAATAGGGTTCTTAGATGAGGAATTTACACCGCTCTATTATGAGGATGTAGACTGGTGTGTAAGGGCAAGACTTTGCGGATACAAAGTAGCCTACACACCAAAACCAAAGCTCATTCACCATTGTGGTTCATCGGCTAACAATTTGGGTCAAGAAAAAAAGATGTTCTACCTTCGAAAAAGCTTCATTCGATTCTTTCTACTCAATTTTCAGCTTGAAGACATTCTCAAGCATATAATAAAGTTCGAATCAAGGATAGCCTTAGGGTGTCTGCTTGTGCACGCTCGAGATAAAAAAATCCCATTGGCTCTTAGGTCTGACGCTTCAACCAGAGTGTCTTTATTCCTAAAAGCTTGGTTGACGAATTTTTGCAATCTCAAGCGTATAGTAGCTTTGAGGCGTCAGAGATTCAAACTGGGAGCAAAATTGCTCTTATAGACGAAGAAAAAATTAGCTGCAAACATTATCTAAACCTTGAAAGTGGAATCAGCAACACAACAATCCTTGGTAAGTTCCTCTTTGTTTTTTAAGATGTTGCAGTACTTTCAGAATTAAAGGATTTACCAAATTAGTTTCAACAAGCTTAAGCTTGAACTCAATCCCATAATACTAAAATGACGTCATAATTCAAGATTTCGTGAATGTGCTTTTAGCTAAAGATTATTTGGACCTTAATATTTTCATTAAGATGTTTTTGAAATAACTTTAAATCAAGGCATAGCTTATTGAAGTTTAATAATTTGCTCCCTAGAGCTTGAGTGTTAACTCAAATGGAGAAGGGGAAATTCCACTTACCGAAATCAAAATTATTGCCCACGGCTAAACAAACGTTGGCTAAATATAAAAAAGCTCGCTTTGTTCGACGTGCGAGGTTAGCTTCTTTTCAAGCGTCTCTTGACATCGAAAAGAAAAAGAGCTTCTTTAGGCGTAATCGTTGGCTACATAGCACAAAAGTGAAAAGCCTGATAGTTTTCACCATTATTACCGTTATGTTAGTCTCAATTTTTGCTTTCTTGCCAAAACAAAACGAAAACAATACTAACATTCTGAAAACCAGCGATAATTCAACAATTTCAACATCTGGAACTATCATCGAGACTAAAAATCAAACTCACACTCCTAGTGGCGTACTTTCAGGTTTAGCTCAGGCTGCAGCCCAAGTAGTTGCGCCCACTTCTGAGCCCAAACCGCCTGGTTTGATAGCATCAGCTCAAACCATCAATAGTACTGTTTGGCTAAAGGTGGCAGCAAATGCCTGGAACTATTTCCAACCAGGTGCAGGTGTAGATTCAATAACTGGTCTTCCTTATTCAAATTCTCCTGTTTTCACTGATTGGGATTTGGGAGTTTATATTCAAGCTGTTATTGATGCACGAAAAATTGGTTTGATAGACACCGATGGTGATTGGGGATTTAATTCAAGAATAGATAAAGTTCTTACGTTTTTGGAAAACCGAACCCTTAATCCCGCTACTAAAGATAAATATCCATATTGGTTCTACCAAGCAACCAATGGAGAAAACTTTCCTGATCTATCAAATTTGGCAACTACCCCTTATGATGGCGTTGATACCGGGCGATTATTTGTCGCTCTTAACAATGTTAAAGTTTACAACACGAGTTGGGCATTTCGCATTGATAGTTTTGTTTACAACATTTATGGTAATAGAACGAATTATGCTACTATGATACCTAATATTAAAAGTGATGTCCTTTCTTCAACTAGTATTTATGCTTACTATATTTACAGTGGGTTTGCAAGTTTTTGGCCTAAGGACCTTATTAATGTTCAAAGTACAATTCTCAATAATATTTTTTCAGCTGGAAATACCACTACTCCTGATGGTGTTTTATTGCCCAAAGCTGAAATAACAGGTGACCCTCTGTTATGTTCAGTCTTTGAACTTAATAATACTGATTCAAGATTGATGACTCTATCCTACCAGGTTTATTTGGCTCATGAGGCATATTATAATGAAACTGGTAAATATCGAGCTTTTAGTGAAGGTCCCTCTATGTCAGGCGGTTGGGAGTATGAATGGGTTGTCTTGCCTGATGGTCGAACTTGGACTCTTGATGAATCTAATTCAAATACCTCTCCCTTAATTTACTCAAAAGTAGCTTTGGGCTTCCTTGCCATTTATAACACAACTTACGCCAAAAATATGTCGGTTTATCTTGAGAATACTCTTCCTGAGCCTTCAATCGGGTATTGTGAAGGTGTTGATGAATCTGGACACCTACTTGAAAGAGTTGGCAGCAACTCTAACAGTTTAATCTTAGATGCAGCACTTTACGCTATACAAAATAATCCATAAGAAATATTTAACCTGATTTTTGGTTTTTCGAGATATTATATTTGACACCATTTCAAAAACCTCTCATTTTCGTTTTTGCGATAAGAGTAAGTTATTCATTGTTGGCCCTTTTAAGACCTAAAACCGAGAACTGCCTAGGCTTAGGTTTTTCTTTTTCCAAGATAAAACCTGCACTCTGGAATTTTTCCACAATTGCCTTTCGTATTTTTTTTGAATGTACCTCAATAATATAATACTCAATCTTTCTTAGTACTTCGTTAGTAACATTTACTAGGCTTTCTTCGGCTCCTTCGCAGTCAAATTTCGCTATATCAGCGCCACTTTCCTCGATAACTTCTGACACATTTCTAATTTTTATTTTCATACTTTTGGCTCCACCAGAAAGGAAGCCAAACCCGGGATCTGTTTCGTCATAATGAATTCTCTTATTTTCATTTCTATTTCCAATGCCTGCTTGGTAGATTTCAGCATTAATTGTATTTAGAAATATATTTTCTTTTATGAATTCAATATGTGGTGCAACTGGTTCGTATATTATGACTTTCTTGGCTTTCTTTGCCCAAAAGTATGCTGCGGATTCACCCTCAAAACCGCCTATGTCAAGGACTGTTTTGTTTCTGCAATCGCATTCATATTCTCCTGTTTTTAATTCCTGAATACATGCAAGCATCTCTGAAGAGCCAACAACTGTAAATTCTTCATTTCTAACATGAAACTTGTCTTCCTTTACTTGATTAATAATATAATCACCCAACAGAACCGAAATAACTGGCAATAGATTAGAATGGCAGACTACTTTGCTTCCCTTATCGTCCTCTATCTTGAAAATATCGTCCTCTATTTGGGTAATCCAATATTTCGTCCAAAGTGGATGCGAATCGCGAAACAATCTGAACTGAGGCCAAGTTAAATTGCAAGTCAATCCGTTTCTGAATGTTAATGCTTTTCTGCTTTTATCATGTTTCATGGATAATACTGTTATGAGATTCTGGGTTATGGTCAGCGTTTTCCAAATTACGCTTAGCTTTGCCATGTGGTATTTTCCTTGTTATCTTTTAGTTATTATCAGCATTCAAAAGCTAATTCACACGTAATTTAACCTTTATGTACTGAGTAAATATTTCACTGAAAAATTTCTTCTACTCATCTTGATGGAAAAAGAATGTGAGCAACAAAACTTCCAATCTTTATGTGATAAATTATTATGTTCGATTCCTATATGGTTCGTGAATGTTCAAACATGATTAGGTGATATGCTTTATATAAAGTGGGTATTTTAAGAGGTCGCAGTTTGAACCCCTATGAGGGACAATGTTTTGAGAAGCTTCCACAATATGGTTTTCGCCCAATCGGCATCACTACATACGATAATGCGTTTGACTTTTCAGAAATTCACTTCCCTAAAAGGGTGGGGCACAACTTTAACACCATAACAAAAGAGAAGTTTAAGCGACCAATACACCTGGCAAGAAGAGTGACAGGATACGACTTCAACTCTTGGAACCTTATGATATTTAATTTAAGAAAACTGACCATTGATCTAGATATACTTTATTCAGCTGACGAATGGTACCCATATACTTACCAGGCTGTGAAAACAAGTATTCCTACGATAATAATGCAATGGGAAAACATTGCATTCAACCCAGAGGTGAGTCCCTATTCAAAATTTAGAAAATATAATCATGCGCATGCAAAACATTTTGTTGCCATAACTGAAAAAGCTAAAGATGTGTTGATCCTCGAAGGCGTAGCACCCGACAAAATTTCTGTCGTGCCTGCTGGAGTAGACTGCGATAAATTCAAACCACTCAAAAGAAATGAACAATTAGCTACAAAATTAGGCATTTCCGAAGATTCCATAAGAATTCTTTTTGTCGGGAGATTAGTTCCTGAAAAAGGCATTTTGGACCTTCTAAAAGCTTTTTCACAACTCCTAAAAAAGAATCTAAATACTGAGCTCATAATTGTCGGCTCAGGTGTTCCCAAAATGCAAATTCAAATTAGGCAACTTGCTAACAAATCTCAAAATTGGAGACAAAGTCAAGTTTCTAGGACGCATCGAATATGGTCATATGCCCGAAATTCATAATCTTGCAGATGTATTCTGCTTACCAAGTATTCCAACTAAAAACTGGGCTGAGCAGTTTGGGTATTCGATGGTCGAAGCCATGGCATGTGGAAAAGCCGTTATTTCAACTTCTTCAGGTTCAATACCTGAAGTTGTTAAAGATCGTAGTACTGGAATCTTGGTCAACCCTAATAACCCCGTTGAGCTTGAGATTGCTCTGGAAGAGCTAGTCATAGACAAGAATGAAAGGGAAGTGTTTGGCAATAATGCACGAAAATGGGTTTTACAGTCATTTGAAGCAAACAAGATTGCAGAAAAACTTGCAGATATTTATAGGAAATTTTTGTAGTGTTTCGATAATTTGTAACTAAAGTAGGAGGTTTGTGAGGAGATCATTCAGTTCTTGTCTATTCTTTATGCTTCTAAAAATTGCTTTTCCACTTGTGTAAAGGCGGAAAGATGTATCTTGAAAAGTTAATTCAAAAATTATTCCAGCTATCTTGTTTTTAACTTGCGCTTTTTTTAAAATGTTAGCGATAACTTCATCCTTCTTATCAAATTTAAAGACAACTATAACATCTTTTTCTGCGCCGCATGTTCCTTCAACCCTTGCCACGTAATCTTCAATCGTTGCCAACGCTTCAAATCTCCTTTAATACTTCGACGAGGCGGTCAATTTCTTCTTTAGTGTTGTAAATATAAAAACTTGCCCTATCGGAAGATTGTAGTTTTAGCACCTGCTGATGTAATGGCTGGGCACAGTGGTAGCCGCTGCGTATCATGATCCCGTAGTTGTCGCATATTAAGGCAGTGTCATGAGAAGAGAGGTCTTTTATGCTAAAAGAGATGATCCCGCATTTCTTTGATAAGTCGGTTGGGCCATACATTGTTACTTTGCTGCATTCCCTTAAACGTTCAACAGCGTATTTGGTTAATTCTTTTTCGTGGCATAAAACTTGCTCCATTCCCAAGGCTTCTAGGTATTTTACTGCTTCAGATAACCCAACTGCACCCTCAATGTTAGGTGTACCAGCTTCAAATTTCCATGGCAATTCGTTCCATTGAATGTCGCAGCCTTGGCTTTGAGTGAACACTACTTCTTTAATCATTTCGCCACCGCCTTGGAAAGGAGGCATCTTCTCCAAAAGCTCCCGTTTGCCATATAAGCCTCCGATACCTGTTGGCCCTAGCATTTTGTGACCTGAAAAAGCAAGAAAATCCATGTCGATTTCTTGAATATCAACCGCCATATGAGGAACCGATTGTGCACCGTCAACAAGCATCAAGGCGCCATGGTCATGCGCGATTTTTGCAAGGCGTTTCACGTCATTTATAACCCCTGTTACATTTGAAACATGACTTAAACAGGCAATCTTTGTTTTTGATGTAAATTTGCTTTCAAAATCGTCATAGTCAAGTGTGCCATCTGAATTGACTTTGGCATATTCTATTTTGAATCCTTTAATTTTTGAGGTAATTTCCCAAGGCACTATATTACTGTGATGCTCCATTAAAGAAACAAGTACCTCATCACCTCTCTCTAGGTTGTTTAATCCCCAAGAATAAGCGACTAAGTTTATCGCTTCAGTTGTCCCTCTAACAAAAACCAGTTCAGCAGGGTCTCTGGCGTTGATGAACTTCGCGATTTTTTCTCTTGATTTCTCGTAAAGATCGGTTGCTTCTAAAGACAGAGTATGAACTGCTCGATGTGCGTTGCCATTATGCTGCTCATAAAAGTCGCTAATGGCATCGATTACTTGTTTTGGTTTTTGCGTGGTCGCGGCGTTATCAAAGTAGATTAAGGGATAATTGTTTATTTTCCGTTTAAGGATTGGGAAGTCTTGCCTTATCGCTTGGATATCCACGATTACTTCTCAGCCTTTTTCTCTTCCTCTACTTTGAGCCTCTTAGAGAGAGTCTTTGCAAGTTCTTCTTCTTCCAAAGCTTGTTTTTCTTCGAAAGTGTGATCAGCAGGCATCCAGCTAGGCTGGGCAATACCTTTTTGGGTAAAGTATTGCCGGATTGCACGTTTGAGCGCGCCCACAGCAAGTACTCCACAATGGAATTTCACGCTAGGCAAACCGCCGATTTCATCTGTTACTTTTTTCCAGGTGATGTCTTCCCATGCTTTTTCTAAAGTTAAGCCCTTAACCATTTCTGTAACAATGCTGGAAGTAGCAATGTTAGCTGCGCATCCATAGCTCTCAAACTGTGCTTTTTCAATAATTTGTTTCGTTTCGTCGATTTTTAAGTAGAAAGTTATCATGTCTCCGCATGCTGGGTTACCGGCTACAGCAACAACTGTAGCATCATCCATTTTTCCTAGGTTTTTTGGGTTCCGGAATAAATCCATAACTTTTGGGTTGTAAGGTAAAGGTATACGAGACATACTAATGCACTCCTGTTGAGCCGACTATCCCTCTAATACGATTGACGGCTGTAGGTAAAACTTCTAAAACGTAAGCTATATCCTCTTCTGTTAGACTGCGTGTAACTTTCATAAGAATGCTGCCATGTGCTTCCTCAAATATACGTCCAATAGCAATAAGGACATGGCTGGGTTGAAGCAGTCTTCGGCTACATGCACTGCCGCTTGAAACATAGACACCTTTGAGGCTAAGCTCAATTGTTAAGGCTTCACCTTCACAGCGCAATATACTGACGTTAGCGTTGTCAGGTGAGCGTTTGTCACCTTTCGGGCCGTTAAAACGTAAATCATCCAGTTCACCAAATATACCGTCAACTAACTTGTCTCGCAACAAACGCATTTTTGCAACGTTAACATCAAAGTTTTGAAATGCCAACTCTGAAGCTTTCGTGAAACCAACAATAAGCGGGGTGTTTTCGACGCCAGGCCAGAGCTTCTGCGTGCCAATTTGCCCTTCAAGGATGCGCTCCATGTTAACGCCTTCACGCAGATACATAGCGCCCATGCCTCTTGGACCTTGGATTTTGTAGCTACTAAAAGTGGCTAAGTCAAGTTTTAGGTCTGCTACATTAAAGGGGATTCTTCCGTAAGCGTCAGAAGCGTCACTGTGAAAAAGCGCTTGAGGGTTTTTGGCTTTGACTGTATCAACTGCTTCTTTGATTGGTTGCACTGTACCAATTTCATTGTTTACAGCTGAAATACTAACTAGTATCGTGTCGCTGTCAACCGCTTCTTTGAGCTTTTCAAGGTTGACAAATCCTTCCTTATTAACGGGGATTTTTGTGACGCTAAAACCGAATTTCTGCATCATCTCAGCAACCTGTAGCACATTGATGGGTTCGATTTCGGATATGATGATCTTTTTGCCTTTGCTCTTCTGTGCGAAGCAGGCACCCATAATGGCTTGGTTATTGGCTTCTGTTTCGCCTGGAGTGAAAGTGATATCTTCGAGGTTTTTTGCCCCTATGATTTTGCTGATTTTTTGGAAACAGTTCATTATAACTTCAAAAGCTTCCCAGCCTGGCTTGGTAGTTAATGTTGGGTTGCCATAAGCTTTCTTGTTAAAGTAAGGAATCATTTCGTCAACGATTTCTTGTGGAACAATACTAGAATTTTCGTTGTCTAAGTAAACCTCATGCGTGATTCCTTCATGCAACTTGAGAAGTTCTTTTACGTTTTCAACCATACTGTATCCTACCTGATGTTAATGATAGATAACTCGTTACTTGCTATTATCTACTTCAAATAAAAAAACATAGCTGAAAAAATAACTTGCACAAAGGCTAATTCTATTAATAAGCTTGTTCAATACACAACATTAACTAGTTTACGGCGAGTTTAAAATTTGAAAATTGCAGAGTTGCCCGTTCCCCAACAAGTAAAAGAGGTCTTGCAAAGCTTAGGAATTATGGAGCTGTTTCCCCCGCAAGAAGATACCATACGGGCAGGAGTGTTGGAATGCCAAAACATCGTCTTAGCAAGCCCTACTGCTTCTGGCAAAACCTTAATTGCAGAACTCTGCGGTCTTAAACACGTTTTAGAAAAACATGGAAAAGTCATTTACCTTGCACCGCTTAGGGCGTTGGCAAGCGAAAAATTTGAAGACTTCGGAAAATACTCTAACATACTGAAGGCCGACGGAAAAAAAGTTTCAGTTGGAATCAGCACTGGCGATTTTGATTCAGCCGACAATTGGCTAGATCGATATGACATAATTGTAACTACCAACGAGAAGGCTGATTCACTTCTACGGCACCGAGCCAAATGGATGGATCAGGTATCGCTAGTTATCGCTGATGAGGTGCATCTACTAAACGAAGCAGAACGTGGACCAACTTTGGAGGTTGTTCTAGCTCGACTTATGCAGGTTAATCCTGGCATCCAAGTTTTAGCATTAAGTGCTACAATAGGCAATGTTGATGAAATAGCTGGTTGGCTAAACGCCAAATATATTGTTACCGAGTGGCGCCCTGTGAGCCTAAAAGAAGGGATCATAGTAAACGATGAAATACAATACAAAAGCGGCGGCGCAAGAAAAATCGAGCATAAAACAGCTCAACCAACTGTAAATATAGTACTAAGTACGCTAAAAACTGGTGGGCAAGCTTTAGTTTTTGCTTCTACACGAAGAAATTCCGTTTCAGCAGCTAAAATAATAGCCCACAACACTGGCGCTGTAATTTCTAAAACAATTAAGCGAGCACTCGAAAAAGATGCTTCTGAAATCATGAATGCAGCAGAAAAAACTCAAATCAGCGAAGAATTAAGCGAATTGGTTAAGTGTGGAGTAGCCTTTCACCATGCAGGATTAGCTGGTCCCCACCGAAAAATAATTGAGGACTCGTTTAAAGCTGGACGAATCAAGGTATTAACTGCCACGCCGACTTTGGCTTTTGGCGTTAACTTGCCGGCACGCACTGTTATTATTCAGGATTACAGGCGTTTTGAACCTGGCTATGGAAACTACCCGATCAGCGTACTTGATTACAAGCAAATGGCGGGTAGAGCGGGCAGACCAAAATATGACAAAGAAGGCGAATCAATACTTATCGCCAAAACCTCAGATGAAGCCGACTATCTCATGGAAGGCTACATCCTAGCGAAACCCGAACGTATCTGGTCAAGACTTAACGTTGAAAAAATCATTCGAGCGCATGTACTTGCAACCATCGCTTCAGATTTCGCACATTCAGAGCAAGGGGTTTTCGATTTCTTCGGAAAAACGTTTTACGCTTACCAATATGACGTTAAATCAATGCGAAGCAGCCTCGCCAAAATTCTAAAGTATCTATACGAAGAAGAAATGATCTGCGTTGATGGCAACGAGATTTACGCCACCAAATTTGGCAAACGCATTAACGACCTATACATAGACCCCATGTCAGGAGTTATCATCCGAAATGCTTTCAAAAATAAACCTGGAGAAGCCACCGACTTTGGATTGTTACACCTAATTGCTCACACACCCGACATGGGACCAGTCATGAGACCATACGCAAGAGAAATTGACCCACTAGCCCTCGCTCTGGAAAAACATAGAGACGAATTATTCACCGATGTTCCAAATGAGTGGCAAGATCATTTTGCATTTGAAGAGTTTCTTGGCGAAATCAAGACAGCAACAGTTATGAAAAGTTGGATAGAAGAAGTTACTGAGGAACGCCTTATTCAACAGTTCAATGTGCAGCCAGGTGACTTATATCGCATTATTGAAAATGCCAAATGGCTACTACACGCCACTGATGAATTAGCAGGGCTGTTCGGAGACAGAGCGCTCTTACCATTAACCTGCGAGTTGGTTGAACGAGTTTCTAAAGGCATTAAAAAGGAGTTGCTGCCGCTTACCCGATTGGAAGGCGTGGGCAGAGTTCGCGGACGCATCATGTTTGACGCTGGATTCCAAAATATTGACAACTTAAGAGTCGCTTCTATCGAACAATTAACCAACTTGCCTACATTTGGTCCAAGATTAGCTAAGAAAATAAAGGAGCAAGTGGGAGGCTACGTGAAAAAGGATGAATGGGAAAAACTTGGAGCAATGCAGGAATTTAAGCAGAAGGGTCTTGGCGACTTCTAAATCTGAGGGCATTCTGTTAAAAGTGTGTTTTTAGTCAGACCATGTTTCGAGCACATTTGCCTATTATATAGAGTCTAAGCGAGGACATTTTTTACTATTTTTATTAGAGCATTTTTAAGGAAATCAGGCAAATCAACTCTATCATAACCTGGCATCGAAGAACAATCTTGCGAGGAGAGTCCGAAGTTTTTGCTTAATTCAGAAAATCCTTCGATTCCAGCGGGTATCAAGCCTTTGTTTACTTCATCATCGAGTTTTACAGCCGCCAAGAGGTAAACAAGGGAAAGTGGATTATTATTTAAAATCTCAGCTAAATATTTTGCATTAACAGTTAATCCTTCTACTTTAGATAATTCAGCTGATAATTTTTCAATTGGTAGGTGACGTTCCTTGAGCCTGTCAATAACTGTTCGGCAGGCCCAGATTGGCTCTTGTTTGATTAAAGCTTTAGTCACAGCTTTTCTAGTGCAGTATCCGATCATTTGGCCTAGTTTTGAGGCTGGTCCTCCGTAAATGATGTTTTTGCCTTTGTTTGTTGTTGCGACAGTGACGCTATCAGTAATGGAGCCAGTGGCAGAATCTCCCGTATAGAAACTTCTGATATCAAAATCTCTGAGTGCTGCAGATTTCGCTTCGGTAGCTGTGATTAGGGATGCTATCATGCAACTTTCAGTTGGGTTGCCTTCAACGAAAGCTATGATGTTTATTGTGCCTGGTGATTCTTCAACATCCATCGATTCGCCGCTAGATTCACCATGTGAGCAGCCTGCAGTTGCAGCTACAACTACAGAAAAATCTGCTGCTTTTTTGGTTACAATGGCATAGTTTTTGATTTTTGCCGCTGTAACCATCGCAAGGTAGTCATGGGTTAGGTTGAGTTTTGCAGCGGATGAGGTTATTAGTTCAAGCGGATCAATGTGCAAAGAGCGGTCGTTGTAGCCTTCGGGGACACCAACGTTTAGTACTGCTTTTACTTTTTTATAGCCGCCATTGAAAATCGCCGAGCTTACAGCAGTTAAGCCATCATCTGATGAGATTGCAAGTACGTTATCTATAATGGTGAGTTTTGCGTTGCCTCCAAGGTTAACCTGCTCCATGATAATTTGCCTCTTGTTTTCTAGCTTGCTTGGTTTATTTTAGAGTTTCTTAGGTTTACTACAAATTCATTGTTTTTCGACTATAGTGTTTGATTAAATATCTATTTCATCGCGTAGGCTCTCGTCTGTTCAGTATTTAGCACCGTTTCCTCACATATGTTTATTATTTTTTAGCTTTTATTTGCATACGAAGAAACCTTATATAGTTGACAGAGCAAAAGTTGGGTATTCGAGGAATTGGAATGACGCTAGACCCTAAAGAGTATTCACACCTCATCCCGGAAACCAAAGCATTGGTGAATAAAGTCGTACAAAAAAACATGGCAGACGGAATCTTATTTTCAGCAGGAACCGACACAACCATCATAGCTTACGAAGCGGTAAAATACAAACCAAACATCCCAGCCTTAACAATCGCCTTCAAAGAAGGCGCTCCAAAAGACACCCAGTACGTTAAAAAAATGGTTGAGTTCTTAAAACTCAAAGACCATGAAACACATGTTTTTGACAAATCAGACGCTTTAACTTTTATTCCTAAAGTAGTTGAAGCCCTAAAAACTTTTGACCCAATGGATGTTAGAAATAGCATGCCTGTTTACATTGGCTTAACTTTAATGAAAAAGAAAGGCATAAGAAGCGTCTTCACCGGAGATGGCTTAGATGAGCTTTTTGGTTACCCATGGCAATTCCATCTTAACGAAGATGAGATGCTCAAGAAGCAAAAAGATATGTGGGCAGAGATGGGTTTCTCCTCTATACCGATGGCTAAATCGCTCGGGATGGTAGTAAAACAGCCATACCTTGATCCATTGTACATGGAGTGGGCAAAAAAATTGCCAATCAAATTCAAAATCAACATGCATGAAGGCGTAAAATACAGCAAGTGGTTAATGCGTAAAGCCTACGAAGATGTGGTGCCAAAAGATGTAATTTGGCGTCCCAAAGCGCCTCTCGAAGCTGGAACAGGCGCAGCAGCTCTTCACACAGTTCTTGAGAGCGAATTCACAGACAAAGAGTTTGAAGAAAAGAAAAAGAAGATCCTTGAAACAGACAACGTTAAAATACGTGACAAAGAACAACTGCTTTACTACGAGGCTTTCCGCAAAATCTTTGGCAAACCATCAGAAGTCTTTCCCAAAGCCCAAGATGCAATACAGTGCCCAGAATGCAAAGGCTACGTCAAAACAAGGATACAGTTCTGCAGAATATGCGGAGCGTACCCGATCTAAACATTTTCTTTGTTTTTTCGCTTTTATTTGCCCAAGTTTCTAAGAAAGACTTAATTCTCCATTTAAGCAATTGACAACAATCAACGAAGGAACTCTATATGGCTAGTCTTTCGCAGTTAAAGTTTGCAATGGCAACTTCAATTTTTCTATCAGCATTCATATTTGGCTTATTAGTATTCGCGATTGTTTACTTCCTGCAACTGGACGCTTTTTTAGGATTAACCATTGCCTTGGTGGGTTCAGCACTTTTCATATTGTTTCAGTATGCGATTGGCCCAGTTATAGTTGCGGCTTCAACACATCTCCATTACCTACAGCCAGGTGAGAACCCATGGCTAGAACAAACCGTAAAAGAAACAGCTGAAAAAAGCGGTTTGCCGATGCCTCGTTTAGCCACAGTTCCAAACAATACACCTAACGCGTTTACATTTGGGAGATCTACAAGCAACGCCACTTTAGCTGTGCATGAGGGACTATTGCAGCAGTTAAATCAGGATGAAATCAAAGGTGTTATCGCACATGAACTTGGACACATCAAACATAAAGACTACATAGTAATGACCGTGCTTGGCGCCCTACCATTAATCGCCTATTTAATTGCACGCTCAGCCCTATTTGCTGGCGCCTTCAGCGGGGGTGGCAGGCGAAACAGTAAGGATAATTCAGGAGCAGCCCTTATTGTAATTGGTATAATTGCCTTTGCAATATACATATTAACATTCTTAATTGTAATGAGGCTAAGTCGATTAAGAGAGCATTACGCTGATGCTTATTCAGCTTATGTGACTGGCTCGCCAAGAGAACTTGAAAGTGCCTTGGCAAAAATCACTTATGGCTTGTCAGTTTCGCCTAAATCACCTGAAGGAGTTAGAGCATTCTATATTGAAGATCCTGGAGCAGCAAAACAGGAAGTACAAAACATAATGGAGAAAAAAGATGAGTATGATCTTGATCATGATGGTGTTTTAGATGAGCGTGAGTTGGAGTTGGCGATGGAAAAGGAATCCAAGAGCACCTGGGTGCAATTGAATAACCTATTTGCTACTCATCCGCCGACATTTAAGCGCATTTTAATGCTTAAAGAAATAGAGCAAGAAATGAATACCGGAAAATACGCTGGCGACAAAATCTACGCTCACGTCTAAAAATCCCAATTTTTAGTCTTTAGATTTCTTATTTTTTATGCGAAGACTAATATTTGTCCAGAAATGATTAATAATAAAAACCCAAAGAAAAGAGGGAAAAAATGGCAAACTATTGTCCTGAATGCGGTGCAGAAATGCAGTATATTTCACTTACCAAACACTATGTTTGCAAAAGCTGTGGGCTATCTTGCACAGGGCAAGAACTAAACGACTACAAAGACAAAAACCGACCAGGGGACGAAACCGAAGAAGAAGCCAAACAGAACCGCAAAAAAGAATACCTCAAATGGTACCTTAGCAAAAAATAAAACTTCAACCTTAAAAGGCAACAAGCCTTTTTGTTAGCGTTAACTATTTTCTTCTTGTTTCTCTTTTAACGTTACTTTTCAAAGTTAAGTAAACATTATAAAAGAAATCAAGCACTAAACCCTAAGAAGTTGAAGTCTTTGACTGTTAATTTGGAAATAATCTGCATAGGCAATGAGCTTCTAATTGGCAAAGTACAAAACACAAACGCCTATTGGCTAAGTGGTCAAACAACAAAATTAGGCGTAGATGTCAAGCGAGTGACTGTTGTACAAGATATCGTTTCGGAGATTGCCCAGGTTGTCTGTGAAGTTTTTGCACGCAAACCTCAGTTTATTATAACCACTGGCGGTTTAGGACCAACTTTTGATGATAAAACTTTGCAAGGCATTGCAAAAGCTCTTAAGCGCAATTTAGAAGTTAATCCAAAAGCGCTTGAAATAGTTAAGGAAAAATATATTCAATACGCAAAGGCCAAAAACAGACCAGTTGGCGAAATGACTCCTCCCCGGGTTAAAATGGCAACAATCCCCGAAAGGACAGAGCCAATCAATAACCCGATTGGAACAGCACCGGGGATACGAATAGATTTTGATGTCACAGTGCTCTTTGCACTGCCAGGTGTGCCTTCAGAAATGGAAGCGATTTTTACACAAAGCATTGCTCCAATTATTAAGCAAACCGTGGGCGATGAAGTGTTTTGCGAAAGAAGCATATTTGTCAATGAAATGATGGAGTCAACCTTGGCACCATTAATAGATAAAGTGATGAGCGAAAATCCTGGTGTTTACATAAAATCACACCCACAGGGAGAAGAAAACAAACCTCACATCGAAATTCACTTAACCATCCGAGCACAAAACAAAGATAAACCAGCGGATAAAATATTGAAAGCTCTAAAAGAACTCACAAGTCTAATTAAGCAAAATAATGAAAAAGCCCTTCTCTGAACTTTAGGCAGTTAAGTAAACAATACCAAACTGGTAGGTTTTTAAAAAGATAAGAAAAAGAAAGCTTATGCTTTCTTGAGTTTTGCTGCTTCTTTTTTGAGTAATTCAGCTTTGTCTGTGTTTTCCCAGCAGAAATCGGGGTCTTCTCTGCCGAAGTGTCCAAAGCAAGATGTTTTTCGATAGATTGGTCTTAGCAGGTTTAATTGGTCAATGATTGCTTTAGGTTTCATGTCAAAGTATTTCTTTACAAGTTCAAGGATTTGGTTGTCTGCAAGTTTTCCCGTTTCGTAAGTATTCACGAGAACTGAGATTGGTTCAGCAACGCCGATAGCATATGAGATTTGGACTTCGCATTGGTCAGCTAAGCCGGCGGCAACAACGTTTTTGGCGATGTATCTTGCCATGTAGCAGCCTGAACGGTCTACTTTTGAGGGGTCTTTTCCGCTAAAGCATCCGCCACCGTGGCTTCCAACTCCGCCGTAAGTGTCAACGATGATTTTTCTGCCTGTTAAGCCTGAGTCAGCTAAGGTTCCGCCGACTACGAATCTGCCTGTACCGTTGATAACATATTTTATATCTGGGCTAAGCATCGAAGGTGGGATAACATATTTGATTACGTTTTCAATGACTTCTTTTTTAAGACATTCGTCTTCTACTTTTCCGTTGTTTTGTGCTGCGATAACTACTGCTGTGACGCATTTTGGTTTGCCATTTTCATAGGATACGGTTACTTGTGATTTGCAGTCAGGTCTTAGATAAGGCATAAGTTTTGTTTTTCTGCAGTCAGCTAGACGTTTAACAAGTTTATGCGCCAACATGATGGGCAAAGGCATAAGCTCTTTTGTTTCGTTTGTAGCATATCCGAAAACCATCCCTTGATCGCCTGCGCCTTGCTCATGATCTTTTGATTCGTTTACGCCCATGGCGATATCTGGGGACTGAGCTGTTAATGAAACAAGAATGCCACATGTTTCCCAGTCTAATCCATCTTTTGCATTGTCGAACCCGATGTCTTTGAGGGTTGCTCGGACAACCTTTGGGATGTCTATGTATGTGCATGTGGTGATTTGGCCTGTAATAACTACGGTTCCTTGCATTACGAGTGTTTCGCAGTCAACTCGTGCTTTAGGATCATGGGTGAAAATTGTGTCTAAAACACTATCAGAAATTTGGTCTGCCACCTTATCTGGGTGACCTTCTCCAACTGATTCAGAAGTGAACAAATATTTTCCGTTTATTCTCATTTTGAAATCTGTTCTCCATTGAGGTGATAGGAGCAATACTTACTCGGCGTTTTTCTTAAAAGGCTTTCTGCAAAATAGCCAGGAATCAATGAGCAAAGTCTAACCACAAAACAATTTTAACCCCAAACTCTTTAAAACCCAAGGACAAAACATGAAACAAAAAATATTTACGGACAAAGCACCCAAACCAATCGGACCATACAATCAAGCTGTAAAAGCAGGCAGTTTTCTTTTTATCTCAGGGCAACTTGCAATTGACCCAAAACAAGGTAAAATAGTTGCGAAAACAATAACTTTGCAAACTAGGCAAGTAATGGAAAATATTGACGCCATCTTGCAAGCTGCAGGTTACAGTTTGAAAGACTTGGTTCAAACCACTGTTTTCCTTTCATCGTTGTCTTTGTTTGACGAGTTTAACGCCGAATACGCCAAGTACTTTGAGGGGGACTTTCCTTCACGTGCCACTGTCGGTTCTGAATTAAAGGCAGACGCGTTGGTTGAGATTTCAGTTGTCGCTTACAAAGAATAATTGCAATTTTAAGTTGTGTATTTTTCGCCTTCGTTTAAGATTCGCTCAAGCATAGTGTTAATGTTAACCATGCCCTCGTTTGATTTCGAAGAAACAGGCATCAACAAAAACTTCAGATCCAACTTGTTAATGGCTTGCATCATGTTTCTGCTGAACAGCCGTTTTGTGCCTTCCAGTTTTTCTTCAATCGCGTCTTCTAAAGTTCTAGAGTTAGCTGACCAATTGGCAATTGCCTGCACATCTTTTTTCGGGAGCAAATCGGTTTTCGAAAGTACATGAAGTTGAGGTTGGAAGAAACGGTTGTAAACTGCAGCTGCGAGAAACATGTTTGATACATAATTAAGCGGATTAATTGAGAAAACCGAGTCAAACAGGTAAAGCAACGCTTTAGGCTCCTTAGTTAATTCATCAACTATGTATGGTCCGCTTGCACGGAAGGCAAACAACTCCATCTGTCCAGGAGTATCCACTAATACAATATCAGCGTGGGCTTCTTCAATGTCGCGTGTTAAATTTTCAATCTCATCAGCAATAAGATCGGCAGCCATGATTAAAGCGCCGTTAGGTCCTAAACCGTACTTCTCCATTATATCGCCAACCTCAACGTAATTGCGTACGTCAACGTCAGGCGAATAAGGAAGCTTCAAGGCTCCAGGATCCAAATTCACAACAGCAACGTCTTGCCTGGACATTTTTAGCCACTCACTAAACGCTGCAGTAAATGTAGATTTACCCGAACCAGCAGTACCAATAACAAACACAACAGGCACGTTTCTTAATCTCCGGTATATGTGAAAATGCTTTAGATAGTAATAACGTTTCTATTTTTTTAGTCTAATGCCATTGTTTTTGGCGTTTGTTTTTGTCTAGTTCAGAATGAGATCTTTCCCTTGAAAAAAATTTACCTCCTGATTCGTTTTATCTATTTGTTTAAAGTAAAGTCTATCTATGCTTCGGCATCTAAAAACAAAACTATTTCAATAAAACAACTTAGACGTAAATTCACACTTGAAATCTCACTATGAGCCACTTTAAAGTTTTTTTATTAAAGATGCAATAGTTAGTTCTAAGTACTCGTTATCGCCAATAGTGTGGAGAAAGATAACGGCACAAAACGAAAAACTATTCTCTAAAAAAGGACCTCACAGGTTAAAAAAACAAGAATCGCAGCTAAATTTTTTTCTTTTTCGGGTTTTAGCTAAAGGCGCTTGAAGCTCAGTATATTGTTGAAAGAAGAACAACAGTTGAAAAATTTTGCATGTTGTTGTTCTTCTTTTTGACCTTTAAGCGCTCGCAATCAGGAATGACCCAGAATTATTACGACACAAATAGTTGCTTTTGAGTGTGGCAATATTTTTTAGGCGGCGGTTGTTGTTTTGTAGGGTACTCATGTAAGAGCGCTATCAAAGCGCAGATTAAGGTAAATCCAAGAAGGCTAATAGTTATAGGCATTAAGCGTATTCCCCAAGGAGCGTAATTCAAAATTAAACCAGCAATAGCCGTTAACGCTATGCTGAGACCTATACTTAATGCGATGCGTTCAATTGTATCCAAGTTTTCTGAAGAGGTCGCTACTGGAACTTTAGAAGGATAAAGCATTTTCAAGAAAACAAATCCAGGAAGAAACAGAATAAAAATTGACCCCAATATCTGACGCAAATAAGTGAGCGGATAATCGTTTTCTGGCATCGTAAATACCGATGCTGCCGTTGCAATGGCAATTGTGATAGAAAGCCAAAACCATAGTGGCTCCCGCGAGAATAACTGAGCGTTTGTTGTTGGCTCTATCAATATTTTTTTTGTGAAGTGGATTTTGTTTTCAGTTTCGAGTTGCAGTAAAATCGCGGTTATTTCTTTATCTTGGAGAGCATATTTTTCCTGTACTTGTTTTATTAGATCTTTGGTTGTTTCGGGTTTTTTTATGTTCGCAATTTTGACCATGAATTCGTGTATTTCGCCTGTTGTTGAATGTTGTGCGGTCATTTGTGTGCCTACTCTTGTTTCATGAAAAGATTACGTTGACTATTTTTGTTGCAACGATTATTAGGAATATTATGCTTGTGGAGTATGCTGCGTTTTTTAGTTTTCGCCTGTTTATTGTGAGGTTTGTTTGACCATAGTAGGGTGAAAATATTTCAACTGTTATTAAGAGAATTATGGCGCCTACTGTGAACAGGAGGCTTAAATCCAAGAATGTCAAAGGAGGAAGCAGCATTTTATTCCTCAACTATTTGGTATTCGATCTTGGTTGTTTTTCCATCTGTTCCTCGTTCTTCGTTTTCTATAACTATTGCTTTTCCGGTAGCCTTTGCTAATGCACATGCAATTGAGCTACTAAATAGACAACCGATCGCATTGTGAGTTTGTGGAAATTGAGCCTCTTTGTAGTCTTCTGCGAAAATGCTCCCACTCATTTCAAGTATTATTTTGTTATTTTGAGTTTGAATCTCTATGTTCTCTGTTATTTCTAGTTCTTCGGTGAGCAGTTTTGAAAATTTTTTTAGCATGCAACGTAAATCCGTTTTTGTGAATGGATAGCTTTGTTTTTGCTCAAGGATTTTGGATAAGTCAAAGCCAAGCGGTGTCAAGAATAAGCCGTTGTGTTTTTCACTAAATAGTCCAGTCATTATTGCTTCATCCGGTTTCGGTAAACTTTGTTTTGCTGTTTTAGGGATGAATATGAGGGAAGAGACGGGGTCAGGCAGGTTCTTGGGTGGCAGATAAATTCCTTTTTCGGTGAACTTTAGTTCTGATAATATGCGCTCTAAGTTGCTCATGTGTGAAGTAGTTGCGGCGGTCAAGAATGTAATTGGTACGTGCTTTGAGGGGAGTATGTAGAGAAGAATGGCACCCCAAAATATTATTGCGACTCCGACAATGGCTAAGAACGATGACTGATAAACTGCAGATGTCGCAGTTAGACCCAAGCCTAATGCAAACAGCACAAGTACCGCTGTTACCATTGTTCTCGTTTGTCGGTATTTTCGCATTGTTAAAGCTCCATTATTTTGAAGTTAATTTTATTTTTCAATTGCGTTCTTGCAGTAAGAATTTTCAATACAATAAGAGAAGCTAACATGTTAACCGGTTGAGCGCCAAGATTTTATCGTTGTTCTTGCTTCTTGAATGCAGTTTTTTTGGGTCTTTAAGTAGAAGGAATGAAGAAAGTTTCAGTTTTGGGGAGCAGTGATGTTGGAGCTGGTTTGGATGAGCTTAGAATTTTAGAAAAGTGATGTTTTGGGGTTTTTTTGAGTTTTGGATTTTGAAGGTTTTGAGTGTCATATTGCGAGTTATTAACTAAATAGCTACCGATCCAAACTAAGTTGCAGATTTAAATTCGAGATAGAGTTGATAATTTGGGTTTGAATAAATTTGGTCGTAAAAAACTGAATTAGTGAGATTGTCTCTCACGTTGTTTACGTAATTATTATCTCCTACAAAAAAGGAATAGTACATGCTAACGCCATATGCAATGCCAATGTAAGTTGGCCATTCAGAGTGAAGAAGATCGACAGACTTAAATAATAAAATAGAATCACTCCACTGCCCATCCGCAAAGGCATAATAACCAATCGAATCGCTATATTGAAAATCGCGAGTTCGTTCTGCCCATTGAACACTTGGACCCACTACATACCCATGAGTTATCATATTATCGGCAAATTGAGTACCCTGAAGTTCACTAGATGGAACATAATCAATTACTTCATTTCCGTAATGAGTAACCATATGCAAAGAAGGCGCAAAAGCAACAAGAAACACTGCAAAAATACAGAATACTGCTTTGTTATTCAACCCCTTAGCGATAAAGTAGATTAACGGAACTAAACTAAGGAAAAATGCGCGCATCACTATTTCCCCACCGTAAGGAACAAAGCCGAGAAGCAAGACAGTTCCGATCGCAACAAAAAGCATTTGCCGGGTGACTCCTCTAATTTTTTCCCGTTTCCAAGTGAGCAAAAATCCAACCATCCCAAAAAACAGGAACACTCCAGTAAAGAGAATACGCATCTCTCCAGCAAATTGATGTTCTGAACTTCCAGCTATTCGAGAGGTCAAGCTAGATTGAAAGATTAAGCTGAAATCAAAGATTTGCTTCAGAAGTTGTGGTCCTTTATTCGCTACATAAGTGAACGCGCCATATGTAGTCCAAGCGAGAAAAACGGAAATCGAAAAAAGAAAGAAAACAGGTCGTCTGAAATACTTTGACGCATAAAGAACTAACAATATTGAGATAATTACAAGAGTCGTTAATATATGAGTAAAAACAACAAAAGAAAACAACAATATCAAGATAATAAGCAATTGTCGCTTCCCCGCTGCTTTAATATTAATAAAACCAAAAATCCCAAATAAAATCAGTACAAGCATCAACAGGGCAGAGCTTTGCATACTGAAATAGTCTTGGCTTATCCAATCTGCTAAATAAAAAGTCCATATAGAAAGCCAAACAAGTCGGGTATTTTTGAAAAACGAGGCAAAGAAAAGGAAAAGAGGAAGGAACAAAACGAAATTGAAAAATGTTGGGTAGAGCCCAATGATGAGTTGTGGTGAAAATGTCGTTAACTGCGTAAAGATACTGGTCACTATACTGAAGCCAGGCCAATTAAGGATCCATTGTAATGAAGGATTAATCTGTCCATATAGCGTTATGTAATCTGCTGCACGATAGTTAACATAAGACCAAGTTAATCTTGATGTACCTTCAATCAGAAAGGGAGTTAAGTCTATAAAAAGAATTAACAAAGCTATTTGGCAAACGAATAGAGGTCGATTTTTCAATTTTAAATTAAAAACAAAAGCCATAGATAAAAGAGAAAAAGCAATTAGAAACGAAAGAGGCAAGATAGAAGTTAATCCAAGATCACCAATACCATATTGTAGGTTAATTCTCGCATCAAAAATTGAAGAACCCCATATCAAAGAAGCGATAATTGTCAATAAGCTAATCGCTAACGTATAACTCCGTTCGCTAAGTGAGAATAAAGTTGACTTAAATGAGCGAATACCTGATTGCGTATTAACTCACACTTCATTTGCTATTTGTTAGTGTTATTCAGATTTCTTTATGGAAATGCAATATAGTTTTTTTAACCACATCTGACAAGAAATTAAAAAATCAATATTTCTGTTTGAATATTTTATCGAAGCGACACCTCGATTAACAAAAATAATCAAAGACCGAGGAAGGTCAACTAATTTTGATTTTGGCAAAATCGTGTAATAGACGGGGATGTTTTTGTTTAAGACTCTAAAAATCCATGAACGAACAATAAAACCGTTCTTCTTAAAACGAACATTTCCTTGTGATCTAACTATTTTATTAGAATCAATACCATGAAAAACGAGTTCATTTCGACGCTCTGCTAAGTGAATTAAGTCCTCACCTTTTTTGCTCCTAGTAATAAAAATAGAGGTTCCTATTGGATCATTTGAAAATTCAGAAAGCCAAGCATCACCAGCGGAGATATCAGCAAGTTCTGCTGTATGGTCACAACAAACCAGGCATCTATCAGGGGTAAAGAAACAATACTCATGAACTCTAATCCAATCATAAAAAGTGCATGTTCTAATTGCACCTGATTTCTGCTCAACTGTTAGCAAACCAGGCCATCCGCTTCCCCTGTAATTTATCCTCGACACATCAGACGGATTGATGTTCAATCGATTGAGTATATATCGGGTAGAATGAAAACTATCATTGTGAGAGCAAAATAAACCAATAGAAAGAACGATTCTTTTTGATAAGCTTTCGTTCATTTTTTGCGCTTTTCGAAGCCCATGAATATGACAAGGAAGACCAACAAATGCAAATCGTCCATCTTGATTCAAGACCTCTTTTAATGCCTTATTAACGGGCACTGGACAATACTTTGATTCTGAGGCCTCCAGAATTTCCTCGCGAGTCCGTGCTATAAAGGGTTCGGGCAATAGGGGATATCTGTGACTCATTCGCGTAACTATTGCCCCGTCAATGAGACCAGCTTCCAATGCAGAAAGGAGTAATTGCGTAACAACTCCGCCAGATGAAGAATCAAATCTAATTGTAGAATCTGAGGAATACCCTGCATAACAATTTTTATAATTCCCCAAAAGCAAACTATTATTCTTGTTTGCTTCTTGGGAACCAAACCATTCGTTTAATTCCTTATAATTAACTTCAAAACCAGGACAACACTTAACACACAATGAACAAAGGGCACACTCAAAAGAATTAATTTGTGGTAAATACACCCCCAGTTCTTTGTCCAAGCTAAGTATTATTGCATCGTGTGGACATATTGCTATGCAAGTTCCGCATCCGACACAGAGACCAGCTTTTGCAATAGCTTCAATAGTTTGAAAGTTGTATCTTGTCATTTTAAGCACTTTTCAGGATTACAATCTTAGAACTTTATTGTAAAGTTGTAGAGTTAATGTACTATTGATTAACCATTTCATGTATTCTTAGAATGGTTGAAAAAGCGAGAGCTCTTGCTTTTTCCTGATTGCTGCTAAGAGTAGCTCTCATAAAGAGACGATTTGCCCAACAATATTCAACAGCTTGTGTTAATGCACCAAGTACTTGTTCATAACTATCATCAGTCCTTACTATGCATTTATCAGGTCTTAGCATCTTGCCTAATACACTATGAAATTTATGTCCAAACGAGAGGGCAACTGTGGGAACTGCCGAACTGGTTGCGGCGATTGCAGCATGCATCCGACAAGACAAAACCATATCGCAAAGACCAAACAAAGCTTTAACCTCGTCCGCCCGATAATCGTCTATGAGGATTTTTACATGTTCTTTGTTTTTGAGTGCTTTGTAGATGTCCTGGCAGGGAATTTTGTCGTTTTTTATTACTTCATTAGGAAACACAAAATGAGGAATAAACACAACGTCAGCGCTGAATTTTTTCACGAGGAAATCTGTGGCTTCCGCCATTAATTGGGTGTATTCATTGTACTTGTCTTTTAGCCCAGATATCTCAGGGAAGCAGTAGCGGAAAATTTCGGCGCTCGGTGTAACCCCAATCAATGGGCGATTACCCCCTTGGAATCCAATAGAAGCAGCAATCTCGTTAGCTCGATCTTTAGAAACAGGCTCAAAGAGAAAAGCCAAGTCCGCGGCAAAATGAATCTTGTTTTCAGGCACTCCAATTTCTTTAAGGAAGTTTAGAGTCGTTTTTTCTCGAGCGATGACTAAATCGGTCTTTGAGAGCACTCGCTTCACTAAGTGCTTCATTAAGGGGTTCTTGAATGGACCGATAGAGGCAGGACAAACTACTATTTTCTTTTTGCATAATAAAATCAAATCAAGTTGGAAAAGTGAAAATAGTGGATATGCAATCCCGTAATACTCGTTTAACGAGTCAGAACTTAAATCTAGAACCATATCGTAATCATCGTATACGCTATGGACATTTATGCCAAGTTTAGTCAAAAAATTGTACCAAACACATGAAAGATACATTCGTGTAGCAGGCACTAGCGAGGCAAATATAGTGGCAGAAGTAGATTTCCTACTCCTAAACCAGGAGTGCTTAACAAAACTCCCAGGATCGAATCCGTAGTTCTTTGTATATATAGAAACATCGGATTCTCGAGTAGCCATCAACGAAATATCGGCTTTAGGAATAACACTTTTCAAGCCTTTAATGAGGGAAATAGCTATTGCAGCACCCCCATGGCTGAGTGGATTTGAAAGGTTAACCACAAGGATTTTTTTGCGTTGTACCGAATTGTTAAGTTTTTTGTTATTTGCAAACTGCATTTCTTATCACTCAACCGTCAAATTAGCAGAAAATTGGTCAGATTGCGACCCAACGAAATAACCAAGAAAAACCATAATTGTTGCAACCCAAAGTATACAGCATCTGGAGAGACCTGTCCGCGCATTGTTCTGAAAAAGCATTCCAAGCGTGCCTTTGAATAGTGAACGAAGATAGTTTTTTTCTGTGTTTAAAGCGGCTCTAGTGGCTTGGCTGCTGTTTGTAACAAAAGCTTTTGAATATCCTTCAGAGAAAGATCGCCTTAAAACATAATTGAGGCTTACCCGATTCTTGGAAACCCTATGGTAAACGACAGCGTTGGGTTCATAAATTATGACTGTTCCAGTCAACTTCTTGGTTGCCCTGATGCCAAACTCGGTGTCGTCATGACCCATCAATAAGTTGCCAATTCGACCAGTGTCCGTACTGAAATAGCCTGCTTTTTCAAAGGCGCCGCGTCTAAAAGCCATATTGCAGCCAATTGGGTTTCGAATAGGCGCTTTTTTGATTGGGAGACCTTTATAAGAACAACCGACTATCCAGAATAACTCTTCAGGAAACCAATCGGGATTTCTTTCTGGCCAAATTGGAATAATTCGGCCACCTACACCGATAACTGAAGAATCATCAAAGTTCTCAACAAGTAATTTCAGCCAATTGCGGGCCGCTACAGCATCATCATCAATGAAAGCAATGAGTTCAGAATTAGAGTTCATAATGCCCATGTTTCTAGCGGAGGATAATCCATAAACGTCACTTACAATAAGCTTAATCATTGATCCCAACCTTTTCTTATAGTAAGCGACTAACGCTTCATCAGGATCTAAAACCACAATAATCTCTTTAGGAGGCAAAGTTTGGTTCCTAAGAGACTGAATACAATCCACCACATCATCAGCTCGATCAATAGAATAAACTGAAATTACTACCGAAACGCTCAAAAAAAGCACCTTCTGAATTAATTGATTATAATTTGCTGGCAACCATTGATTGAACTTAGGACTTTGAAACAATGGTTTAGGGATAAACTTAAATCAGTGGCAATCCGCCGGTTACCCTTACCAGCGATTCGATCTCAGATACATTTACTATTTTCATAATTGGCATCAAAGTAACGAAGACAAATAAGTATAATAATCCACCAACAAGCAAGACCAAAATAAAGTTTAGCGATGTTAACAGAAGCAAGCCTAAGGGTGGAAAAGCTGAGAGAACTGATATTAAATAAATTCTCAGATTGGAGCTAAAATGAAATTCTATCCCAAGTTGACGTCTTGCAACCACAGCAGCATACACCGATGCGACTGTCGTTGACAATAAAGAGGCAATGATAACGCCAATAACACCGTAGAGTACCGTAACACTGGAGATAAGACAAGCAAGAGAACAAAATTAATCAGCGTCATATTCATGGTTAAACGTGTTTTGCCTAAACCATTAAAGACACTAAGCACAGTGAGAGATCCAATTATAGATAGCAAAAAACCGAACAACTCAAAGACAAAAACAAAGCAGCAGAAGAGTAAGTATCGCTATAAAGTAAGTTTACAATTGGACCTGAAAAAATAATAACTGAAATAGTTATAGGCACAATTATCAGGCAAGTGTACTTGTTTGCTTTGTTAAAAAATTCGTTTATCATTTCAGGTGTTGCAAATTCAAGTTTTGAAAACGCAGGAAGAAAAGCAGTTGTCAAAGAAAAAGAAATAACCGCTAACAAAGCAACAAAGTTGAAAGCAGCTCTAAAATTTCCTATAGTAGCATTAGTGCTGAAAAAGGCGAGAATAACTTGTTGGTAGAGAGGAAAGAACCCAACTAAAACAACAGAAACATAAACTGGCATACCATACCGCGCGTGAAGTGCAAAAATTCGTCGGCTACCTTCACACGCTGAAATGTCGGTATATTGTTTTTAGTCTTCAAAGACTTTAAGAACAATATAACCACGCCAAGTGTAAAAGCAATAATAAAGCCGTCGACAAACCGATTAGGGCGCCAGTTACGTTGAAACTAAAAGTAAGAAGGGCAACTTGCAGAATTGTGGTTAAGACTGCGCGAACTGTTGAGTTTAAAGCGCTATATTCGGATTTGTCTAATCCTGCAAATGCAGAATTAGATGTTGTAAATACAACTTGAAAGATTACTGAAAGTGATTCTAACTGGATGAAGAAAGTGAAATCTGGCCTGTTTATTAGAAATTCAAAATAATTTGCGAAGACTAGACTTAAAACTGAAACATCGATGACGATTGCTAATCTAAAAATCAGGCTTTATCGAACCATTGCTAGAATGCGTTCGCTTTTTCCTTCTCCTCGAAGGCTCGCAGGAAATTTTGTGACACCAGCATTAAGTCCCAGGTCTGTAAACAAAAACAAGAAGAGAGGGAACGACGGGGACTAAGTTGTATTGTCCGTATAATTCGGGACCCAGAAAACGTCCCATAAGGATTTGCAGAAACCGTAAGAATCACGCTGGCCAAGGCTGCTCCTGAAAACAAGAAAAATCCGCCACGCGCTGAATCTTCAGTTACTTGAGATAATTGATCAGACATAATGCGCAGTCTCAATTTACATTAAATTATCTGGTCAAAAGGGTTTAACGTTTGATCAGAGAAAACATTAGCCAGCAAATACTAAACCACAGTGGATGTCGCATTCAGCCAGAAGTAAACGTATCTGTTCTGATATTGAAGTGCATTTGAGGCAGGGTTAAAAGCCCATAGTTCAACAAAGAATTGGTAATAGTAGCCGTTGTTGTCGTGGTCGAACTGTGCTGTTTTGTCCACAATGAACTTTACATTGTTAATTGTTAATCTTTGAAGCAAGGTCTGATTGCTGGAAGTTAAGATGCCTGATAAAGAAAAAATTAAGGGAACAGTCCAATTTTCTTCATTCTGCACCATAGGTCGATATTCGTATAATGGAGCCAAAGAGCTTGGAGTCCCAGCTGTTTCATTTGACAAAGCATCAATTTGGTTCCTAAGTTTAACGTAACAAACATAGTATGTGGAAGCGTCTAAATGATTGCCAATACCCAAATAGACTGTATAGTTTCGATCCGCGACTACGTTGAAAGGTAAATTCTGAGCCATCTGCTCTGGACCTAGCAGGTAAAGTTCTGAGAATTTTTCGCCGCCTGGAATATTAATTATATCTGCTATTATTGGTGAGGCAATTAGTAATATCCCTATCAAGCCTACTGTGGCAAAGATAAGCTTGTAATCGAACAGTTTAATTATTGGTCACCTCCGGCTTTGCATCTAAAATAATATTAATATAGCGTTTCTTGAATAAGCGCCAACCTAAAAATAGACCTAAAATCAGTAAAAAGGAACCAACCGCAACAGATGCAACAGTTACCCAGAAAGCGGTCTGCACCGATTTAGTGGCGGCTTCTTGAGCGGCATTTGCTTGTGCACCTACTTGTTGTGCTACTTGGCTTGCCTGGTCAGCGAAATTTACCGCTACATCTAAATCGCCTATTCGGTAAAAGTTTTCTGCTTGAGCCAAAAGACTAGCTGCAGTGTTCAATTGTTCAAGCAAGCTTGTAACGTTGACGTGTGCTTTTTCAGCGCATGAGACCGAGTTGAAGGCTTGTTCGACTACAGTTTTGGATGTCTGCAATTTTGATGTCGCATGGTCTATTTGGGCATCTGAACCTGGAATATAAAAGCATAAACTGAGCGCTAGCAAAGTAAGCGAAAATACGCCTAATAGTTTATGATTGGCCATTCTTTTTGCTCCAATAAAACACAAATTTTTAGATTCCAAACAAACTATGACTATTTTCTGTTTTTTTCGTCAGAATTAGATTTGACAATTTCTCCTAATCGTTTTAGCAGGATGACGAGCTTCGAGGCATTTCTATAAATCCCCTCCTTAAGGAGGCGGAAATTGAAAATAACCTCTGCGGAAGCATTTACTCTATTTTCTTTCCTCCGAGGAATAGCGTATTTGGTTTCGAAGAGTCAAATTCTGCTTTGAAAGTACCATGTTCCCTCGCCGCAGTCTTTAGCAACCAAATTCTAAAAAAAAGATATAAATCATATTATGAAATCCGAAATATTATTGATTACGTCCATGTTTCCATGAATGCGCCCCGGCAATCAAGGTTTTTAGTGAGACTTAAGATTTTTGAATAGAAGATCTAACTCTCAAATAATAAATCAGAATACGCATCCAATCACCTTGGTTAAGTAATAAAAGAAACACAATACGCACAAGGCTAATCAAACGAAGGAATATTCTCAGCAAGGGATCTATGCCCTGGCGACTAAGCAGGAACAACCAAATTATAATCTTAACTTATCTCACTATTTTTATTTGAGCAGACAAGAATGGAAGCATTCAGTTTTTTCCCACGCCTTGAATTTTTTATAATCCATGTATAGAAGGGTTATTTTGGCTCCTCCTCACTAGCATTATCACATTTTGAACAAGATGAAGCAGCAGTCACTAGAGGTTTTTTTTGATTATTCATATTTTCATCTTCCACCCTATTTTAATTAATGAAAAGGTCCCTTGAAGAGCTTAAAACACATAGTCTATTTTATGGAATATAATTCAAGTGGATATAGAAAATCAACTTCTTTCCGCAACAAAATACTGAAAAAAACATAAATTCTTTCAAATAATTGACAATATTTTGACCAAAATTTGGAAGGAAGACACAAAGTAGATTACTAGAAATATTAAACTTTTTTCGAATAATGCACAATATCTGTATTTGATTAATCTTAGATTATGTCCATTGAATTGGGACCTTCGCAGGATTCAAACTGGTTTGGCAAAACTCGCAAAAATTAATAAGAAATAGATCTTAACGGCAATTGGCTAGTAATTTAGTTCTTACTCTTGGATCTTTTCACTGCTAATTTATCTACAAAAGGCGTCACTATGCTGGATGTAGTTCGTGTTAAAGGAAAATTGATAACTACTGGAAACTTTTGTGAATTGCAACGCCATTGCTTAGTTTGGTTTAGTTTATATACTAAAATATAAAAAAGAAAACTTGCATTTAGTTTAATCCTAGATGCTACAATTTCATTAATCTCGATCAAATTTATCCTTAGAAAACGTGACTAATACGTTATTTGCTAAAAATATTTAAGCGTGAAACGCTGAAAACAGAATTAGCCCTAATGGGTTATGAACAAGGAGATTAGGAAAAATGTTTAAAATAAAGTTTTCAGTCAAAAGATTTTCTGCAGTTGCTTTAGCATTGATTACGTTGCTGTCTTGTATACTTCTCGTTGGTTCGCCAGTTAATGCTCAAACTCAGATGCCGACTGGAGCTGTCACAAATTGGCAAGATAGTGGTTCAAGGCTACTTCCTTCAGGCGTTACACCCGATGTTACTGTCAAAGCTACAGCATACCTAAGCTTTCGACCTAATCCTATAGGTCTAGGCCAAACATTTCTAGTCAACGTATGGATCACACCGCCACTTCATGAAGCTCGATATTTCAAAGATTTCAAAATCACCATGATAAAGCCTAGCGGAGACACAGAAGTAGTGACAATTGATTCTTTCCGTGCAGATACAACAGGCTACTATGAATGGATAGCTGACGAAGTAGGTACATGGAAACTCAAATTCGATTTTCAGGGCGCCTACTTCCCCGCAGGAAACTACTCAACAACATTCGGTGCAGTAATGTACGGGGTCCCACAAAACTTTAGCTTCCCCCAGTCCTGCTATTACACACCTTCATCCACAAGCTACCAAGACCTTGTTGTACAAAACGACCAAGTATACTCATGGCCTCCATCTGCTTTGCCAACAGATTACTGGACTCGACCTATTTCACTGGAAAACAGAGAATGGTGGCCAATTTCAGGTCACTTTCCATGGCGAGGTCCTGGAGGAGGAGCTAATTGGCCAGCAAACACCAACCAATACTGGAGTTATGGAGATCACTACAAATTCACGCCTTGGGTTCAAGCGCCAAACACAGCTCACATAGTGTGGAAAAGACAAGGTGCAATTGGAGGCTTAGTTGGACCATTAACAGGTACGCAGCCTGTCGAAGGTTGGTCATCTGGTGGTGGTAGCCCTTCAATAATTTACGCCGGAAGATGCTATCAAACCGTAACAGAGACAGATATCGCAACAGGCAGTCCTGCAGCAAGAACATATTGGTTATGCTATGACCTACGCACAGGCGAAACAATCTGGAAACGACCGCTATATTCAGGAGAAACAGCACCGAACGCTTTAATGTATTATGAAGGATATCCCGAAGTTCCCGGTGGAGAACCAAGATTTGGCAAAGACGTACATTTAGTGTCGATAAGTGGAAATAGACTAATAACATACTTCCCGTGGAATGGAGCTGTAAACCTAAACGTAAGTTTCTCACCGCTGACAAGCGCTACTTATTACATGAACGCATATTTCTTATCAGTGCAAGATTTGGGCTCATCTGTTGGCGCTGATCGCTATCGCCTAATCAACTGGACAGTTGAGGCTGTACCGGGTGCATTTCTGGTGTCTTCGACAACATACCAAATGAAAGTAGTGGGCAACATAACTTGGCCTTGGAGCAGCTTAGGCACAACGTGGGATATGGAAGCAGGCATTGCTGTAACAACAAATCCAGTTACTTTGCCGGCTGTTGGCGCATGGTACACGACAAACTGTTATGCCGCTAGTTTGATAACAGGTCAATCACTTTGGAACAAAACCTATGATGAAACAATCTATAGCTCAGCTGCTACTTGTGCAGACCATGGTAAAGTTGCTTTCCCAACGATGAATGGATACATGCTGGCAATTAATCTAAAAGATGGAAGCGTAGCATGGAAGAGCGAACAGCAAGAATATCCATGGGATTCACCTGGTTTCGGAGCTTACGGTTCAGCGTCAGCATACGGGCTACTCTACAGATTTGCATATTCAGGCGTATATGCTTTTGATTGGAACACTGGCAAAATAGCCTGGAAATATGAAGCGCCAGCTAATGCGTATGAAACACCATATGTAAACTCGAATGGCACAACAGTCTACTCGTTTAATGCCGCAGGCTTAGTTGCAGATGGAAAACTTTATGCATACAACACTGAACACACACCAACCCAGCCCGTAACAAGAGGATGGGGACTTCACTGCATAAACGCCACAACAGGAGAGGGAATCTGGAACATAACAGGTAGCACCGTTCCTGGTGCAGTTGCTGACGGCTACTTAGTTGCATCAGACACTTACGATGGATATACCTATAGCTTCGGTAAAGGACAAACAACTACAACTGTTACAGCTCCTGACACTGCAGTACCAAAAGGAACCGGAATTGTCATACGAGGTACTGTTCTTGATCAATCTCCAGCTCAACCAAATACACCATGTGTCTCAACTGCTTCAATGACAACCCAAATGGAATACTTACATATGCAACACCCAATTGACGGAATAAACCACAACATTGCGATGACAGGAGTTCCAGTAATGTTGACAGCACTCGACGCCAACGGCAATTACCAAGACATTGGAACTGTAACCACAGACCCATACTATGGCACGTTTAGCAAAACATGGACACCGCCAATAGAAGGTGACTACAAAATTATTGCTTCATTTACAGGCGACGACAGCTATGGAAGCTCCGACGCATCCACAGCAATAACAGTTAATTCGCCAGCCGCAACATCTACAACACAACCACAAAGTTCAGTACCTGATTACACCATGACCATACTTGCCGCCGCAATTGCAACAATAATAGCATTTGCCATAGGAATAGCACTAACTATTTTATTGCTAAGAAAAAGAGCGTAAATCAATTTTCCTTTCTTTTCTTTTTTTTGAATCTAAGACAACTAAAATGCTTATAGTTTTCAATATTTGCTAGGCAGCTTAACCGATTCTTAAAAAGATCTAATACTAAATAACAACGCTGTGACAAAATAGAATGACTAATTTACCTCATTTATTCTCTTTGAGTTAAGTCAAAAACCTATTGTTCATTAACTAGTGCATTCTGTTTCTTCCCAAACCTTGATTTTTTCGCAACATTCGCATAACGTGGGATTTCTTGGTTTCTCTTCACCTGCGTTCTCACATATTGAACAAGGCGAAGCAACATTATTGCATGTCTTTGGTGTTGCAGGCAATTGAGGAGTATTCACGCTCTTTCTATAAAATGAAGGAAAACTTAAAAGTTGTTTACAAGTCTCCCAAAAATCTTAATAGCTATTCCAAACAAATGAATTCCGCATCAAAATTAAGGAGACAAGAAAACTGAAAAATATGTTGATTAATACAAAATTTGCAGTTCTAATAGCTATTTTTCTTTTGTCACCTTGTTGTTTTTTAACATTGGACATAACAGTGCAAGCTCAAGATGGAACTCATATCGGAACACCGCTAAACCAACCTAACGGATCAATACCCCTCCCTAGTGGAGTAACACCTGACGTCACAATAGTTTCAGATGTTTACATCAGCGCTAGACCAAACCCTGTTGGAGTAGGTCAGACAATTCTTGTGAACATTTGGCTTGACCCCGGTCCATCATATGCACGTTACCTTTCCGACTACAAAGTTACAATGACAAAACCCGACGGCTCAAAAGAAGAAATCGTTTTGGACTCTTATCCCGCTGACGGAACAGCATGGTTCGAATACAAAGTGGATCAAGTTGGCATATGGAAACTCAAGTTTGACTTCCCGGGAGGGTATTTCCCAGCTGGAAACTATACAATTCCGCCTGGAGTAAGCGCAGGCTGGATACACTGAAACCTACAAGCGCTCAGTTTACTATGCACCCGCTTCAACACCAGAAATGAACCTTACAGTTCAAGAAGGTATGATAACCTCTTGGCCTTCAGCAGCCACTCCGACTGACTACTGGACACGACCAGTATCACCGGAAAACCGAGAATGGCAAAACATTCTAGGCGATTATCCCTGGTATGGTCCAGGCGGCGGCGATGGTTGGCGAGCAAACACTAACACCTACTGGTCTGCAAGATACAAATTCACGCCTTATGTTCAAGCACCAAACACCGCACACATAGTGTGGAAAAGACAAGGCGCCATCGGCGGATTAATCGGCGGCAGCCAAGGAGACCTATCATTCACCAGCGGCTGGGTGGCACACCAAACATAATCTATCAAGGAAGAGCATACCAAACCTTGACAAAAGTAAGCAATACTGGAACGTCAAGCCAAACTTACTGGCAATGCTACGACTTACGCACCGGACAAATATACTGGGAAAGACGAATATATTCAGGCGAAACAGCACCATCCTATATTGAATACAGTAAAAGCGATCCAGCAGTTGCAGGTAGAAGATCAAATGCTGGAGTATCAGTAATATCTTTTAGCAATAACAAGTTCAAGACTGATAAAGTATAACCCCTATACTGGAGCAGTTGCCTTGAATATTTCGCTTCCAACGTTTTCTGAAACAGCAGGCTCATTTGGAGCAGCACCAGCAAGCTAATACGACATGAACGGTTACGCTTTAAGCGTAAAATAAATAGTCAACAGCACCGCATACCAATTCCGGCTAATCAACTGGACAACACTAGGCAGCTCAACCAACTTTAACGCAAGAATAATAAGCAACATAAGCTATGCAACAAATATTTTAGGCTGTTTTCCAAGACATGAAAACGGCGTATGTTTTTCATAAGAGAACCCAACGCACCAGATTCAACTGGACTGAATCTAGTATGGCAACTTACAGATATACTGAATATTTACATTGATAATGCAACAGGTATCCGACATGGCATGCGTATAATCGGCTTTAGCCTAACCACTGGACAAATGCTGTTTAACGTCACAAACTAGATGATACCCCATACAAAACTGCAGATATGCCTTACGCTCAACCAACAGCTGTTGCCGACCATGGAAAACTTGCTATTCTTATGAGAAAAGGCTACTTCAATATTTATGACGAAATGACAGGAAAATTCCTGTTCAAGACAGAAACAATGGATTACCCGTGGGATGAACCAGGATTGGAGCATACGACATACAATCAGCTTACGGAATGATATACAGACAAGCCTACAGCGGAGTTTACGCATCTGATTGGCAAACAGGAAAAATCGTTTGGAAATACGAAGCCCCAGCGGCGGAACCCCTACGAGACACCATACACTGACACAAACGGCACAACCGTTTATTCCTGGTACACTGGCGGATCAATCGCAGACGGCAAACTTTATTCATGGAACAGCGAACACACAGCAACACAACCAATCACACGAGGGGCTGGAGAATACACTGCATCGACGCATTCACAGGCAAAGGCATATGGAACATAACCGGTTCAATGACCCCCGGCGCAATGGCAGACGGCTACCTCACCGCATCAAATAGTTATGATGGATACATGTACGTGTTCGGCAAAGGACAAAGTGCAACAACAATTGAGGCACCTATGACATCAATACCTGTGGGACAAAGCATTATCTTAAAGGGTACAGTACTTGACCAATCACCAGCTCAACCAGGTACTCCATGCGTCTTTAAAGACTCCATGTCAAGTTGGCTAGAATACATACATATGCAGAAGTCGATTCCTTCAAGCGTTACAGGCGTCAATGTTTCACTAGACACAGTTGACCCTAATGGAAACCCAGTGCATATTGCTGACGTTACAAGCAACGGATACAGTGGCGCTTTCGGCTACACTTGGACACCGACCATTACAGGACAATACACTGTTACAGCCACCTTCAAAGGCGATGACTCATACGGCAGCTCATTTGCAACAACCTACGTAGGTGTTGGATCAGCAGCAACAACGGCACCAACAACATCCACCATTCAGGCTAGCAACCATAGCGATTTAATGACATTCAATGCACTCAAAGTTATGCTATCATAGTTGATAGCAATTTTGGGCATACTGTACTATCAAAGGATTAAAACAAAATATAATAAAATAACTAATTATTTTTTCTTTTTTCTTACTTTTTAGCAATCCAAAATAAAAGAACATAGAATAATTGTTTATGTCACTAATAGTATATTTTACCAGCCTGAAGGCATTATTGCTGCAAGTACTTTAGCTTCTAGTGCATAATCGCAATGTAGGCTTTCTGATAATTCGTCAAATAGTTCTTGGTCAATCATTTTTTTTTCAATCCTTGTGCGTTTTTTCCGTTTCATTTGGGAAAGGTTCTCCTTTCTCCTCATCAATCAGTATAGTATCGTAATGCTTAAGAATGATATTCCAAGAACTCGGAATATATCACAACTTAGTAGTCAAAACCGAGAATTATAATCAAAGATTTAGAAAGTTCTCCATTACAATAATAAGATCTTTCTATGTTAACATAATTTTTTTTTTTTTTTTTTTTTTTTTTTTCCTACTACTTAACATTCTTTATACAAGTAACAAAAAACAAAATATTTGTTTGATATTAGATAATAAATTTTTTTCTTCTCAGACAAATATTTCATGATAATACTGCAAAATTATATTAACTCAATCAAGCAAACAAGAAAGCTGTTCCTAATTCAAAGGAGATATAAGGAAAATTGAGAACAAACATGTTTAGATTTTTAGCAGCAATCGCAATACTCTTATTGCTTTCTTCAATCGCAACAACGATAAACATTAGCGCTAAGCCCAAACCTATACCAACCAACAGGAAGGAGGTTCAATTCCTGGACCACTACCCTTCGGGTGCAACCGCTGACATAATTGAAACAACCAGAGCATTCCTCAGTTTCAGTCCAACGACCATTGGCGTCGGTCAAACACTACTTGTCAACTTATGGCTAAACCCAGCTCTACATGTAAGCAGATACTTCAGCGATTACGCAGTAACAATAACGAGTCCGAGTGGCGAAACAGAAGTAATAAAAAAAGATTCATACCGGATCCTACACTACCGTACTAAGTTTGAGTATGTCCCAACAGAAGTTGGCACATACAAGCTAAAGTTCGATTTCCCAGGAGGATACTTCCCGCCAGGAAACTACACGATATTCCCAGGAGCATTCGTCGGAGCTAACGTCGTCAACTTCAATGAATCAATATACTACCAACCCAGCTCAACACCAGAACAATATCTAACAGTCCAACAAGACATGGTACCAACCCAGCTTCTCCAGCTGCACTTCCAACCTATTACTGGACTCCACCAGCCCCTATTCTTAACAGAGAATGGTGGCCAATTTTATGCAACTATCCAGGAACTGGGGCGACTAAAGGAGGAGGACCAATGTGGGATATCAACGTTATTCAGACACCAACCCAACGTGGAGTTCAAGATATGGATTCAACCCATGGGTTCAGGCACCTAACACTGCACACGTAGTATGGAAACGACAAGGGGCTATTGCTGGTCTGATCGGTGGTCCAGCAGGACAATTAGGTACTACTAATGGCGTAGGCACGCCATCAGTTATCTATTCAGGCAGATGCTACCAAACAGTCACTGAACAAGTAAACACATTAGTCAACGGCACTTATCGTATTTTTCCAAGCAGTGTTGCTCAATGCTACGACTTGCGAACTGGACAAATTTATGACGAAATACCCACTGCTGACGGGGGAGTTACACCTAATTACGTTGCTTATCCAAGGGGAACCGGTTCTGAAGTGCCAGGTGCTGAAGCAACACAAACATACTCTGTAGAACTTATTTCCATAAGCGGCAACTTCTTATATAAGGTGAATCGCATGGACAGGGGCAGTCACAAACATTTCAATTTCTACCACACCATCACTTTCAGGAACAACATATTACAAAGACAATCTCTGCTTGAGTATCCAAGATTTTGGCGCTTCAGCAGGAGTTAACCGCTACAGACTGATTAACTGGACTACGATTGGAACGAGCACAAACTTCACCACTCGCGTAGGTACAAACACTACATATGCCAGAAGTAGTTTGCCAACACTTATTGATTTCACGGCCGTTTATGGCGCAAACGAAAACGATATTACCGATCCTTACACAAGCGGAATATACCAGGGAATGCGCGTTGAAGGATTTAATTTGTGGACTGGACAATCAATTTGGAACTCAACAATTGATTCTGCCCGTTACAGCGGCTCATGCAACATAGCCGACCACGGAAAGGTAGCAGTATTGGACCAGCAAGGGCGATTCTGGGCATTCGATTTAGCAAATGGAAAACTTGCTTGGAAGAGCGAACAGATGACCTACCCATGGGGTGCACCTGAGCTTTTGGGGCATATGCAATACAATCAGCATACGGTAAAATCTTCAGAGAATCCTACGACGGAGTTTACGCTTTTAATTGGGACGACGGTACAATCGCTTGGAGATACTAGTGCTTATGCACCTGCAAACTTTGAAAGCCCATACCTAGACTCAGCCAACGGTACAGCTGTTTACCCATTCAACACAGGCGGAGTAGTTGCTGACGGAAAACTATACACATACAACACTGAACACACAGCCAGCATGGCCAAGAACAAGAGGCTGGGATCATACACTGCATAAACATAAACGAACAGGCGAAGGCTTATGGCAACATATCAGGTGAAATTAGCCCAGGCGGAATGGCTGACGGATACAATTTTAACTGCAAGCAACTCTTGGGATGGTTACATGTATGATTATTCGGAAAGAGGCTTAACCGCTCCACCTGTTACAGCATCACCAAAGACAAAATAAGTATATGGGGCTCAAGTGCAAAATGATTGAAGGGACAGTTCTTGACCAATCTCCAGCTCAGGTCAGGTACTCCGTGCGTCAACAAAAGATTCTATGACAACTGCAAATGGAATACATCCATATGCAACAATCCAATCGGTGGAATCTGGAATAATGCAACAATCATAGGTATACCAGTAGTTTTAGTTGCAATAGATACTCAAAACGGAAACATAATCGAAATAGGCACCGTGACAAACAAACGGCTACTATGGAACTTTCAACTGTGCATGGACTCCACCACATGAAGGCGTCTTTGAAATTATGGCCTCATTCGCAGCAGACGACTCTTACGGCAGCTCTTCAGCATCAACAGCAGTCGCAGTAAGCCAAACACTAGCCGCTACAACAACAGAAACTATTTCACCACTAACCAGCAACCCCCCATATGAAATGTACACTATAGGGACAGGAATTGCAGTTATTATCGCAATAGCAATAGTTGGATTCCTAATAATTAGAAAAAGACAATAAACAAACTTTCAATATTTCTTTTTCTTATCTTTTTCTATCTAATAATAGAACCCTTGGTTGATTTAACTATAATAAAAAATGTTTTTCCTTCTGTCCTTAACGCGATTTGAGTTATTTCTTAAAGATTGCTTATTGGATGAAAATTGCTTATCGACATTCTTCTAAAGAAAAAAATCGAACCTTTCAGGCGACTCTTGCCTCAGAAGACTCTCTACTATAATTTTCCTGAAAACAAACAAAAAACAGTAAACTTTCGCATGTAGTTAAATTTTTAACATTTATTTAATTGCAAAATAGAGTATAGATTGTTATGAAAGAAGTCGAAGTAAAAATTCTCGAAGTCAAAAGAAAAAACATAGAAGAAACCCTCGTCAGAATTGGGTGCCAAAAAAGTTTTCGATGGAGACATTCAAACTCTATTTTTTGATTTTGAAGATGGCAGAATAATCAGGGCTAAAGATATTTTGCGTTTAAGAAAAGAAGAAGACAAAATTGAGTTAACTTACAAGAAGGTTCGAGTTGATAAGGCTACTAAGAACGCGGAAGAATACACGGTTGAAGTGTCAGATTTGGAGATGACTGAAAAAATATTGAAGAACCTTGGGTTAGGAATTATTGATGATATGTTAAAGCATAGGGTTAGCTACAAATTAGAAAGTGCTCGTTTTGACATGGATCGTTATTTGGGCAAGTATGATTTTATTCCTGAATTTTTGGAAATAGAAGCAGAAAATGTTGAGGCGAATCTACAAATATGCTGACCTCTTAGGTTATAAGCCCAAAGACTGCTTGCCTTGGTCAACTAAAGAATTAATCGAGCATTATTCAAAGGAGAAAAAGTAGGCTTAAAATTCGCCATCTATTTTGAAGGTTTTGCTGGTTTTTTTCGAGCAGAGTGGGCTGGAGCTTTTTTTGCTAAAGCTGGCTTAAGGTTAACAATTGCTTTCTTGGATTGGTTCCATGGTGGACAGTCGCCGTGTTCTTTTTTGTAGTCATCTAAGACCTGTTCTTTTGCTTGCTTTGGATTGTCGCTTTCCATCCAGCTAATTGTTATTTTTTCGATGTACCCGTCGTTTTGAAGTTTTGAATTGATTTTTCTTGTTGTTTTGCTGCCGTATCCAGATAAGTAACCGCCAAACACTTTTTTTGCAAGTTTTTTAGATTTGCCAATGTAAAGTATATCTGAATTTGGGTTTCCAGCTAGAGTACTGTCTGCTAATACAAGAACGACACCCTTGTCGGATGGCACACTGGAAAAAGTGAGTCCTTGCAGTAAAACGAAATCCAGAAGCCTTTTTGTTTTAAAGTAGAAGAATTCATGGTTTGTTAGTAATTCCGAGCGAGATTTAACCCTTCCTATATATAGGGCAATTTCAGTAATTGCTATAAAGTTGACAACCGCTAAATTGTTTGTGTGTACACTTGGACAGACAACAAGCTATGGCTATGTTAAAAGATTTAGCGGATAACAACTTAGTTGAGCATTCATATATTTCATTGTTTCAAGTCAAACCTAATGATTTCCAAATTCAAATCAGATGCGATTACAATAAAACGGAAACTGATGCTTATGCCAAAAAATACCTTTAACATTATCAGAAGACAATGAAAGAAAAATATTTAGTAATTTATAAGCCATAATTTTGTTTAGTCTAAAACAATTCTGTGACGCCAACCCCAAATAACAGTAATGAAAATTGGAAGCAAAGCAATGATGGTTAACGCAAAATTAAGATCAGGACTTAAACCATAGGGAAAATTTATTCCAATTATTAATTCCCTCACAAAAAACTCCCAAACTGCAATGTATGAAATTATTATTGAAATAACCAATGCTAAGAGACCGAATTGGCGGCTATTTTTTATTTCAAGTATGTCAATGTGTGCTTTTTGGGCTTCCGCCATAATGTCAACATGATCTTCCAGTTCTTCAATTCCATCGCGTATCAGAACTTTGACTTCTTTTGAAAGGCCAGCTGCGACTTCGAGGTAATCCCATTCATGAGCTAAATCGAGGATTGCCAACTTTTCTCCTTGAAGGTTTTGATATGCTTTCCAAAGCACTTGTTCATTTTGGCTAAACGTTAACTTTTTCATAACAGGTTTGAGTCTGTCATCGACGGATTTAATTTTCAAAACAAACTCTTTGATTTTCTTTGATGTCTCTTCGTCAATTTCATCGAGTTCCCTAATTGCCATTTCTATTTTGCCATAATCATTATGTATTGTGTACTCTCCGTTATCAGCCATCGGCGTTTTCATCCATAATAGATACTCGAACTTGTTAAACAAGTAGTTTATAAATTGAAATAGTTTGCTTTTCTTTTTGCTTTTTGTTTCCATATCTATTCAACATTAGGTAAGTATTTGTTTTTTTCAGGCTGTCATCTCAAATATTTAAGGTGGTTAGATTAAATTTTAATCGCCTTCCCCATACATATGAAACTTCCTAAAACAACATTTATTTGAACAAGGCAGAGCATATACTCGTTTCAAATAGATATAGCAGATAAAATCATAATAAGGCACAGGTTACGTAAATCGAGATACCTATTTTGAGGTTAAAACAGAGGTTATCGAAGTCTAATATAAGCATGCTCTATACTAAATATAACCAAAAAAAAATTGCTAATTGTCGGTACTAACAATCTGTGAGATCGCAAATTAGAAACCTATTTAGGCTTTAGCTTTAGTTTTAGATTCATATTTGAATGTACTCATGCAGACTTTACAGCGAACAACGTTTTCTTCAGGATAATATAGTCCCTCTCCCGCTACGTCGTGAACTGCATCCTTGTGAATTTTGAAGATGAATTCGGCATTACAATTCGGACATTTCTTTCTAATAATATTGTATCCTCTGACTCCACGCTCAAGTTTAATGTCTATTGACATTTTATCACCTCTTCTTTTTAAAATTTAATAGATTTTCCATAAATATTTTAGACATGTGCTATATTAAAATTTAATCCAACAACAACTTCAAAGTACCGCAGGGATAAGTAAATGGCTATGCAATAGACATGGTTTAGCTTATACCTAGAAAACTAAATCATGTTTGTTATAGTCGAAATCGAAATGTACGGCTTCTTAACGCCTGATTTTATATTATAGGTTCATTTAAAAAACAGCGGCGAGACAAGCCTGAACACAAAGTAGATTACGAGAATCCATATTGAGGCAATTATGGCTGCTACTATCCATTTGGTTTTAGTGTTTAGGGGTTCAGCTGTTGCTTTCTGCCGATACTCTTCCATAACGCTTTTCGGTATCATCTTTATGACCAGTGCAATTCCTGCAGAGACGATTATCAAATCGTCTATTTGCCCGTATTACAGGTATGAAATCTGGAATAAGGTCTATGGGGCTTATCGCATACCCAATAATCAAAGCCATAAGCAACTTTGTATACCAAGGAACTCGGGGGTCTTTCATCGCAAGACAAAGGGCATAAACCTCAGTCTTCAATCGTTTTGCTTTTTCTTCCCAAGTTTCCTTTGGCATTTAACAGAATCCTATACCAAGACCAAATTAAGGCAATGGTGAAAAGTTTGGGTTTGAACATTAAAATGTAATTCCCTTTTTAAATAAGGTATAGGCGGGTTCTTTGAAATCTCTTTCCAAGCAAGAAGCTTAAGATTTACGTTGGAATCTGTGTCATGCCTGGTGGTTACTTTCAGGTTGGTGGCGTCCTAACAGTAAATTCAAAGAAAAAGACAGATCAACTATTTGCATAGATTAGTTAGTTTTTGGGTATCTCTTCATTTGAAATGGGCAAAAATGTCTCAATTCTCTTGTTGGAACTTTGCTTCTTCTTTTGGACCTCTTTGAGTCTATATTTGAAGTCTGTTTTATGTGTTAAACTATTTGCTTTGGATTTTTTTGTTGTCATTTCTTTTCTACCTTTAAAATTTTTTTATCCGAAGAAATTAATTTCTTATCGGCTATAGAAATTCTGTTTCCACTAATCCTTTATTTAATGCGGCAGTGCATAAGCAGTTTTCGGTTCTATATTAATAAAGTAAGTTTTTGATCCAAAATAGATGATTGACAGATTAATTGATAAGGCAGGAGATCAAAATATTAAGCGATGCCGAACCCTGCCGAAACGGTTGATAAGCCACTAGGCGAAGGATTGTTGTTAACTCAAAACTTTGATTCTGACGGCAATATTACCTTTGGCCAAAAGAAATTCTTGGATAACCCAGACTACTTTCTAAACAGGGAACTAAGCTGGATAAGATTCAATGCACGAGTTCTAGAAGAAGCAAAAGACCTTCGGCATCCTCTTTTAGAACGAATAAAATTCATCGCAATCTGTGGAAGCAACCTCGACGAGTTTTTCATGACCAGAGTCCCAAAGCTCATTAAAAAAATAAAATCTGGCTCTCAAGAAAAATCCATGGATGGAAGGACGTTCATGGAACAAATTGAAGATACAAGAAAAGAAATCCTTCCACTCATAATAAACCATGCTGATTGCTGGCGAAACGAACTGCTTCCAGCTTTAGCCAGAGAAAAAATCTTTATTTGGAAATTCAACCAGCTTTCACAAAGGGACAAGGACAATCTGAGAGAATTCTTCAAGAAATCTATTCTGCCCTTGATTAAATTTCCTAAAGAAGGCTTTGATGCACTGGCAATACCCAACTTGCACATAACCCTTTACGTCACAGGTTTTAACAAGCAAGACGCCTACTGCCTAGTTGACGTCCCCACTGAAACATTTGGAAGATTGATTAGAATCCCAAAAATCGGATTAGATCTAATAACAGACCAAATTATTGATCACAACTTCGTTTTTTTAGAAGACTTAATCGAAAGCAATTTGGAACTAATTTTTCCGGGTGAAAAAACCCTTTCAGGATGCAAGTTTAGGCTAACTCGAAATGGCGAAATTGATATTTTAATGAATGAATCAGCTGACTTTCTAAATTCGGTTATGAAAGGTCTTTCCTCCAGAAAAACCGGGTTTCCAAGCAGACTTGAATTTGAACGAAAAGTCCCAGAGGTAATAAGGGAAGGAATATCTGTGGCTTTGGGAGTTTCTGAAAATCTAATTTATGAGTTTGATGCCCCACTAGGTCTAGTTGATCTTTGGCAGCTTCTCAAAATAAACCGCCCGGAACTCAAAGATAAAAAGTTCTCACCTTCAATGTCACCTCTCCTATCGCCGGAAAAGGGCATGCTTGAAGCTATTTCGAAACAAGACTTCGTTCTTTATCACCCATATGACAGTTTTGAAGTAATCATCAATTTGCTGAGACAAGCGGCATCCGACAAAAATGTCTTAGAAATTTGCCTAACCATGTATAGGATGGATCACAATTCACCGGTAGTTGAAGCTTTAATAGAAGCCGCAGAAAAAGGAAAAAAAGTCACTGCATTAATTGAGTTAAAAGCCAAGTTTGATGAAGAAAACAACATCATGCTGGTTTCAAAACTTAGACAAGGCGGAGTTAACACAGTCTACAATTTCCCTAAGTTCAAAGTTCATGCCAAGTTATGTCTAATTGTTAGAGAAGAGAAGAATGAAATTACAAGATATTCCCACATCGGATCAGGAAATTATAATGCTGCCACAGCAAAAATTTACGGAGACATCGGCTATTTAACTGCGAACCCTGAAGTTGGCTTAGAACTTGGAGAACTGTTTAACATAATTATCAATGGGCTTCAAGAAAAAGACTTCAAGCATTTACTTGTAGCCCCAAAATCCCTCAAGAAAGAAATTCTAAGTCGAATTGACAAAGAAATCAGCTTTCATAAAAAAACAGGCAACGGTCACTTGGCGTTTAAACTTAACAATCTTGAAGAAAAAGAAGTCATCCAAGCATTATACAAAGCGTCTATGGCTGGAATAAAAATTGACTTGAATGTCCGAGGCCTTTGCTGTTTAAAACCCGGGATAAAAGGAGTCAGCGACAATATTTCAGTGATATCTATTGTTGGACGTTTCTTGGAACATGCAAGAATATATTATTTCCACAACGGCTCAGAAGAAGAAGTGCTTGTGGGCAGTTCAGATATGATGTTTAGAAATTTAAATGAGAGAATAGAGGTTTTAATGTCGGTTCCTGACCCCAAATTAAGAACCATGATTTTAGAATATATGCTAAAAATTCACCTCAAAGATAACGTAAAGGCAAGACGACTTCTATTTGACGGAACCTATGAAAGAGTTAAACCTGACAAAGGCGATGAAATCATTAACTCACAAGAATGGCTTATTCATAACAGAGGCATCTGGAATGAACGCCCCAAATAGATCCGTCAAACGCCAAAAAAATTCAAATTACTGTCAATTCGGCTGTCAAACCATTCTGAATCTTCTCGACGGTTTGGATAATAATATTGACGGGGTTATAGAAAATAAGGATATTGAATGTGTCCATAAAACTCGTGTAGCTTCCCGAAAGCTAAGAGCGGCTATGCCTCTTTTTCAATATTGTTTTCCCAAAAAAACATTCAAGAAATGGCTAAAGCAAATAAAAAAAGTAACATGTCTGCTAGGGCGTGCAAGAGACTTAGATGTACAAATAGAATTTATTGAAAACTACATCAAACAAAAGCCTCAAGAAAGAAAATACATGAACATATTATTGGCAGATCATAAAGACCGCAGAAAAAAAGTTCAAACACCCGTAGTTGAAGGTTTAGAAAAACTAAAAGACACATTCATTCTGCAAGAAATCTCCAGTTTCTGTAAAGAGACAATTACTGCACAACCAACTAGTCTGGATCCAATCGGAGTTTTGGAAAAAGCACATTGGTACATTTGCTTTAAGTTAGATGACTTTCGTTCCCACGAAAAATATGTGCACTTAGAAAACGAAAACAAAAAACATCATGAAATGAGAATAAACGCCAAGAAACTTCGGTACACAATGGAGTTTTTTGCCCAGCTTTACGAAAAAAAGCTAAAAAAAGAAATCGAAACAATCAAGACCTATCAGGATATTCTTGGAGAAAAGCATGATTGTGAAGTTTGGATGGATTTCATACCTATATTTATTAGTAAAATTAAGACTCAAAATGCAATAAATAAAAAAATAGACATTTCTAATTTTGAACGTACCCTTTTGGAGTTCTTAGATTATATTAAAGAAAAGAGAAAACAGCAATATGTCCAATTTGTTAATTTGTGGGATGAAAACCTGAAAAATGGTTTTTTTGATAAACTAAAAGAAATAACAGAAGAAAAATCTAAAATGGGCGAAGGAAAAGCAGAAAAGTTATTTTTGAATCCAGATGTCAAAATCGGAGTGATATCTGATGTTCACTCTAACTTGCAAGCCCTTGAAAAGGTGATTCAAGATTCGGAAGAACGAGGCGTCAATGTTTTTCTCAATGCAGGCGACTCGATTGGTTTCGGCGCTTGTCCAACCGAAGTTGTCAAATTGCTTTGCGAAAGGAACGTCTTGAGCGTTATTGGAAATTTTGATCTTGAAGTAATTGGAAATAAGAGAAGAGGTAACAAAAAAGAAAAAAATCTCGCATTCAAATTCGCAAAAAAAGAGTTGACGAAAACCTGCAAAAGCTACCTTTTATCTTTGCCAAAAGAACTTAGATTTGAAATTGCAGGCAAAAAGATGCTTGTAACTCATGGTAGTCCTGAATCAATTGAAGAGCACATTCATCATGATACGCCAGTTGCCCGTCTTGATGCTCTTGCATCCAAAGGCGATGCAAATTTAATTATTGTTGGGCATTCACATGAGCAGTTTTTGAAAGAAGCCAACAGTTCTTGTTTTGTGAATCCTGGAAGCGTAGGCAGACCCGGCGACGGAAACCCACAGACGGCTTACGCCATCTTGAGCTTCAACCCATTCAAAGTAGAACTAATCAGGTTAGATTATGACATTGAAGCTGCTGCAGACGCTCTTAGAAGAAAAGGGTTACCAGAGAGTTTCGCTCAGATGTCTCTTAGAGGAATATCTTTAGGCGCTGTTTTACAAGAAGACCAAGCAAAAAAGAACATTATGGATGAAGACTGCCAAGGAACTTTAAAAGCCACAAAGTTAATTGCCCAAAAATATTGGTCCGACATTGAGCATTCCAAACAAGTTACAAAGTTTGCTTTACAATTCTTTGATGGGCTTGCAGATGTGCATAAGTTAGGTGCAACTGAGCGATGCTGGCTTGAATGCTCCTCGATCTTGCATGATATCGGATTGTCAAAATCTGCAAGCGGGCACCATAAAAAATCAGCCAAATTAATACTCAACGATATTGAAATGCCGTTTCCCTCGCAAGAAAGACGGATAATTGCAAACATCGCAAGATATCATCGAAAAGGTTTGCCAAAACAAAGCCATTATAACCTTGCCTCTATGGATAAAGCGACTATTCATAAAGTCAAGGTGTTAGCGAGTCTTCTTCGAGTCGCAGACGGCTTAGATTGTACTCATCAAGCAATCGTGAATAGCATAAATCTTAAAGTTGGCACCAAGAAAATAACTGTTGAAAGCCTAACTAAAAATAAATCAATGCTGGAAGAGCAGGCTTTTAATAAGAAGAAGGATTTGTTTGAAAAGGTCTTCGGCAAAAAATTGGTGCTGATATGGAAGAGACAATAAAAAAGCCAGCATCTGTTGCAGCATTCATAGACATAGGAACTAACGCCGCCCGTTTACTAGTTGTAAGAATAAATCCTAATTTCTCATACACCATAATCAGCCAAGAAAAAGAAGTCATTAGACTAGGTGAGCAAGAATTCAACGACAACCTTCTTCACCCTGAAGCTATGGAGCGAGCAATTTTTGTTTGCGGCAAATTCGTTGACCTCGCAAAAACATATGGCGCCACCGAAATAATAGCCGTTGGAACCTCAGCAATTAGAGAAGCGAGAAATCAAGAGGAGTTTCTCAAAAAACTTCAAAATGAAACTGGACTCACGGTGAAGGTAATTTCAGGTTTAGAGGAAGCACATTTAATCTGCTTAGGTGTAGCAAGCGGAATCAACATTGGAGAAGAAAAAGCTGTTTTCGTAGATTTAGGCGGCGGCAGCACGGAAATCTGCATCGGGAACCAGTTTGAATGTTTTTATGCTAACAGCTTACCTCTAGGCGCCATAAGGTTAACAACAAGGTTCATAGGTGAAGGCTGGACTGGACCCTTAAACATCGAAAAATACAAGCAAATAAGAAATTATGCTGCCAACAGAATCGGCGTCGTAAAAGCTAAAGTTCAAGAGTTCGGCGTGAGACTGGCTTGGGGGTCATCAGGCACCGTCATAAACTTGGCTGAAATCGCCAACAAACTATTCAAGAAAAACGGGAATGGCCACGGTCCCCTGGTTATGTCAAGAAAAAACCTCAAAAAATTAGCGCCCATTCTATGTTCTGTTTCGCTTGAAGAAAGAAAAAAGCTTCCGGCAATTAACCCTGACCGCGCAGACATCATAATCGCTGGCGCAGCCATAATGGAAGCGGTTATGGAAGAATTAGGATTGGAAGAAATCAACATTAGCCACCGTGAACTCCGAGACGGAATGTTAGTTGATTACCTGTCAAATTTTGCAGGTTTTAGAGATCTTCAAAGAACTCCTATGAGAGACAGAAGCGTGCTACATTTGGGCAGGTCATGCAATTTTGATGAGAAACATTCTGAAGAGGTTTCTTCTCTTGCTTTGCAGCTTGTTTGATAGTGCAAAACGTATTGGCCTGCACAGTTTAGGTCACGATGAACGAGAACTTCTCAGGTATGCTTCTATTCTTCATGATGTAGGAGACTTTCTCTCTTTTAACGATCATCACCTTCATTCGCATTACATAATTTGCAACGCCGAGCTTCTGGGATTTGAGCCTAAAGAAATTCAAATAATGGCAAACATTGCACGTTTTCACAGGAAAAAGTTACCTTCAAAAAAAGCCCTTAAAGCCGCAGGTATGGAAGAAAAAACCAACGCGTGCATTGCAATTCTTTCAACTTTTCTCAGATTTGCAGAAAAACTTGACAGGAGCCACAGTGGCCTTGTAAAGAAAGTGGAGTTTTCTAAAGTTAACAAGGATCAGGTACAGCTGACATTTTATTCTGATTCAGACTGTAGCTTTGAAGAATGGAGCGTTATCCAAAATAAGCAAGCGTTCTATGAAGCCTTCGACAAAAAGCTTGATGTTCACTGCGTAGTTACCTCCAGCGTCTAAATCACTATTCCTTTTGCAGTTCGACTTTAGCCTTTTCCAAAGCATCAAGTTGCGCTTTAGTCAAAACTGGATATTTCAAATTTAATTGTTTAATTTGCGTAACTATAATTTCTGAGACTGCGGAGTGGGTAACCCATTTTTTGTCTGCAGGAATAACATACCAGGGCGCCCATTCGGTGCTTGTATTGTTAAGAACGTCTTCATATGCGTCCATGTAATCGTTCCATCGGGCACGTTCTGAGAGGTCAGTTACGGAAAATTTCCATTGTTTATCAGCGGTTTCCAAGCGTTTTAGCAATCGACGTTTCTGTTGCTTTCTTGAAACGTTCAAGAAAAATTTCAGAACTAAAGTGCCATTTCGCACGAGGTGGCGTTCAAACATATTGATATCATCGTAACGTTCACTCCAAAAATTTTTTCCCTTCAAGTCTTCTGGAAGCTTATCTTTTTCGAGAACTTCGGGGCGAACTTTAACGATGAGCACATCCTCATAATAGGATCGATTAAAAATTCCAATTCGTCCTCTCTCTGGAAGTGCTTTAGTGTGGCGCCACAGAAAATCGTGATTGATCTCCTCCTCGGATGGAGTTTTAAAACTTGTAACTTGGCATCCTTGGGGGTTAACACCAGACATGACATGTGCGATGGTGCTATCTTTACCAGCTGCATCCATGCCCTGAAGAATGATCAGCATAGAGTATGTTCCATTTGCCCAAAACAAATCTTGCATCTCAACTAGTTTCTGCCTGCTATCTTCAAGATTCGCCAAAGCAATTTCTTTTACAGTTTTTTTGCCTCCAATAGCTTCTTGTTTTTTAGCCCATTTTGGAACCCAATTTGAATCGAAATCTTTCAAGCTGGTTTTTTTGCCAGGAGTCACTTTAAAATTTTCTTCGGCTATTTGCATGATGAACCTTCCGGTTATGAAGTATATTTTGTTTTAGTTAGCAAGCTGAAAAGTCTGGGTCAAGATTTGAAATTGGCTGATTTTCCGCTAATACAATAGTACATTTGGTCAAGCGAATATTTTTTGAACACGCCACAGTTGGGGCAAACACAGGTTACTGCTTGGGGAGTTTCTTTTGCTTTACCTCTTGCGCAAAAAACATTACCAGTCAAATTTGATTTTAGATATGTTGGGCAAGAAGGACATAGACACAATTTTGCATTCTCTTCATTATCTGGGACAGGATTACCCAAAAAATCACCAAATAAATATTAGATTTAAAGCTAATATTGTTTTTGTCTTATAAATTTGCCAAATGACTTACACAAAGTAGATTTGATTCATAGTAAAGGCAGATTAATCTCGTAGCGAGTTTTAGCTTGCGGTTGAAACATACTAATTCAATTTACAACCAATTATCATTTTTTCTAAGCAAGCTTTGCTAATCGCCTTATCTTTCAATGCCCTGCTCGAACGGTCTGAAAATCAATCGTTTCATTTTTTTTTCAAAAAAGACAAAGTGTTCTCCATCAAGTTGCTCAGCTTGGAAAGGCTCTTAGACCAAATCGGATGAGCCAGAAGCATCAGGTGTGGCTTGAAGGACTCGCAGACAAAGCTAGCAGTGGCCTGCCTCCGATTTAACTGATCCGATATTTTGCAGGTTATTGTTACATTGTTTGTTTTAGGCCACATTCAGGACAAAATTTCGATCCCGCAGAGATTCTGCTCTTACACCGTAGACAAATCTTTAGCAATATTGGTTGCCGCAGTTGAATGCCACAAATGTTGCAGTAATTAGAGTTTATTGTAACAAGTGATCCGCAATTTGAACACCTTACATATTGCCCTAAAGGGTAAGAAAGAAATGGAAGCATAATGAAGGCTGAAAGAATAATGCAACACCATGTTAATTACGGTTAAGCTGTCTCATTTGCTTTTTCTTTTGGTAATCTCAAATAGTTAAGTATCAGGTTAAATTTTGAAAAATCGCAGAATGTTTTGGTGCGGTCACCGGGATTTGAACCCGGGTTGTCAGGTTGGGAACCTGATGTCCTAACCAAGCTAGACTACGACCGCAAACATCTTTGGTGCAGAATTGTTCTGGTTAATCTCGAATAAATATATTGAGCAAACCAAAAATAAATGAAAATCCCTCTAAAAGCTTGTTTCTAATGTTTTTGTAAATGCAGTAAGCATAATTGTTATCTCTAACTATTTAGAAAGAATACGCGTGGAGGACTGAACCTTTGCCTAAAAACTATACTTACACTGACGCAGGCGTTAATCGTGAGCAACGTCTTGAATCTAAAAAAGCCTTAAAAAACCTGCATGAAACTTACAAGTACAGCGGTTTTACCGGTGTTATGCATCTTCCATACGGCAACATTTTCCCAATTGGAAAAAATACTTTTTTGGATCTTGTCATTGAAGGTGTAGGAACCAAAGTTCTCATAGCCCAATTAGCCCAGAAATATGACACAATAGGCATAGATGCGGTGGCTATGGCGGTTAACGATGTTATTCGTTCAGGCGCAAAGCCACTTGCCATCGCAGACAACATTCACGCGCAAGAAAGCAATCCTGAACTGGTCAAAGCATGGTTAAAAGGAATCATACAGGGCGCCGCTGAATCTGAATGCCCAGTAACAGGTGGAGAAACAGGCGACGTAGCAGAATTAATTAAAGGGTTAGCGGAAGGCGCAGGTTTTGACATGGTTGTTGCGTCTGTAGGCCAAGTTGAGAAGGAAGATATTATATCTGGCGAAAAAATAATGCCAGGCGATCCAATCATCGGTTTGCCAAGCAGCGGATTACATAGCAACGGCATCACGTTAGTGCGAAAAATCCTATTCAAAAGATGGGGCGGAAAATTTGAGTCTAATGACGTTCCAGGGTGCTTAACTAAGGAAGTTGCTCTTGAAGCACTTGAACCAACAAAAATATACGTTAAACCGGTGCTCACTCTTGCTAGTGAAGTTAAGATCAAAGGGGCAGTCCATATTACAGGGGATGCTTACAACAAATTTAGAAATCTGGAAAATTATTCTCCAGGCATAGGGTTTGAATTTAATAATTTTGATCCTCAACCCATTTTTGGTTTAGTCCAGAAAACCGCGGCAGAGCTTGGGTTTACAATTTCTGATGAGGAGATGTATAAGACATTTAACATGGGTTGGGGTTTTGGCATAATTGTTGACAAAAAAGAAGTTGATAAAGCATTAAGCAAGCTTGAACAAATCAGTGCAATGCCACAGATAATAGGTAAAGTAACAGATAGACAAGCGGTTGAAATTCAATTGAAAAATAAAAGGATGATTTTGACGTAAAGCTTTGCCTTTTTTCTGACAAAAGCGTTTAAATCTTAAATGCTTAATTTAAAGGCTTTATGAAATACCGTGCAAAAATAGAAGTCAGCCTCAAAGCAGGACACAGCAGCCCGGAAGGAGAAACCACCGCACGATTATTAAATGAACTTGGCTACAAAGTTAACACCGTAGATGTCAGCAAAGTTTACACAGTCAATTTTGAATCGTCCACCGCTAAGGAAGCTAAGGCCAAAGCTGAAGAGATGAGCAAACGGCTTTTGGCAAACCCTACTAAGGACAATTATAGCATAAATGTTGAGGAGCAAAAATGAACGCTAACCTCTACATTCAACGAAAAACAAGTTACAACCTTCACGAAGTCGCCGTAGCCAACGCGTCGGATGAGCAGCTTGTAGAAATCAGTAACGAACTTGCCTTAGGATTTAGCTTAGACGAACTCAAAAACATTCAATCTTACTTCAAAACTGAAGGCAGAAACCCAACAGACGTGGAACTTCAAACCATTAGCCAAACCTGGTCAGAACACTGCTGCCACAAAACTTTCAAAGGAAAAATCCTGTTAGATGGAAAAGAAATAGACAGTCTTTTCAAAACTTACATTGCCAAAGCAACCAAAGAAATCAGGGCGCCATGGTGTTTTAGCGTTTTTGAAGATAACGCGGGGATCGTCAAATTTGACAAGGGCTACGGCATAGCAGCCAAGGTTGAAACCCACAATCATCCCTCTGCAGTTGAGCCTTTCGGCGGCGCAGCTACAGGCGTTGGGGGCGTCATTCGCGATATTTTGGGCGTTTGGGCTGACCCGATTGCATGCACGGACGTATTGGGTTTTGGACCTTTAGATTATGATTATAACAAACTTCCTGCTGGCGTGAAACATCCCAAGTATGTTTACATGGGTGTAACTGCAGGCATCAGCGCATATGGCAACAACATGGGCATCCCAACAGTCAATGGAGCAATATACTTTGACGAAAGCTACACAGGCAACGTCACCGTTTATTGCGGATGCATAGGACTCTTACCGCTGAACAAATTCACTAAAAATGCCAAACCAGAACACCTACTGGTTTTGTCAGGTGGCAAAACAGGAAGAGACGGCATCCACGGCGTAACGTTTGCGTCAGCCGAACTAACAGAAAAATCAGAAGAGATTTCGCGTCCAGCAGTTCAGATTGCAGACCCAATTGAAGAAGAAAAAGTAAAGAGAGCAATTATTGAAATCCGCGACTTGCAACTTGCATCTGCAGTAACTGACCTTGGCGGAGGAGGCTTATCGTCAGCTGTGGGAGAAACAGCTGAAAAATTTGATTGTGGAGTTACAATTGATCTTGCTAAGGTGCCTTTGAAGTATAAGGGTTTGGCGCCTTGGGAAATCTACATTTCTGAATCACAAGAGCGAATGCTCATAACGGTAGCGCCTGAGAATTTGGAGAGGGTAATGGCAGTATTTGAAAAAGAAGACGTTCAAGCCACCGCGATAGGCAAACTCACAATTGAACGTCGCCTTACACTCACATTCAACGGCGAAACAGTTTCCGACTTAGATATGACTTTTCTGTTTAACCCATGCAACAGCATGAAAGTCGCAACAATTGAGAAGCAAACATTCAAAGAACCAGAGTTTGCAGAGCCACAGAATCTTACAGGTATATTGATGCAGTTGCTTTCTGCTCCAAACATCGCAAGCAAAGAAAGTGTCATACGCACTTACGACCATGAAGTCAAAGGAAACACCACACTCAAACCTTTGCAAGGCGAATATGCAGGACCAAACGATGCGGCAGTTTTAAAACCGCTTGATGACTCGTTTAAGGGCTTAGCAATTTCATGCGGCATGAACCCTAATTACGGCAAAATTGACGCCTATTGGATGGCCGCCTCAGCGATTGATGAAGCTATCCGAAACAACATTGCAGTAGGAGGCAGAAGAATTGCACTACTTGATAATTTCACTTGGGGCAACCCGGAAAAGCCAGAAAGGTTAGGCTCGCTGGTTAAGGGCCTGTGAAGCCTGCTATGATTTTTCAACAATTTTTAGGGCGCCTTTTATTTCTGGAAAAGACAGTCTTTACAACGAATCCCCATTGGGGCCTGTTACTCCGACACTGCTAATTACTGCTGTCGGTATCCTTCCTAATTTGCAGGTCACAACTTCCATGGATCTTAAAGCTCCAGGCAACTTGCTCTATATTATTGGCGACACTTACAATGAACTAGGCGGTTCAGAATACTATAAGCTTAAAGGCTATTTGGGTGCAAGCGTGCCCAAAGTCAAAGGCGGCAAAGCCAAACGCACATTTAAAGCGGTAATCAAAGCTATTGACCAAGGCCTCGTAAAGTCATGCCACGATCTTTCGGAAGGCGGGTTGGCTGTAGCTGCTGCTGAAATGGCGTTTGCAGGCGGCTACGGTTTAGAATTGGATTTGACGAAAGTGCCAGGCAAAGAGTTAGAAAGAAACGATTTCCTACTGTTTTCGGAGTCTAACAGCCGGTTTCTAATAGAATTAGAGGAAAGGGACAAACAAAACTTTGAAGCAGTTATGAAAGGCAAAACCTGCAAAAAAATCGGCAAAGTAACCAAAGAGGAACGCCTTGTAATTATAGGATTAAGCAAGAAAGTGGTTGTTGATGCACCTATTGCAGAACTACGCTGTGCTTGGAAAAAAACGTTAAGTGGAGATTATTAATATGGAGCACCAAGAAATGAAAGCCTGCGTCATGCGAGTCGGAGGAACCAACTGTGATGCTGAAACTCAAAGAGCGTTTTTAGAACTGGGTATTCAAGCGGAAGTATTGCATGTTAATGAACTAGTAAAGCGCAAAAATCTTCTGGATTATCAGATGCTGGTATTTCCCGGTGGTTTTTCATTCGGGGATTATGTGCGTTCAGGCGTGATTTTTGCACGTTGGCTGGGTGCTAAACTTGGAAAAGAAATGGAGCAGTTCATTGATGAAGGCAGACCAATTCTTGGAATATGCAACGGTTTCCAAATTCTTGTAGAATATGGCTTGCTTCCAGGCTTCAAAGGCATGAGCGCTTACCCAGAGGCTACTCTAACGACGAATGAGCCTGCAGGTTTCAAATGTGAGTGGATTTACTTAAAGAATGAGAACAAGGGCAAATGCCTCTTTTCAAGTAAAATTCCATTAGGCAAGGTGCTCAGGATGCCTATTGCCCATGGTGAAGGAAGGCTGCTGTTTCCTAAAGAAAATGAACAAGAGTTTCTTGGAAAACTCATAGACGAAGATATGGTTGTTTTCCGCTACTGTGACAAAGACGGCAACGCTGCAAACGGTAATTATCCTGTTAATCCAAACGGTTCAACCTATGACATAGCTGGAATATGCAATCGTGAGGGCAACATTTTCGGTTTGATGCCTCATCCTGAGAGGGCAATGTATTGGTGGCAGCAACCTGACTTTACACGTCAGCAGCAGATGAGTCAGTTCGGCGACGGCAGGCTAATCTTCCAAAGCATAATTGATAGTTTAACCAAAAAATGCCACTAAATCGGCTTCATTTGGCAACCCTGCTCGCGCCCCCATGTTCATGATGCATCGGGAACCAACGAAATTGCCCATTCTTCCGCATTCGTAGAGACTTCTGTTTTTTAGTAAACCGTAGAGGAAACCAGCGTTGAAAGCATCGCCTGCACCTGTGGTGTCAACAGCTTTCACTTTGAAGGGTTCTACGGTAAGTTTTTCGTCGCCGTCTGTGACATAACAGCCTTTTTCGCCTAATTTAACCGCGACAATTTTTACGCCTAAACCAATCATGAAGTCAGCGCCGTCATGGTAATTAGTTTCTCCTGTTAAAAGTTCTAGTTCGCCAGTATTCGGAAACAGCACATGTGAGTTCTGGATTAGAGGCTCTATAGCGGCTAACCCTTTCTGTACATAAACGGAACCCGGGTCAAAGCTAAATTTGATGTTATTTGGAAGTGAACCTAAGAGTTTTTTCTGTGTGCGAAACGGTTTTTCCCCGATAAACGAAGACAAATGGACGAATTGGGTTTGGGAAACGTATTCCCATTTGAGATCTCTTGGCTCTATTGTATCATTGACACCAGGGTTGATGTAGAGTGCTCTTGCTCCCTTCTTATCGACTAAACCGAATACAGCGCCGCTTTTGCCATTTTTGGCGACACTTATACCATTTGTGTCCACGCCCTCTGAGTTAAAACAATCTAGTTGCAGTTTGCCTTCTCTGTCGTTGGCGACTTTGCCTATGAACCCTACTTTGCAACCTAATCTTCCCAATGCTACTACAGTGTTTGCTGCTGAACCCCCGCAAGATTCAATATAATCTTGAATGTAGCTTTCTTCCTCGGGTGCGGCAAACTTATCCACTTTCAAAAGTGTATCAACGTTTAACGCACCAAAACCTATAACATCAAATCTGGTCATTGAAAAAGCTCCCGCAAATAAATTTTGTATTGACCCAGTTTGCCTTCATAGTTACCAGCAGAAACCTTCACGACATCATTAATATCTAATATGGCGTTAATACCTGATTTCGTGGCTTCTTTAACTGCATCTAAAGAGATGCCGTCATAGACTATTTCTGCTATGTAGCTTACGCCTTCAGGCACTTTGGATTCTTTGCCAATCTGCTTCTTGAGTGATGGGCAGTATAGGTGGTTGGTTGTTGGCCCGATTTTGGGGAAGTGTGTTTCAGGTTTACTACCTGCTGAGCATACATCAAAAGGAGTAACGACCCCCACAACTCTATGTATGGCGGCTAAAGCTTTTTCGCCGGTTTCTTTGAGGGCTCGTTTGGTTTTGCACATTACCCAAAAGTTGCCGCCCATAACACCTCGGGCATAACCCAACTGGCGCTCTATAACAAAATCTGGAACCATCAGAGGAACAACAATGACTTCTCTATCATGGCGTTTTTCAACCCATTCATACCCATCGCCGCAATGTCCAATAGTATCCATCATATCCAATTTGCCTTCTGCAGTTGGCAATGCATCATAGATGGCAGTGAACGGTTTTACTAAGATGTCTTGTCGGATGCGATAGGAGAGTTCGGTTTCAAATTTCTTGAGGGATTGCTCAAAGGTTTTATTTGGGTTTATTTCGCCCCAGAACTGTAACACTGCTCCGACACGGTTGTCGGGAGTTTCAGTCTCTTTGAGATATTTTTCAACTCCGCCCTCGGTTCTTCCGATAACCACTGATGGAGTTGCTGTGGAATCCTCCGCTGCTTTACGTAACGTTTCTTCATCATCTGCAGTTACGATTACTCGGCAAAAAATACCTGAAAAAGCTTCAACAAATGTGTCTTCTATTGGTGTCTTACCGATTTTATCCAAGTTTACCAATGGCTACTCCCCTTACTTTTTTGCGAAAGCCACAGCTCTCTTCTGTTAGCGTGTCCATATTTTGAGTTGTTACTATTTCTACTTTTGGCAATACTTGATAGTGCAAACTTAAAAATTGTTTGAGCAATCCTAAATCAATTTCGCAGTTTTCAATCGTTTCAACATTCCAATTTTGAATTGCGTCTATTGTCTTTTGTTTTCCAAACTTAGAGAAAATATCAAGGATCACAGCGGTCACGAGGTTGTTTTCTGCTAATACAGCCACTTCAGCGCTTTTTACAGCGTAGCTATTACCGTTAAAAGAAAGGGTCAATCCACCATTAGATCGAACCAGTTGGAATGCTTCTACATCGGTAATGCTGTCGCCAACATACATAACATCCGACAATTCTTTAGATAAATGTCGGATTGCATGTCGGATTGATTCAGCTTTCTGTTCTCCGCCAATGGTAACCACATCAACCAAAAATTTCCCAACAAACATTTTGGGAATTTGAGTCCAGAAAAGCTCATCCAAACGCGCAATAATTGCTCGATCGTTTTCGGAAAAATCTTTGATGCTTTGAACGCTTGCAGGAATTTCAATTGTAGGCATTTGCGCTATTTCTTGAGCCACCACTTTCAAGCTGTCTTTTTCTTTTGGAGTGATTGCGCATTTATCGAGGCTGAGTTTGGTGCAATATGTATTTTTGAATGGGAAGCCGATGGTTTTGCAGAGTGCTTTAATGTAGTGCTCATAGCTTGTACTCACTATGTAGGAATCCGCTATGGTTTGAACGTATTTTAAGGTAGTTTGGCTGTTAGCTATTAGAACTATATTTTGAGCTGAAAACTCTTCCATTTGTCTATCCGTGATGCCGTAAGCTTTGAAGAAAGGTAAAATAAGCTTTAATGTGCTACCTGCAGTGTAACCCTTTTTATGCAAAACATCTGCGAGTACATCGTCGTATTTGCTTATGTTTGTGAAAAGTTTGTCGCCGTTTGGAATAAAATTGGCTGTTAGCTCGAAGGCATTGTCATTTTTTGATATTGGTCCTTCGCAGTCTGAGATGAAAACACGTTTCACGCTTTGCCCCTCAAACGCTCCATGTGACTAATGGCTTTGGCAATGTGAGGTTTAGAGGCAACATCTGTGCGGTACCACAATGCCCCACCATTTATTGCTTTGGCGCCTTCTTGACTGATTTGCCGAGCTTCTTCGATGGTTTTGCCAATACCAAGGATGCCGACTGCTCGGGATTTCAAAGCGTAGTTTTTGCCTTCTTTGGTCTCCATTGAGCCGGGGTAAATTCGAATTTTGCCTCCGTATTTTTTGTTTAAGCCTTGTGCTTTTGAAAGGTCAACGGGAGAGTTTATTGTTGCTTTGTCTACCTGATTTGGATGAACGTCTGCATAACCGCCATAGTCTGCTGGAACTTTGTAGGTTAAAACTGTGGCTGCTCTCTCTAAATTGACAGCTTTGAGGTTCCCTTCGATCATATCAAAGCAAATGTCAACAAAGTCCTCGCTGATAATTGGGAGAAGATTAATTATTTCAGGGTCGCCAGGGCGACTATTGTTTTCAAGCACTTTGATGCCTTTGCCAGTGTGCATAAATGCGAGGTATAGTGGTACTCCTCTTAGCGCTGCATCATCGTTAATTCTTGCGCTCCAACCTTTGAAAATCTTGTTAGCCAACGCAAGTTCTGCTTCCCTGTCAGCCGCTGTCAAAAAGGGCAAAGTGTCGCCTGCATCCTTGTACGAACCCATGCCTCCGGTGTTTGGACCTTTATCATCATCAAAAGCGCGTTTGTAATCCCTTGTATCTGGCAAGGCAATGAAGTGTTTGCCATCGCATAAAGCCATAAAACTACATTCTTCACCGTCAACTTTTTCCTCAATAATAACTGAGCCATATTTGAAGTTAGATAGGAAATGGTCAAAAAGCTGTTCTCGATTAGCAAAATGATCTCCCCAAACGCCAACACCCTTGCCTAAGGCGGGTTTATCAGGTTTTACTACAGCTTGATTTTCAAGTTCGTCTAACCATTTGTAAACTGCACTCTTAACGCTCGCTTCACTTTTGAAATCTGATGGGCTAAAAACCTTAAAACGCGGGTTAGCTTCAGGTGCTATTTCAGCAAAAAGTTCACGCTGTTCTACTTTGCTTAATTCAATGGCGTATTGTTGTTTTGGGCAAATTACTGGTATGCCTGTTCGTTTCTCGATTTGGTCACGGATGCCATCTATTATTGGTTTTTCTGATCCCACTAAAGCAAAGTCTATTTTGTCTTTGTTGGCTTCTGCAAACTTTGCGATTTCTCCAACGTCAAGACTTGGGATTACAACATGTTTGACAGCTTTTTCTACGTTGAAAGGGTTATTCTGCTTGTCAGCCACATAAAGTTGCACTTGATATTTTTTACTTTGTAAAAGCGCATCAGCCATCGCGACTTCTCTTGCACCATAGGAAACGACCAGTACACCGACTTTTTGCATCTAAATCACCGTTAACGAAGTAAACAGTTGAGGAATCGCTTAATTTGCTTTGCTGAGCATATGACTATGGTTGTGCTTCTTCGTTTTCGTAAATTCTGCCTTTTTCTTCGTATCCTTGAAGGAAAAGTTTTCTCATGGAATCAGCCATTTTTTGAGCACATGGCGTTGGGTATTTGCCGTTAATGCATGCTAAGCAAAGCTGATTTTCAGTTTTTCCCGTGGCCTGAATTAGCGCCTCTATGGATTGGTAACATACTCCGTCAGCACCTATAATTTTAGCAATTTCAGCTGCGTTATTTCTAGAGCCAACCAGTTGTCCGTAACTTGACATGTCAATGCCATAGAAGCATGGACCGATAATTCTTGGGAAAGTTACAAAGACATAAACTTTTTTGGCGCCTGCCTTACGCAGTTTATCGATAATTACTTTGGTTGTATCTCCGCGAACTATGCTGTCTTCAGTTATTATGACACGTTTGCCCGCTACTTTACTGCCTAAAATGTTGATTTTTTTATCAATTGTTGAAAACCGTTCAACGTTGAGAAGTATGAAAGCTCGTTCAGTAACATAGCGGTGTCTTCTTGATGCGCGTTCCCATCGTAACCCTGAAGCTTCATGAACGCCCATTGCTGAGTCATCGCCAGTTTCAGGCACCGACATTATTATGTCGCCATCTTTTGCAACTTCAGGGAATTCTTTGACTATGTTTCGGCCAAAGTCCTCGCGAATTTCATAAACGTATTTTTCGCCGCCGAAAGTTGAGTCGGGACGGGCAAAATAAGCATACTCGAAAGCGCAAAATGCTTCTTTCGGGTTATTGATGAGCTGTTGACGTTTGAATCCGTCTTTTGTCGCTATTACTAGTTCGCCTGGGTTAAGTTCAAAATCTTTGACGAATCCATTGATGTCTAAGCCAACTGTTTCTGATGAAAACGCAAAGCTTCCGCCTGCTGGGTCATGTCCAGCACATAAGGGTTTTATGCCATGTTGGTCTTTGAAGGCGAAAAAGTCACCTTCTCCAGTTATGCCCGTTACAGAAAATGCGCCGTCTAAGCTTTCCATGACATGACGGGCTGCAGAAGCTAAGTTTTTGGTTTCTTTTAGGCATAGGAGCATTTTGTGGCAAACTATGTCTGAGTCACAGTTAAAGAAGAAGTCTGAGAAGTTTTGGATCATTTCTTTTTTGAGTGGCAACGTGTTTACGATGTTGCCGTTAAAAGAGAGAGCTACTTTTATTCCGTCAGAGCTGGCGATGACTGGCTGCGTGCCTTCTATTATGGAGGTTTCATCGCATTTGCCTGAGGTTGTATACCTGACGTTGCCAATGCCTATGGAGCCAGGTAGTTTGCCGAACCATTCCTTGATTGCGTTGTTTTTTACTTTTGGAACTAAGTCCAGGTTTTTGTACGTGAAAAATTGTTCATTATCATACGTTAAAAACCCATGCGATTGGTGACCTCGATGGTTTTGGGAACGAAGCCCCCAATAAACATATGGAAACACAGGTTGATTTTCATAATTAATTGCGCCGAAGATACCGCAGCCTATTCTTGGTCCCTTCTCTCCAGTGAATACGGATGTAGTGAAAAAAGGGGTTTATCAGCTTTATGTACATATTTCAGATAAAACATAGTATTTTTAACATTAATGAGCTAAAGAGACGAAACATTCGGTTCATGGTTTATTGAATCTTGGCAATAGACATTAAGTCTTCAAGGATTGTTTTTAGCTTTTTTGAAACTGTTTGCAGATCTTCGGCTATGAAGTCTGGTTTTTGCTGGCTTGCAGTAAGGTCTTTGAGACTATTGAATTGCGAAGGAACAAAAACTGTTTTTAATCCTGCTTGCTTGGCGCCTTTAATGTCTTCAATTGGACTGTCACCAATGTAAACTGCCTGGCTTGCGGGCACATCGAGCATATTGAGAGCCTCTCGAAAAATGTGAGCACTTGGTTTTCTCCAGCCAACTTCTTCAGAAACCACAACCACATTGAAAAATTCGCTTATTCCAAGCTTTCTGAGGCTTTTATAAATAACAGGAGCATGAGTAAAATTGGAAATCAAGCCAACTTTGCTTTGCCTTCCAGATTTTTTAAGAAGCTTTTTTGCACCTTCCCGTAAGCCTAGAGAATCAATGAAGTCTTGGAAAAAAACATTTAATCCAGCCTTAACGCGGCTGTCTTCAGGCGTCACATGGAAGCCTAGATTACTAAGTGCTTCCGCAACCCAAACAGCATTCGTAACCTCCATAAACTGTTCATAACGCACTTTACGGTATTTCTCATGAGCTAAAATATAAGCAGACATGAATTTGTCTTCTTCAACTTCAAAACCTTCAGCCAAAAGCACGTCGTACAATTTTTGACGCGACGCTTCCATGCTGTAGCCGCCACAGGTAACCAATGTGCCAACAAAATCAAAAATTACTGCTTTTGTAGGCATTCACTACCCCTTTTTTGTGACTAACGGTTTTTTTATTTGTGCCATTGCTTTGCCCATAGCTGTGCTTAGAAGTTTTATTGGGTTACCGATTGCTGCTTCTACTTCTCTGTCGAAAGGAATGAAACCTAGATATTTTAGCCCCAAATTCTGGGTCTGTTCTGCGATTGCATTTGCTTTGTCGATTTTCATATTCTCAACAACTCCGACAATGGGTAATTTAAGTTCACAAAGCAATGCCAACTGTTTTTTTACGACTTCAAAAGCTAATTGTGAAGGAGTTGTTACGATTAAGAATTGTATGCGCTCGACTAATCGAATTAAATCTAAAACTGCATCGCCAATGCCCGGGGGCATATCAATGATCAAAAAATCCAAGTGCCCCCATTGGGTAATCGAAAGAAGCTCGATAAGAGCGTTTGAAATGTCGGCTCCTCGCATCGGCGCCGGATTATCTCCGACATAATAAACAAGGGACATGAAGGTTACATATTGAAAGGTTGGAGGTACTATGCCTTTTTCCTCTTTAGGCTGTAGATTTTTGGGCACTCCAAGGATTATGTGGGTTGAAGGACCAGTGAAATCAAGGTCAAACAGACCGACATGGTAGCCTTCCTTTGCAAGTGAAAGCGCCAAAGTAGTTGCAACCATGCTTTTTCCGACGCCTCCTTTTCCGCTTGAAACAGCAACAACTTGTCTTATTCTGCTTAACCGTTCGCTAATTATGCTTGTTCGCGGGTCAGCCATAATTATTTTGCTCCTTTTACGCTCTCAAGCCAGACGCCTCGTCCGCTGGTGATTTCAAAGTCGGGACTGCCACAGTTTGGACACTTAATATATGTGTGAGCTACCTCAGGAACAAAATGAATAGCCTCAGCTGTAGTCTTATCGAGTTGCTTCATGTTAAACTGCCAGGAAGCCCCGCAAACACGGCATTTCAAAGTTGTTTGAGCTTTTAAAATGTGAAATTTTGCCTTTTGAAAAAATGGAGTTTTCATCTGAGTTAGGGCAAATCTCAAAATGCTTGGAGCAATTTGTTGTAGTTCTCCAACTCTAATGGTGACCTCTGTAATTTCCTTTAACCGTTCTTTTTCAGCAATCTCTGTTGCCGAAGTTAAAATTGCTTCAGCCAAAGCCCATTCATGCATAAATTAACTTATTTCCAGCCAACTTTAAAAGAATATGGAGGCGCAAGCTAATTTTTTTGTGGTATAGCTAACTTTAAATCTGCAGCGCTGACTAAAATATGGTTGATTTCTCTTGGAAAGAAAGTTTAAGATTTTGGCTTTCGCGGGGAGTTTAAGAAAAAACTCTTACAATAAAGCGCTCATTCATGCTGCTGTAGAGTTGGCGCCAGAAAATGTATTGATTGAAGTTTTTGATTTAGAGGGAATCCCGCCTTACAACGATGACAACCTAAATAATCCACATCCAAAAGTTGTGGAGTTTAAGCAAAAAATTCAAGATGCAGATGCGATTTTAATTTCCTCTCCAGAATATAATTATTCTATTCCTGGAGTTTTGAAGAATGCGATTGATTGTGCATCTAGACCTTTGAAGGGAAACCCGTTGGAAGGAAAACCAGTAGCTATTATGAGTGCTTCAACAGGAAAACTTGGCGGAGCCGGAGCGCAATATCACCTGCGGCAAACCTTCGTATTTCTAAATATGCATCCGGTTAACCGACCCGAAGTTATGGTGTCTTCAGCCGCTGAAAGCTTTGATGCAAATGGCAAATTAATTAATGAACAGACAACAAAACTGGTCAAACAATTGCTTGAATCACTAGTTGCCTGGGCAAATAAGTTGAAATGTAGTTCGCAACAGTAAAGTTTGGTTTTAGCAGTTGATTAGCAAAGCCTTAAAATTGTTAAAATGCAACGTTAGGTTTTAGGCGCTTACTTTGAGAGTCATAGCAGACCTTCACATTCATGGACGTTACAGCCGAGCGACAAGCGAACAAATGAGCATTCCCGAGATCGCACGCTATTCAAAAATTAAAGGTTTAAATCTTGTAGGCACAGGAGACTTCACTCATCCAGCCTGGCTCAAGGAAATCAACGAAACCCTCACGCCTGAACAGAACACAGGTCTATTCAAAATAAAAAACAATATCGATTCACCTTTTCGGTTTATGCTAACAACCGAAGTATGCACAATCTTTGACTATAATGGTGAGTCAAAAAAGATCCATCACGTCATATTGACACCAAGCATGGAAACGGCGATTCAAATTAACGATCGCCTAAAAGTTTTTGGCAATTTATCCTCAGATGGCAGACCAATCCTTAATGCAACTGCGCCGCAGCTTGTTGAAGAGGTTATGGCTGTTTCAGATGAGAATATGGTTTTTCCAGCTCATGCGTGGACGCCGTGGTTTAGCATTTTTGGGGCGTTTAGTGGTTTTAACACGGTTGAAGATTGCTACCAAGACATGACACGAGTATATCCACGCTTTGGAAACAGGGCTATCCTCTGATCCAGCAATGAATTGGCGCTTAAGCAAACTAGACAATTACACTCTAGTTTCCAATAGTGACTGTCATAGTTTTTGGCCTTGGCGGATTGGTAGAGAAGCCAACGTGTTTGAACTGGAAAAATTCACATACCAACAAGTCACAGACACGATAATCAAAAATGACCCTTCACGATTCAAGTTTACAATAGAAACTGACCCAGCATATGGAAAGTATCATTGGACGGGTCACCGCAACTGCAGAATATCGCTTTCACCTCAAGAAGCCATCAAATTCGGTAATATTTGTCCAGTATGTAGAAAACCGCTCACTAAGGGGGTTGAGCAACGGGTAGAAGAACTTGCAGATCGACCAATTAACTTCAAACGTGAAAATGCTCCTGGGTTCATGCATTTACTTCCTCTTTCTGAAATTATTGCTACATTATTAGGAACCGATTCGCCCGCAACACAAACTGTTTGGAAAAATTATAATTCGTTGATTGAAAAATTCGGAACTGAATACAATGTCCTAATTGACACGCCATTTGAAGCTTTAGCGACAGTTGTAGATCCAGCTCTTGCACAAGCAATAATTAAAGTCAGAAATGGTACCGCAAAAGTCACGCCTGGATATGACGGTGTTTATGGTCAGCTCGTGTTAGGTGTTGATTCTATTGTAACTAAGCCTAAACCTAAACGTACCCAGACTATGGTTAAACAAACTAACATGATTGATTTTTTTGGAAAATAACAAGTTGACTTTAATCAACAGTTTGAAACGTTTAATTCTCTCAAATAATTCTAGTTAAATGCTAACTTACAGAGGAAAGATATTCTTGAAAGACCTTCTTATTAAAATAAACAATATGGCCACACAAAAATTTGGCGCGCAATACTCTGAAACCAGAGCACAAAAACTTTACAAAACCAGCCTCACCTTAAAGAAGAACGGATGGAAGCAGCTAAGCAGGGTATTGATAGCGGAGTAGCCTTACGAGTGCTGGTTAACGGCGCTTGGGGTTTTGCCTCTGTTGGCTCGTTTGATAGAGAAATTTTGAAAGATGCTGTTTCTGATGCTTGTCGAATGGCTAAAGTTGCAAGTTCACGATTGAAGATTCCTATTAAACTTGCCAAAACTCGGACGGTCGAGGATCATGTTGTCTCTAAACCTAAAAATAACCCAGCTGACGTGCAGATGGAAGACAAAATTAGAACCGCCTTAGCTGTAAATAGAGCGGGGCTAAGTTTTAATAATCGAATTAAAAGTTGCACGGTAGATTACATGGATTTGACTGGAACAAGCTATTTCGTTAATAGCGAGGGCTCAATCATTGAAGCAAGATAAATTGTATGTTTGGGCAAGAATCACTGCTTCTGCACAAGATGAGGGGGTGTTCACTTTTAGTCGAGAAGAAATAGGCAGCACTTCAGGCTACGAACTGTTTGATAAGCAAATCCCCGAAGAGCTAGGAGAGAAAGTAGCCAAACGGGCAGTTGAGCAATTGCAGGCTAAACCCGTGAAAGGCGGAACTTTCCCAGTTGTATTAGGTCCAAACGTGGTAGGGGTTTTTGTTCATGAAGCTTTTGGACATCTTGCTGAAGCAGATTTGGCTCTTTCAGGGGGGGTTTTAACATCGAACATGGGCAAAAAAATAGGTTCTAATCTTGTTACGTTTTATGATGATGGTACAATACCTGGATCTTTTGGTACTTTTAGGTATGATGATGAGGGAGTAGCAAGTCAGAAAACCCTGCTGATAAAAGACGGTGTGGTTTCTGGTTTGATGCATAATCGTGAAACGGCAGAAAAATTCAACGCAGAGCCAACGGGTAACGCTCGGGCTGAAGACTTTAGAGTAGAACCAATCATTCGCATGCGATGCACTTACATGCAGCCTCGTGATCAAAAATTTGAAGAGTTAATAGAGCAAGTAAAAAATGGTTACTATTTCAAGAGTTTTAGGGGTGGACAAGCGAACCTAGATGGAACGTTCCAAGTTGGCATTCAGGAAGGCTACGAAATAATTAATGGCGCGGTAGGTAAGCCAGTGCGCGATGCCTCGATAAGCGGCAATACGCTTGAAACCCTTCATAAGATTGACGCTGTTGGCAGCGATTTTTTGATTGATCCAGGAAGATGCGGCAAAGGACAGACAGCGTTTATTTGTGATGGTGGACCGCATATTCGAGTTAGCGAGGTTGTTGTTGGTGGCAGTGCTTAAACCTGAAACTATGATTAGTTTAGCTGAAAAAGCAGTAAATTCAGCTGTTAAACTCGGAGCTTCTGAAGCTGAAGCTTACGTGTATGAGGGTCAAGCCACAAACATAGGCATCGAACTAGGGCAGGTTAGCAAAACAAACAGAATAATCGACAGAGGAATAGGCATCCGCGTAGCCGTTAACAAAGCAGTAGGATTTGCTTACACAAATATCGTTGAAGATCAAAACGCAGTTGAAAACGTTATTGCAAGGGCTTTGAGTGCGGCAAAAGCTAGCAAACCCGACTTAGACTGGAAAGGACTCCCCAAAAGAAAACTCTACCCAATATTAAAGAAAACGTTTGATGACAGAATTATTTCGCTGGGGCCAGAGGAGTTGGTGAATGTAGCTTCAACTATGCTTGACGCCGCAAGCCAAGTGGATAAACGGGTTTTTCCAATTGAGGGCGGAATAGGAGGCGCATACATTTCGAACGCTATTGCTAACTCAAACGGAGTCACAGGATTTGACAAAGGTACAGTGGTAGAATGTAGTATCGCCACACTTGCCAAAGAAAACAACACGGTTACCCCAGTTTGTTTTGAGTTTAACGCTTCAAGAAACTATGATGTTGATCCAACATGGGTTGGGCAGGAGGCAGCAAAAATGGCAGTTTCAGCCCTAAAAACCAAATCTGTTGAAAGCAAATCCAGCACCGTGATTTTAACCCAGTTTGCCCTTCAAGACCTACTCTCGTACACACTCATCAATGCTGTCAGAGCTGACAGTGTGCAGAGAAATCAATCACCATTTAAAGGCAAACTTGGAATGCAGGTAGCTTCAGACCGCCTTAGTATTTACGATGATGGCTTATTGCAGGGTGGCTTACGAACTTGGGCTTTTGACGGTGAAGGGACCCCGCACCAGAAAACTCCAATCATTGAAAAAGGGATGCTGCGCAGTTTCCTTTACGATAATTACTCTGCGCGAAAAGAGGGTAAAGAGAGCACAGGCAACGCTGGTAGAGCAGGATACCTTTCAACTCCAAGCATTGACACTACAAACTTCTCGGTCTTGCCAGGAAATAAAAGCTCCGAGCAGATGCTAAAAGAAGTTGATGATGGGTTAATAATCTATTATTTGCAGGGAGCACATAGCAGTAACCCAATCAGCGGCGAATTCTCGGTTGTGGCAACTCCCGCTTGGAAAATAAAGAACGGCGAAATAACTCATTGCAGTCGAGGCGTCATGTTGGCTGGAAACATTTTTGAATTGCTCAAAAATATCAAGGAAATCGGCAGCAATATGCGGCAGATGGGCCAGTTAGTTGCTCCTTGGATTCAAGTTGAGAATGTAAGGGTGATTGGCAAAGCCTAAGCCCAGAAACTCTTTGAGTATTCACCTAAAACAGATTCGTAGAGTTTTTTGGTTTGCTCGGCAATTTTTTCCCAATCATATTTTTCCTGAATTTTCCTATAGGCATTTTCTTTGATGTTTTTTCTATAGTTGTCATCTAAGAGGATCTTGGTTATCCCCCATGCTAAGGAATCAGGGTTGTTAGGGAAAACTTTGACGCCAGTAACATCATGTTCAACTATTTCAGCTAGCCCACCCGTGTCAGAGACAACTACCGGACTTTTTGCCGCCATTGCTTCCAAAGCCACAATTCCGAATGGTTCGAACAATGATGGCACGACTGATACATCTGCGCATTTCTGAAGTTTAAGTAATTTTGCCTCATCAACGAAGCCTTCAAAGAACACTTTGTGCTCAAGCCCCATGCTGCGAACAATGCTTAGAAGTTGTTCTTTCATGTAGCCACTGCCGACAATTATGAATTTAGCATTAACTTTGGCTAAAACTTTGGGAACCGCGTTGATTAATATGTGGATACCTTTTTCATAAACGAGTCTGCCTACGAAAAGCACGATTTTTTCTTGTGGCAACGCATATTTGCTTCTGAAGGCGGCAGGATCACATTCGACTTCGTCATATGATTGAGTATTAACACCGTTAGGAATCATAACTAACTTGTCGTTTGGAAGTCCAAATGCCCATTTAACATGTGAAATCATGTATTCACTGCAGCAGACTACTCGCCAAGCTTCATAAGTTAACCATGCTTCAGTTTCATGAATCATTTTCTCAGTAGTAGTATGTAACCCATCTCTTCTACCCATCTCAGTAGAATGCATTGTTGCAAGAAGGGGCTTACGAAAGACATGTTTGAGACCGATTCCTGCATCTGCTACTAACCAATCATGGGCGTGAAAAAGATCAATTTTGCCACCTATCTTCTTGGCTAATGCGGCAGTTTCTTTCTGCATGTTTAAGTTCATTAGATAGACCCATGAGGCAAAATCTGGCGCTGGGTTCTTGTAGGAATCTATACGGTAAACTTCGACTCCATCTATTACTTCATGTGAAGGTGTATCTGGGAAGTCGCATGTTATAACGTAAACTTTTACGCCTTGTTTTGCCAAATGTTTAGATAAAAAGTAAACGTGCGGCGATATTCCTCCTATTACTCTTGGTGGATACTCCCAGCTAAGCATCATAACTGTTAAGTCTTTCATTTCGTTCTTTGTCCTCCAGTTATGCCGCTGTAAAGTTTGACAATGTCGGTTAACCAATTGGCTGAATCTGCAGGAATAACGGTTATTTTCTCTTTGGGAACCTTGTAAATTCTGATTACTTCATCTCGCATCCATTCTGATTTAACGTTGATTGCGCTTGCCTCGTAAAACCCTAACCACTCAATACTTTTAATCGCCATATTATATGGTGTGTTGGTGCCTAATGTTCGATGATCTTCTAAACTTTCAACAGAATAAACAAAAGGAATACCTAGCCCATTTTTTAGAGTAGCAGCGGCAGGAATAAAATGCCAATCGTAAGTATCTATTACATCGATTTGCTTGTTGGCATTATAGTAAGCATTGGCTGCGGCTCTTTCCACTTCTTGGTTTAAAGTTAATACCCATGTTAAAACTCCAATGTGCGTTCGAACAGGGTTAGATACCCTTGTGACTTTTACGCCCGTTGAGTCTTGAGTGAATCCAGTTGAAGAATCATCATAGGTAACCACATTGACGTCAACACTGTTAACGGCAAGCTGGGTTGCTAATGACTTTACGTATTCGGAGAGTTTTCCTACAACTCTTGGCGGATATTCCCATGAGAAAATAATAATTCGCATGACCCTTTCACTACGTGAATAGCGAACAGACTTTGATTATTCCTCTCGCATTTAGATAATATCTTTTCTTCCCTTCATTATCAAAAAAGCTTTCCGCAAAACCTTCCGACTTATACTTGTCTAAGATGCTTTCAATTTCATATGGATCTTTTTGCATAAGCCGTGCGACTTCTTCGCCTCTCCGCGCCAAATCAGCTGCGGTTGCACATAAATTATGTAGTGTTTGTAGTACTTTATCGGGGTAGGGAAGCTCGTCTCTCATTTTTAAGGCACCGTGAAATAATTATTGTTGCCTGAGCTTATAAACGCATTCGCGACATCTTTTAGAAAAGTTGTGTTGCATCTTGCGCCTGCTTATTAAGGGCAACATAACGTTCTTTTGCATAGTCAACGATTTCTTTTCTAAGCGAATCGTTTTTTTGTTGTGATGTCTTGAGTGTCCTTAAACTTTAGTGCAAGTTTTTTGTCTTTTAGCGAATGTTCTGCCCAGCTTTCAAAGTCGCCGTTGAGAATATGAAATTCTAAGGCTTTGGCATCAACCTGTTTGGCGGCATTTATAAACCCTTTAAGGCTCCAAGCCATTGTTCCAGTGTAATAGTCTTTCCCAATACCCGTGTAGAAAAGAAAAGGCTCATTAGCTGTTAAGATCGCCAATCTAAGCCTAATCTCAAAATCATTTACCAACGTCTGCGCTGCCACAAACGCGTCCATGGGAGATTCAAATGGGCTAAAATATGAATGAACTTCTCCAGGTCCACCGCCTGCAGTGAACATGTAGTATAAATGGTCACTTGTTTGGAAATCTCGCCAAAGTTTAAGGAATTCGGTGTCACCTGCTTCTTTAATGAATGGTTCAAGCCGTCTCAAAGTGTTATAGTAAGCCCATTGCATCACGTTTCCTAGCCAGCCAGTCTGATCCCTTTGAATGTCAGCCCAAGAAACGGTTCCTTCAGCTTCAGGCACATCAATTTCTCCTGCGGGCATGTGTGTTAGCGACAACTTCAGAAGGTGTGGACAGCTGCATATGCTCAAACTTTAGAATTTCCTCAGGTATATGCTGAAGAAAACTATGGATGCCTGTTTCTGGCCAATGATGCTCACCAAAAGTCTCATAATCGGGAAAAATAGTGATGCATTCGCCTGGTGTACTTGCTAACCATCCGGCATATTTATCCGCTGTTAATGGCCATTCAGGCCACCACCGAGCAGAAAATCTAAAGCCAATATCATCAGTTAACTTATAATTGCGCAACAAGGTACGAATTTTTTTGGCGCCTTTCGGCTTATAGACGTGGTTAGGGGATTTTTCGCCAAGTATTTTTTCAATCCCTTCTGTGTAGATGCCTTTGTAACCAATTGATTCCACGGTTTTTGCGATTGTATTGTTATAGAGAAGTTCGGTATTTTCAAAAAATGTCGGAGTGTAATCAAAGAGGTCTTTGATGGTTTGTTTATGCATTTTTACTTGTTCAATAAATTCTTCTTTGTCAGGGTAAAGACTGGCGATAGAATGATAGTAGGTTTGGTCTAGAAATTCTACGCAGCCTGTTTTAGATAGTTGTTTAAATGTTTCAATCAAATCTGGGTCAAACATTTCGCATTGTTCAAGGAAAACCCCTGAAATGCTGAAAGAAACTTTGACCTGCTTGCGTTCATGCTTATGTCTATCAATGAGGTCGAGCAGTATTTGATTTGAAGGAAAATAGCATTTGCGCGCAGCGCGACTGAAAATTTCTCGGTCTACTTCATTATCAAAATAGTAATTAAATAAATCTTCTTTTTTGGTTCGTCTAAGAATTTTGCCTTCCCAAAATAAGCTTCGCTTTAGCCTATGTGGCTGGTGAACCTCAAAGACAAACACTACATCCGTCATAAATTCTCGACTCTTAGGAATATTAGGCAAAAGGCTTATTTCTAATTTGCCATTCAAAGGAGCAATTAAGAAATTTTCAGCTGAGAAAACGATCTATTGCCGTTTAATTATCCTTTTTGATATCTGATTCGAGCTCAATTTATTAGATTTTGAACTCAACCCGGTAAATACTTCTGCTATAGTCTAGTATGATAAATAAAATCGCTGTTTAACGTAAGTCTTATATGAGCAAGGTTAATTTATTGTCCTTTGTGACCTTGAATGGCTCAGACTAGACCCCCATTGTACATGGTTACTTTACGATGTACAAGAAGATGCGTGGGTAATTGCGTTTATTGCAGTTATGTTAATAAATTCGCCAAAGACAGCGAAATCGACACGGCAACTGCTAAGAAAGTTGTTGATGAGATGTATAATTTCGGCGCAAAATGGTTCGGCATAAGCGGTGGAGAACCACTTGTCCGAGAAGATATTTTTGAAGTTATCGAATATGCCAAAAAACAATACGGCATGGAAGTAAGCTTGATCACTAGCGGATTTGCGTTTGACCAAAAACGTTTGGATAACCTTGCCAAATACGATGTTCATACTGCAGTCAGCATTGACGGAGAAAGAGAGGCAAACGATGCAATCAGAGGCAAAGGAAGCTATGACAAAGCAATCCACGCCATGAAAAAACTTTCCGAAAAAGGCTTGCTAGACTGCATTGTAACAACTATGACCAAATACAACATTAACTCATTAGAGCACACTTGCGAGTTAGCTGCGGAATACGGCGGCAAAATGGTTGTTTACCATAACCTTGTGCCAGTTGGCAGAGCGAGCGAAAACATGACTGATTTAGCTCCTACTGCTGACCAATATGAGGTAGCATTAAATAACCTCTATGATTACGAGCAAAAATATAATCACAACAAGAACAGCAACAAATTCAGAGTCAACGTTTATTCACCATTCTATGCTAGAATTGTAAAGCAGAGAAACCCATCTAAATTCTGGGACTGGTTCACTAATGATTTCCTTGGTAAATGCACTATCGGCGGAGACTATATTGGCGTAACAGAAAACGGTGACTACCGACCCTGCGGTTTCCATGAAGGATACAGACTTGCAAATGTGAAAGACAAAGGCTTAAAACAAACGTGGGAAGAACTTCAACATAACCCGTTGCATCTTAAACTGCGAGACCGAACCAACCTCAAAGGCAGATGCGGAGTATGCGAGTACAGAGAAATCTGCGGTGGATGCAGAACACGCGCTGAATTCTACACAGGCGACCTATTCGAATCTGACCCAGCATGCGCTTACATACCCAAACTCTTAAGAGAATAATAAACGCTTTTAATTTCTCTTTGGCTTGAAAAAAATACAGTTTCTCTAGGCATAATGAACATCAAGAGATTGATTACGAGTTAGAAATATAGAATAAATTTAGAGTCAATTCGATTTCTCTGATTCTTGTTTAGAGTTTTCAGTTTTTCGTTCTGGATCTTTTTCTTTTAATTTTAGTCGTTTTGGTCTAGATGGAAAGAGGTTGATTGCTCTTGCACGAAGTATCTGTTTGGTTTCAAGACTAAGACGTGATTTAGCTATCAGATTCTCTAATTCTCTTTTGCTTTCATCTAACCCTTCAGCAAATTTCGCATCAGAAATTTTTCCTTCTAATTTTAGTTTATGCAATTGTTCAATAGTGGAAGATATCGCGACAAATTGGTTATCCAACGGTGTTTCCTTGAAAACTTCGGATTCGCTAACATGCTTCTTAGTATATCGAAAGAGTATCGGTACCTGGACTAAGATAGAAACAAACGCGACACCAAATACCAAAGTGTTTATCGTATGTAAGTCGGTTTGAGAAATCACTATCGAAGTCGTGATTGTTGCTGCAAGCGCTATGGAAAGCGCGCCTCTGACCCCTCCAAGCAGGGCTATGTTACTCCAGACAATAGAACTTTTTCCCCCTATTCTTCTGAAAAAGGCAAATATAGGATAAACAGTGAATGCTCTGGACACCAATACTGCTGCATAGACTATTAATATAAGAACAACTGATTGGGGCAAGCTTACAATATTTGCTTGGAATCCTATTAGCAGGAAAGCTATAGAGTTACCAATGAATGCAGCTATTTGCCAGAAAATTTGAACTGCTTCTCGAGTTGCGGGTTCCATTGCTGTTCGAATTGTATAGTTTCCAAAGTACAAACCAGCAACTGCCACTGCAATAAGTCCAGATGCGCCAACGCCAGAGGCAAAAGCGTAAGACCCGTAAACAACAACAATTGTAAGTATTGTTTCAGCAACTTTATCCTCAATTAAGCTCGAAAGCAATTCACCTGCAAAAGCGACACCCAATCCAATTAAGACTCCAGCGCCCAAAGTAAACCCGAAATTAGCTAAGGTACCTAACACGTTTAATTGGGCAACCCCAATTGAAGAGAGAATAACCGAAAAAACTATGATAGCTGTAGCGTCGTTAAAAGTAGCCTCTGTATTAAGAAGGGTTGCCAGTTTTATGGGAACTTTAACCCTCTTAAACACTTCAAGAACAGTTACTACATCAGTTGGAGCAATTAAGGCAGCAAAAAGAAAAGAAACATAAACCGAAAGTCCTACAATTTGCCATAAAATCAAACCTGTAACAACAGTCGCTATCAAAGACACCGATGGTTGCCAAAGCCAAAGAGGGCTTGATAACGCTTCTAAGATCACTACCTCGAATGTGAATCATAGCTTCAAAAATGAGTGGAGGAACAATGAGACCAACATATAGTCCACCGCCGCCTCCTTGAATTAAGATATCATAAATGGATCTAATCTGCAAGGTGAAATCTTGCATTGGTCCCTGAATTGGGCTTCCTGGAAGAGCTAGCAAACTCACAACAACAGTAATTAAAGCACCTGCAAGCACCAAAACTAAAGTATACGGAGTTTTCAGCTTAATCGAAATGGCGGCAGCTACGAAAGTCAAAAGCAGAAATGCTGACAGCACCAGATCTATACTTGCCATTTAATTTTTCCCTTAAAGTAAGTTAATTTACTTTGATTCCTTTTTGTTTTGTAATTAATCATCTTGGCTTTTGAGTTTAAATTATTTTTTGTAGTGAATTTTATCAAGGCAAGATTAAATAGCTAAATTAGTTAGTTAGAGAATTAACCTGTGAAGCCAAATGTTAGATATCAAGCTCATTCGTGAAAACCCGCAACTCGTAAAAGGCAACTTAACAAAACGCGGCAATCCTGATTGCTTACAAATGCTCGACGAATTAATCGCCAACGATAAAGAATGGAGACTAAATCTAACTAAATTAAACGAGCTACGTCACCAACGAAAACAGGTCACAATTGAAATTGCCAAACTGAAAAAAGTCGGAAAAGAAGCGGACGCAGAAGTTTCAAAAGCCCAAGATATTGATCAAACTGTTACGGGAATGGAAAAAACTGTCACCTTGCAGGAACAAAAAACTCACGATTACCTGATGCAGCTTCCTAATTTGCTGGATGAAACAGTTCCGCTTGGAAAAGACTCAAATGATAATGTTGAAGTAAAAAAGTGGGGAACAATCCCAACTTATGATTTTCTAATTAAAAATCATATTGACTTAACCTTGGCTTTAGATCAAATCGATATGGAGAGAGCTGGAAAAGTTTCTGGCGCCAGATTTTTCTATCTCAAAAATCAAGTTGCTCAATTAGATATGGCTCTAATGAGTTTTGCAATTGAAGAATTAGCAAACAAAGGATACTCAGCAATTATTCCGCCTTATTTGATGACACGCAAAGCATATGAAGGTGTTACAGCGATGGGCGACTTCGCAGATGTCCTCTATAAAGTGGAAAACGAAGATCTCTACCTTATTGCAACCTCTGAGCATCCCATGGCTGCAATGTACATGAATGAAGTGTTATTAGAGCAAGATTTGCCTGTGAAACTTGCCGGAATAAGCACCTGTTTTAGAAAAGAAGCCGGAGCCCATGGAAAAGATACTAGAGGGATTTTCCGTACCCACCAATTTAACAAAATTGAACAATTCATATTCTGCAAACCCGAAGACTCAGTTAAACTACATGAGGAACTACTCCTGAACGCAGAAGAAATCTTGCAGAAAATGGAATTGCCTTACCACATAGTAAATGTCTGCACTGGTGACATTGGAACTGTTGCCGCGAAAAAATATGATATTGAGGCGTGGATGCCAGCTCAGAACGGTTACCGTGAGGTTGTTTCGTGCAGCAATTGCACCGATTATCAGGGAAGACGACTTGGCATTCGCTACCGTGAAAAAGAAGGCGCAGCAACAAAAGGGTTTGTTCATACGTTGAATTCTACGGCTATCGCGACTGGGAGAACCATTGTTGCTTTGATTGAGAACAATCAGCAAGCTGACGGCAGCATTAGAATACCGACAGTTTTGCGAAAATATATGGGTAACAGAGAGAAAATTGAAAGAAAACGCTAAACCTTTTAATATTCCCTTGAGAATGTTGACTGCGCGTTTGGAGAAATTGATTTGTCTTCAAAAACAAGACATGTAAAAGATAAATGGCGTGGAAAAGGATGGTATATGGTTGTTGCACCCTCCTTCTTTGGCAACGTTGAGTTAGGTGCCATACCAGCACAAGAGCCAGAACAATTAATCGGTAGAGTTGTCGAAGCCACACTTTACGATATAACAGCCGACTTTTCTCATCATTTTCTCAAAATGTTCTTCCAAGTTAATGAGGTAGACGGAAAAACCGCTAAGACCCTCTTTAAGGGCCATGAATACTCACGGGATTACCTAAGAAGCCTTGTCCGCCGAAGAACAACAAAAGTTGACTCACTAATAAACCTGAAAACAAAAGACGAATACAAACTTAGAATCGCAGTCTCAGCATTAACATTATCCAGAATAAAAACTTCACAAGAACACACAATCAGAAGAATGATGGATAAAATTATCCATGATAAAGCTAGTGCGTTATCTTTAGACCAGTTTGTTCAAGAAATGGTTTTGGGAAAAATCGCTTCAGATATTTACAACCAAGCTAAAGAAGTTGCACCACTAAGACATGTTGGCATACGCAAATCCAAACTCCTCGCAGCGCCACAAATAGTACCAACCAAAGAAGCACCTGCCCAAGAACCTGAAGTTCCTGAAGCCACAGCTTAACAATATTTTTTCTTTTTAATTATTTCTTTAGAGAGCAAGGTACTTTAGAAGCTATTCTAGAGTAAAATCTTCAAATAGACAACTTTAGGAGAGCAGGCGAATTGTCGGCAAAAGCTGGAGTCCACGAAAAAGGAACATTCTCAATTCAAAACGTTATAGACAACATCAAGCAAGATACTAATTACCATAAAGCTGGAGCTATTGGACTTTTTATCGGCGTTGTGCGTGGCGAGACTTTAGAGGGAGAAAAATGTGAAAGCCTAAAGCTTGAAGCCTATGAAGAAAAAGCCAATCAAGTGCTAAATAAGATCTGTGATGATTTATCCCTGAAAAAAGGGATAGTTAATGTTCAGATTCACCATTTACTCGGCGATTTCAAAGTTGGAGAAGATTTGGTTTATGTAGCTGTTGCTGGAGGTCACCGAACCGATGTTTTTCCGATATTGCGTGAAGCGGTTGAGAGATACAAAAGTGAAGCACCCGTTTTCAAAAAAGAACACATCGTTAACGAAAAAGGCGATAAATCCGAATATTGGGTTTCAGAGAAATGCAATCATGAACACCACTGATTGGTGACGCTATGATTACAGCACTTGCAGGCGGGGTTGGTGCAGCGAGATTTCTAACGGGGTTAAACCAGCTTGTTAAACAGGAAGATATCTCTGTTATTGTAAATACAGGCGACGACATGGATATGTTTGGCCTGCATATTTCCCCAGACATTGATATTGTAACCTACACGTTGGCCGATATTGTTGATGAGCAAAAAGGCTGGGGAGTAAAAGACGACACTTTTCAATGCCTCGAAATGCTCAAAAAAATGGGATTAGACACATGGTTTGCACTTGGAGATAGAGATTTTGCTACGCATATTTTCAGAACAGAGATGCTGAAAAAAGGTTATTCCCTAACGCAAGTAACCGAAGAAATTTGCAACTCTTTAGAGCTTAAAGTTAATGTAATGCCCATGACAAACGAAAGGTTTGAAACATGGATTAGGCTGAAGGAAGGGCTTGTTCATTTTGAGGAATATTTTGTTAAAAGGGGTTCAAAAGATACTATTTTGGAGGTTCAATTCATTGGAGCCGCAAATGCAAAGCCTGCACCAGGGGTTATTGAAGCATTGAGGGCTTCAGAAAAGATTGTTATCTGCCCTAGCAATCCAATAGTTAGCATAGGAACGATTTTAGCCGTTAAGGGAATAAGAGAAGCATTAAAAAAGACGAATGCCAAAATCGTAGGAGTCAGCCCAATTGTTGCAGGAGCTGCAATCAAAGGTCCAGCCGATAAAATGTTGGCGAGTTTAGATTTAGAAGTTTCAGCTTATTCTGTAGCAAAGCTTTATTCTGATTTCCTGGATACATTTGTAATTGATGTAAAAGACTCCGACCAGGCAGAACGAATCCGCCAACTCGGGATAGATGTTAAAGTTACAAATACAATTATGAGGAGTTTGGACGATAAAATCAGTTTAGCGAAAACCGTTTTGGAAAGCTAATTCAAATAAAATGTCGCTATATAGACTAAGTATTTGACTATATACTATTTTGAAAGATTAAATAAACCTCAAAACCGCAAGATAGTTCTTTGAGAGCATTGTAAACTAAAAAAAGGATCCTATAACATACAAAAAAAACCATAGTATTTCAACCATGTTTGAAACTATTTAGAAAACTTAGTTAGGTTTGGGGAACGCATTGTTGAGAAAAATTAGCATCAGAAAAAAGAAAGCAAGTGTTAGAGATGCTGAGCTGCTAGATTGGCTTTTGGCATTGATGCAAGCATTATATAGAGTCTTTGTGTGGCGGTTTGGGACAAACCTGGGTGACAGCCATCCGAACTAAAGGGTACCACTAAGAGAAGGGTTATATGCAAACCATTGCAATTATTAAAAAAGGAGACAAAACAAATGGAAAGAAAAAGTTACGATTGGTTCGAACAACGCCGAAAAAGCAGAGGCTTAGAACTTGCTCATGACCAAATTACAAAGGCTTTTGACACCGTAACTTGGCTGAATAAAGCAACCAAAAGCTTTGCAGAAAAAAACTTTAAAGAGGCAAAAAAATACGTTGAAAACCTCTATAAGACTGAAGAGGGCGTTGACGCACTTCGAACTGATGTTTTCATGGAGTTATCCAAGGGTGCGGCTCTAGTTGCAGATTACAGAGAAGATCTATTGCACCTCGTCAAGAGACTAGACACTTTAGCAGACCACACTAAAGACGCCGCAAGATGCATAGAAATGCTCGGTGAAGTAGAAATCCCACAAGATCTATGCGACAAAACGGTTATTATGACTGGAAAACTGGTCGAGACAGCTCAAGCGTTAAGAAATAGCATTGAAAAAATCTCATCTGACCCACAGGGCGCTATGAACGAAGCGAAAAAAGTTGGCGAAATAGAACATTTACTAGATGTGGAATACCTTAAAACAAAAAGCTTGTTCGTCAAACACGGGGCAGACATAAACTGTGGAGCGATGGTAATTTTCGACGACTTCATAGAGTTCATTGAGCAAGCCGCAGATATGTGCGCTGACACTGCAGACTACATTCTGGTTCTTTCAAGCAGAGAATAACTTTTTTCAACATTTTATTTCTTTTTGTCTAGCAATTATCAAGTAGAAGTAACTATGTCATATAGCAACTGAAAAATTGCGCATGGATTGTTAATATGATTTGTTTATACATTTTGATATACAACAATATTTCTCCTTGGTTTGCCGCCGTCTAATAACTTTAGCAAAATCCTAAAGCCGAGTAAGAAAATATGTGATAATGGGGTTTTTTGATCGATTTAAAATAATTGTGATGCACCATTAAATGATGTATGTTTGAGTATCTTGTCATTGTGGCCGTTGTCGCAACCTTGCTTGCCGCTTTGGTTTACATACGCTCAATGTTCAAAGGGCAGACTAAGCCAAATAGGGTAACTTGGTTTATGTGGTCTATTGCTCCGTTTATTGCGGCAGCTGCTGCGTCATCTAAAGGTGTAACTTGGGCGGTTATTCCGGTTTTCATGTCAGGGTTTTCCCCGTTTTTAGTTTTTGCAGCGTCATTTTTCAACAAGAAAGCTTACTGGAAGCTATCATCGTTTGATTATATTTGCGGAATTTTATCTGGACTGGCGATTGGTCTTTGGGTTGTGACCAATAACCCGAATTTAGCAATTGTATTTGCAATTATAGCTGATGCATTTCCAGCAATACCAACTTTAACTAAGGCTTGGCACAACCCAGAAACCGAAAGTTCTTGGCCATTTATTATTGGCATATTCAGTCCTATCACAAGTTTTCTAGTTGCAGCAGTTTGGACATTTTCAGAACTAGCATTTCCCGCCTATCTAATAGCAATAAACGCCTTACTCGCATTTTCAGTACTGAAAAGAAAATAGAGTATCAAAACTGTGCTGACATAGAAATTGCCAGAAAACATTGTAGCCTAACTAACATCGATATGCTGAATTAAGCCTCCACCTAACTGGTGATTAACGGATTTATTGTGGTCAATTTTTTCTTTTTTTGTTTTTGTGTGGGTGTGGGCTGTTGAAGTGCGGGGCTAATTTAATTTCAAAGGATAGTCAACATAACTTCATGTTACGAGTGTGGGAAAGGTTGCAGCATGCATATTGACTAACCAATTCCTGTGACCTGTATTTTTTGATATTTTTTAGTTCTTGTCTTTGTGAGGATGGGATTGGTTTATGTTGTCCCATCCCATCCGTTTTTGTGCTTTTGTTTGTTTTCTTGTTTTGGGTTGTTTTCCAGTTGCTGTTGGGATGGGCGCAGTTAGGTTGTATCCCATCCAGTTAACATGGAACTATGTTGAATGGGATGGGATGAGATCAAAAAACCATGTTGACAGCCCTATTTTCATTTCACGTTGAAACCTATTGTTGAAGACCTACTTAGTTTGCTTTTTAGAGTTTAAAAGGTGGCGGGCCCGCTGGGATTTGAACCCAGGACCTCCGGCTCCGCAGGCCGGTGTCATAATCCGTACTAGACGACGAGCCCTCAACATGGGATTATGCTACAAATACGAAATTGAGATAATAAAAACATTGCTTACAATGAAGAGCAACAGATTGAAAGAAGGCACACTTAGAGCAGTCAACTATCAACTAAAATACTTGGACAGAAACGCGGACTTGAAGAACGTGCTGAAGATAAATTTTTATTGCATAAATGAAACAGATGTTTTTCGCTTATGAAACCTTCAATCTGACAATTCTTTTGCTAACCGCCATATTAGGAAACCGACTGCGGCAACAATGAATCCTATTATTGTAAAAGTGTCTACCCGAAGCCATGGCGTAAAATGGGAAAGCCCACCAGTCAGCCATTCAGGAAAAATAAATTGGAAGAGCACTCCGTAAACCCATGATAACAAACCGAATAGGAAAAGAAATTCTCCAGTAACCTTTAGAACGATTAGTTTCAGATTTTTAGTCATTGAGGTTAGTCCTTTACTTGTGAGTTCAAGTTTGATGTTCTAAATAAGAATTTACTTGAAAAAGAAGCTTAAATCCATCAATCCCAGAAGTTGATTACACGGAAATACTGAAACAATAAAAATTTTGTTTGATTTAAGAGCCAAGGTTTTAGATTCTTAATTTTGATAAAAAAAAAAAAGAAAAAAGATTTTGCTTGAGATTCATATTTAAGGTCGTTTTCTAAGCAACAAAACGCCCACTATGACTATTGCTAGGATTATGGCTATGGTTGAAATTGCAAAGTAAAGTTCCATTGGCTGTTGTTGACTGCTTTGTGGAGCTTGTGTGGTTGTCGCAGTAGCGGTTGGAGCATCAACTATTGTTGCGTAAGTTTGCGCGAACGAGCTACCGTACGAGTTGCTGCCCATGAATGTTGCTGAAATCTTGTAGTCACCAGACATTGTCGGACTCCAAGTGAAGCCAAAGGTGCCGCTTACATCAGTTGCCGTGTTTCCAATATGGACTGGATTCCCGTTTGGATCGATAGCGTCAATTGATACTGGTACTCCAGTTACGTTGGCAGGTATTGATTGTTGTGCGTATAGGTGATTCATCCAAGCTGACATTGACTCATCAGAGACACAGGGTGTACCAGGTTGAGCTGGTGATTGATCAAGAACAGTGCCTGAAATGACTGTTTTCTGTCCTACCGTTATTTGTGTTTGGGCTGCTGAAATAGTAGTTGCACTTTGTCCTTTTCCGAAAACATATGTGTAACCGTCATAGCTGTTGGAAGCGGTTAGGTAGCCGTCAGATACTTGTCCTGCAGACATAGCGCCGATCATGCTCCACACGCCTTGACCTGAAGTTGTGTTTATGCAATGCATTGACCATCCTCGCGCGATTGGTTGGCTAGGTGTGTGTTCAGTGGTGTATGTATAGAGTTTTCCGTCCGCAACTATGCCGCCTGCATCGAAAGAGTAGCAGGATGTGTTGCCTTGGTAAGTGTAGGGTGTTTCAAATGGTGTTGCTGGAGCAACATAGTGCCAAGCGATTGTTCCGTCATCCCAGTTAAACGCGTAAACACCATCGTAGGTTTCACGGTACAACAGGCCATAAGCTGATTGCACAGCATAAGCTGAGAAGCTTGATGCACCCCATGGATAATCCATCGTTTGGCTTTTCCAAGATAGAGCGCCAGTTTGCAAATCGTACGCTTCATAGTACCCGTTCAACATTAAAATAGCGATTTTTCCATGGTCCGCTACGTTGCATGATCCGCTGTATGTTCCTTCGTTTACAACTTTGCTCCACAGTACGTTTCCCGTTGTTAAACTAGTTGCTGTTATGTTGGTTGCAGAAGCGACTTGAGTAGCCACAGATGTTACTGAACTTACAGTTACTGTCACACCTGTTTGATAGTCAGTTGTTGCTGGGTAAGCTGCTCCATGGAAAAGTCGTATTGCTCAATACTGTTAAGGCATAAGCAACTGAATAACCTGCTGATCCTGCGCCTACTGCGCCTGTCACTGTCCAGTTGATTAAACGATATCTGCCTGTTGCTGTGTTGGCTGCTGCAGATCCAAGATCCTGCACTGAATAGAAGAGGTTGTTTCCGTAGCATGTGCCAGTTGTTAGTGGAGCGATTGAAACGTTTTGAACGACCCCACCTGTAAATGGATTGAATGTTATCCATCTGCTGTTGCCGACGAAGAGTAAGTATACGCCTAAGCTTGGTGCAGCGTTTGCAGCGCCAACTTCTGCTGTGGAACTGCCGCTAGTTACGCTTATGGGTAATATTATGTTAGGTGCTGCTGCTGGTGGAGATACAGTGGGTCCAAAGGTGGTTTGTGTTTGGTATGTTGGCACGGGTTGTTCCCAGTATATTTGCCCTGTGCGTAGATCCCAGCATTGCCATACTTGTTGTGGAACACCATTGAAGACTTTTGTGAGGGTCTGGTAAGCTCGTCCAGCATAAACAACTAGTGGGTTGCCTCCGCCGTTTGTTAGTGATTGATCACCCATAGAGCCACCGATTATGCCTGAAATGTCGCCTTGTCGTCTCCATTCTACGTGTGCACTGTTTGGCGCTTGAACGTAAGGAATGAAACTGTAGCCAGGTAGGTATGGATTTGTATTTGCTGGCCAATCAGAGCCACCGCCTACTATGCCAGTGCCTGGAGACCATCCGATGATTGAAGCCCATTCTCTGTTATCTGGTGATACAGGTCGTGTCCAATAGTCATTTGGAAGTGATGCTGGAGGCCATGATGCTACCAGTGTCATTCTGAACTGTAAGCGTAGTAACTGGAGATGTTGTAGGTTGATAGTAGACGGATTGTGGAACATTGACAACTTGTGCGCCCATGAAAGTTCCTGAAGCAACAGAGTAATTTCCAGCTGGGAAGTACCCGCCTGGGAAGTTAAACTGCAGTTTCCACGTGCCGACTTGATCGACTGGATAGTTAAACCATGCTGTTGTGTCACCTGGGTAAGAATTCATAGGTCCCTGGGTTACTGTGGTTCCGTCTGGTTTAGTTATGGTTACTGTGTATCCTGTGAACCAACGACCGACGAAAAGTGGCGGTTCGATCCACATGTTTACGAGCAGTGGTTGATTGAGTCCTATAGGATTAGGTGAGCAACTAAGATAGGCGTTGATTGCTACGGTTGTATCTGGCGTTACGCCATTAGGTAGAGCTTGTGAAGCTCCACCCCTCATATTTGTGTATGTTTGTGCTTTTACTGGCATGATCGTTGCGATAGCTGAAGCAATTAAGAGAGTCATAATGAATATAGCTAAAATTTTGTTTTTGTTCGGTTGAATCATTTTTTTTTCTCCTTGATTTTTTGAGAATTGAGGGATAACCCTGATTCTCAATGGAAAAGCCATGTCAATTGTTTAGGTATATAATATTTAGGGCATATCACTTTTAAATTAAAAAATGAGCATCAAAAGGTTAGGAAAAATTGAAGTATTGTTATTCAACACTTTCAGTTTTAAACTGTAATGTTCCAATAGAAAATTTTAGAGTAGTTATTAGAAAGTGGCAAACCTGAGTCATCGTATACAACATCAATGTTAGGGAAATATTGATTAAGCATATTTTGTGTTGCGTTCCAAATTTGAGGTGAATTTTCATCTGTTCCCCAGAAACCCCATATTCTATCATTTTGGTTACGCATGCCCCACCCATAATTTCGCGGCAGTACAAGCACGTTCTGAGCTGTGAAAGAATTGGATGTCGGTTGATTTTGTATTTTGTTCCAGAATTTTTGCAGTGCATCGAAGTGCTCTTGAGTTAAAATTCCATAGGAGTTACCATCTATTGTGGGATAGTTGAAAACTACAATGTATTTTGCGCCGTTGTTATAGGCTAAAACCATGTCGTCGTACAACTGAGGACCAGATTCTAGATAGGTTCCATTGTTGTCTGTCCAGGTTATTATTGCCCCCCAAGTTTTGTTTTGAACTGTTGGCGGCACCCCTTACTAATGCTATTTGTTGTTCACGATTATTATTCCAGCCAAACTGAGATAATACCACGTCATAGCCTGCTTTGTAATCCCACCAATACAAAGCGTAATCGGAAGTGAATGTTGTTGGAGCCGAGGGCAATGCTTTTACTGTTGCGAGTCCCGGCATTGTTCTCCAGCTCTCAACAAACAGGTTCGCCATATCATCGTAATTCTGTGGTTTATAGGAAGCAAGAATTTCTTGAGGTGTGTCCAAAAGGCTTCCAGCGGGTTCATCAAAGAAGTAAATTCCAATAAAATGTCCGCTCCATTTCTCTTTTGCTTCATTGATCCAGGAGGTTTGCCAAGGAAAGACTAGTTTTCCAAAGTAGGCAATTATGTTCAAGTCCTGCGATGTCGCGTAGTCGCAGATTTCATTAAGTGAGGTTTCGTTTTTGCTGACAGGTCCAGAATCGACTATCAAGAGGTTTGTGTAGGATTTGACCTTGTCAATTAGTAGTTTTGCCTCGGCTGTTGTGTTGCCGCTGAACGTCACGCCCACATATACGTCACTTGAACCTTTGGAGTTTGTCTGATTTGGGATAGGTCTCAAAGCAACAATAAATGTGATAGCTATAATTACAATCAAAGCTACTGCGAGAACCTGCTTTAGCATTTTAGCATCCTTCCTGATAAAAGAAAAGGGCAAAGATATGTATCTATGCAATTTTTAGGTTTTAGCCAGTGCTCTTTGCAATGCAGCAACAACGTTCTGCTTGCCCATAGTTAACACATATGGACCCAAACGCGGACCTTGTGGTGCACCCATCAAGATTTTATATAGCGTTTTGAAGAAGTTGCCCGGTTGAACTCCATTATTTTTGGCTGAGTTAAATATAGCGTTTTGAATTTTGTCTGGTTCATTTTCTGATTCCAGTTTGGGGATGAGTTCAGCTATGGCTTTTTTCTCTTCAGCCGTTAGAGTTACATCGGTTTCTTTAATTTCTTCGAAATCTCTTATCCAATTTGAAGCGAATTCGATTCGTTGCTTTAAGTTTGCATCTAACGTTTGGCCTTTCTGCAGGTACCCGTAGCTTTGCAGTTTCTCAGTTACATAATCTTCTATGCATTCTTTTGGCGCCATCTTAACAAGGAAAGCCATAAGATTGTATGGTACGTGAATACTGGGTTTATTTGGCGGTTTGGTTACATAGCAGTATTCAAATAATCCTCTGAGTCGATTAGCTTCTTTTTCTCCTGCCTGTTTCTTGCCAAAATAAACTTCTTCCATTGAGTCAAGTTCATTCATATAAGCAGGAATATCAGAAACATCCAAAGTACGTGTACCAACAAACCGCTTAAGCATGAGCAGTAACAATGATTGCGGCGAGCCATAATGAAACCAAACCTGAGGGGTAAACACATTTCCTGCTGATTTAGAAATCTTTTTTCCACCCTTATCTAAGAACATTTCATATTTTGCATGAGATGGCGGCTCAAAGCACAAAACTTCTCGACAGATGCGGTCGTTGATTTTTACAGAGTCAGCTATATCTTTGCCAAAAGCTTCAAAACGGATATCCAATGCTTTCCAGCGAGCGGCAAATTCGCCTTTCCAGGTAAGTTTGCCTTCACCTTTCTTAATATCTGATTCACCCTCGTGCCCGCATCCCTCTATTAGCTTGCCGCGAATTTCTAAGCCCTCACATTTGTAGTGAACTTTGTCGGTTTTTGGGTCAAAAGAGTAGGCTCTGGTTGTGTAAATTCTTCCGCATTTTTCGCATACAGCAAAATAAGGCAAAACTTCAGTGTAAGTATCTTGCCCAACTTCATCTTTCACTATTTGCCCTACTTGTTTAGCGTTTGTAAGTATGGTTCTGATTTCATTCAGGATAATTCCCTTCTCATAGACCTCTTTGGCCGAGTAATACTGATACTCTATGCCACATTTGTCCAAAGACTCCAAAAGAAGAGAACTCATATGTTTGCCATAGCTTTCATGGCACCCGAACGGATCAGGAATACTGGAAACTGGGAATCCAAGGTATTTTTCTAAACCCTCATTTGTAAGTCCAGCTGGAACTTTGCGCAACCCATCCTTGTCGTCGCAATAAGCGATTAGTTCGGAGTTAAAATTTTGGTCTTTGAGGGCAAGTGTTACCGTATACGATCTTGAGGCATCACCTAAGCTGCCTATATGCGGAAATCCAGAGGCGCCAAGACCCATTTCGGTTCGGATCTTGCTTATATCGCGGCTTAGCTCAGTCTCTCTGTCAATGACTTTTTTTGCCATCATATCATACCATGTGCCACGTCCAATAGTTTCTTCACTCATAACATCTTGCCTTCTGCCAACATCACTATACGATGGAATAAAAAAATGTTTAGAGCCAAAAAGGCCCGATTTGAGAGCTACTTTCTTCTCAAGGCTGCCGCGATGGCGATGAGTCCTATGGCCAAGAGTATCAGTGCGAGTGAGTACAACCAACCTAAGTAAAGAATGTACCATGCCGCACCAAGAACAACTAGGCACCCGCCCATTGCAGCTGTGCTAAACGCTGTGCGCTCATATTTTTGTGGCTTTGCTGTCCGTATTGCCGCTAACGCTATTATCCATACGCCAAGGAGACCCAGAATCAGTGGACCAAATTGCCCCCAAGTTAAGTAGCCTGTGGCAACTAGCAGAATTGCTACTACTAGTAATATGAAAAAAACGCCGATAGAAAGCATTTGCCTTCTTTCAGACATCTCTTTGTGCCTTCTTATGAAATTGGTTGACCGCAGTTAGGGCAGAATTTTGACCCAGCTGGAATATCTGTTCCGCATTTGGGGCATTTTATTGTTGCTGCCGCGGGAGGCGTAAGGTTGGTTCCGCATTCAGGACAGAACTTTGAAGTTGCTGGAACGTGAGATCCACATTTGGGACAAATGACAAGAGCAGCCGTTGGAGCTTGTGCCTGTACTTGACCTGCTGAATTCATAATTTGTGGAATAAGCACCATGCCCGTCCCTAATCCTGCACCGCCACCACCTGATTGTCCAAGTGATGCAGCTGCATTCTTCACTGTCTCCATCCGCAAAACCGTGTCTGCAGGGGTGCTTCCTGTTTTTAGCCAGAATAGTCGTTCACGATATTCTGGTGTTGTGTCAATTCCTTCGAATCTTAAGTCTGTTAATTCAATTCCAAGCCGTTTGAAGTAGTCTAGAACCGAGTTTTTAACAATTATCGAGGTTTCTTGAAGGCGAGTGAACACCGTGACAAGGTCATAATGAGAGAGTTCAGAGATTATCTTTTCATTTAAGAAGCCCCGAAGGAAGTTATTGACGTCGTCTGTAGTGTATGCATTTTGTCCACCCACGACTTCATTTACAAATAGCGAAGCATCTTCAACTTTGAAGAGAAATTGACCGAAGACTTTGAGTGGAGCAAGCTCTGTGGTTTGTGCACTTGTTCCCCATTTTCCATTGAAAACTTTAGTGCTTATATAGAGAACCATCGCCTTAAACGGTTTGTTACCGCCGAACCCTGCAATTCGTGTAAGCAAACTTGTAAGCAGAGGTAAATTCAGTGTAGTCAATGTGTGTCTGCCAGCGCCGAAAACGTCATAGGCTTTTCCGTCACGGAAGAAAACTGCCATTTCATACTCATGAACGATTAATTGTGCTCCCCAAGTGATGTCTTCGTTTGGGTACTTGTAGATTATTTGGTCAGGACCTGCATTTGTCCATTCTATTACTTGTGGCATTATTGAGTCACTCCCATAATTACTTCATTACGTTGATCAAACTCATCTTCTAAACTTTCAAGTTTAATGGTTACATTCTGAACGTCATTTTTTAGGTTAGAAGTGTTGCCCCCGGCTAAATCAGATTTTAGAGCATCAATTTGACCTGTTAGAGCATTTATGCTGTCTAAAAGCTTATTATCAAAAGCTATCATGTTGTCCAAGTTTTCTTCTTTAATTTTGACTGCGTCAAAAAAACCGCTGTAACCGTAAGAAGCATGATTCACTTTTTCAGCAACACGATCCATCTTTGCTATCAAGCGATCCATATCAGTCATGACGTCGAAGTAGCGGCGGTCTGCAATTTTTTGCGAAATTTCTCGTAAATCATTTTTTTCTGTTAAAAGCTTCTGGTAAAGGTGATTTCTAAATAGTCTGTCGCTTTCACGACGAATTTCTTTTTCTTTGTAGCCGCGAAAACCTGGAATAAAAGCGGCTATGCGCTCGGAAAGACGCATTTGACCCTGAACGTTTGATAATACATTATTTTTTTGGTCGATATTTTCGCTCATTTTCTCATATCCGCCTTTTTTAGTATTCGTTGATAATATAGAGTCACTTTTAAAGTTTTTTAGAGCAAATAGGGCTTAGAATCGTGTGGTTGGGATATCGCCTTTTAGAGCTGTTCCAGCAGTGCCCTCTATTACCAACTGGTACATTTTATCTTTGTAATCGTATTTTATAAACCAGACGGGCGCATGCAAATAGACTATCTGCTTAACAGAAACATCCGTCTTAATTTCAATTATCCTGTCAACGTCCTGCTGCAGAAGAAACCGATGATGATCTTCAATTTGCTGTTTAGCCTTATCCAAGGCTTCTTCACGGTCAATTTCGCTGTTCAACAATTTAGCGAAACCCTCTATTTTGCGGAAATCGTATGGAATTTTTCCTTCAAGAGGAACGTTGTACTCATGCGTGGGAAAATCTGAAGCTTCCCTTGCCAAAACCAGCCAGTCATATTCTTTTGTGATTAGACCTTCTTTAACGATAGCAGGGGCAATGCGTTCAAAAATACCTTTATAAGTGCTTTTGGCTTCAACTGAAACAACCCAAAAAGGTAGATAAGTCAATTCTTTTGACTGAATTTTAGATTTTTTCGCAAGATCACCGGGCTTCAAAAAGCCGCCACTCATCCAATCGCGAATTGGCCTATCTATGCTTTGCATATCAAACTCGTTGAGGATGAGTGAATGCTCAAAAGTAAAGGCTTGGCCTGTTTCAATAACTGTAGTGAAACCGCAGTACTTGCAAGTAGCTATGATTTCGCCCGGTTTGAATTCAACAGGGGCGCCACAATGGCTACACCGTATGTTCTGGGCAACCGCCGTCATTGCTTACTGCCCCACATGTTCCCGTTTGAGAATTTCTCTTGCTACAATAACGCCTGATGCTGAAGCTTGAATTAGGCCTCGTGTGACACCTGCACCATCGCCTATGGTGAACATGTTTTGAATCTTGGATTCCAGAGAGTTACTAAGTTGAAGATGTGAGCTGTAAAATTTGACTTCTATGCCATACAGCAATGTGTCTCTTGAGTGGACTCCTGGAGCAATTACATCCAACGCTTGAAGCATCTCGCGAATGTCAGATAAGTAACGGTATGGCAACACGAAACTCAAGTCACCTGGCGTAGCATTTTTGAGTGTTGGAACGACTACGCTTCTTGCGAGACGTTCTGGAGTTGACCGTCTTCCAGCAACCAAATCGCCCAGTCTCTGAACCATGACCCCGCCACTAAGTAAGTTTGAGAGACGAGCAACATATTTGCCGTAGGCAATTGGCTCTTTGAATGGCTCAGTAAAGGATGTGCTGACAAGAATTGCAAAGTTTGTGTTATCGGTTCTTGTTTCTGCATGGCTTCCCCCGTTAACAGTTAAGACACCATCGTAGGATTCTGTGGTAACTTCGCCATATGGCGACACACAAAAGGTCCTAACCATGTCATCAAAAAGCCTTGAATAATAAACCAGTTTTGGCTCATACAATGCTTTGGTAAGGTTTTCCATAACTGAAGCTTGAACTTCTACGCGAACCCCGATATCTACAGGGTTATTAACAGTTTTTAACCCACGAACCTGAGCTTCGGTCTGAAGCCATTCTGCACCGCTTCTACCTGGAGCAATAATGACGTATTTGCCCAGGATTTTTTCGCCATCAACGGTTTCTACTCCCTGAATCGTGTGGTTTTCAGCGATTAGACCTTTTAACGTCAGTTTTTGGGCGGAAAGTAATTTTGCTATTGAGTGCTTTGCGCATGCGCTGTAGAGTTTCTAAGCATTTGTCAGTGCCCATGTGCCTGACTTCTTGCTTGATAAGTTTTAATCCTGCAAGTGAAGCGGCACGCTCTATTTCTTCCACTTTTTCGTTATCTGTACCGTAAACTTGCTCACTTGCCCCAAATTTAAGGTAAATTTCGTCACAATATTTTACGAGTGTTTGGAGTTCTTCTGTTGAAACGTACTGGTTTAACCAGCCCCCGACTTCTGTGGACAGTGTAAGTTTTCCGTCACTGTAAGCACCTGCTCCACCCCAACCTGATAGAACTGAGCATGGTTCACAATGGACACATTCGAAGCCTCGACTAGAAGGACATTTACGTTTGTCAATATCTAGACCTCTGTCAACGATTAGAACGTTAAGATTTGTTTTTTCTGTTAGTTCTAAAGCTGAAAATATCCCTGCTGGCCCTGCACCAACGATAATTACATCATATTTCAATGGCACTGCCTCCCTGAAACCCAAAGGTAAGTGTAACAACTAGGCATATATTTTTAGCTACAATAGGGAAAACAGATCTCAATGTTATAAATAAGAGAAGCTAATGTCATGTGTATTTTTTAGATATATCTAAAAAACATTTAAATCCACAAATATACGATGTTAAAATGGAAACAGTATGGCAAATAGTGAACATAACCAAAGTATAAACGAGCTTATCAGCGATTTCTCTCGGTTTTATATTCTCACTATCCTGTTTGAAGGACCAACCCACGGTTATAGTGTCATTAACAGATTCAAGAAAAGAGTCAAAAAAGAAGTAAGCCCAAGTCTGGTTTACCCATTTCTGCAGCAACTTGAAGAAAAAGGCTTAGTTATTCATAGGGTGATACCCATCGGAGAAAAGGAAAGGAAAATATTTGAACTAACAACTTCAGGAAGAGAATTATGCACAGACCTGTTCAAGCGCTTCGCAGAATTAGTGTCAATCGCTATTGAACCAAGTCTTTACGTTTGCGCACATTGTGGATGCAAAGTCTACGAAGGCGCCCATCGAGAAAATTTCGAAGGAAAAGAAATGGCCTTTTGTTGTGTTCATTGCGCCCAATCTTACAAAGAATCAAAGAAAATTGCCAAAAAATTAACAGAATCTTAGAAGAAAATACGCAGGCATCTATTTTTAGAACATATAAAACGAAAGAATTTGAAAAGTTAGTCTTTTATGGCTTCTATGAAGCTCATAACGTTCCAAAGTTTTACACGAGTGTAAGGCGGCATGTTTGGATCCTGAAGAATCTCATCCAACATTGAAACCGCATTTGAAGCGCGTACTGCAGGGGTATACTCAGAACTTTGCAGGGCGTTCATTGCGTCTTTTGCTGAACGGCGAATATTTCTTGGCGTTGTACTGTCTTCAGAAACCTCAGTGAGAACAGTTAATGCCTGCTTTGTTTTGGCTTCATATTCCTCAGCTTTTTTCTTTCGAACCATAAATAACACTACCTACTCTTGGAAGAGTAACCAAGTTATATAAGAATAGATGTGTATTTACTTTGGGGTTCTGATTGCAAGAAAGAAAAGAAAACACTCCAATTAAACGAATGGCGGACCTTTTAGTCCAAGGCGCTACACTAACAGACCTATCTTGTCCAGCTTGTGCTTCCCCACTTTTCAGGTTAAAAGATGGCACATTATGGTGTGCTCAAGACGAGAAAAAAGTAGTTATATTAAAAGAGGGAGAAGAGGCACCTAAACCAACATCTGACAATGCATATGATAAACTTGAAGCCACATTGCATAGCAAAATTCAGGACTTGGAAATCAAAATTGCGAAAACCGACGATGCAGATGAGTTACAGAAACTCAGCAACGCGCTTACTAATTTGCTTGGCAGCCTCGAAAAAATACAGAAAATCAAAAAAGCGTAAGCAGGATCATTAAGTGCCAAGCTTCTACAAGGCTTTTCCAACTAACATTCACTTAATTGAAACCTACAGTTCGTTGTTTTCTATTAGGAAACTTCAGGAAAAGATTATTCGAGTGTTCTATGAAATTAATGGGAAAGAGTTTGGTTTTGAAGATGTCGCTAACCCCACAGTACCTGAAGGCATAGTGATTTTTAACGTTGGTTTGGCTGGAGCGAAAAAATTCAGTTTAATCAATTCAGAACAAGTTAACGCATCAATAAGCGTCATTAACAAAGAAAACCTTCAGACAATTGATTTCATTATTGTCATTCGTTATTATAAAGGAAAACCAGAAAAAAGAGTACCGCTCAGGTTCGACTATTATTTGCTGCGAACAATATATGGCAAGGATAAATTGGAGATGCAGATAGCTCATGATAGCGGTCCAAGGTATGTTACACCTGAAGATCTGTCCGAGTTTATTTTTAGAAAAATCAATGTAGACTCCAAAAAGAAATCCCTGAAAAAATTCAACCCTTAATATTTTTTTGCTTGGTTTTGTCTAACTACTGATTTTGCAGCCGAAAGTTATATTTCTCTCAAATGGCAAAGCAACAGAAGTAAAATTGACTCTAACAGGAGAAATAATCTTTGATTTCGATTGAAGTTTCTTCGCTTAAAAAACAATATGGAAACTTGAAAGCTGTAGATGGAATCTCATTCACAGTTAACCAAGGCGAAGTTTTTGGTCTTTTAGGCCCTAACGGCGCAGGCAAAACAACCACCATAGAGATTTTGGAGGGTCTCCGAGAAAGAGACGGCGGCGATGTAAAGGTTCTCGGTTTTGACCCATGGAAAAACGGTTATGAACTGCACAAAAAAATCGGCGTTATTCCGCAAGAGTTCACTTTCTTTGAGAAAACAACCCCAAGAGAGGCTATAATCTATTATGCTGATCTCTTTAACATTAAAGTTGATCCTGACATGATTCTAAGAGAGGTACTTCTTGAAGAATCTGCTAAAACCAATTTTGACAGTCTCTCAGGAGGACAAAAACAAAAAACTGGGCTTGCACTCTCACTTGTCAACTCGCCAGATTTGCTTTTTCTTGATGAACCAACTACAGGCCTTGATCCCAACGCAAGGAGAGCCATATGGGAGGTTATCCGTGGGTTGAAAGCTAAAGGCAAAACAATCATACTAACTACCCATTACCTCGATGAGGCACAGCAGCTCTCCGACAGAGTGGCCATAATGGACCATGGTCACATTGTAGCTATGGGAACAACAGAAGAAATCATACAACAACATGGTTCAGGCGAACGCTTGGAGATTAAAGGAAGCGAAAAACTCGCGGATTACATTAGGGCAAACACTGAGTTACAGGTCGATTATGATGTGGCCCGGGGTGAGGTTGCGATTCCTCTGAAGAAGAGAATTGATGCCCTAGCAGCATTGGCGGCTGCCGAGCAATCAGGAATGGAATGGGGTGCCATCCAAACACGTCAAGATAGCCTAGATGATGTTTTCGTCAAACTCGTTAACGAACCCATCGGCGAGCAAGGTGAAGCAGCAATTGAAAAATCAAGTAAAAAGGGCAGGCGATAGAAAATGGTAAGTGGAAAAAGAATCTTTTCAGATTTCAAAGTGTTCAGCAGAGGATACCTAAGAAACAAGTTTGGACTATTCTTCGGCTTAGTATTCCCGGTAATATTGATTTTGATTTTCGGTGCAATCTTCGCAGGAGGAAGCACTGGAAAAGTAAATGTCTACGCTCAAAACTTAGACTCAGGACCGTTCCCGTCACCAGAAGGGCAAAACCTTGGTGCAGGCTTCCTAAAAGCTTTGAATGATTCAGGGACAATCACTGTTGTAACGGTAGATCCTTCAGTGGATTTTTCAAAGTACCTAAAAGATCATTCAGTATCAGACGGAATTTTGATTCCTCAAAACTTCACATTAGACTATTCTACTGGCCATCTTGTGAATGTAACAATTTATGGTAACCCGACCTCAAGTACAAGTGGTATAGTGAGCGGAACGGTGAGCGGATATGCCAATTACTTTAACCTTCAACGCTTCAATGGCACAATGGTAATAGGAATTGAATCTGCTACTGTAAATACTCAGCAAACAAAGTACATTGACTTTCTAATTCCTGGCCTAATCGGGTTCTCAATACTTACAAGCCCAATGTTCTCGCTAGTCAACATTTCCTCAGAATATAAGAAAACAAAGCTATTCAAACAACTCTCGCTTACACCGCTAACGAAAATGGAGTGGCTATTATCAAAAATGATGTGGTATATTGTTTTAACTATCGCTGGCTTTTTACTGATGGTTGGAGTCGGCATCTTTGCTTTCGGCGCGCACGTTGCTATAACGCCTTGGATAATACCGTTTCTTGTCTTAGGTCCAATGCTTTTCGCTGCTTTAGGAATGCTTGTTGGAACTGTAACAAAAAACCCAGAAACCGCAGGAGTCATAGGCAACATCGTAACATTCCCAATGATGTTCCTCGCAGGAACCTTCTTCCCTATCAGCAGCATGCCGCAGTACCTGCAAACCTTCGCCCATATACTACCATTATTCTACGTTACAGAAGGCTTAAACAATGTCATGGTTTTCGGAAACATTAACGGCGCAATAATTGACGTGGCGGTGCTTGGAATAATAACGGTAGTTATCTTCGCGTTGGCAGTCAAGTTGTTTAAGTGGAGAGAAGACTAAATCTCTCTAATTCATCCTTTTTCCATTTTTCTAATTGAAATTTGTCTTTTTTAGCAAACTCAAAACCTTCCAAAATAGTTCTTGAGCCACTGCATCTTTGTTTTTGTCGCCGTCAATACAGATAAGTTCGCCCTTCTCAACGTATTTAAGATAGATTTCACGAACTTTCTTCTGAGTTTCCAATATCTCCATTACTGATAGCTTTCTTTGCAAACGCTCCAAAACTCGTTCCGGTGATACATCAATGTAAAATGTGAAATCAGGCTCTAACGCTCTGGCATTGATTGTTTTTATCCAATCTAAGCTCAGTCCAGCACTACCCTGATAGGCAAGCGACGAGTAAATGTAGCGGTCACAGATGACGATTTTTCCTTCAGAAAGAGCAGGCGCTAACTCATTTTGCATGTGTTCGACGCGGTCTGCTGCAAAAAGAAGCGCTTCAACCTCAATCGGAAGCCGCTTTTTTTCGTAGAGACAATCATTCCGTATAAAAGTACCTACTTTTCCATGACTAGGCTCAGCAGTGCATAGGACATCGTGGTTTTCGGAGAGTTTGTCGGCTAAGATTCTTGCTTGTGTGGTTTTTCCACTCCCGTCTAAGCCTTCAATAACAATGAAAACACCTTTTTTCGTTATTTCTCTCACCTTTGGCTGGTTAGCGTTAGACATTATAGGGAGACCCATAAATATAATTTGCAATTGTGAGGCGTAATTTGTGCCAAAGTCTTACTGGGGAGAAATAAAGGATCCTGTACATGGCTATGTGTACATTACTGAACCAGAAAAAACTCTGATAGATACTTACCCGATGCAACGACTCAGACGTCTAAGGCAGCTTGCCGGTTCAGAATACGTTTACCCAGGCGCCAACCATACACGCTTTGAGCATTGCATAGGCGTAATGTTTCTGGCAGGACAAGTTCTAGAAAACCCAAACATTTCACGAGTAGTAACCGATGATGAAGTAGAAGCATGCAGAATTTCAGCTCTTCTTCACGATGCAGGACATGGACCTTTCTCACATGTCTTTGAGCACCTGCTCATTCGTGATTTAGAGAAAACACATGAAGATTTAACCTCGTGGATTATTGAGAAAAGCGAAGTGGGCGATAAACTATCAAAGATGGGATTTAACCCAGAAGAAATTGGAAAGCTTGCGGTCGGAAAACTACATAAAAGTGGCAAAGCCTTTCTTGACCAGATAATAAGCAGCGCTGTTGATGTTGACAAACAAGACTTTATTGTCCGTGATACTTACCACACAGGCGCCGAGTATGGATTTATTGATGTTTACCGTCTTATACATGCATTAGATGTTTTAGGGGAAAATTTAGCCGTTGAATTAGGAGCGCTTTCCGCCTTGGAAGCGTTTATGATTGCTCGGATTGAATCTTTTAAGAGCATTTATTTCCACCGTGTCGGCAGAGCAGCACAAATCATGCTGGCAACTGCTATGGAAAAAGCTAACGACGAACTAGGATTGACGGCATTCAAGAATCCGGAAGAATATCTTGAGCTGGACGACTACACGGTTTGGTCAGCGTTAAAAAAATGTAAAGCCTCGAAACCAATAATAGCGAATCTTGAAAACCGTAGAATGCTAAAATGTGCATATGAAAGAACCTTCTATGAGAAAGATACTATGGTATCTAATCTCTTTGGTAGAGAATCTTACCGATATCAAATCCAAAGCGAAATTGCTAAAGAAGCAGGCGTTGCGATTGAATCGGTAATTATTGATGTGCCTACCGTGCCATCCGTGCCTTATCACCACGCAGTGTTAATGGAGTCTATGGAGATTCCAGTTTTCACAAGAAGCCAACAGGGAGAGAAAATGCTTCAACGGCTTAGTGAAATTTCAAAGATTTTTGAAACACTTAAGGGCTTTATGAATATTTTACGTGTTTACACGGATGCATCCGAACGAGAAAAAGTGGAAAAAGCAACAGCCAAAATTCTAGGAAAGATTCCTTCTGCTGCAAAAATTTCTTTTTGAGCTTTTTCTTAAATACTAGTATTGTGCTAAGGAGAAAAGGGTATGTTCTGATAGCTGTGGAAGGGAAAAGGATGGAAAACAACTCGGACAAGAAAATCATAAGCGTAAGAATTAAACGGAAACCTGAGCCTCAAGAGGAGCCAAACCTGCTTTATAGTAAAGAGGACGTCCGGAAATTTGTTTTCGAGTTCGTTTCTTCATGGATTCGCGGAGACATCGTAATCCGTTTTCCAACTGCATCCGAGCTCGCCAAGAAAACTCCATTGAGCATTGCTTTTCCAACCGACCCGTCAGTAAACGCTGAACTGAAAATTAAAGAACACTATATTGACCTGCTCTCCATTATCGCAGGAATAAAGCCCTCATCTTCCGATGAATTAGAAAAAGCAGTTGCAGAGGTTTTCAAAATGCTCCTCATGTTCCGCTCAGCCAATCGGATCGAAGGCAAAATACTCTCAAATGATTTAGAAAAAAGAATTGACGAACTTGAAAAAACCTCAAAAAATCAAAGTAAACTAGTGGAACAGATAACTGGTTTCTTGTTTAAACCAAAAACTGCAGTCAAAAAAGCCGCCGAGTCTTAGAAGACTGATTGTGGAAGGGTAAGGTTTATTCGAAGGAAATGTCATTCTGCTTGATGCTTCTTAGCAAAGCGCTCCGGTAGTATAGTCCGGCCAAGTATACTGGCCTTTCGAGTCGGCGACCCGGGTCCGAATCCCGGCCGGAGCACCAATCTTAATTCAAAAGGCTATGTTTTTTATTTCATGCGGACTATATTAGAAGAGATATTCGATTTACTTAGTTTAAGTTCTTGATACTTTCTAACGAGATTTTGATGATATTGCAGCTTACAGATAGAAAGAAAAGTTATTGTTAAGAAGCTTGCTCAAAAAGATTGAAGAAGAAAACTGGTTATTCTAAGTGCGGTTTAGTGTGGGTTTTCTCAGGGTTCACCGTGAGCATTTTCGAGGTGGCGGTCTAATTCAGCGTGTGTTTTGAATCTTGCTCCACATATTTCACAAACTTCATTGCCGGATTGACGACCTCCAAGTGGTTCCTCATGAACAGGAGGAGTTTTAGGTAGAACTGGTTTGGTTTTATTTTGTTTGTCCATAAAAATAGCACTTCATAAATACAATTGTAACGGTGCCACTTATAGTTAATTTTTTCGTTTAATCCATAGGGTTTCAAAGAAATACAGACCAATGACTTTTGCATGAAAGAATTTTGCACAAGAAGGAGTTAATTTTTTTTACAAATAGGATTGAAAAAATAAAAAAAGGGTAATTTTTTAGTTTTATTGCTTTAATGGTTTTCCGCAGTTGGGGCAGAAAGTTGCGTTTGGGTCTACTGGTGCGCCGCAGTTTGGGCAGTATCTGGTTCCTTGTGTAGGTTGCGTTACGGTTGGTGGAGGCGGTGGTGTGTATCCGTATTGTTGTTGACTAATTGGTTGTGTTGGTGTTGACTTCATTGAGAAGAATGCAATTGCCGCGATTATCCAAGCAATCCATACAAGGAAGAAGCCTACGATGATTATTGTTAGAACTGCACCATAGAACAGGAGAGATCCTACTGTATGGAACATGTTTTCGGTTGAGCGTTCAGCCAATGTGTCAAATGCACGTCTAAAGTTCATAGCCATAAGCAAATAGAATACAAAAGCGATAACAAGGACCGCAATAAAAATCAAAATTCCGCCAACGACGCCTGATGCACCTAAAGTGAACATGCTAAAAACGCCACCAAATAAAGCTAAGATAGAAAGCACTGAGACAGCGACTATACCGATGATTCCAAAGATTAAGCCTTTGATCGCATGCTGGTAGATACTTTCGTCTTTATAATGCTCTGACAGCCCCTTCAAACCAATAATGAGAAGTATAATGCCAATGAGCCCTATGATTGGAATAAAGCTGAGAAACAGAAGTAATGCTCCGATTCCTGCAAGTGTCTTACTAGATTCAACATTAGTACTCAATTTTATGACCTCAATAAAAGTGCTGTTACTTCAAAGATAAAAGCTTTTGCAACCAAATTAGCGGTTGATTGCTCGATTAAGGAAACAGTAAATATCCGTTTTTAATAGCAACGTTAAAGGAGACAACAAAAATTGAACAACATCACTTCTTCATATAATGAATTATTATCAAAAACTAAAGATGTAATTGTGCTTGGAACGGCTGGCGGGATAATTCATTGGGACATGGAGACAATGATGCCTCCAGGTGCGATAGAACAAAGAAGTGAACAACTGGCATTGCTTAGTCGTATTAATCATCAACTTTCCACAAACCCAGAAGTAGGAAAACTCCTAAAAACCATTGAGATAAGCCCCCTGTTTGAAGGACTCAACCAAATTCAGAAACGTAACATTTACCTAATTAACAAAAGTTACTTGGAACAAACAAGCCTTCCTGAAAATCTTGTGGCTGAACTTGCCAAACAGGAAGCCCTAACCGTTAGCGTTTGGAAGAAAGCAAAAGCTCAAAAGAACTTTAGCATTTTCAAACCTGACTTGCAGAAACTCTTTGAATTAAACAAGCAGACAGCTGAAATTCTCATGAAAGTTAAAGAAACCAAAACTCCTTATGAAGCGCTAATTGACAGCTTTGAACCAAAAATGAGCGCCGACAAGATTTCCACAACTTTCACAGCACTGCAGAAGGGCTTAAAGGTTCTATTAGATAAGATTCAAGCTAGTTCTATTAATAAGCCAGACACTTTAATTCTTTTGCAATCGGTTTCAACTGAAAATCAAAGGAAAATAGCGCAACTACTAACCCAAACTCTAGGATATGATACAGCTTCGGCTCAGTCACATGGAAGAATTGATGAAACCGAACATCCATTCACCACAGGATATTATGATGACGTAAGGATTACAACTCATTACCGCACAAACGATTTTTCGAGCTCAATTTTCTCTGTGTTGCATGAAAGCGGACACGCAATTTACGAGCAAAACCTTAACCAAGAATGGAAATATCAACCGGTCGGCTCAACTTGCTCATATGGCATACATGAATCGCAATCCCGCTTCTACGAAAACATCGTTGGCCGCTCAACTGAGTTCTGGACACACCTCATGCCTAAACTCAAAGCAGCAGCACCAAATACTTCAAACATCCAATTAGACAAATTTATGCAGGCGATAAACAAGGTTGAACCTTCGAAAATACGTATCGAAGCCGACGAAGTAACTTACAGCATTCACATCATTATTCGATTTGAAATTGAGAGAGACCTGTTTGCAGGAAAAATCAACATTGAAGAGCTTCCTGAAGTTTGGAATCAAAAATATGCTGACTATCTTGATGTAAAAGTTGAAAATGACGCAGAGGGAGTAATGCAAGATACCCATTGGGCAAGTGGTCTTTACGGTTACTTCCCAAGCTATGCATTAGGCAACATTTACGATGGACAAATAATTGAAGCAATCACCCAAAAACTGCCAGATTGGAGAAGGCAATTATCAGAAGGAAAACTAAACGCCATTAACGATTGGCTCAAAACAAACATTCACAGCCAAGGAAACCTGTACGACCCAGAAGACCTCATCAAAAAAGCAACCGGAACTGAACTTAAACCTGAAAGCTATCTGAATTATCTGAACAGCAAGTATGGGAGCCTTTACGGTTTTTGAACGATTGTCTTTCTGGATAATTCTTTGTAAATGTAGATTACAAGGTAAGCAATGATGGCGCCAAACCAAGTGTAAAGTCCTATGTAACCTACAAGGGCATTATAGTTGTTGGCAGCATAAAGAAACAGTAAAAAGCCAAGTATAAACACGCCTAAGCATACCCAGTCAGTCCAAGACATCAGTTTGCCTCATGAATAAACACTCAATAAAAACGGCAGGATATATAATTTTACCAATAAAACTTCATATCGCTACAGCTCCAAATGAAACAACCCCTAAATTGTTTTTTCGCTAAAACTGCAGACAACTTCTTCAATACTTTTTTGGATGTTCCGACATTCTTAAATATAAGTCATCGTTAGAAACAGCGCTGAGGAAAAAACAAATGTCGGGAGTAGATGTTAAAAAACCAGAAACTCGCGAAGAACTACTAAAAATGCTAACTGAAGCAGCTAAAAAAGAGGTTGGAGCAAAAAACAAACCGACAAAACCGACAGTCGTTGGAACTGCAAAAGAGATGGACATTCACAGAGACACAATTTATAGCTGGCTTAAAGAGTTCAATGTAGATTTTAAAGAAATAATTGACCACATACCGACAACTGCTGTTGATACACCTGAGGATCAATCCGGAAATACTTTCTTAGTTGGTGAATCATTGGTTGGAGAAGGAAACGAAGTTGCACACGTTGACCTTATGATTGGGAACAAAGACGGCCCAGTTGGTCAAGCTTTCGCTACTGGCATGACAAGCTTATCCGCAGGTCACACACCACTTCTGGCTGTAGTCAGACCTAACTTGCCAACTAAACCAATCACATTGATAGTACCAAAAGTAACTGTTAAAAACATGGCTGATACGGGAAAAATTTTTGGTCCAGCCCAAGCAGCCGTTGCCAAAGCCATCGCAGATGCCACTGAAGAAGGGATTATCCCTGTTGACAAACTTGACAATTGGGTCATCATATGCAGCGTCTTTATCCATCCAAAAGCAACCGATTACCGCAAAATATACCAATACAATTACGGCGCTACAAAAATGGCACTTCAACGTGCGTTGAAGAATTATCCATCACTTGAGAAATTGATCTACGAAAAAGACCGCTCAAAACACCCAATCATGGGATTCAAAGTTCCACGCCTATGGAGACCACCGTACCTGCAAATTGCACTTGATGCACCGTCAATCGAAGGGGCAAAGAAGGTACTTGAACAACTGCCAGGAAGCGACAGAATCATCGTTGAAGTCGGAACTCCTCTCATCAAACGCTACGGCACACGCATAATTAGTGAAATACGGCAAGTAGCCAAGGACAAATTCATAATAGCAGACCTTAAAACACTTGATGTGGGCAAAGTTGAAGTAGACATAGCATACGAGGACACCGCAGATGCAGTTGTCGCGGCAGGTTTAGCACCCGCAGAAACTCTTGACGCAACTGTTCATGAAGCCAGACGCATGGGGATTTATGCAGTAATTGACATGCTAAACGTCGAGGATGTTCTTGGAAAACTAAAATCCATCAAAGACCTTCCAGATATCATAATTCTACACAGAGGCATTGACCAAGAAAGCGGCAGAACCTGCGGACTAGAACGCATAAAAATGATACGTACAGCATTTCCAAACAAAAAGTTCCTGATCGCAGTTGCAGGCGGAATAGTTCCAGAAACGGCTAAAGAAGCACTTGAACAGGGCGCAGACATCCTTATTGTCGGCAGATACGTCACTCAATCAAAAGACATCGTAAGATCAGTCCGAGACTTCCTTGAATTGACACCAAGCATGCGCGAAGACATTGACTTATACAGAGTCCACACAGAATAAACAAAAACGTCGAGTGAGATTCGCTCTACCCTTTTTTCTTTTCTAACTTATTTTTTTACCGCGAAGATTTTTAGAATTAGAAACGCACAGAAGAAGCCTACACCAGCAATCAAAAATGTTGGAGCATAGCTTAATCGTCCTGCTAAGAAAGGTCCAAGAAAGGAACCAACTGCTGCGCCTAAACCGACAAGACCGTCGAAGAAACCGGATTTTCCCTCTGGAATAAGTTCCATTGAGAGGGAAATCATCATTATGTAATACATTGCGTAAGCGAATCCTAGAAAAATAAGGAAGATCCCTGTTAAAATGGTCGGTGAAAAGGCAAGCTGAATGATCCCTACCAGCATGAAAATTAGAAGACTACGGAAGAGGACGAAACGCGGCATTTGTTTTCTTAAATCCATTGACCTTGCGCGGTTACGAATCAAGAAATAGCCTATGGTTGCACCAATAGAATTCAATATATAAGCGAAATAAACCATGCTTGATTGCCCATTAAAAATTGTTTTAAGGTATATCGGAAGAGGTGTAAAGAAAAGGCTTGTTGCCAATGAAAAAATAACAATGGCAAAAGCGAAACCAGGAAAACTTTCTCGTTTGAACGAACCTTTCCAACGCAAACTATACGATTCGACACCTCGAGAAGTGAACTCAACCGTTCTCTCTATTTTAACTAAGCGGCGCTCAAAAATCATCAATGGATCAGCAATTAAAGCAACAGAGAGAATGAACGCAACGACACTCAAAGCGCTACAAAGGAACAAAGTGTAAGTTGCCAAAACTGTTGAAGCTTAAAGAAGCTGTAAATGCAAATAACCCGATGCTTAGCACCAACCCAACTGATAAGCCAACAATGAAACCGATTTCAGTTAGCCCTTCGTAGAAGCCATAGGCTTTTTCCCACTCTGGGCGGCTGTAGTGTTCAGCGATTAGAACATTTTTTGGTGCTTCATGTGAAACATGAAGCATTTGCATAACGACATACAAAATAACAAACACGATGATGTTCTGGGCAAAAGGAAGTGCCATTAAAAAGAGAATAATTGCTGACGAAAGAAATGAAAGAAGAATAAACACTTTGTAGTGCCGTGTGGCATCACAAAGATAGCCCCATAGAAATGAGGCAGGGATAGAGCAGAAGATTGCAATTGATGTCATGACACCCAAAGCAACCAGAGGTCCACCAAGAATACTGGTGTTCGTGAAAGCAACTAGGTAAAGCGGGATGAAAACGCTTAACAGTCCGAACGCTATTTCGTGAAATAAGAAACCCAACCGCCACATGGCAAAGGACTGTTTCAAAGTTACATTAAAGCTTTGCTCAATCAAACGCATGTTCCACAAAAAATATGTCGTAAGCTTGATTTTCTCATAAATCCTTAATAGATAGTTACCCAACTTCATACTGCGCTGGAGAGTTATCAGCAAAATGGTAAAATTCAAAATCATAGTTTCAGACCCAGAAACAGGAACATCCAAAGTTGTAGAGTTAGAAGAAGCACGCGCAGCACCGTTCATCGGAAGAAGACTGGGCGAAACATTAGACGGAACAGTAGTAGATTTACCCGCCCACAAGGTTCAGATATTGGGTGGTTCAGATAGAGACGGGGTTCCAATGAGAAGCAGCATTCACGGTGGAATCCGCAGAAATGTTGTTTTAAGCGGAGGACCTGGTTTTAGCCCAACAAGAAAGGGCGAAAGACAACGCAAAGCAGTGAGAGGAAGCACAATAACTGACGAGATAGTTCAGATCAACATGAAAATTGTTGAGAAACCAGCAGGCGCAAAAACCACTGAAGTTAAAACACAGCCTGTATCTTAAGCAAGTTTCGCGAATGTGAATGCTCAAAACTTATAAACTTAAAGCGTTATTTCTCTTTCAATTCATCAGGTTTATGTGAAGAATAATATGAGTGAAACCAGTAAACCCTTGCCAAAGCAGCCAGAAGTAAACGTTGGCACCATAGGTCATGTTGACCATGGAAAAACCACTCTTGTACAATCATTAACAGGCGTTTGGGCATCAAGACACAGTGAAGAACTCAAAAGAGGCATCACCATAAAGCTCGGTTATGCCGATATGCCAATTTATAAATGCCCAAAATGCGCACCGCCAAAAAACTTTTCAATCAAACCTGTCTGTGAATTTTGCGATTCACCAGCGGAATTTGTTAGGGCGATAAGCTTTGTTGATGCACCCGGACACGAAGCGCTGATGGCAACAATGCTTTCAGGCGCCGCTATTATGGATGGAGCTATTCTAGTAATTGCTGCGGATGAACCATGTCCTCAGCCACAAACACGAGAGCACCTTGCAGCGGCCGAAGTAAGTGGCATAAAAAATATCATAATTGTTCAAAACAAAATCGACATAGTGGACGAGAAAAGAGCACTTGAAAGCTATAAAGAAATTAAAAACTTCATAAAAGGGACAGTTGCAGAAAAAGCACCTATCATCCCCATTTCAGCCCAGCGCGGAATAAACATTGATGTGCTCCTAACGGCTATTCAAACAATTATCCCCACTCCCAAAAGAGACGAGACCAAAGCACCTCTGATGTTTATTGTACGTTCTTTTGATGTTAACAAGCCTGGAACAACAATTGAGGATTTAGAAGGCGGAATCATCGGAGGCACAATTTCTCAAGGTAAATTTGCCGTTGGAGAAGAGCTTGAAATTCGCCCAGGCATCAGCGTAGAGAGGGAAGGCAAAACAGTTTACGATCCTTTAGTTACTGAAATTGTTAGTTTACATGCCGGAGAACAAGGCGTTAAAGAAGCTACTTGCGGTGGACTTATCGCTGTTGGAACAATGCTCGACCCATCGTACACAAAAGCGGATGGCCTAACAGGAAGCATCGCCGGAAAAGTAGGTATGCTCCCACCAACATTAACAGAACTCACGTTGGAAACTCATGTATTGGAAAGAGCAGTGGGAACAAAAGAGCTTCTAAAAGTTGAAAAATTCAACCCAGATGAAACCCTTTTGTTGCATATTGGCGCCGCCGTGAACGTTGGTAAAATAATCGGAATGAAACCAAACAGCATTAAAGTGAAGCTAACCAGACCTATCTGTGCTCTGCCAGGTTCCAGAGTTGCGATAAGTAGAAAAATTACTTCGCGCTGGAGACTAATTGGTTATGGGCTAATATATTGAAAAGTGATTTTTTATTCTGTTGGTTTTATTATTCCGTTTTTTCTAAGGAAATCGTTTGCCTTTTGCAATGTATCCTTAGCGTTTTTGAATGTCAATTTTTCCATTGCATGCTTGTAATCTAGCCAAATAAAACCTACATGCTCAAAAGATAATTCGACTTTGTCAGTGTATGATTCCATAAGGTAAAATATAACTTCTTTGCGAACTGTCAAGCCTTGCCTACGGTAAAAATAAGCGATTTCTTCTCTAAAACCATCAATGAATTGTGCGGCAGTTATTGCGGTTTCTTCCCTTAACTCGCGTACTACAGTTTCTTTTTCGGTTTCGTTTGGTTCAACATTGCCTTTTACAAAATCCCAGTGTCCGGCTGCGTAGTTTAGAAAAAGATATCGTGTTAACTCGTCTTTTTTGTGAAATATTACGGCGCCGCAGGATTTTTCTTTAAGCATACATTCACCTGATTGATGTTCAATTCAATTCCTCAATATATTTAAAGTCATAGTAAATTTAAGCATAAACATACTTTATTTGGCCGCGGGTAAAATGAAAATTCTTAAGTTTGCAAATAAACTCTTAATGAATAAAGGAACCAAATGAATGTCGTCTTTACTTAAAATAAGCCAACCCCTAAAGGTTATTTTGGATTCAAACGCTTTTTTTATTCCGCTTGAATTTAGAATCGACATTTTTGATGAGGTTGAACGCGTCCTGAATCGACGAGTTGATTTTGTTCTACTCTCGCCTGTGAAGCGAGAACTTGAGGTTCTTTCATCTAAAGATTCGCCTAAAATTCGTAGACAAGCTTTTTTCGCTTTGAAGATTTCTGAAAAATGCACATATGTTCCGGTTGAAGAAGATGAAAAAATAACTACTGACGATGCAATAATTAAAGTGGCAAAGGCGTGGAATTGCCCTGTTTTCACTAATGACAGTCAGCTAAGAAGGAGGCTAAGAGATATAAGCGTCCCAGTTATTTATCTGAGACAAAAATCGCGCCTAGTAATTGACGGATTGATATAACTATGTTTAAACTCATAACACTGCAGGACACTATCCGCATTCCACCTGAAACCTTTGGAAACCCACTTGAAAAAGTTGGTCGCGAACAGGTTAAACAAAAATATGAAGGCGTTGTGGATGAAGAACTTGGATACGTTATTGCAGTTACAGCTATAGAAGTTAGCCCAATTGGCAAAATAATTCCAGGCGACGGAGCAACTTACCACAAAGTATCATTTTCATTATTAACATTCTATCCAATCATCCAAGAAATCGTTGAAGGCGATGTGGTTGAAATTGCTGATTTCGGCGCTTTCGTACGCATTGGACCAGTAGATGCATTACTACATGTCTCACAACTGATGGATGACTACATCTCCTACGATGAAAAACAAGGCGTTCTTCTTGGAAAAGAAAGTAAACGCAAACTTTCAACAGGAGATCAAGTAAGAGTTCGAATAACCGCAGTATCGCTTGGCAGAGCTGGAAGTTCAGGAAAAATCGGTGTGACAGCAAGACAACCATTCTTAGGGAAACTTGATTGGCTCAAAGAAGAAACTATGTTACCAGAAAAGAAGCCAGTTGAAGTTAAAGAGAAGCAAAGTAAAAAGGAGTAAGTTTAGATGAGTGAAAAATCATGCAGTACCTGCCATTTCATAACTAAAGAAAATGTTTGTCCAAAATGCAAGTCAACAAGTTTTAGCGAAGACTTCAGCGGTTTAGTCGTAATGTTTGACCCTGAAAATTCAGCCATCGCTAAAGCAATGAACATAAAAGAAAAAGGCAGATACGCACTCAAAGTACGCTAAGTTTTTAATCAAACCTGAAGTAATTCTCAACTGTTACCCAGTCTTCTTTGTCGGGGTCAGGATCTAAACCATGACAGTAATTTATACGTTAACAGAAGAAATGCGGGTCAAATTTAAGGAGCCTTTCGGGATTTTAATAGAGGGTTCATTCGACGAAACGATGAACAAATTGAAATTCATAATTAAGCAACTTACATCATCAAGAATAATTTCTGTCGGTGACGTTGTTTCGTTAAATCTTCATAAATATGGATTCAATCCACAATTGTCAATTATCGATAACAAATCTTTACGCTCACAAATCATGCCTGAAAGAACTATTGCCAAGGACACGGTTAATGTAATTAACCCTCCGGGAACCATTACCAAAGAAGCTACAATCGCCGTCAAAGAAGCGTTGGAAAAAAACGAACATGTTCATATTGTTGTTGACGGCGAAGAGGATTTACTAGTGCTCATTGCAGTTTTGTACGCTTCTAAAGATGATTTTGTAGTTTACGGGCAGCCTCATGTTGGAATTGTAGTCATTAAAGTATCTGATGAAAAGAAGGGGCAAGTTGAAAGGTGGTTAAATGCCATGAAACCTTCGAAAAGCTAAATAGGAAGAAACCTGTTTGAACTAACCGCCTTAAGTGAATATTAATGCAGATCAAAATAGAATCAACCAAGAATAACCCACTTCTAAAACGTAAAGAAGTAGGCTTTACAATCTTTTCGGGTCCAAAAGAGAAAACTCCCCAAAGGCTTGATGTCAAAAGAGCGCTAGCTGTTGAAATGCAAATTGGCGCCGACGTCGTTTTCATTAAACGCATGCATACGAAAACTGGAACAAGCATTACCCAAGGAGAAGCTAACGTTTACCAAACAGTTGATCAAGCAAAACTTGTTGAACCTGAATATATCCAGAAACGCAACAGCACAGAGAAACCTAAGGAAGAGGCGACCGCATAATGCCACCAACAAAACCAGTAGCACCAAAGAAAGAAGAAGCACCCGCGGCAGCAGCGGCCGGCGCAGCATCCGCTCCAGTGAAAAAAGCTGAGAAAGGCAAGAAAGAGAAGAAACATAAAGATGAAAAAGGCGTCAAAGCTATGTACAAGGTTGAAGGCGAGAAATTATCGAGGGCACGTCCAACCTGTGAACGTTGTGGACCAGGATACTTCATGGCAGATCACCATGCAAGATATACTTGTGGACACTGCGGTTTTACCCGATATAAACAGAAATAAGCAGTTTTAAATCTCCGCTTGCACGCTTAACTCCACAGTGACCATTAATGCTTAGGGTAAATGTAGTAATCACCAGTATTTCAGCGGAACGCTTTTGGGACATAAGAAAGCCCATCCCACCGATCCAAATCAACACAAACATAAACATCGTGGGAATGGAGAAAAAACAGGATGACTCTCTAGATGTCCCGTTTGTTTTATCAATAGGGTTTAATCCGTCAATTGCTCAGATGAGCATAAAAGGAACAGCGTACGTTACAGGCGAAAAGGACGAAGTTGACAAAACCCTCAAAGAATATGAACAGAAAAAACCGCCAGCACAAATAATCATTCAATCTGTCTCCAACGTTGTTTTCATTGAGTCGGTACTTATATCTAGGATTTTGAATATTCCACCGCCGATTCCATTACCTCAAATTCCTGAGTCTGGAAAACCACCGGCTTCAAAACCTAATGGAAGAGATTATAGCGCATAAAAAACGCTCACTTTTTTGTTGTAATCTCTCCTCAAAATAAAGATGAATTAAAAGGCTATAGAAATCCTTTGAATTTTCGGGCCACTATATCTGCAATTTTTAGTTCAACTGGGAACGCAAAGTTTCTGTGTTTCCATCGATAACGGGCAAGTTTGTTCATTGCGCGATAAGCTAATTTGTAGGCTAAATCATGCTCATCAATTCGAGCTTTAGGGTAAAATGCTATACGAGAAACTGCTGAAATTGTATGCAACTTTTCCACATATTTTCTGCTGTGCCATGGTGGATCAAAGTGGAAAACGGCAATGCCGCCCCATTCCTCAAGCGTTTTAGGAGCCTTAAATTCTTTGGGCAGAAAGTCCATGGCGGGACTTGGAAATGGCGTGTAAACGAAAATCCCGTAATGTTGAGTTTTAGGGTTTACTTTTGTCATTTTGTCCATTAAATCGAATGTTTGATTAAGGTCTTCTTCTGTTTCGCCTGGAAGCCCACTCATCCATGAAACGTAAGGTTCAATTGATGGTGCCCAACACTTGAGATGTTTAACTGATTGAAGCATTTGTTCTGCTGTGACATCTTTGCAGATAAGCTTTTGAAGACGGTCTGAACCTGATTCTCCACCAAAATCCAATTCTACACAGCCAGATTCGGCTAACAATTCAAGAAATTCTTTATCATATGTCGACATGTAATCGAATCGGCAGTTGGCTCGCCATTGAACCTTGAAATTACGTTCTAGCATACCTAGGCAAATTTCTTTAACCCTATCTTTATCGACAAAGACATTGTCGTCAATAGGGTCAATGATTTTAACATCTGGAAACATATTCAAAATATATTCTATTTCGTCGAGAACGCGCTTGGCGCTTTTCCCTCTCCAACGGTTTTTGTTGAAATTAGTGTTGTAACAGAATCCGCATCTGTTAGGGCATCCTCGGCTTGTTTGAATATGGAAGCGCCCTGATTTGAATAGCTGGATACTTTTCCATTTCTAGTAAGTCATAAGGCAAAGTTATGGGTATGTCGTCTAAATTTATTGTTTTCCCGTCAGGGTTACTTTTGATTGTATCTTTAGAAGTGTAGGTTATGCCTGCAACTTCATCAAGAGGCTTATTGGATGCAATTGCATAAGCCAGATCTTTAATGATTAATTCGCCTTCGCCGCGCACAACGATGTCGACATAATCGTTTCTTGCGGTTTGTTCAGGCAAGATTGTCGGGTGAACACCTCCCCAAACAAGTGGGCATCTCGGATTTTGCATGCGTGCATGCCGAGCAAACTCTAAAGCATATTTTATTTGTAATCCACTCATACAGCTTATGCCAATAAATAGTGGATTGCCAATCTCAAAATCTAGATAATTTTTTAGGCGCATATCCAAAATTCGTACCGAAAAGCCTTCCTCGCGTAATGAACTTGCTAGATAGAGCAGGGCTAAAGGTATCTGTGGGTCGGGTGCATGGAATTTGCCTGGAAAAACGAGTAAGACATCTCTTTCGCTGCCTGAATCCATATTGCAAAAATGCGATGAACAGCTTTGAGAAAGCACCAAAATCCTCATCAATTAACTGGTTGATTTCGCTTTTAATTCTTCCTAGAACTTATTCAAATTAGGGTTGGTTTAGAGAGTGCAATTGAATGTGGTCCTGGGCTCTGTATACAAAAGCATCAACAAAACATAGATTTTCGGCAGTAGGTGCAACTTAAAACTAAATAAAGAGCTGTTAAATCAAATGCTTTAACGTAACTAGTATTTTTTGGTAAACAAAATTTGGAAATAAGCAAAAAAGTGCTTATTTTAGAGGCACATACATTGATGAACGTGACGCGCCGATACCTGGTGTTCCATGACGAACAGGCTTATTTGTTATGGCGAATTCACCAGTGTAGTGTCCAATCATTTCCGGTCTAATATCAACTGCAACGAATTCCTTGCCGTTATGAATTTGGATTTTTACTCCAACCATTTCTGGCAGAATAATGAGGTCGCGTACGTGGGTTTTTAGGGATACTTCTTTTCCTAGTTTTTGAGCTTCTTTGGCTTCACGCAGTTTTTCTAGCAGTATGCGTTGTTCTGGTGTTAATCCTCGTTGAAGACTTCTTCGTTGGCGTGATGGAAGCAAATTAATGAATTCATCCATAGACATACCTGTTAAACTGACAAGGCTATGTCCACGGTAGCTAAATTCTTTGGGCATTTTTCATCTCATCCTCAAATTATTTTCTTAAGTGCTTTAAACCTTCCTTTGAATCCTATCGAATTGCGCGTTTCTTTTTCTGTCCTGGGCCTCTTGCTGCAATTAAGCCGACTTTCTGTCCTGGTGGTGCACCGTGTGAAGTTGTTGTACATCTTCTTGCGCTTCGTTTGCTGCTGCCATAGGGGTGAACTGCTGGAACCATTTTGCGACCGCTGGTTCTTGGGTACTTGTGCCCTTTAGCTTTCATGAGGTGGAATTTCTCTCCTGCTTTCAGGAAAGGTTTCTCAATTCGTCCAGCTGCGGAAACCACACCGATTGTTGCAAGACAGTAATCGTCAATGTATCTTGTTCGTCCAGAGGGTAAACGTATCATTGATCCTTGTGGAGTATGTCCGACAACAGTTGCGTATGCTCCTGAAGATTTTGCCATTTTGCCGCCGTCGCCTGGGCGAAGTTCTAAACCGCATACGAGTGTTCCTTCGGGGATTTTGCCTAATGGAACAATATTGCCGATTTCAGCTGTTGCTTTTCCACCGTAGGTTATTTGTTGTCCGGTGAAAACGCCTTCAGGGGTAATTGTGTAAAATGTTAAGCCGTTATCAAATTTAACTAGAGCTAAAGGTGCGCCTCTTCCTGGATCATGTACAAGAGAGTCTACAGTGCCTGTTAATGCTGCTTCAAAAGTTTCTTTGGGTGCGATAGGGGGGTATTTTGCAGGTGCAACTCGTTTATGAGTTGAAGCTCTCCAGTTTCGCCCACCGCGACCGCGTCTTTGAACTCGAATTCGTTTTCCCATAAATCATGCCTTCTAATAATTTTATAATATTCCTAGTTTTATTGCTACGTCAGAAGCTTTGAATTCAGGTGTTAATTTGACAAAAGCCTTCTTTTCACCTTGAGGTGTAACTAGGAAATTGACTTTTTTTACTTTTACTTCATAGAGTTCTTCAACGGCTTTTTTGACGTCGCTTTTTCCTGCTTTTAAGTTAACAATGAAAATGAGTTTGTTGTCCCGTTCAACCATCAGACTTGCTGATTCGGTCATTAAGGGGTATGATATTACATCGTTTTTGTCCATTATTTGCTTGCTCCTTTGGTGTATAGTTTGTCTAGTGTTTCAATTGCACCGTTTGTCCAAAGTGTTAATCGTCCAGGATGAGTTCCAGGAGCTAACATTTCAGTGTTAAGGTTGGCAACTGTTGTTACTTCTACGCCTGGGACATTGCTTGCAGCGTTAACTAAGCCCTTGTTCTCAACCACAACAATTAGGGGTCCAACGGCTTGTTTCATTTTTCTGCCGCGATGCTTTCCTTTGCCTGCGCGCACGTTTCGGCTGTCACGAACTCGGGTTATGTCTGCTGAGACACCTAGGCAGGCTAAGGTTTCTTCAACTTCTTTAGCTCTCATTAAGCATTCAATAGCGTTATCAACAATTAGAGGTATGTGAATTACATTCTCAATTTTGTGACCGCGTGAAGCTACAGTCTCTTTTTGAGCAGTAGCAGCAATAGCTGATAATAAAGCTAGTTTAGCCTCTTTTTTGGGAATGTCTTTTATGATTTTTTTCTCTGCTCTAGGTGGATGTGGTTGTCTGCCTTTGACTGTGCTTGGGGCAAAAGCTGCTCTTCCGCTGCCGCCTTTAATGCGGGGGACTCTTGCGATTGCGCTTCCTGTTCCTCGTGATTCTGCTGTGGTTCTTTTTCCAGCCATTGGGTCTCTGCCTTGCGGCTGGATCCTATTGGACTGAATGGCTAAAACTGCGCGTTTAATGACGTCTGGTCTTAGCGGTGTTGTGAACACTTCAGGAAGGGCGATTTTTCCCTTTGATGTTCCTTGTAAATCAAAAATTTCTGCGGTTTTTTGTTCTGGCATGACTGTTCAACCTTTTATTTTCCTTGCGGAGATTCCAATGATACGTATGTTACTTGTGGTGCTGCTTCGGGCATTTCTGTTGGTGGACGAGCTGGAACGCGGAGTCTAATTTGGCGTTTTTCTGTTCCTGGGATGCTGCCTTCGAGAAGTACGTATGGTCCTTTTACTTCTCCATAACGGATGTAACCGCCTTTAACAGTTACTTCTTTGCCATCTTTTCCGATTTTTAGAATACGTTTGTTAAATTCTATGCGTTGATGGTACCCCATTTGTCCTGCTCTTGGAATTGAGTACATTAGGTGGTGGGGGTTCCATGGTCCCAAAGTGGCGATGCCTCGTTTGGTTTTTCTGCCTTTATGTTGTAGACAGGTTACTCCCCAACGTTTGACTGGTCCCTGGAAGCCTTTGCCAACTGTTACACCTGCAATGTCAATGTATTGTCCGTCTTTGAAAACTTCTTCGGGTGCAACTGTTTTTCCAAGTAGCTGTTTAGCATACTCGAATTGTTGCTTAATTGTACCGCCTCCGATTTGTACTTCGCATGCTTCTGGTTTTTTCTTTGAGAGACTGGTTTGTGAAGGCTGTGTAGCTGTAATAACTCGGACGGCAGAGGTATATTCTAGATTTTCTTCGATTTTTTTAAGCATGGATTCTGTGTCAAAGTTTTCGGGTAAAACCATCAATCGGTTAAGGATTGCTGGCGGCTCTTTCATCCATGCTTCTGTTAGGTTCTGGAGCCCATATGGTGTTTTACCGTAAGTTCTAATTCCACATACTAGAATTGGCGGTGTTTCTAGTATGGTTGCTGCCCGCATGACTTCTTTACCAAAGTTTGGTGAACGCTTTCTATCTTCGATTGTGAAGACGTAGGTCATGCCTGCTTTGTAGGCGCTGAAACCAAGTAATCTAGGTGATTCTGACCTTATTTGTGGCCAGTATCTTATTCGTGCTGTTGGTTTCTTAGCACGGTGCCTAGGTAAATATGCTAGTGAACCATGTTTTGGAGCGTGAGTTTTACGATGTCCCATAGTCTTTCAGCTTCGCGCCAGTAGCAAATATTATAAGGAGTTATAAACGTTACCATTAAAAACAAAAAACCCAACTGCGTTCACTGGTTAAAACAGCCCTGATTTTCTGACTTAATTGCGCCTTGAAATTTACTATATTTCTCCTGTTTATTAAAAATTTTCAACGCATTCAAGAAAACTAGAATTGAAGCAAATATGAACGGTAAAGTCTGATTAAGATTAATTCGCTAAAGGATAACTAAAAGCTGTAGTAGATGATGAAACAAAAATTTGCAGAGCTATTGCATCATCTTCATCATCATCTACCAATGCCTTTCTATTGTTCGTAGAAAAGACAGGGTCAATAGAAGATGCAACAACTAAAATTGCACCAAAGGTGTTGTTGTTGCAGCAGCATCAACTCTTGGCAGATAACACTTCTTAATTTCGAGCCTTCATTTGTTGCAACTATGCCTGCACCATTGTGTCGCAACAACAGCAACAACAACTACCCATTGATCAGAACTTCTTGTCTTTGAAAGAGAAATAATCAAAGAAAAATGGCATAGCAAATTTGAGGCAAAAACTTCTAGTGTGCTGACTCCAACTTGCTGGAAACATTTTTACATCCCAAACTATAACTTCTGTAGCTGTAGCCGGGGTGGCGGAGTGGTTAACGCGCCAGCCTCGAGATCTAACAAAAAAAGAGGGCTAAGCCAAAAGGCAAGTTAGCTGGTGGGCTTCGTGCTCGCAGGGGTTCGAATCCCTTCCCCGGCGCCATTTTTTAGAGCTAATTTCAAGGCAATTTTTTAGAATCAAGCATAATTTAACACTATTTAGCATTTCTTTCAAAACAGTTGAAGTTTGAAAAGGATTTTTTACTAGTAAAAATTTGCGAATTCGCAACTTAGTTCAATCTAAGGCAAGATTAGAATTTAGTTGGTGAAGCCGCTGGGTCTCAGACCCAAATGGGTTCGGAACCATAAAATTGTTTGTCAGTGAATATTTGTATATTGCTCGTGAAGAATAGAATTCTCAATAAGTCAACATTGAAGAGTCTACACGGTATCAGAAACAAAAGTGAGGATGTGTTTTTCTGTTTTGAGAGAAAAAAGTGTAGCGATGTTCAGGGCATTAAATAAAGCCCTGTTTATTTAGAATGTTAGAATCGAACTTAATTCATCATTCGTTATATGATTTTGACTAAGCTTTCAAAAAAATACATGATGTTAGAAAACCTTGATTAGACTTAATAATATTGCTTTAACGGGTTTCTTGGGTCTGTCGCCAACTTTACAGACGATGGAACTACGACGCTGTGCCAATCCGTTTCTGGTTTGCGTTCCTCAACTTCGTCAACATTGATGCGGTGTATGTGAAGAGCATATTCCATCGCTTGGTCTTGCGGGTTCTCAAGCTGAAGCATCTGCTTAAGGCTTAAATGTTCAAAGACTCTTCTAATCGGGCGCATTGAGTTGCCATGGCACGAGATAGCCACATTACCCGGATTCTGTTTAAGCCACCTTTCAAGCTGCACAACAAAGGGCAAAGTGCGGCATTCAACCATCTTCATGCTTTCACCTTCAGGAGGAGGAAAATCGTAACCGCGGTGAACTTTGGCAAACCACTCGGGTTTTTCTGCTGCAATCTCGATCTTGCTTTTGCCCTGCAACGTACCATAGCACCGTTCTATCAGGCGGTCGTCTATGAAAACAGGAACGTTGAGGTGCGGTTTTAGGACAATTTCAAGGGTTTTTTTGGCTCTCAAAAGGTGTGATGTAAATGCATAATCAATTTTTTCCTGTTCAAGCTGTTGAGCAATCTCTTGTGCCTGTAAAAGTCCTTTTGGAGTTAAGTCTGGGTCACGCCAGCCTGAGAATATTTGGTTGCTGTTGTCGGTAGTCTCAGCGTGTCTAAATACGAACAGATTACAGATCATAATCTATTTTCACCAAAATGTCGTCAGCGTTGAGGAGGATGCAAATTCTCTTAGCTCTTTTATTTTATGTATCTCTATTGAGTTGCTGGCGTGCTCCATAGCGGTTCTCACACCCTCAGTGAACAAGACCGTTTCTTCATCATCAACCAGATGCATCTCATGGAGTTTGTTTGTGACTGCCAATAATCTGTCTTTTTCTTTAGGGTAGTTTATCAGAACTGGGTACACGCCGAATATGAGTTCTAGTTGTTTTTTTACTTTGATTTCAGGTGTGACAGCAATTATCGGTTGTGCAATTTTAAAGCGAGCTATCATTCTGGCTGTGTATCCTGACCGCGTCAAAGGGATAACTTTGTGAATTGGCATGCTTTGGCTTATTCTTTGGATTGCCCTGCTTACCGTGTCCGAGATGTTTATGAATGGGGTATCTTCAACGTTGCTCTTGACGGCTTTCTCTGTTTCATTCGCTATCCGGGTCATCATCTCAACAGCCTCCACTGGATACTGGCCTACCGCTGTTTCTCCAGAAAGCATTATGGCGTCTGACCCGTCAAGTATAGCGTTTGCAACGTCACTTACTTCAGCCCTAGTTGGATTAGGTTGATTAATCATCGATTCAAGCATCTCTGTTGCAGTGACAACAAGCTTACCCTTCTGATTGCATAATTTGATCAGCGCTTTCTGAACCAAAGGCACTCTTTCGGGTTCAATTTCAACTGCCAAATCGCCTCTTGCAACCATTAATCCGCTAGCGGCATCTAAAATCTCTTCGACGTTTTGAACACCCTCCGAGTTCTCAATCTTGGCGATTATTCCGCCTTCAAAATTATTGGTCTGAGACAAGTTTTTCACGTCTTCTGCATTTCTTGTGAATGAGAGCGCGATGTATTCGACGTCATGTTTTTTTGCAAACTGTATGATTTCTATGTCCTTCTCAGGGAAGGTGGGAACTGAAAGATGTTTATTGGGGATATTAACTCCTTTTCCATCTTCAATGGAACCGCTGTTCAAGGTCAGAAGCCGAAGTTTTCGATCTTTCTTTTCAACAACTCGTGTTCTAATTTTTCCATTATCAATGTATACTTCATCATCAACCAGCATTTCGCCATAGAAATCATGATTGAAGCTGACTTCTTCACCGTCGAAGCCTATTTCCAAAATTTCTCCTTTACTAAAGACTTTTTGTTGAGCTGCCCTGATTCTGATTTCGGGTCCCTTGATGTCAATTATTATTGGGATATCCGCAACTTCTCGAACTGTTTCAATAACGGATTGATATTGAGCAAGATTTCCATAAGCGGTGTTTATCCTTACACCGTTCATGCCTGCTTGGAACATTTTTTCAATCACTACCTTTGAAGAACTGGCGGGACCCAAAGTGCATATGATCTTTGTTTTCTTCAAAAAACATCTTCTCGTTGCATCTAGAATACTGCGCATTCCAAGTTAAGGTTAACGGCGAATAATTGCGCTGCTCACGAACTCATACTTTAAGAAACAGTTAGAGTAAACACTTCAAGGTTCTTAAATGGGAAGAATATTGCCAAATTCATACCCGCTATTCTCGTTGTGAGTTATCTATTCTGTGCATGATATACTTCAAAAATGTAGCAGTGCCCTTACACTCACAATTTGTTATAAGTCTCTACGCCTATCTTTCTATATTTCAGGTCGTGCTCATATTTTGTCCAAGACAACCATAATCAAAAAGCAGCCTATTGAAAAACAAAAAAACCTAAACCTACTCAATACGGTTCCAATTGAAAATGGCTTTCATTTTTTCACAGAACTCGGTAAATTCACTGGAATTACTGCAACAAGCACTATGGAGTTTGCCGAAAAAATCCAAACAATACCCATTCAATCCGTAACATTCCATTTCCAGCGTCAAGACTTTCAAAAATGGCTCAAAAACACAATTGGCGATGAAGAACTAGCTACCAGAATTAACCAAATTAAAGCAGGGGTCCAAGATGAAAATTTGAGGAAAGCACTTTCTACAACGGTTCAAAATCGTATTACCGAATTACAACAACACTCCTAAACACCTCTAGGCGATAAAATAATAATGTGCACTTTCCCTTGAAAGTCAGATGCAATATCTTCAACATTAGGTAAGTGAAAAAGATGAGAATAGCGTTTTTCGAACTAGAAGACTGGGAAGAAGAATACCTCAAAAAGAAGCTGAACGATCACCAACTGAAGTTCTCAATTGAAAAACTAAGTTTGGAAAATGCCCTGCAAATAAAAGATTTTGATGCCGTTTCAATCTTCATCTACTCTAAAATAGACGAGCAAATCATTCGGGAAATTCCAAATTTGAAATTAATAACCACAAGATCTACCGGCTTCGACCACATCGATTTAGAAGCGTGCAAAAAACAGGGAATTACAATTTGCAACGTTCCTTCTTACGGGGAGAACACTGTTGCCGAGCACACGTTTGCTTTGATTCTGTCCTTGTCGAGAAACATGTGCAAGGCATGCATTAGACGTTTTGAACAAGATTTCTCTATAGAGGGGTTAGAAGGGTTCGACTTGAAAGGAAAAACCATAGGCGTCATCGGAACGGGTCAAATCGGTTTGCACGTAATCAGGATTGCAAAAGGCTTCGGGATGAACGTTGTAGCCTATGACGTCCACCAAAACAAACTCCTATCCGAGGTCTTGGGGTTTGAATATGTTTCGCTGGAGAATCTTTTAGCTAGCTCAGACGTAATTACGCTGCACGTACCCTACATTAAAGCCACGCATCATCTCATGAACAAAGATACGTTCAAACTTGTTAAGAAAGGTGCAATTCTGATAAACACTGCAAGAGGAAGTATCGTGGATACTGAAGCATTAATCGAGGCTCTTGACAACAAAATACTGGCTGGTGCGGGTCTTGACGTCTTTGAGGGCGAGGAAGTTATAAAGGAGGAAAAGCAGCTGTTATACGAGCCTAAGAATCTCGAAGTCTTGGCAAGTCTAGTTAAGGATCACATTCTGCTAAGCAAAGATAATGTTGTTTTTACTCCTCACATTGCTTTCTATAGCAAAGAAGCCCTGGAAAGAATACTTGAAACAACAGTGGAAAACATAGTTGCTTTCGTTTCGGGGAAACCACAAAATGTTGTTTAGCTCAACGCGACTACTATGGGAGAATTGCATCTTTAAAAAAAATCCATATCTTTCAATCAGACGTTATCTCCAAAACCTGGTTTAACCAAAAATTTTTGAGTACTTAGCCTTTCCACCTAATTTTTCTTCAATCCTTAGCAGTTGGTTATAGTTACAAGTCCGCTCACTTCTTGCGGGAGCGCCATACTTGAATTCCCCTGCATCTAAGCCTACAACCAAATCCGCAAAGAAAGTTTCCTCTGTGCTTCCTGATCTGTGAGAAACAATAACATTCCACCCAGCTCCTCTGGCTGATCTAAAAGCATCTAAGGCTTCGGTAATGGTTCCTATCTGATTGAGTTTTAGGAGCAGTGCATTGCAGGCATCTAATTTAATTGCTTTTCGAATTCTCTCAGCATTCGTAACCAGAAGATCATCTCCGACAATCTGAATTTTTTTCCCCAACTTGGATTTCAACTTAATCCAGCCATCCCAATCGTCTTCGCTCAAGCCATCTTCGATCGAAATTATCCTGAATTTTTCACACATCTCAGAATAGAATTCGGTTAATTCTTCAGAAGAGTATTCTTTTTCCATGATTTTGTAACGTCCCTTGTCATAGAATTCTGATGCTGCAGCGTCTATTGCAAGACCGAATTCTTTTGTATAGCCCAGTTCTTCTATCGCTTCGGATATGAATTTGAGCCTTTCATCAACGCTTTTCAAGGGAGGAACAAAGCCACCTTCATCGCCGACTAATATCGCCGAGTTTCCGAATTTTTCTTTCAGGTTTTTCTTTAGAGTATGGTAAGTTTCCGAGCACATTCTTAGAGCGTCAGAGAAAGTTTTGGCTCCGAAAGGAACTATCATGTGTTCTTGAAAATCATTTTTTATGCCAGCGTGCATTCCACCGTTAATCACGTTCATCTGTGGAATGGGTAAAGTTACACCTTTTGAATCAGCGAGCTTGGCAATGTATTCATAAAGGGGCAGGTTTTGCTCCAATGCTCCTGCTTTGCATACTGCCATGCTAACCGCGAGAATAGCATTGGCTCCCAAGTTGGACTTGTTAGGAGTGCCATCCAACTCAATCATCAACTCGTCGACCTCTTTCTGTTTTGTACAATCCTGCCCAATGAGTTTCTTCGCTATGACACTGTTAACGTTGCTAACAGCTTTCAGAACTCCTTGCCCCAAGTAGCGCCTTCCGCCGTCCCTGAGCTCACAAGCTTCGTATTTGCCTGTGCTTGCACCAGAAGGAACAGAAGCCCTCGATAATCCTTTTTCTGTATATACGTCTGCTTCCACAGTTGGGTTGCCCCTGGAATCAAGGATTTCTCTCGATCTGATCTCTAGTGTTTTAGACATGATTTCACCCTGAAAATTGTATTGTTATGTTTCTCTGGCAGCCGCCTTCTCTAACGCTATAACACCGGGCAACTGTTTGCCCATCAGAAACTCTGTTAACGCGCCGCCAGCTGTGCTGACATAGGAAATCTTGTCTGCTATCTTGAGCTCATGTAATGCTGCTGTTGTATGACCTCCTCCCGCTATGGAGAAGGCTTTCGAATTCGCGATTTCTTCAAAAATTCTTTTCGTTCCAAACATGAATTCGCTGTTTTCAAAAACTCCCAGTGGTCCGCTGACGACAATTGACTTTGCTACTCTTATTGTCTTGGCATAATCCTCAACTGTTTCTGTTCCAATGTCAAATATGGGAAAATCTGTTGGGAGTTCATGAACAGAAATCTCTTTTCTTTTACCGTTGACTTCTACGGCCAAATCTTTCGGAGTTTTGATTTTCTCTGGATACTTTTGCATAAGTCCTTTTATGCCTAATGTTAAAACTGAGAAATTTTTGTCCATTAGGAAAGCCATGTTTTTTTTGCCAAGGTCAAAACCCATCGCCATTAGGAAAACGTGTCCAATAACTCCACCTGTGAGCACAAAATCTGCTATTCCATTGTTCAAAACATAACTTGAAATTTCAAGCGAATCATCTGCCTTCGCGCCACCCAAAATAAATAAGCATGGCTTCTCTGGTTTTTCCAAAATCTTCCTCAAGGACGTAAGCTCTCTTTCCATTACGCGTCCTGCAACACTTGGTAACACGGTTGTGAAGCCTATGATTGATACGTGTGCTCTGTGGGCTGCTGAAAAGGCGTCGTTTACGAACAAGTCAGCTAGCGGAGCAAGATTAACAACAAGTGGTTTTTTTGCTTGTTCTTCAGGCGTTCCTTCTTCAGTTTCAGCATCAAACATTCTAACATTTTCTAAAACGATGACTTCTCCGCTCTTCAATTCTTTGATAGCTGCTTTTGCTTTTTCACCGTATAGGTCATCTACATATTTGACTGGTTTGCCCAGAACCGTTGCAAGGATTTCAGCGTGTTGTTTTAGAGGTATGAAATCTGAATCACCCTTGCGTCCTTGATGCGCCAAAACGACAACCTTTGCCCCTTTTTCTGATAGCTCTTTTATTGTTGATTCTCCATGCGCTCGAATTCTCGAATCATCTATAATCTTCTTGGTTTCGGGATCTATAGGCGAGTTGAAGTCAACTCTGACAAGTACTACTTTATTCTTAACTTCCACATCGTCTAAAGTTAGAAACTTCGCCATTTTCACATCGTCAATGTAATTAAAGGAAAATTGAGTCTTAAGCGTTTTGGGGTAGGTTCAGAAACCTAGCTGTTCTTTCTGTGGTTACTCGTCATAAGAGGACCAAAATCTGCCAAATCCATTTAAAGCCACTCTTATCCATATCTCGCAATAACTCGCTTATTTGAGAATATTAATTTAATACTCTCCTGATAAATTTTCAGACTGTCGTGTATCAATGGTAGTATTGGATAAAAGAAACATAACGCAATGTTAGTTCAGGAGTTATTTTAGAAATTACTGATGAGGAACGCGTGGAAAGCCATAGAACATGTTCAGAACTGAACCGAAACCGCATTTCCTGCTCGAAAGCATCATCTAAGACATCTGTTGATTTGCCCTCTGATTATGAACAAGTCTTTTAAAGTTCTAACGAGAGGTTCGATTCAATTGTAACGTTTATTTGTATGTTACTGTGAATGATGTGCCTTGATCTTTCAGGTTTGAAGTTGCGGCGATTTGGGTATTTTGGCTGTTTTGCATGACGATAAGGTCTTTTGAGAATGTGTTTGGGGATCCTGTTTTGCCGCCGATTTGCGTTGATAGATTTGTGAACGTTACGGTTCCGAAGTCTGCTAACGTGGCTTGTTGATTGTTGACTGTGGGTCTTTCTACAATCCAGTCTGCTGTTAGCCGTGAAGAGTTATATGTGAGGTTTTGTTCGTAACAGTTTTGGGTGAAGCACGCGCCTGTGGTGTCGTCGGCTATTCCGATTTGCCAGCTTCGGGTTGTGGCGTTGACGAGTGTTATAGATGCTGAGAGTTGGTCACCGGGCGAAATTGTGATGTTTTGTATAGTTACCGCGATACCGGGCAGAACTTCATACCAAATACTGTAAACTGCTTGACCTAACAGAGAGTCCTGTTCAGAACCTACTTGGATAAGCGTAGTATCCAATTCACCGCCGATGCCTATCCACACCGACGAAAACGAGTCAGAATCAGAAATGGCAACCTTCGGCACGTCCAAGACCCACTCACAGCGTCGACTGTAGGCCGCGGCGACAGGTTATTTGCCGATACCACGTAGCCCGCCCAATCCAAGCTGACGAAAGTTTGAGTTTGAAGCGACTTGAAATGGGGCAAGGCGAATATATCTACAACAACCAGCGAAAACAAAAGCAAAGCTATCCCAAGCGCTATCAGCAAAATTTCGCGGATTCTCCGTTTTTGTCCATTTCGCATATTAACTTGTCTCCTAGATTTTTCGGGTACAAGCCCGCCAATTCAAGCGTTGTCTCACAAAGAGCTAATGGCCGAACCAGATTTAAACGCCAAACCCTGTGAACTAATCAATGACTAAAGTCATGGTTTCCTTGCTAACTGATCGTGAATGCGCCGTCTTCTTTGCTTTTCAGCAACTTCACACTGGGCTAAGCAAAGTATCTACCAATTAGACTATTCTGTAAAAAAAACTCTAATTTTAATTACGGAAAATTGCTGTTTTTAGTACTGAGAAACCCTAAAAGCAACGGCAGTATCCGAGCCCAAAACATTTATTATCTCAATTAACCTAAAAGCCTCTCGCAGGTTTTTTAATGAAAGTTAGTCATGTGATGATTAAAGACTTTGTTAGCGCAAAAAAAGACTCGACTATCAAAGAAGTCGTCACCGTAATGTTCGAAAAACATGTAGGATCAATCGTTATTACAGATACAGAGAAAAAAATTGCAGGAATTTTTACCGAACGGGACCTCATTAGAGTTAATGCGCAAGATACACCGTTGGATACACCTATTGAAAAAGTGATGACCAAAAATGTTTACACTATATCGAAAGATGCGACCTTTAGAGATGCAAGGCACATTATTCTTGATCGCAGGATAAGGCATCTACCGGTAACAAATTCAGACGGAAAAGTAGTTGGCTTAGTATCCATTAGACAAGTATATGAAGAACTTTTCGAGATGTAAAAGAGGATTAGCCTATGAAGCGGTTTGAGGGCAACCCCATTCTTAAGCCTATTGGAAAAAACGATTGGGAATCACGAACTGTTTCCAATGCTGCCTGCATTCATATTGACAAAAAAATTCATCTCCTTTATCGTGCTGCAGGTAACGATAACATTTCCCGCATTGGCTATGCAACTTCTTCAGATGGCTATCACATAGACGAACGCTTGCCTAACCCAATTTTTAGTCCTTTAAACAAGTCCGAGAATGCAGGATGTGAAGATCCACGGGTGACTCTGATAGATGATTCGTTGCTTATGACGTATGTCGCCTATGGCCAATATGCATATCATAAAGTTTACTAAGTTGCTTTAACCTCTATTCCTGTAACAAGCTTTTTGGCAAGACAATGGCAATGGGGCGAGAGGCACTTGTGTCTGCCTGGTATTCGCAATAAAGATGCAATCATTTTCCCCAAGAAAGTTAAAGGCGAATATATCATGTTTCTTCGTTTTGATCCTGATATTTGTATCGCACGGTCAAATAATCTTGACCTATGGTACAAACTCAAATTTGTTATGGGTCCTAGACTGGATAGTTGGGATTCGTTTAAGGTTGGGGCATCTGGTTTGCCTATTGAGCTTAATGAAGGCTGGCTTTTTATTTATCATGGGTTGAATTATTCAAAAGTTTATTCTCTTGTTGTTGCTTTGCTTGATAAGGAAAACCCTGAACAAGTTATTTATCGAAGTAAGAATCCCATTCTGACTCCTGAAAAAGACTATGAACGTTTAGGTAAGGTTCCTAATGTTATTTTTAGTTGTGGAAGTGTCTTGATGGATGGTAAAGTGCTTATTTATTATGGTGGGGCTGATAGCGTTTTATGCGTTGCTACCTACGACCTAGCTGAGCTATTGCCTAAGAAATAAAAGATTGGCTTATCTAATTAATTATAGGTGAATTTTTATAAATTCAAAAAAACTTTTCGGGACCAATGGCATCCGCGGAGTTGTGAACGTAGAGTTAACTCCGGAGATAGCGGTAAAAGTAGGCTGTGCAATTGGTACTTTTTTTGGCCAAAAAAACCTGCTTTTAGGTTACGATGCTAGAACTAGTGGCTCAATGTTTGCTAGGGCAGTTATTTCAGGTTTAACTGCGACTGGATGTAAAGTATTTTTTGCAGGGATGGCACCAACCCCGGCACTGCAGTTTGCAGTTAAAAACCACCTTTTGGATGGTGGGGTCATAATAACTGCATCGCATAATCCGCCGCAGTATAACGGTATCAAGGTTATCTGGAACGACGGCATTGAAACTTCACACGAACAAGAAGAAAACATAGAGAAAAACTACTTTGACAACAAGACAGTGTTCGCAGAATGGGACAAGCTTGGAACAGATCAGGAGCAGCCTGGAGTCAATAATGAATACGTCCAAGCTATAAAAAAGCATGTTGACCCAGCTAAAATAGCGCAAAAACAATTCCATGTTTTGGTAGACCCAGCTAACAGCGTAGGCGGCCTCACAGCACCGCAACTGCTTAGGGAACTCGGCTGCAAAGTAACAACCATAAACGCCAATATTGACGGTACCTTCCCTGGACGTATGCCTGAGCCACGGCCAGAAGACCTTATGGATTTGGCTTCAACCGTGAAAGCCATCGGTGCAGACATAGGTGTAGCCTTCGATGGAGATGCTGATCGCTCAATATTTGTTGATGAGAATGGCCAAGTTTACTGGGGAGACAAAACATTCGCCATTATAGCCAAGTATTTTCTTCTCAGGAATCCTGGCGCTAAGATCGTGACGCCTATTAGCTCTTCAACACTTATCAAAGACACAGTAAACGCTTATGGCGGCGAACTAGGTATGGACAAAAGTTGGAGCCGTAACAGTGTCCCAAACAATGAAAAAGCTAGATGCTAAATTGGGTGGAGAAGAAAACGGAGGAGTCTTTTATGGGCCCCATCAAAGGGTTAGAGATGGCGCCATGACAATCGCACTTATTCTAAACATTATGGCTGCCACTGGAAAAAAGCTTTCAGAGTTAATTGCAGAGCAACCGCAGTATTTCCTTGAAAAGGGCATGGTCAGATGCCCGGATACAAAAAAAGAGGAATTACTGAAAATAGTTCTTGAGCAAGTTAAAGAAAAAAACATTAGCACCATCGATGGCGTTAAAATTTGGTTCGAAGATAAAAGTGCTATCCTGATTAGACCTAGTGGAACAGAGCCTGTCTTTAGGCTGTATGCAGAAGCGAAAAACAAAGAAAAAGCATTAAAACTAATAGAAGACTACAGTTCATGGCTTAATAAGCTGTTACAGACTATTTAGTGCACCCAAATTGGAATTGCTCTCGGTTTCGACCTGTATGTGTAAATTTCGAACAACAAATTGTTCGAAAACACATTTTTAGCTAGTCGAAAACTAATTATTGGCGAAAGTTGCATTCTTTGTAGCGAGGGCTCCTGTTTTTATGTCTGCAAAGGATCCTGTTTGCGGAATGCCTTTAGACCCATCTAAAACTCAGTTTACAGCGAATTTTTTGTCTAGACAATATTATTTTGACAGCGAGTACTGCATGAGCAACTTCATCGAAGGCGCCAAAATAGCTTACTTCTCTATGGAAATCGGCATAAACTCTGCAATGCCAACCTACAGCGGAGGACTGGGCGTTCTTGCCGGTGATGTAATTAGATCAAGCGCAGACTTGAGAATTCCATTAACTGCATTAACCTTAGTCAGTAAAAAAGGCTATCTTAAACAGAAACTAACGCCTGACGGCTGGCAAATGGAATATCCTGAAGATTGGGATCCCTCAAAATTCATGAAACTATTACCGGAAACGGCGACAGTAAAAATTTCCGGGCGAGATATCAGAATCGGCGTTTGGGTCTATGAGCAAGAGAGCCTAACGGGGGGAACCATACCTGTGCTTTTCCTCACCACCGATGTTGAAGGGAACACTCAAGAAGATAGGGAAATTACAGATTTTCTTTATGGAGGAGACGAAAAATACAGATTAAAGCAAGAAATTGTGTTGGGAATAGGCGGATTACGTATCCTTGAGGCGCTGAAAATTAATGTTAAGAAATATCACATGAACGAGGGTCATAGTAGTCTTCTTACCCTTGAACTGTTAAAGAACAACGATTTGAACGCTGACAAAGTAAAAAACCGATGTGTATTCACAACTCACACTCCTGTAGCTGCCGCATTTGATAAATTCTCATACGACCTCCTTTCGGAAGTCCTTGAAACCGAAGTCCCTGAGAAAAGCTTGAAAGAGTATGGCGGATCAGACAAATTGAACATGACGCTTCTGGCCTTAAACCTGAGCAAATACACCAATGGCGTAACAGAGTCACACATGGAATACTCGAGGAAATTGTTTCCGGGATATCACATTCAGGAAATAACCAACGGCGTCCATTCCTACACATGGACATGCTCACACTTTAGAAAACTATTCGACAAATGTATTCCTCGATGGGCCAATGAACCCGAACTTTTGGTTAGAGTTGACACTGTTCCTGATGAGGATTTGTGGGAAGCTCATATGAAAGCGAAGCAAGATTTACTCGACTTTGTTCACACAAGTTCTGGGCTACAGATGGATACCAACGCCTTAACGTTAGGGTTTGCCAGAAGAGCCACAGAGTACAAGCGAGCAGCAATGATTTTTTCAGATATTGAAAAGCTCAAAGAAGTCAACAGTCAGGGCAAGATTCAATTTATTTTCGCAGGAAAGGCACATCCAAAAGACGAGCAGGGAAAAAATCTAATCAAAGAAATTTACGAGTTTAAGGACCGACTGAAGGGCGAAATCGAAATTGTATATCTTGAAAATTACAACATGGAAATGGCTGAAAAATTGACGTCGGGCGTTGACGTTTGGCTAAATACACCTATGCCGCCCATGGAAGCGTCTGGAACAAGCGGAATGAAGGCAGCCCATAATGGTGTAATCAACTTTAGCGTTTTAGACGGTTGGTGGATAGAAGGTTGCGTTGAAGGTCTCACCGGGTGGGCGATAGGGCCATCGCCTGATCAAGTGATAAGCGACGAGCAAAGAAGAAAAAGAGAAATCAATGATCTCTACAACAAGCTGGAATACATAATTATTCCAAAATTCTACCAAGAGCGCGACGGTTGGATAGGTCTGATGCGAAACTCTATAGGCAAAGTTGCATATTACTTTAATACGCATCGAATGATGCGTAGATACGCTACAGACGCCTATCTATAGGTCAACATTTTGGTCCAAAAACGGTGAAGTGACAGAAAATGGGTATTTTTAGAGCTTACGACATAAGAGGAATTTATGGTAAAGACTTGACAAAAGAGATTATGACCAAAATAGGTGAAGCCGCCGGAACCTTGTGCCCTGGCACCTTCACGATTGGAAGAGACTTCAGAGAGCACGGAGCTCAACTTGAGGAGGCGTTCGTTTCAGGACTGAAAAAAACAGGTTCAAACGCAAATCTGATCGGAACCTGTCCAGCGAGTCTCTGTGTCTTTGCCAACTCGAAAATGAACAACAATGCAACCGCCTACATAACCGCGTCCCATCTTCCAGCAGAGTGGAATGGCGTCAAATTTTTCCATCAAGATGGAGTTGGCTTCTTCGAAGAAGAGAACAAAAAACTTGGGGAGATCAGTGCCTCAGAAAATTTTAAAATCGGCACAGGAACAGCGAAGAAAATAGAGGGAATGGACACAGAATACACTAATTTTGTGGCTGAAAAAATAAAACCAGAGAGAATAAGTGTGGTCGCTGACTTTGGAAACGGGGCCGCCTGTCTCTTGGTTCCGAAAATCCTCAAGAAAATTGGTGTTAAAGCCTCTTTCCTATTTGATTGGCCCGATCCAACGTTCTCGAACAGAGATCCTGAACCGAAACCAGAAGCCTTGACCGCTCTTTGCAAGAAAGTTGTGTCAGAGAGGGCTGATCTTGGAATAGCGTTTGATGGGGATGGTGACAGAGCCATTTTTGTTGATGATACAGGCAAAGTGATCATGACTGAGCAAAGCGCGATTATCTTCATCAGGGACATAATGAAAACTCAGAGAGGCCCTGTCGTCGCCAACATTGAATGTTCAGACATAATAGAAGATGAGGTTAAGAAATACGGGGAAAAAGTGTTTCGAGTACCAGTTGGGCATACGTTTTTGGTGCAGGAAACCAAGAAGCACAAGGCTGTTATTGGTGTTGAAGAATCTGGGCACATTTGTGTTCCAAAGTTCTTCTGGTTCGATGATGCTATAATAAATAGTATGTACATGGCGGAAATAGTCTCAAAAATGGGGCAGAAACTTTCAGAAGTCGTGAAAGAGTTGCCTTCGAGGCTTTTTGAAAGAATCGAGATAAAGTGCTCTGACGAAACGAAGTTTCAAGTTGTCGACAAGTTAAAAACAAAGGCAATGGAGATATATCAAAACATAGACATTATTGATGGTGTCAAAATTATTTTTTCAGATTCGTGGGCTCTGATCAGAGCATCAAACACATCACCTATACTGCGCTTATCGATAGAGGCAAGAGACCAAAAAAGACTTGACGAACTCAAGAGGGAAATGACGAAACTGATAAAGAGCGTCAATGCATGAGTCAAGACTCCTTAACTACAGAAGAGGCAAAGAAAGCCAATATTGATGAACTATTAAGCAAACTTTCGGCGGACAAGGGAGGTCTTTCTTCCTCTGAAGCGGAAAAACGACTTGTGCAATACGGTCCTAATGAAATTCAGGAGAAAAAAGTTAACCCGCTACTAAAGTTTCTTCATTATTTTTGGGGTCCAATTCCATGGATGATTGAGGCAGCAGTCGTAATGTCTGCGGTCATCCAACGATGGCCTGATTTTGCAATAATTTTAACTCTACTAATGGTAAACGCAGTAGTAGGTTCCTGGCAGGAACATAAAGCTGACAACGCCATAGAACTGCTAAAAAAAAGATTAGCCCTAAAAGCACGAGTTCAAAGAGATGGCAAATGGCAAGATATGCCGGCTGAAAAACTTGTGCCAGGCGACATTGTTCGACTGCGCTTAGGAGACATCATCCCAGCCGACGTAAAAATAATTGAAGGAGATTATCTTTTAACCGACGAATCTGCACTAACTGGCGAATCGCTTCCAGTTGAGAAACATCTCTCCGACATAGGATACGCAAGCTCAATTGTCAAACAAGGCGAAATGAACGCGCTCGTAGTCAACACCGGCGCCAAAACCTTTTTCGGCAAAACTGCCAAACTCGTAGAGATAGCCAAAACCCCAAGCCACTTCCAAAAAGCCATCAGCAAAATAGGCGATTACCTGATTTTCCTATCGATAGGCCTCGTAGCAGTGATCGTTATAGTCTCGGTTTTTCGAGGACAAAACATCTTAGACATAATTCAGTTTGCATTGATCTTGACTGTTGCAGGAATACCAGCTGCTCTTCCCGCGGTCTTGTCAGTCACAATGGCCGTAGGCGCTATAGCCCTCGCCAGAAAGGAGGCGATCGTTAGCAAATTGGTTGCAATTGAAGAAATGGCAAGCATGGATGTACTGTGCTCAGACAAAACTGGCACCATCACCAAAAACGCGCTCACTATGGGAGGAGCTAAACCTTTTGGTGGTTTCTCAGAAAATGACGTACTGCTATTCAGTGCGCTCGCTTCGAGAGAAGAAGATAAAGATCCTATCGACGAAGCAATCTTGACTAAAACCAAGAGCACAACCGATATTGCCGCTAAAATTGAACACATGAAAGTAACCGGTTTTAAGCCCTTCGATCCGGTCATAAAGAGAACAGAGGCAACAGTGCAAGATGAAGATGGAAGCCAGTTTAAGGTAACTAAAGGCGCCCCTCAAGCCATTTTAGCCTTGATCGAAGACAAGAAAGCAATCAACAGCAAATTGACAGAAGATGTTAATGAATTCGCTAAAAAAGGGTACCGGGCTCTGGGCGTGGCTCGAACTGATAAGGAGAATAAGTGGCAATTTACTGGTTTAATTGGGTTGTTTGATCCGCCAAGGGAAGATTCTGCTGAAACGATAAAGACTGCTCAATCTATGGGTGTTAGCGTGAAGATGGTCACGGGGGACCACATAGCTATTGCCAAAGAAATTTCAAGCCAGGTAAACCTTGGAAATGATATTGTGTTGCCGGCTACTTTTTTGGATAAGCCTGACAATGAGGCTCAACGCGTGGTTGAAGAGGCTGAAGGTTTTGCAGAAGTTTTCCCTGAGCATAAGTACCGCATTGTTGAGTTGCTCCAAGAAAAAGGCCATGTTGTTGGGATGACTGGAGATGGGGTTAATGATGCGCCTGCTTTGAAGAAAGCTAACGCTGGTATTGCTGTTGAGGGCGCCACTGACGCCGCCAAGTCCGCAGCGGCCATAGTTCTGACTAAGCCGGGTCTCTCTGTTATTATCGATGCAATTAAAGAAAGTCGCAAGATTTTCCAGCGCATGACGAATTATAGCACTTACCGCATCGCCGAAACCATTCGGGTGCTGCTTTTTATGACTGCGTCAATCGTCATTTTCCAGTTTTACCCTGTTACTGCCTTGATGCTTGTTTTGTTGGCGCTTCTAAATGACCTGCCAATCATGACGATAGCTTATGATAATGTGAAGTACTCGGATAAACCTGAGAAATGGGATATGCGGTCTTTGTTGGGGATTGCGACGTTTCTTGGGATAATCGGGGTATTCTCAACTTTCGGGATCTTGTACATCGGTTTAGTTGGGTTGAAGTTAAACCCGCTAGTGCTTCAATCTTTCATATACCTCAAACTTTCAGTTGCAGGGCACTTAACTGTGTTTGTTGCGAGGACTAAGGGTCACTTTTGGTCGGTGAAACCGGCAAAGCCCCTTCTATTTGCAGTTATAGCTACTCAACTTGCCGCTACAATAATTACGGTGTACGGTATTTTGCTTCCCGCCATGGGCTGGGGGTTAGCTGCTCTAGTGTGGGGTTATGCGTTGCTCCTCTTTGTCATGACAGACTTTACCAAAGTGCGACTTTACAAGTTGCTGAATCGTGAAGGCGGAAAAGTTGAAAGAGACGAAGCCGCCAATATTCTTAAAACAGTAACGCCCGACGATGCCTTTACTTTCTACCGAGATTACGGGCAACCTCTTGGTGTCACCTCTAAAAGCTTGGATGAACTTGCCGCCAGCATGAAGACTATCGAGCCATCTTCAATCAAGTTCCACGTTGAAGAGGGAGACTTTGAAAACTGGTTCACGATGCTGGGAGACAAAATGCTTGCAGTCCAGGTCGCCGCATTACGCGACAAGAAAATCTCTCCCGATAAACTAAGGAAGAAAGTGAGCCTGATGGTCAATAAGCGCGTCGAGCAGTTGCACAAGATCGCCAGTTCGAATGGGAGTAGCGCGCAAACGCCCCCTTCAAGGCCTGTCAAGTCTTGAACTGGTTAGACTGTTTCATTTCCTTATCACTGCTTGAGGCAACTACTTCAAAGGACCTTTCAAAGACGATTGCACCCAAGGATATTCGCGCCAATAAATTATACTATGAAACTAACATAAACAAGCTTATAGCATCCTGCATCTTGTCGATTGTAATGTTGGGACAATTGCAGCTTATAGCCCCGAGTGCAGTACAGGTATATCAGATTTTGCATCTACTAGCAGAGACTCGGTGTATTCAGGTGACTGCTTGATAGCCTCGCGGGATAGATTGACAAAGACCTTCGATTCATCCCAACTAACTTGCTTGATTAATTTAGGCGAAACAAGCACCTCTTTTCCCTGCCACCAGTTCCGTGTATTTATGATTAAATAACGAATCGCCCACGTCTCATCATCTACAATAAAATCTTCAACGTTGCCAATCTCGCCATCGGATGCTTGAATGTGATAACCACTCACAGCATTAGTACTACGCAAATTTGGATCCCACTCTTTTTTCTCAGCCTCTTCCCGCAAAAAGGCATAACGGTCATGCACGATGTAGGGATAAGGACCCCACGGGTATCCGCCCATCCAATAAATCGGCCAGCCATAATACATATAGTAGGTTTTCTCGTATTGTCGGGAGACCGGCTTGTCGCTTTCCAATGGTGGGTTGTCCTCGATTTGTTTTTTGGTTAAATTGACGGCGATGTTTTGCTCTTCTTTATTCACTGCGAGCAACGCATGCGGAGAAATCAGCACCTGCCTGTCCGAAAGCCAATTTCCTGAATCAGCAACCAAATAGCGAATTGTCCAGTACGTGTCATCGAAGTAGAATTCTTTGACTTTTCCTATTTCGCCATCAAGGCTGTCCAATTTGTAACCTTTTAGTGTTTTGATTTTGTTTAACATAATGCGCACCTATTTGAAGTCTCTACTCTAAAGTTAGTTCCAGTTTGCTTAAAGATATGTGGCTGTAGCAAGACAGTAACAAGTCAACGAGGCTCTTATGGCATTCTTCAAATAAAAACTGTCAACTCAATCGTCAATTAAAGCCCAACCAATTCTTAAGATGCCCATAACTGCAGCTACACCTTCAGGGAGTGCACTTAAACCAAAACATCAAATTTGTTTATGAAAGTAAATTTTTTGGTGATTTTTAATGCCTGTACCAAAACCTAAAGCAAACGAATCTGAAAGAAAATACATTTCTCGATGCGAAAATTCATACATGAAGAAAACGACCTCAAACCCGAAAACGAGAAACGCTCCAATGAACAAATAAGCGCCATTTGCTATTCAACTTGGCGCAAAAAAATAAACCCATTTCAAAAGTAGTGACTGATAATACACAACCACATTTACTTAAAAACTGCCGAATCTTTTTATGTAACGTGATTTTTTTGGAAAATTATGTTCTAAGCTCTCCTAATAGGGCAAGCGTTAAGGAAGTTGCTTACGTAAGCACTTTTCCGCCAAAAAAATGCGGTATAGCAACTTTCACATCTGATCTGGTAAATTCTATTAGTCAATTTAAGATTCTGAAGGCTCAAAGGGTTATTTCTATCGATGGCGGTCGACTTTCAAAGTCCGAAGATGAAAGTCAAAGGTATAATATTGGTCGCGACTTCATCGAGGACTATGTCTTGATGGCGGATTTTCTAAACCATTCCTCAGTTAACGTTGTAAATATCCAACATGAATTTGGAATTTTCGGCGGAGACTCTGGAGAATACATTTGCGCGTTTTTAGACAAACTGAAAAGGCCTGTAGCAACGACGCTTCATACGGTCCTTCCAAACTTTGAGAATAAAACAAAAGAAGTTTTTAACAAAGTTGTTGAACAAAGCACAAATCTAATAGTGTTAAACGAAACCACACTGGAATTAGTCAGACAATACGGTGTTCCCTCAAAAAAAGTAAAGGTGATTCCCCACGGATGCCCTGATTTACCAATGGTATCAAGCGCAAAAGTTAAGCCTATTTTGGGGTTAAAAAACAAGGTTGTTTTATCCACTTTTGGTTTGCTAAGCAAAGGGAAAGGCATCGAATATGTCATTCAAGCTCTTCCAGAAATTATTAAAAAAGAATCCAAAATTGTTTATAACATCATTGGAGTTACGCATCCTCAAGTCAAAAGAGCCGAGGGAGAAAATTACCGCAATACACTCTTGAAAATGGCAGAAAACCTCGGGGTGAGTCGGCACGTAAAATTCCACAACCGTTTTCTCTCCAAACCTGAACTCTATAATTACCTTCAAGCAACCGACGTGTACATTACACCTTACCCTTCACCTAACCAAGTAAGCAGCGGAACACTATCATACGCTCTATCGGCAGGAAAAGCGGTGGTTTCCACACCTTACCTTCATGCAAAAGAAGCCTTGGATAACGGTCGGGGACTATTATGCAAATTTAACGATTCAGCCTCTATAGCTGAAAAAGTTACAGAAATAATTGAAAACAAATCTTTCCGAAGATCCCTGGAACAAAACGCATATAATTACAGCAGAAAATTCACGTGGCCATTGGTAGCTAAGAAATACCTATCTGTCTTTGACGAATTAACTATACAATCGGAAGAGAAAGAACAGACATTAGCAGCCTAACCATATTTTCGTAGTTAATCTCTCTAGGTAAAAAGAAACTCCCTTATAGTTTCTTTGCAGTCAAGTACTTTTTGATTTTTTCTATTTCTGAGTTTTAATGGTGGCTAATTCTTGAAAATTATTAAGGCTTTTTCTGGTTAGCGCTTTGTAGCTTCACCCATGCAACAACACATCTTAATTATGATGTTTCAAAATAAATCCGAATAGCGAGGAATAACATTTGATTTCAGCAGTTGTTTTAGTAAACACCGATTTAGATTCCAAAGATAGAGTTATAGAAAGCTTAAGACTTGTTGATGGCGTCGAAGAAGCCCATTCATTGTACGGCGTCTACGACCTTCTAATCAAAATCAAAGCTAATTCTATTGATAAACTAAAAGAAATAACCAAATTTCGAATAAAACCCATCGCGGGCATAAATAGTTCACTGACATTGATGATAGTTCAGGACAACTAAATTTTTTGTTGCTACTTCAGACTGTGACAACATTATTTTATATTATTTCAAAGGATAATACGCTAACCAGACATAGTCCAGCAGAACAGATAGTTGGACGGATCTGGCTGCCAAAATTAGGTAAGACATAACTACCCCATTTTCGTCTTATCCGATATTGGCGTAGGCTAAATCCCATCCAATCATCAATTTTCTTCCCCCTAAACAAAAAACTCACTTGTATATTTTGTTGTAAAGCTATTTTTTATTACTCGAAAAACAGCAAATATTTTTTCTCTTTATAGTTCCCTGAATTCTGCTTGTTTCTGAATTCCAATCAACATAATCGCTACTTTGAAATCGTTATCCATAGGTCAACTTCATTCCTCTTTTGAGAGTTTCCTTGCTAATTCAGCTCCCTTCTTTGTGAGTTCGTATTGTCGGTAGATATTGTGATTAGTGTTTTTGGTGTTGCCTTTGATTAAGCAGGCTTTTTCGAGCATGCATAAATCTGCTTGCTCTTCTTTTGAATCAGCTTGTTTGGTTCCTTCAAAGGAAATTAAGACATCGATTCCATTAAAACCGGCAATTTTTAAGGGGAGAGCTTTGTAACGCTGAAATGCTTGCTCAATTGCGTTTTCTTCAGCTACTTTATTTAAAATTGTTTTTAATTCCGAAGACATACTAAACATCAAACCAAAATTTAATGATTCTTCTTTCCATTTTAACCAGAACTTTTCAAGTTATACTATGGAAACCGTTTCGATTTGAACCTGCATACCTGTGGAGACATCGCCTGAAGGCGGAAAATTAAGCATACAGGTTACAAAGACAGAAAATACGTTGTGATATGTGTCAAGGATAATGGTGTTGGTATTCCTAATGAGATACAGGGTAAAATGTTCACTCCCATGTTTACGACTAAAGCTAAAGGTCAGGGTTTTGGTTTGCCAGTAGTTAAGTGGATGACTGAAGCATTAGGCGGCACTGTATCTTTTGAGAGTCAAGAAGGCAAAGGAACAACTTTCAAAGTGCGTTTGCCTCCTCCCTCTTAAAGCCAAAGGTAAATTTTGGACAACCAAATAAGCTTTAGCTTTCTAGTTATTTTGTTCAAAGGATACGTTTTCAAAATGCAGCTCTACGTATTCACTTCTAGATCTTTTTTTTGAAGCTTCTTGGTCCATTTTTTGCAGTATGCGGTTTGATAGGGCTATGCTTACTGGGTGTTTGCGCATTAAAGCAGGAGCGTCTAAAGGTTTCAAACCCTGAATAGTTTAAGTCTCTATGGTCTCAAACCGAAAAGAGTTCAAAACCTTGTCTTTTCCTCATGATTGTTAGTTCCTTCGTTCTTCCGCCATTATCAAAAAGAAAGTAAGCAACTTTAGCGGTTTACTAGTAAAGTGGGGTTCGAATCCCTTCCCCGGCGCCATTTCTTCAGTGTAATCTTCAACGAACGTACTTTGGGTTAATTTTATATTTGAATCCTCACAAAGTATTGTTGATGAGCGGATTAGACAAAATGCAGAAAATTGTTGACGGGATCAGTGACTTTGGTGATTTTAAAGCTCTTTTGTTTAGGACATCAGATGGACGTCATTTTGTACGCTTTGAGCCTTTGAAGGGTAAAGAGAAGCCCCATGTCGAGTGGCTTCATGGAACAGACTATTTAGAATGGCTCAGATGCATAGTATATAATCAAAATTGCAAGACATAGTAGCAACAAGAATAATTTGCGAGCTTTAACCTTACGACGACTCGACGCCCAATTGTCATCAAAAGATTAATGAGGATAATGAAAGGGGTAGCGGCAGGCAAAATAGACCGTTTACATGTAGGTTATGTCGTCCCAAGAATGCCTGTACAGACCTTGTTTGAGCCGTTTCTGGTCTAGGAAATGCGCCGTCATGCCAATTGTTCGTCCCAATACGAATAACCCGTTTAGCGCGCCCATTTTTATGTATTCATCCGATTCTTCTTTGGACATTTCGTTTCTTAGCATGTCAACAAAACATATGCCGATGCAGCCGTCCACGTTAAGGATGAGGTTGTCTTTCTTTTCGGTCGTTAGCTTTTCTACTTCTAATGCGTAGTCGAGTAGCGGTGTGGATTTGAAGTGTTTTTTGGCGTATTCCTTCATTATTTTGACTCGCATGTCTGGGTTGTTGACGCTTTTGATTAAGGTGGCCGATGCCCTGGATGTTTTCTCCTTTGCGTTTCATTTCCCCGACAAACTGCGCCGGAGTAAGACCACGATCATACGCGTCAGAAAAAGATTGCGCTGCACCATCTATAGCGCCTCCAAATCTGGGTCCAATCGTTAGCAAGCCGCTTGCCACTGAAGACATCAAATCTTTCCCGGCACGTGCAGCAACTATTGCATTGTGGGCACCGGAAACTGCAGGTCCATGGTCAGCTGTCACCATAATAGCCATCTCTATGAATTTGGTTGCGTAAGAAGGAAACTTTTGTTTGAACCATAGTATGCTTAGGACGCCGCCGATGCCTATGTCTTTTTTGACTACTTCAGAAATTGGCATCTTGCCATAGAGCAATTCTTCACCGCGGTCGTCTGAGATTGTGCAGATGAAGTTGGAAGGTTTACGGATAAGGCCTTCCTTTAGCGCTTTAGCATAGTCCATTGGAATTTTTGGAACTGGTGGCTCCGGTCTTGGTTTGATTATGCCCTTTTTGACTAGGTTCTCATATGTTTCCTTGATTTTTTGATCGTAGTCATCATATGAGTCTGGAACTATGGCACCTGCAGCACGCAGCGCCGAGTTCTTTGCATCTGCAGTTTCGACTTCGTTGCCCGCTTTTGCTCCTGCATGACCGAATTGAACTTCGGTCTTAAAGGCTTTGGAGCAAGTGCCAGTAACCCAAATCACCAGCGGCTTGGTTATTTTCTTCAATCTAATTGCCTCTGCAATTTCGTATTCGGCGCTACCACCCACTTCACCCAAGCAAACCAACATCTTTATGTCGGGTATGTTTTCGAACCTTAGCAGGTGATCTAGTAGTGAGGAACCTGGGTAGGTGTCTCCGCCTATGGCTATACCCTCATACAAGCCATCCGTGTTCCGAGCGATTATGTTGTAAGCTTCGTTGCTTAAACCGCCGGATTTAGACACAAACCCTACGGAGCCTGGCCTGTGAAGTTTGGAGTCAATTATGTTTTCGATGGTGCCGCCAGCGTTACCGATTTTGAAGCAGCCAGCTTTTATTCCGCCGACTGTCGCAGGTCCAATAATGACTTTTCCCAGTGCTTTTGCCTTAGCTGTTACCAGTTTCATTCTCCGCTCAGGCACTCCTTCCGCAATCATAACGATCGTTCTCAGCTGAGGAATGGCTAGCGCTTCTTCCGTAGATGGCGCAGCAGATCGAAACGATGCGAAGTTTATCATGACATCCGCGTTCGGATGCTTCTTTGCCGCTTTTTCGATGGTCTTATAAACTGGAATTAGGATTTCCCGTGTCCCGAAGAAGAATTTTGCGTAACCATCACTGCCCGTCGGGTTAATTATCGCAGCTACGGACGGGGTTTCACGTCTTGAGGCGTAGTCGAAATCAAGCATCCTCTGTGTTGCGTTAACTTGATTGTTGTAAATAAAAGATTGAGTAGTTTTACTAAACAATTCACTATCAGCAGATCTTTTTGCCATGTTAGTTTTCTCCATTTAAAGCCATCGAAACTATCCTTGTCATGTGCGTTTCAGGTCCATACACTTCGATAGGTATCCCCAGTTTTTCGCCAAGCTGTCTCATTTGATTCAATCCTTCCTTGTAATTCGGTCCACCTCTGCGCACAAAGATCTTTACTTTGTTTTCTTGAAGTTGCTTTTGGTGTTCTTTGAGTGCTTTGATGATACCCTTGAAGGTAGCAGCTACATCTGTGAAGTTGGCTATGCCTCCGCCAATGAGAAGAAACTTGCCTTTCGGGTTTACCTTCATGGTCATGAGGTCTATGATCGTTTTGGCATAAAGGTAAGTAAATTCTTCGCTTGGATCTCCAGAGTATTCGCCGTAATTTGCCAGCTCATGCATGCACCCTAAATCGGTTATTGTGTCTGCATAAATAACCGATGCACCGCCGCCTGCCACCATAGTCCAGACTCTGCCCTCGGGGTTAAGCACAGTTAATTTAAGCGAAGCGCCGGTTTTGGAGTCTAAGTCTTCGATGTAAGCCTCTTCTTTGGTAAGTGTGCGACCAAACGGTGCGGGAAACTCGATTTTGCCCCATTTTTCACCACTTTCGAACTCGGCGGTGGTGTCGAGTTTGGCTGCAAGGTCTACTGGAATAATTGAATCCTCAGTAACTGCTACCGGGTTTATTTCTAAGTAGGTGAAATTGAGGTCGGCATAGAATTTGAACAAAGCTTCAATGAAGCCTGCAACACGTTCTTTGCGGTTCGGTGGTATCATTGCAAGAAGTTTTTTTTCAATTTCTTCAGCTGTTGGATAGGTGCCGATGGGTACTTCCAAGCGTGCAGCTTTACTATCGACATCTCCGACATTGACACCGCCTTCATGGTGGAACAGTATCGTGTCTCCTTTGGCGGTAGACAAAATGGCAACGTAACATTCGTCTGAATCCTTGTAGGGTACAAAGGGTTTGATAATGAAGTGTGTAAGTTGCCCTACTGTTCCTTTATCTGTGGGTTTTCCGTTTTCGTCGAATTTGCCATATATGGTTATGGGCGCCTTGGATTTTTCTCGAATCCATGCTTTTGCTTGTTCGTAGTTTGCACCAACAAGTACCAGCTTGTTTTTTCCCCTGCGTTTTATGAGCTGGTCAGGCTTAACAACTAGCTTTTCAGTGCACAGCCAAGGATATTGATTGGGCAAATTGGCCATGTCCGTGCCCGGCGATACTGTAATGATTTTGTCGGAAATTCCATATTTTCCGTTAGGAGTAATCTGGAAGAAGACATGCGAGCATGCGTGTCCCATCTGCTTCTCGAATAGCTTTGTGGGCCATTGCGCTTCCTCACATAAGTTTCTCGTTGAGTCTTTTTGCAACTAAAGCAATGAACTCTTCGGTAGAAACTTGTTTGTTTTTGGGATCCGGCGTAGCAACGAGCATTAAGTCTCCAGTCATGATACCGCTTTCAACTGTTTCCAGAGCCGAATCCTCGAGCTTTTTTGCGAACTCCACGACTTCTGGAGTATTGTCTAACTCCCCTCTCTTTCTTAGGCAGCCTGTCCAAGCGAAAATGAGTGCCATGGAGTTGCTTGAGGTTTTTTCGCCCTTGAGATATTTGTAGTAATGTTTCTGAACGGTTCCATGGGAAGCCTCAAATTCGTAGAATCCCTGTGGACTAACGAGCACCGAGGTCATCATGGCTAAGCTTCCGTAGGCTGAGCCCAACATGTCGCTCATTACATCGCCGTCATAGTTCTTGCAAGCCCATAGTAAACCTCCCTCAGTCTTCATGATTCTCGCAACCGCATCATCTATGAGCGTGAAGAAATATTCGAGACCAGCTTCCTTGAATTTGGCTTTCCAGTTAGCTTCGAATTCTTGCTCGAAGATTTTCTTAAATTGAGCATCGTATGTCTTAGATATTGTGTCTTTTGCTCCAAACCAAAGGTTGAGTTTCTGATCGTAAGCGTAGGTGAAGCATGCTTTAGCGAAGCTCGCGATTGATTTGTCAGTGTTATGTATACCTTGGATTATCCCTGGGGCTTTGAAGTCCTGAATGGTTCCACGCCAAAGTTCCTTGCCACTGTTGCTGGTGAATACCATTTCTGCTTTTCCCGCCTCTGGCACTCTATACTCGCAGTTCTTGTACACGTCGCCGTAAGCGTGCCTTCCAATGTGGATAGGTTTTTTCCATGACCTAACTGCAGGTAAAACATTGCTAACTAAAATGGGCGCCCTAAAGACCGTACCATCTAACGCAGCTCGGATAGTTCCGTTTGGGCTACTCCATTCCTGCTTGAGGTTGTATTCTTTTACGCGGTCTTTGTTAGGTGTGATTGTGGCGCATTTGACTCCTACGCCGTATTTCTTGATCGCTTCGGCTGCTTCAAGGGTTATCTTGTCGTCAGTTTCATCTCTTTTTTTTAGTTGAAGATCATAGTAGTCGAGGTCCATGTTAAGGTAGGGTAAAAGAAGTTGATCTTTCACCATTTTCCACATAACACGGGTCATTTCGTCGCCGTCAATTTCAACTATTGGTGTTTTAACGTTTATTTTGTTCATGGTTTGCACCTCATTTTTTTACGGTATACGGAAGTAAGCCGCCTTCGAAAAGAATATTTTTCTGTCTCTGCGAAAGATTATAGCTTAGCTCGATACTTAGGTTCTTGGTTTTATCCACCAACACAACTGGTTCGTCATTTTGTAGTTTCCTTTTCAGATCAGGGATTTCAATTTCGTCACCCTGCTCTATCTTGTCGTAATCAGCTACATTATTGAAAGACAGCGAGATTATACCAAAGTTAACTAAATTAGCTGCATGAATCCGCTCAACAGACTTTGCTATGATTGCCTTAACACCCAGATACATCGGGCAAAGCGCAGCATGCTCTCTAGAGCTGCCCTGTCCATAAGATTCGCCCGCGACAATAACGGTAGCCAATCCTTTGGCCTTTGCGTCCATTGATCGCTTTGGGAAGTCCTTGTCGAGTGGTTCGAACACATACTTGGAGTATTCTGGCACATTTGAGCGATATTTAAGTCTGGATCCAGCTGGCATGATATGATCGGTTGTGATTTTATCACCCACTTTTATGCCGATAGTGCCTTTGATTTCTTCCGGCATTTTATCGTTAACTGGAGGTGCGCCGATGTTTGGTCCTCTTATAATATCGACGTTTTTGTCAGCGTCCTTGGGGAAAATGAACATGGAATCGTCGACAAGGAACTTCTTTGGCATATCCACTTTGGGGTACTTTATGCCTGCTGTTCGTGGGTCAGTCATCTTGCCAATGATTGCCGACACTGCCGCTACCTCGGGGCTTACAAGATAAACCTGTGCATCTGCAGTGCCACTTCTGCCTTCAAAATTCCTATTACTTGTCCTTAGAGAAACACCTGTTGATTTGGGGCTTTGGCTATTCCCGATGCAGAATCCACAAGTTGCTTCAAGCAGTCTAGCGCCGCTATCTAACAAGTTCCCAATGTAACCGTCTTTTGTCGCCATCTGAAGTACCTGTCTTGAGCCTGGCGCAACCCCAAAGGATACATCAGGGTGAATTTTTTTGCCCTTCAGGATTTCAGCCGCGGTTGCTATTTCTTTGTAGGACGAATTCGTGCAAGAGCCCAACATAACTTGATCAACTTTTAGGTCTTTTAAGTCGCTCACTTTGACTATGTTACCTGGACTATGGGGTGCTGCTGCAAGAGGCTCGAGTTCACTGAGGTCTAAGTCAACGACTTTTTCGTATTCAGCGTCATCGTCTGCCTTCAGTTCAATCCAGTCTTCCTCTCTGCCTTGTGCTTTGAGGAATTTTTTGGTTTCTTCATCCGAGGGGAAAATAGAGGTTGTTACACCCATCTCCGCTCCCATATTAGTGATTGTTGCACGCTCTGGAACAGTAAGACTTTCGACACCGGGTCCGGCATACTCCATTATTACTCCAACGTTACCTTTCACCGAGAACATCTCGAGCATCTTCAAAACTACGTCTTTGGCGCTAACCCATGGCTGAAGAACGCCTTTGAGATTTATCTTGTAAACTTTGGGGCAAGTTAGGTAGAATTCGCCTCCGCCCATGGCCACAGCGACATCTAGCCCGCCTGCTCCGATAGCTATCATTCCAATTCCGCCTCCGGTAGTTGTGTGACTATCGGAGCCTAAAAGCGTCTTGCCTGGCTTGCCAAAACGTTCAAGATGAACTTGATGACATATTCCGTTTCCAGCCTTTGAGTAGATTATACCATACTTGGCAGCTACACTCTGAAGGTACTTGTGGTCATCAGCATTCTCAAAACCTACTTGGATTGTGTTGTGGTCAACATAGCTAACTGACAGCTCAGTTTTCACCTGTTTAAGACCCATCGCTTCGAACTGCAGATATGTCATAGTTCCTGTCGCATCTTGAGTCAGGGTTTGATCAATCTTTATTCCGATCTCTTTTCCAGGAATATATTCCCCGACTACCAAATGTTTTTCAAGTATCTTCCGTGTAAGAGACTTGCCCATAAATAATTCATCCTTGGAAAGGATTGTTTTGCTTATTACCTATAAACATTGTCAATTTATAGGGTATTGCACATTCTCCATTTACTTAAATAAATTTTATATCATTTCTCGAAAAAAAAATAAGACGTAGACAAAATTAGTACTTTAGTCTAATAGAACAACACACACTTTTTTTGTAACTCTTGTATTGCGATATGAATAAAAACAGGCAGTTCTAAATTTTAATGGTGACTTGTTTTTGAAGAAATTTATGATTTTGTATATGGCACCCATTGCTGCTGAAGTCCAAATGAATGCTAGCCCAGAAGAAATGAAAAAGGGAATGGAACCTTGGATGGCATGGTACAAGAAATGTGGAAAAGCAATCGTCGATCAAGGAGCTCCATTAGGAAAAGGTGTAAGTGTAGATAATAAAGGCACAGCTAAAGGTCAAACTCAAGTAACAGGATACACAATTGTTCAAGCTAAGGATTTGGAAACAACAAAGCAATGGTAAATGATCATCCGCACCTAATGATGCCCAAAGCAAGTATCAAAGTCCTTGAAATGATGCCAATGACAACATAAAAACTTTTTTTCCATTTACCCTCTTTGACAGAAAATTCCCAAAAAAAATGCGGGATCGTCCGAAGGTTAATCTCAATAACTTATTTAAACAACGATTTTCTTTGCAGTTCATCAAAGCAAAATAATAAGATAATGTTTCTAATTTTTGCTGTTTGTTTCTTAATGGAAAAAACTGAATAAGAAAAAAGCCATAACTTGTATAAACAATTAGGCATATACGGTAGCTAATTAAAGGTGTCAATGTTGAGTACTGAAAAAGTTACTCGCTTTTACGGTTGCAAATTAACAACTACTATTTCTGCAAAACAACATAAACTACGCAAGCTAATAGCAGAATTATCAGACAAACACGGAAGAGCGAAAGAATTCATCTCACTATACGTTCCAAAAAATGCAATCATCGAAGAAATTATTGGCAGGATAAAAAATGATATAGATACCAACATCTCAAAATTAAGAAACGAAAGTGGCCATCTTCAAGAAACTACCAAAAATTTAATCAAGCAGCTTAAGCAGCCGAAAGAAAATTTAGATAACGGTTTAGCAATTTTTGCTGGAACTTTTGTAACGGATGATTCTGAACGTTTAATCGTCGAGGAACTTGTTCCTCCGCAGCCAATCACGAGTTATATTTGCCAGGTTGACGACCATTTCGATTTGGAACCGCTAAGAGATATGTTAAGGGACCAAAGGGTCATAGGACTCATTGCGGTCGATTCAAAGGAAGCCAGTTTTGGATGGGTAATTGGTGAAAAAGTGGAGTTAATTGAAAGTATATCTTCGGGGATTCCAGGAAAATCGGGAAAGGGCGGTCAGAGTCAACGGCGGTATGAAAGAGAACGGGATATGGAGATCTCGAACTTTTTCCATAGAGTTGCAGAGCATGCCGCTAAGGCATTTCTTGATAGCCGTAAAGCAACACAGGTGATCATTGGTGGACCGGGACAAACAAAAAACGATTTCTATAAGAGCGATTACCTCAATTACCAATTGAAAAATGCCGTTATAAAATTAGTTGATACTCAGTCTGCCTGCAATGATGGAATTAGAGAAATGTTTGAGAAATCAAAGCAAGAGCTTGCCAATGTTTGTGGACCAGAAGAGAAGAGAACTATTGAACGCCTCTCGGTAGAGTTGAATAAACAAGAGGGCTTAGCCATCACGGGGTTGGACCCTGTGCTGGATGAACTAAAAAGGGGAATCGTGGAAGTTGCTCTTGTTTCAGATAATTCAGACTTCATTGAGGCTGGATTAACATGCAAAAAATGTGGATTATTAAAAACGCAAATAATTAACAAAAAAAACGCTGAAGAGTTGCAAGTGATGAAGTCAACCCCATGTGAACGGTGCCACACGGTTGCGTATGAATTGGTAGAGAAAGATATTGTGGATGTTCTGGAAGATGCAGCTTCGCTAACCGATGCACGGGTAGAAGTAATATTCACTGAGTCTGACGAAAAAGCAAAGCTCAATGCCTTAGGAGGCTTCGCCGCTTTGTTGAGGTATAAATCAGAATAAAAATCGCTTTTTTATTTACTAAAGAAGTCATTTTTATTTAGAAGCCACATTCACTGTTAAGTTGAAACTAATGAAGCGATTACGAGTTTATCTTGCAGGTCCAGAAGTTTTCCTTAGAAACTTCATAGAAATAGGAGAACAAAAGAAAGCATTGTGCAAAAAATATGGTTTGGAGGGGGTCTTTCCGATAGACACTGAGATAAATGTCAAAGGCAAAAGTCCAAGGGAAATAGGTTTATGCATCAGCAGCATAAACGAGGGCTTGATTAGAAGTTGCGACATTGTAATAGCTAACACTACTCCGTTTAGGGGACCAAGCGCTGATGTGGGAACTGTTTTTGAAATAGGTTTTGCGCATGCTCTTAAAAAACTTGTTTTTGCTTACACTAACGTTACTACAATTTTCACTGAACGTACGATAGAAGCTTTGAGCAACCAAGTTAATCGTGGAGAGGATGGAAAGTTACGGGATCGATATGATATGTTTATTGAAGAAAACGGTTTAACCGATAATTTGATGATCGACGGCTGCATTAATGCAAATAGCAAAATTTTAGTTATCCAACAAGCACCCAAGGATCAAACGTTCACTTATCTTGGTGGTTTCGAAAAGTGCCTTAAAGCAGCAAAAGAAATCAAAACGGTTAAAGATTAAGCCTTTGGTATTTGAAAGGGAGATATTATTTTTGGTTTCTATAGTTAAATATAGAGGTTGCTGCTTCGATGAGTTTTACATCATTATTTTCTGCGGCTTTGCGAAGACTCTCGATAACTGGCAAAAACGCTTGCTTTAGTACGCTGTTTGTCAAGTCATTTATTATTCGTTTTTTACGGTCATCCATCGTCCCTATCAAGTCTAGAGCTTTGTTTAGTTCTATTCTTCGATTTTGCTCAACTTGTGACAGCAGGTCAGAGACTATCTTTCGAACAGAATCTCCTTTGACCGCACGTTCAAGCACTACAAGCTCTTGGTCGACAATCTCGTTAGCTTCCTGCATGCTTTTCTGACGTTCCAACTTGTTCTGTTCAGCAATCGACGTTAAATCATCTATACTGAAGAGTTCAACGCGTGGCAACTCCTTAACAGCTTCCTCGACATTTCGCGGATTGGAAATATCAATTACTAAAAGGTCATTTTTGTTTTGGCGGGAGGGCAAAATTTGGGTAAGAAGTTCTTTTGTTAGCAAATAATGAGGTGCAGATGTTGCGCAAAGCACTACGTCAGCGTCCACAAGGACTTCATTTAGTTTGTTAAATTTTACAGCTTTACCACCAAGTTCCTCAGCCAGTCTTTGTGCCCGTTCGTGAGTTCTGTTTGCTATGATAATTGGACTAAGGCAACGTCTCGCCATTGCTTTGGCTACAAGAGTTGCTGTTTCGCCTGCACCCATTACAAGTATTTTCTTCTCGTTAAGGTTTTCCAGAAGATTTTCGGCGAGTTCTACTGCAGCTGAACCAACCGAGACTGCGCCTTTGCTAATTCCTGTTTCACGTCTTACACGTCTGCCTACGTTTACTGCCCGATTGAACAGAAGACTAAGAACTGGCCCTGAAGCGCTTGCTTTTTCAGCTTCAAGATAAGCGTTCCAGACTTGGTTGATTACCTGGTCTTCGCCTACAACCATTGACTCTAATCCAGAGGTTACCCGCAGCAAATGGTTTAACGCCTCTCGGTTAATTGAATATTCGATAGCTTTGTCAGCTTGCTGATTATTCGCCGGCATGCGACTTTCTAAGAGCTGTATTGCGGATTTAACCGTTCTATCTCCATTTTTACTAACAAAGTAAAGTTCAATGCGATTGCACGTTTGGATGAGAACTGATTCCTGGGCACCATCTAACAGGCTAAGTTCAGTGTATGCATTTGCTTTGTCCTTGAAAGATACAGCTTCTAAAAGTGGTACATGAGCTGTCTTATGAGTGACTCTAACGTTTATGATATCAAAGTTTTTAACGGAAAAATGCATGGAGTCATTTTTGGTTATTGAAGGAGTACACTCAGAGACTTGTTTCTCGCCCATACAGTTTTCTCCACCGAACACATTAAATGGTTTTATGTAAAAGCATTCCCGTCAAGAATTCTTGACTAAGATTAGTCAAACTTTCTTGACTAACTTTTTTCTGTCAAATTAAGGATTTTTGTACCCAAAAAAAATTTTTAAGCAAACAATGGCAAAGACGCCTGATACTATTCCGCTCTTGACGCCTCCAAAGAACCTTTTTAGCCTTGAACAATTTCACGATTTGGCGTTTAGTTTGGTTCTACTTTTTTCCCAGACAGCTGATCCAACTAAAAATGCAGCAATTTAGAACCCAAACATTTTAGGTCCTTTTTTGTCGCCCTCAGAGTCAAGTTCATCTTCTTCTGAAATATGATGCATTACATGAATTGCTAACCCTGTAGCCGCTCCAGCGGATAATCCGATGAGCAGGTTATTTAGCCATGCGAATTGACCGACAAGTCCTAAAACCACCATTACATCAAAACCTAAAGCAACTGCAAGGTAGCCCACACACCACATTTTAACGCTCATACCTCTAGGCTTATTTATGCCAATTCCGCCTAACATGCCAAACATAATAAGGAAGCCAACAAGAGCGTAAACCCAATCGTAATTCAAATATTTCACCTGTTTAGCTTGGCTATGTTAATGCAGAGCTTTATTAGTTTATCCATATAACCCAACTTTCAAAATAGATAATCTTTATGCAGACTTTACACCGTTAACCTTTTTTAGCATCCATAGCGCATCAATACTAACCCCAAGGAAGTGTATTCGTTAACAAACTTTGACCAGCGGCAATGCCACAAATGGGCTCAACTTCTACTTTCAAGAAAAGAAAAGCTAAACCAAGCCCAAACAGCCATCAAACAAGAAAAGTATGACTTCGCAAAAATACAAGTTTCAGAAATTTTCTCTGGATTTTTTGGTAAACAATCAGATCCAGGCATGGCTGGCTCATTGTTGTATCATATGGCTATGGTAACAAAAATGGAAGCGGAAACCCACGTATTGTTAAACGAGCTTCATTTAGACTTGCCAGACATATCACTGAAACTTTGTGAAATCTACACGGATTTTGAGCTCGACTCAAAAGAACTAACCAAGGAAATCACTCCTTTTTCTCTAAACTTCAAAGAAGCATCCCAAAGCAAATATCCAGAAACAAAAGAGAAAATTAATCTTTTTTTACACCTAACGAAAGAAAAGAAAGCCTTAGAAAATCTTCTTATCACTAAAAATGCTAAAGCGTCTGCTGCGTTAGAGCATCTGTTTCGCCAATGGGCTAATGAAATAATTCGAATGAGGCTTATTCAAGAGTATGAAACAATCAAAGGTCTGTTGGTCACTGAATACTTGGCAAAGACGATTGGCTTAAAAGAGCTTGAAAGTGCCATGGAAAAGGTTCAGGAAAAGTTTGGAGAAGAGACTGTTAACATAGCTCTTGACGTAACGCTAAAAGTTGGGATGCGACGAGAAAAACTGCAGGCAGTCATGCTAAGTGACCACTTCATAAATTACTCGATGAGCACAGAAACTTTAGATGGACACATGGAATTCCTAAACTGCCCCATTTATGGAAGCCACAAATACGCACACGAAAAATATGCAGTAGCCCCAGAAGTTTCATCTCTTTTCTGCAAACATTTCTGTTTTGCCCATGCCAAAGCAATGCTCAATACGGTTTTACCGTTTCCATTTACTTTATGGCAACCCAAACTCATAGCCACCGATGGCAACTGCGAATTCTATTTAAAACTAGCATATTCACCAGCAGCAAAAACATCTGAGAAGTTTGTACCGCTAATAATGTCGTGGAATGTTACTCGAGAATGCAACATGAAGTGTTCTCACTGCTACATCAACGCTACAGAGAAAAAACTTGAAAATGAATTAACAACTGATGAAGCCAAAGCCTTAATGGATCAAATTTACAAAGTTAGCCGACCGTTGCTAGTACTAAGTGGTGGTGAACCTCTTCTAAGACCAGATATCTATGAACTCATTAGCTATGGTTCAAAAATAGGTTTGAAGATGGGTTTGGGAAGCAACGGAAGCCTCATCGATGAAGCTGCCGCAAGAAAACTCAAGCAAGCAGGCATAACCACTGTATCAATTAGCCTAGACTCAAACATTCCAGCACAACATGACGAATTTCGAGGAGTGACCGGCGCGTGGGAGAAGGCTGTAGAAGCGTGCAAAGCCCTTAGAAGAAACAATGTTCTTGTTCAAGTTAACACAACTTTAACTCAGCAAAACTACAATCAAATAGACGATATAATGTCTATTGCTGAAAGTATCGGCGTAGAAAATTTCCACTTATTTTTCCTCGTGCCTACAGGAAGAGGAAACAAAATAACAGATATTTCTCCTGAAAAATATGAAGAAATGATAACCAAGACGTTTGCTAAAAGTTTCAAAACACAAACTGAATGTGCGGCCTTCATGTGCACCTCAATTTATGCGGATTGCCAGTGGTATGGGTTTAGATATGAAACAGTGGATTCGCGGATGCGTGGCCGGACTCTATTATTGTAGGATATATCCAAACGGAGATATTACACCTTGCCCCTACTTGCCGATAAAGCTTGGAAATGTACGCGAAAAAACCTTTGAAGAAATATGGTTTAATTCAGAAGTGTTTAAGGCACTAAGAAACCCAGACCGGCTGACAGGTAAATGTGGCGTTTGCGAATACCGCGGCTTATGCGGTGGCTGCCGAGCAAGAGCTTATGGTCTTTCAAACGATTTCATAGATTATTGTGGGGACTTAAAAGAACCAGAAGAAATAAAAAGTGATTACCTAGCTCGAAGACCCTTGGTGTGTTTATCAACCCAAAAGCCATTCAAATACGCCGATGGAAAGTAGGAAAAATTTCAAGATCAAAGAATAGCCATATGCAGAAACTATTTATAATCAATCTGTCTTTCAAAAACTTTAATCGGCAGTTAAAAATGTCTTTGGCAGCCCTCTAGACTTTGGACAGCCAAAAATGAGGGATTGGGATTAAGATGGCATGCGTCCATAAGAACATAAATTGGTTAGATGGGCAAAAGGAAGCATCCTTACGCAATGTGAATAAAAGTCATTTCAGCCAAAAAATTACTTATGCATTATCTAGATTGACCCTAGAAACAAAGCCCGTCAGCAAGATTTAAGGAGGCAATCAGAATTTCAAATGGTCTATCCAAAAAGTTCTGGGGAATGTTTAAACAAACTACTTTTGCTTACTTTTTCGATATTTTAGGATTACTTGCGGGTTTCTTAATAGCTTATCAACTTGACATTTTTACTCGTACACCATGGGCGTTAGCTCTCTATCCGACCCTAATAACCACTAGAGTCATTAGTGGCTTACTAAGCGGGCGCCTAAGCACAGCTTTGCATTTAGGGACTATTCACTCTCGTTTCACGAACAACACAAAAAGTTTCTATCGACTAATTGAATCAGTAATTGTGTTAACTCTAATTACAAGTTTAGCTGTTAGCGCAATTTCTTTTGTGGTCGGTTATTTTCTCTGGGGTATAACCTTCACTGATTTCTCCGCTATAATACTCGTAATGGTTTCAACTTTGGCAATCGGTTTAACATTTACATTTGTGACTATCAAAGTTGCCTTCATTTCTTTTAAACGCGGACTGGACCCAGATATAGTTGTTTATCCAATAGTTTCTACCGCTGCAAGTATTTTCATAACTCTTTGTTACATTGGAGTGCTCGAACTTTTTTTCCTCCAAAGCGGGATAGGAAAGTTGGCAATCTTGGCGATAGCATCTTTCCATGTCGTTCTAGCGGTATACCTAATTACTAAAGAACGAACGGAACCTGAATTTGTAAAGACGATAAAGGAATCGCTGATTATGCTAATGGTTGTAGCAGTTCTCGTAACTTTAACCGGTACTATCTTTAAAGGAATCGACAGTTTTGCAAGAGGACGAAGAGAAATTTACACAATTTATCCAGCCTTAATTAACATGATAAGCAATGTTGGTTCAGTTGTAGGCTCAACAGCAAACACTAAACTTGCTCTGGGTTTGCTCTCGCCCACTTTTTCATCGATTCGAAAACATGGCAAAAACATAGTTAGTGCTTGGGTAGCGTCAATTTTGATTTTCACAATTTTAGCTATCATATCTTTAGCAATTAATCAAGTTTGGACCTTTTCAACCGCTTTTAATTTTCTGGCGGTAATCTGGGTTTCAAATATTATCGCAGTCAGCGGAATAGTTCTTTTATCCTATGGAGTTGCGATTTTAACATTCAAGAAAGGTTTAAACCCAGAGAACTTTGTAATTCCAGTTGAAGCTTCCTTAGCAACGGTATTAACATCAATTGCGTTGTTGCTCGCTCTATTTGTACTATTATAATTAAAAAGATCATAATTAAATAATTCAAGAACAGTAAATTAAGTGGAGCGACCTTTAGGGTATGCCTAAATTTGAAAAAATAGAATACAAGCCTATTCCAGTTAGAGAACTTTTGCTTGAAATGAAAAATCTCTCTGAATTAATGATTGATTTAGCTTACTCGGCAGCCCTTTATAATGATACAGACCTCGCTGAAGATGTTCTTGCACTTGAACGGCGAGTAGACACGTTGGCGTACCTTTTAGACATGGAAATAATGGTCGCGGCAAGAGATCCCAAAGATGCTGAGGCAATGATTGGAATCTCAATAGTAGCATCTTCCACAAATAAAATTTCAGACGCCGCTGCTGATATCGCAGCTATAGTAACCCGCAAAATTGGCATTCACCCAATTGTCGGACAAATTTTTGAGAAAGTTGAAGAACATTTAATGAAAGTTACGGTAAAACCGGATTCGGTGATTGCAAAAAGAAGAATAGAGGAGCTTGACTTAGCCGCGAGAATGGGAGTTGACATCATTGCAGTTCGTCGAAATAACGATTGGATACTTAACCCAAAAAAAACTGAAAAAGTTTTCCAAGGAGATATTCTAATAACTCGTGGAGCGCCCTCAGGCATTGAAGAATTCAAAGACTTAGCTGAAGGCGAACTCGCAAAATTAGACACACAAGAACGAGCAAAATTCGAGGAAATCGTATCAAAATTCGTAGAGTTAAAAGATACTTCTGAAATAATGCTTGACTTAGCCTACTCTTCCCTTCTCTTAAACAATAAGGAGTTAGCTGAAGAAGTTGAGTTTCTAGAAGAACGCATGGATCAAATGCACACGGACTTCGAATTGCTTGCCTTAACCAGCGACTTCAAGAAAGAAGAAGCCTCGGGTTTCCTAGGATTAATTCGGCTAGGAGTAGCAACGGAAAAAATAGCTGATGCCGCAGCTGATATGGCGGAAGTTGTGTTAAGAGGGGTTGAACCTCATCCAGTTCTAAAATTAGCAATAAAGGAAGCAGAAGAAACTGTGGTCCAAGCATGTGTTACAGCAGAATCACCTCTAATTAACAAAACTTTGAAAGAAGTTCGTGTCCATGAAGAGACTGGTATGTGGGTTCTGGTCATTAAAAGAGCAGATAAATATGTTCGCCCTCGTTCAGACTCAAAAATTCAGTCAGGCGACGTTTTGATAGCTTCAGGATATGCTGAAGGTGCCGACGACCTCAAGAAACTTGCTTCCCCAACCGAAACATGCAACATTGAATGAGAATATTTATTCTGAATTCATCAATACTATAAGCAGGGAAAGAATATTTCTTAAAGAAGCAATTGCCTAACTAACTAGAATGAGGATCAAAAGGATGCAAACTTGCCCTAACAAAGTATGCCAAAAGGTTTTTGAAAAATCTCTTAAAACGTTGAATTTGTCCTTGAATCCTGAAAAAACTTACGATGCCTGCCCTTATTGCCTTACAAAAATAGAAGAAACAGAAATTTTTGCAAATAATAAGTCAAAACAAATAGTAACAGAAATAGACTCAAAAAAGAAATATAATGAAACTAAAGATAAGCTGTCTTCTTGCCAATTTCATCTTGGTTATCTCAGTGAACGAATGCAGAAACAAGAGATTCCTGATGCCTGCATTGTTTGCATAGACATCGTTGATTGTATGCTTAAGAAAATGAGAACTGAATAAATATAAAGTTAAAAAAATTAAAGAATTAGGATTGAAAAGAATAGGTTAAGTTTTTATTTCTTTTTCTTTGCTGTTTTGTCTTCGGTTGAAGGAGCTTCAGTTTCTTTTGCGGGCTCTTCTACTTTTGGTTCTTCTTTCTTCTCTTCAATTTCAGTTGTGATTTCTTCGATTGGTTTTGGCGGCGGTGTTGTTGCCATTGTCCAGCCAATCCATGCGCCTATTGCTAAAACTGCGACAAATGCGATTGAAACTAGAACCACTACTATATCCAGTCGAATGTCATTACCCAGAGTGTTCATTCCCAAGAGTTTTGCTATCTGACCTGGAAAAAGCACCAGTGCGAGAAAGCCTAATATGACGATAACGCAGACTGCGAGTATTGCTCCACCGATTCCTTGATCTTTGCTAACCATTTTAAGTCACCACTTTATAGCCATGTATGAGCTTTAGCCATTTAAAGTTTGTCATGCTTTCAAGAGCTCGTTGGGATTAAGTTGTCCCCATTTCCCAAGTTGAAAGGTACTTTTTTTGCTCAGCAGTTAGCTCATCGATGCTTACACCCATCGATTTGAGTTTAAGTTCGGCAACTTTCTCATCAATGTCTTTCGGCACAGTGTAAACTTTAGTTTGCAACTTTGCAGTTTTGGCAACATATTCCGCACATAATGCTTGGTTTGCAAAGGACATATCCATAACTTCTGATGGGTGCCCTTCTGCTGCGGCGAGGTTAACTAGTCTACCTTCTGCGAGGAGGTAAAGGTGTCGACCATCTTTTGTCGTATACTCTTCCATGTTTGGTCGCATAACGCGTTTGGCTTCAGTGAGTGATTCTAAGTCTGAAATGTTGATTTCCACGTTGAAGTGACCGCTGTTACACATGATAGCACCGTCCTTCATTTTTTGCATGTGCTCTTTACGTATGACACTTATGTCGCCTGTGGCTGTAACGAAAATATCGCCTAGGGGTGCTGCTTCAGCCATGGGCATGACTCGGTATCCATCCATGACTGCTTCTAAGGCTCTGACAGGTTGAACCTCTGTCACTATAACGTTGGCGCCCAAGCCTTTTGCGCGCATAGCGATTCCCCTGCTGCACCAGCCATATCCGCCAACAACGAAGTTTTTGCCAGCAAGTAGAACGGAGGTTGCCCTCATAATGCCGTCTATGGTGCTCTGACCTGTTCCATAGCGGTTGTCAAAGAGATACTTTGTATATGCATCGTTCACTGCTATAATTGGGTATTTGAGGCTACCATCCTGCTCCATAGCTTTTAAACGGACTACACCGGTTGAAGTCTCTTCGGTTCCACCTTTGATATCATTAATTTGGTTTTGGCGTTTGCTATGAATCATGCCAACAACGTCTGCACCGTCATCCATCGTGATCGTTGGTTTGAAATCAAGGACTTTGTCAATGCACTTGTAGTAGTCCTCTGTGTTTTGTCCTCTCCAAGCAAAAACGTTAACACCTGCGTCTGCCAAAGCGGCGGCGACATCATCTTGAGTTGAGAGAGGGTTTGAGCCACATAACGCGACGTTTGCGCCTCCTGCTATTAGTACCTTGATGAGTACTGCGGTTTCTTTGGTTACGTGGAGGCAGGCAGCAATTGTTTGGCCTTTGAGTGGTTTTTCTTTTTCAAAACGAGTTTTTATTATGTTAAGTACGGGCATATGTTTTGCGGCCCATTCAATTTGTAAGTTACCTTGTGGGGCAAGACTTTTGTCTTTTACTTGAAATTGTTCCATGGAAAGTCCTCTTTTTAGAGAAAGTATATTCTCTGCCTATTTAGAATTTGCTCTATTGTATGATAGTTTAGAAGCAAATAGACTCTTAGATCGAGAATTGTCGCAAAAAGTTTAATTGTAACTAATAAAACCTAACAATAAAGAGTGTACAAAATGAAAGAACCTTTTGCCTCTTTTATCAAAACAAAACTAGAAACCAGAACTCTGATGATAACATGCGGATTGCCTGCAAGTTACAAGACTGAAACTTCGGAGGAAATCTCCAAAATTAAAGGTTACACTATTCTACGAAGCGATTTGATTCGACTAGAAGTTCTAAAAAATGAAGATATATTTGATGCCAAAGTCGCTGGAAACATGAACAAGCGGTTATCAGTATACGATGAGCTATTCAGACGCGCAGACGAATTAGCTTCAAAAAATGAAGGAGGCATGATTTTAGATGCAACCTTTGTTACTCAAGAACTTCGTGAACGAGCAGCGGAGATTGCGGCAAAAAATAACATGAACTTCGTTATCATTCAAACTAGTTGTCCACAGGAAGTTTCTTTAGGGCGAATTAAGAGGCGAACCAAAGAAAAGTATGAATCAAATGCCTTGACAGAGGAAGCTTACATAGCTAACAAGAACAAATTTGAACCCATAAATGTTGATGCAATCAAGAAAAAGTACCCATCTCTAAAAATTACCCATTTAACCGTTGACACATGCCATGATGAAATGAATCGTTGGTTCATTATTGGAGAAGAAAAGAGGTAAAGAACCTAATAATATGATTGATCTGCATATCCACTCAAATGCTTCCGACGGTAAATTCACCATATTAGAAATCTTTCATCAATCCAAAATCAGAAACATAGGTTTCATGGCTATCACCGACCATGATTCAATCCATACGCAAACCCAAGCAGTTAGGGAAGCTAAGAAAGCAAACATAAAATATGTTACAGGCGTTGAGTTAAACGTCACTTTTGCTCATCCAGGTTTCAAAGAAGGCAAACTTATTTCACTGGATTTCTTGGGGTACCAATATGACCCTACTGATAATGCACTCAAAAACAAACTTGATACAATAGCGAAGTACAGGGAAGAGAGAGCAGAAAAAATTCTCGACAACCTTAACGCTGAATTTAAAAAAGAAAACATTGCAGTCCTAACTAACGATGATTTTCAATGTATTGAAGAGTCAGTTGATGGTGTGCTTGGCAGACCCCACATAGCCGACTATCTAGTTCAAAAAAAAATTGTTAAGACAAGACAGGAAGCTTTTGATAAGTACCTCGTTAAATGTGATGTGCCAAAATATCCACTTTTCTTAGAGGAAGCATCGAAATTGGTCAAAAACGCAGGGGGAAAAGTTGTTTTAGCGCATCCAAACGACCCCCATGGAACTTCACTTGTGGCATTAACTAAGCTCTTAGAAGAACAAACACAAATCATAAATGACAAAATGCTTTCTTTCATCGATGGCATTGAATGCTGGCATTCAAGAGCTACCATTGAAACAACTAAACATTACTTGACGTTTGCAAAGAACCATGGATTAATAATGACTGGAGGTAGCGATTGCCATCAGAAACCAACCATAATGGGAACTGTGCCGATTCCCGATTGGGTAGCGAATCAGTTTCAATAGGTTTTTACAGTTCATTTGCGTATTCTGCGGCTAGTTTGAAGTAAGCTTGTGCTTCTTTGGTTGCGATATCTTTCTCATGAAGACTAATGTTTGAGTCATCTAGTTTGAAGCTGATTACTTTCCCACGCACATAAGCACGATAACATTTATAGAAGGCCAAAACGGAAGATAGCGATTTGTCTTGGGAGTAGGCTAGATATTGTATAATTAAATAGTCAGACAATCGTGGTTTATTTTGAAATTCTAGGTCCATAGCTAAAAAGGCAACATCTGAAGCAACATCCGAATATCTGAAACGGTCATTAAACTCGATGGCGTCAAAAATGCAAATTGGGTCGGTTAGAAAGATATTTCCTGAATGCATGTCACCATGACAATCCCTGATTTTGCCGTCTACTATTCTGTTCTCAAAAAGTTTCTGTCGAGTTTCTATGAAACCATTAACTTTTAATTGAATATTATGAAATTGCTCGGCCGAGATTGTTTGGTTGACATATTTTTGTGTCTGTGCAAAATTTTCATCCCAATTGGTCAGTATTACTTTGATTGAACCGTATTCGTTAATTTTATCGTTTGTTTCTGCTTTTGAATGGAATTCGGCAATAATTTTTGCTAATTTATCAATTGTTTTGTCATCGACTTTGTTATCTTTAAGCAGTGTCGTCATGATTTTTTCCTGCGGCAACCGCTTCATTTTAAGAACATATTCAACTGTTTTACCGCTACCGTTAATCTTAATTACATTTGATTTTTTGATAGGTAGCACCTTTAGGTAAACATCTGGACAAAGACGCCTGTTAAGCACAAGCTCTTTTTTGCAGAAAAATTGCCTTTTTTCTATAGTTGAAAAATCGAGAAAACCAAAATTCACTGCTTTTTTCATTTTATAAACAAAGTTATCAGTGACAAAGACAAAGGAAATGTGGGTTTGGATGAGCTCTATTTTTCCAGGGTTTTCAGAATAGGCTTGTGGAGTTAGTAAAGCATCAACAACTTGCTTTTGATCAGTCATGTAAATCTTGCCTTCAGGGTAACAATTTAAGATGCACCCAAATAAAACGTGCGGTAAACGTTGTCGTTTCCGATTCGTTAACTTACGCTATATCTTGGCCAACAAAAAATAATCGCGAAAACATAAATGCAAAAACCATAAAAAATTTAAGGAAAGCCTCATAAAAAAAAGCAATCTCTACAAAGTCATTGAAGAAACAATCAACTTGTACTCTTTAAATCCTTAAAAGTCTTCAAATAAGACAACACTTCATCGTACTGCCCTTTTGAGATGTGTTTATGGTCAAACAATGAATAGGTTAATTCACTTATAGTAGATAGACTATGAACGTTATAGCCAAGTTTTTCAAGTTTTTCTTTGCCTCCTTGCTCCCGGTTAACAACAACTAGCATATTTTTGATATTTCCACCGAGTTCTTGCAAGGGCTTGATTCCTTCAATCTTTGATATCCCTTCGCTGATAACATCATCGAAGAAAAGGATCCTGTCACCTTTGGATACATCCGCACCGGCAATTCTGCCTGTTACACCATATGATTTCTCTTCTTTTCTAACAATTATGCATGGCAAGTTTACTTTACACGCAATACTTGGTACAATTAATGCGCCTTTGAGCTCTATTGATGCTAGTTTATCCAATTTGTCATAAATCATTATCTCTTTTACTTTTTCAGCGGCAATCTCTACCAAAGCGCACAAGTCTTCAGGTGCTGCAAGCAAACGAGCAAGATCAATATAGTATGGACTTATTGCTCCAGATTTTATTTTGAAGCTTCCAAATTTCAAACAACCAGACGAATATAGAGCATGCGCCACTTCATCAGCTACAGTTGACATTTCAATTAATCCCTAATGTGAATGCAAATTTGGAAATTTAACTCTTTACCGCACTCGAATCTAAACGAGGCAAGGTGACAATGACTAAACAACCAAGTCTGCTAAATCCACACTTCGCTCATATATTTGACGAAGGAAAGATGCGGTAGCTAAAATTTGAGGCATCAAGTCTACCGAAGACTCCTTTGCAACCTTTTCAATGCTTGAATATGAGGTGTCAATTTTTACTCTCATGTTACGGACATTTTCTGCCAGTGAAATATCCTTGGATACAAAGGATTTTAGAGCCTGCTCATGAGCTTCACAACAAATGCTTTGAAGTTCGATGAATAGTTTTTGAAAATCTCCTGAAAGCTTTGCACCATTGAGAGCAATTGTTTTTGAAGCAACCTGGACACCCCCATCGCCAATGCCTTCAATTAAACTTGCTGCTAAGCGATAATCCAAACATTCAATAGGAGTAAGTCCAAGCTTATCATTCAATCTTGGGTTCTGGATTATAGTGCGCAGAATTCTTACAAGCAAAAAATACAGTCGGTTACTTTCAGCATCTCTATCAATAACACTCTTAGCGAGTTCAACATCTCCATAAATGAAGGAGTTGGCAGCATCACGAGTCATTCCCGCGACGATGACAAAGTTTCGATGCAAGATTTTTTCAGGAATTAATCCTGATGGCTGCTGAATAAGACTATGCAGGGAAATCATTGAGCTTGTTTCTTCAAAAATCTCCAAACCTGAAAGGGAATTAGCAGTTGACTTAATTATACTTCGACTTGCAGAGTCTATGCGATCCTTTGCCATAATGTTAATGGTATCATAGCCAAGCAGGTAACGGCCAACAATTTCTCTGCCCAAGTATGGTCCCGCATTCAAAGTTGTAGTCTTAACAATTGGCTCAGAATTGTATTTTGCATCTACAAGAAGTTTGCCATCATTAGCTACATCGAGACTGACCAAGGTGCCTTTCTTTAGTCCGTTTTGATTAGCCCAATCTCTGGGTATACATACAAAAAAAGTACCTGTGGGGGTCTGTTGGATCTTTCGTAAATCAGCCATAATTTTGCCTTCAAAGATATTATAACATATCTAAACAGTACCTTACTAATATAAACTAAGTCAATAAAGACTAATTGAAACCCTCAAATTATGAGAGAGAAAGCAAAGTTTTCCTTATTGAAAAAGCTTCAAAATCTCGCTGAACAAATACGAAACAGTAAATAACTCAAAAGCATAAGAGCCTAAATACAGCGTATGCTGAATCCCAATGGCAAGCGAAAAAATAAATGAGTGACCAAGAAAAGCTGCAACAAGCACTCGAAGCAACAATCGCTGCAGGATACCAACTAAATAGCGAAGCCTTTGAATTCTTAAGTCAAAATGCAAACGCGACTAATCCGCTTGATATAATGAACCTTGCTTTTCAACGGCTACAGAATTTGGAAGATAAACCTTTCTTCATTGACAAAGTATTCCTTGAGGCATTATTACAAAGCATAACTGGGCCCATTTTGGAACATTCCTCAGATCAACAAGAACAACATGTACCGCCCTTCTTGTCAGCAGAAACTGAACCACCACCAACACAAATTGAGAACCCTTTCTATCCATTCGCCAAAGACATTAAAGCAGACTTCAACATCTTGGAAGATTCAACAGGCAAGCTTAGCTCTAACGGTACGCTTGAAGAATATTTGGAGTACTTTCAAGATAGATTTAAACGAATTGAACGTTTGCTGCGACAAAGAATGGATGTTAAGGCGGCTACACCAATCGTTGAAGCGCTTAAATCTCAAGCAAAAACAAAACTAAAAATTATTTGCATGGTGACAGAGAAACGAGACTCAAAGAACCAGATGATACTTTCTGTCGAAGATCTACAAGGAAGTGCAACCATATTGGTGCCGCAAAGCGCGCCTATAGAAGTCAAAAAGAAAGCGCTTCTACTTTTACCTGATCAAATCGTATGCTTAGCAGTAATAAAAACAAGAACTAACTTGTTTCTAGCTGAAGACATTATTTTTCCGGAAATAGGGAAAAAAGCCCAACAAAGAGCGCAAGAACTAGTCTACGCCGTTCTAACATCAGATCTTCATATTGGCAGCACAATGTTTGAGAAGGAAGCATTCAGGCGGTTTATTCTTTGGCTAAGAGGCAAATATGGAGACGAACAGATGAGGGACATTGCAGGCAAAGTCAAATATTTGCTGATAGCGGGAGATATTGTAGACGGTGTTGGCGTATATCCTGGTCAAGAAAAAGAACTGTCGATTCGAGACGTCCATAAACAATATAATTTTGCAATTAAGTATCTTGAGAAGATCCCTGATTATATTGAAATTTTCATTTCACCAGGCAACCACGATGCATCACGCAAAGCCCTACCTCAGCCAGCAATACCAGAAGGTTACTTAACAGCAATTCAGGGAAAACAGAATATCCATTCAGTTGGAAGCCCATGTCTACTAAGTTTGCACGGAGTGGAAGTATTGATGTATCACGGCATAAGCTTAAACGATATTATCGGCGTCGTTCCTGGAATGGACCATGACCACCCAGAAAAAGCCATGCGATTGCTTATGCAAAGTCGCCATTTAGCGCCAATGTATGGCGGCAAAACCATGCTATCGCCTGAAAACCGCGATTACCTAGTGATAGACAGAGTACCAGATATTTTTCACGCGGGGCACATTCATGTTTTAGGTTACTGCAACTACAGAGGAGTGCTCGTTGTGAATTCTGGCGGTTGGCAGAAACAGACAGATTATATGGAAAAATTAGGGCTAGTTCCTACACCTGGAAAAGTGCCAGTGATAAACTTACAAACCCTTGAAACAACTATACTTTCATTCATGTAGAGAGTTAGTTTGGCTTCTGCGGGGAGTCTGAGAAGAATAAGAAATTAACTGGCTATATCGGGTATCATCCTGAAACACATCTTTTATCAAGCCGCGTGAAATTTCCAAACGAATTTTTTTTGTTCTTCCGTACCTACCCATGCTGACAACTCTTGCGTTCACAAGCCCCATAGAGTCTAACTCGTTGATCAAAGTTCCTAAACGCCTTTGAGTAAGAAGGCCAGCGCCCAGTTCCCCACAAAGTTCATTGTAAACATCGTATATTTCGCCTGTAGTAGCACTTGGCTTGTTTAAGTGATAAACACTTAGTAAAACCAGTTTTGAATGTAAAGTTAAATTTTTGAGTGCTTCAACTACACGATTGTGCTCGATATGTTTCTCTGCTTGGCGCACATGTTCTTCCGTAATCATTTTTGAGTTTTGGCGCTCAGCTACTTCACCTGCTACCCGAAGCAAATCCAGAGCACGCCTTGCATCCCCATGTTCAGCTGCTGCCAAAGCTGAGCAAATGCTTAATGCTGAGTCAGATAAAACGCCTTCCTGAAAAGAGAGTTTTGAACGTTCAAGAAGAATGTTTCTTAGTTCCCCTGCATCATAGGGTCTAAAAACAAGTTCTTCCTCGCTAAGAGAGCTAAAAACTCTTGGATCTAAAAACTCTTTCAGGCGCAAATCATTAGATATTCCAATTATTGATACTTTGCTTTTGTGCAGAGTTTCATTTATTCTCGTTAACTCGTACATAAAAGCGTCACCTTTGTCTTTAATCAAGGCATCAATTTCATCAAGGACTATAATGAAAATTATTCTAGAAGAATCTAAGCTTGCTCGGAACCTATCAAATACTTCACCAACAGATAATCCGGTGAATGGAATTGCCATCCCTAAGTTCTGGCTTAACGCTGCAAATACTCGATATTCAGAACCTGTCATTCTACAATTGATATAGCAAAATTTCACCTGTGCTCCATACTCTTTAGCTTTAGACTCCAAGTGACCGAGAACGTATTTCGTCACAGCAGTTTTTCCTGTTCCAGTTTTTCCATAAATAAAAATGTTAGAGCACCTGGAATCTTTCAATGCTGGCGCCACAGTTTGGCCTAACAATTTTATCTGGTCTTCTCTGTGAGGTAATTTTTCAGGTAGATAGTCATGCCTTAAAACTTCCCTATCTTTAAAAAGTTTAATTCCGTTAACGAAATTTTCGAATACATCATCTAGTATGCTTGGAGTTCCCATTACGCTATCCCCTGTTTCTTCAAAGGCTCAACCGTTATTTCGAGTGGAACAGATAAAGCATGTAGTACAAAAAACTGGTTTTATCACAACATATTTCTAAAAAACAATGGTAGACTAAGATGACAAATCAGCACTAAGACACACCCCATTGTTTCTAATGGAAAAAAAACACTATATAGAAAAGTATGCTATTTCAATATATATAATAATTATACTCTTGTGAAATAACAATATTTTAGTATATTAATTATTGTCATCAAAGTTTTTAGATAGAAAACACGCTATTCTTTTTTCAGAGTTCTCTTGACTTCTTTTTTGTCTAAAACCTTCGAGAGGAAACAGAGGGGTGTCTGTCAACAATTTTTCTATGAAAAATAGCTCTTATAATTCCATGCGAGAACTTTGTTTCCCATCTTAAGTCTAAAATCTTCCAAGTTTAGTAATTCAACAAAAAGCCGACCCATTCACATATAATATTATGGTTCACAAAAATGTGAATACATGTGAAATATCATTATATTTGACGCTTAATCAGTTCCTTTTTTTACCAGATTACATTTTTCCTGTCTCTTTACAGTGAATAAGGCACCCCTACGCTTCTACTGGAAAACACTAACAGGGCAATAATTGCAATTTTTCAACGCTTCTAAAAATGTGTGAAGCTGGTAATCCCAAACAGAATGAATAATTACCTTATTTTTGGCAATTAAGCTCTATTTTACCTTTTTAATTTAGGTGTTTTCACCATAACAGCTATAAGTTGTGAAGTGTAAAGCTGTGAACAACCCTTAAGGTGCCAAGATGCCAGCTCGTAAAATACGCGTGGAGCTGTTCGATAGCGATGGTAATCGATATACTATTGCTTTTGAGGGGCAAGTCACCCGCGACAAAGCTCTTCGACTCTTAGATCTTGTAGAATTACTAGGCGGTGCACCAAGCGAAGGACCAACAGTAAGTCAAGCAGCATCGACATCTTATAAAGTTCTTTCACGGTTAGAAAAGGTTCAACTAGTTATCCAGAAAAGTTTTCCGATAATTTGGTTCTCATCTAAAGATATCCAGTCAATTTATGAAACAGAATTAAAAGAACCAATAAACCTGAGCACAGTCTCCACATACCTTTCAAGGATGGCAACTAGAGGTATGCTTCTTAGAACTGGTGGACCAAATAATCTGAAATATAAGACTGCTCCTAATCTTCCTCAAGCTACGGTTAAACAGAGCATAAGATAAGTTGAATGGAGTACATGTATTCTACTCTGGAGATACGTTTTCTGTTTTCTTTAGCAGTTTCTCCATTTCTTTTTTGATACTATAATTAAAAGGGATTTTTCCAACTTCTCGTTCCAAATACCCTTCTTCATAAAGTTTCTTCATTAGTCTTGCAGTGTGTTCACGGCTCAGATGCACTCGCTCTTTAATCTCAGGAGCAGTTTTAGGCCCCTCGGAAGATAACATTTCTAACACAGCAATTTCAGTATCCGTTAACGATGCCATTGCCTTATCGCGTCTTATAGGAATTACTGGTTCATTTATTGGCTCTGGGCGGGCGATTGTTTTTTGGATTTGTTGATTGAAACCCGCTACTTGTGCCTTCAACGTTTCCTGTGAAGCTTCAATATCTTTGATTTTAGAGGACAGGTCGGTGAGTCCTGAAAGGATCGTTGTGATGTTGTTTGTGATTTCTGAGTTATCAGGTTTAATTTCCATTAAGTCGCTGATTTGCTTTTGCATTGGCTCTAGTTTTTTTTCTACGCTTTCTATCTTTTTGACGTTGGTATCCGATTTAACAGAGTTTCCCTCAACTTTAAAGGCAATAACATCTACCCTTTCCGATTCACGCTTAAGTTCTCTATTGAAACTTAGCACAATCTCTTGGACAATGTTTTTGGCTTTCTCGTATTCTCTTTGTGCTCGGCGTACTTGTCTATAATATTCTGAGGAGGCTGTAACCGTTGCTACTAGTAATACGCCCAAAATTACTGTGATAAAATCAGTCGTGATATTACTCTCCCGTGATTCCTACGTGATTTTATCGGTTGCATCACACATCACAATAATCTATGGACTTTTTAAGGTTTTTGGTGATCTCAAATTAACGTCTATCATGATATCACACGTCACACTAATTAATTTGGAAATTGGTGATTATACCCTCTCTCCAAAAAACCCTCAATTTGAACGTATAATGACATTTTATGCCTATTTTGTTATTTAAAAAATGTGTTAAATTAGATTCATTTCACTATCAAGAAAAATTCATAAAATCTGTGATTTGTGACGTCACAGAGACTCTTGTGATGAGCTAGAAAGGCGTTTTAAGCTCGTTTCAAGCTCCGTTCTTATGATTTCTATAACCTTTAGATGGTCTTTTAGTTCCTCTTCCTTGTTAGGGGTCCCCTGGTGTGCCTCCACATATTCGTGAAGTTTATTAGCTATTTCGAGATAAGGGTCAAGAGTTGTGCTTTCAAATACCCCCAAATACCCTAGAAGTAACACTGTATAGATGGATTTTATGACGTTTTCTTTGGACTGTCTTAAGGTCCTATTAAACGCGCCACGGCTTATTTTAGCTTTAGTTAGTCTTAAATTGGCTTTTTCGTCGTATTTTAGCTGTTTGCCCGATAGATTTTCAGCTAAAACGTCAATTAATAGTGTTTCAAGCTGTGTTTTAGTTAATTGGCTGTTTTTAGCAAGTATTTGGACAATAGGGTCGTATAATGCCCCATTCAACCACACCTGGACGCTGTCTTTTAGCTTCATTTTGCTCCATCCTCCGTATTACTGAATGGATACGCTTTTGTATACTGACCTCAAGTTTTTAAGGCTTGTCCAAGCAAAATTTGGTCTATTTGTATGTAAAGATAACTGATAATTCTGTTTTAAATTGAAAAACGGTTCTAAATTGTGTTATTTTCAAGCTTTGCACTATATTAGAAGCGATTGACATATAGCTAGCAAAACGCGACGCATTTTAATAATAATATGTTAAGAATTTTATTCAAACTTGTAGAATTGAACTTAAATTTTCTAGCTCTTTTTTGAATAATGAGGACTTTGTTTCTTCTTAATAATATCTAAAACACAGTTTTTCAATGCTTATGTTTCTTAATCCCGATCTGAAACTTTGTCGTATGACCGTAGTGATATCTTTTTTATCCTGCAAAATCACGTGATTTTAACTAAAAATGCTTGATATCACTTTGATGTCACATGATTGTAATGGACTTGTGATGCATGTGTGATATGATTATCCACTTTATTGATATTAAATCTGTTCTGAGTACTCTTTCAATTTATCAAAAAGCTCAGGTCTTAAATCTCGCAGCGTTGGAATGAATGTTTCAGCTGTTCTTAGGTCAGCAAAATCTATTTCACATATTACAAAATCATCTTCATCATACTTTGCTTTGGCTAGAACATCTCCGTTTGGACCTACCAATCGGCTTCCCCCCCAAAATTGTAGTCCATCCTGTACACCAGCCAGGTTGACATATGCAATATATGCTGTGTTCTCTATGGCTCTAGCACAAGTTAATGTTTCAAAGTAGCTTCGTCGCACCGCAGGTGATGCTGATATGCAGATTATTAATTGAGCTCCTTTTAGACGTGTTAGTCTGAGCACTTCTGGAAAGAAAATATCATAACAAATGCATAGACCAATGTTTCCTAATGGAGTTTGGAATGCTGCTGCTTGGTAACCTGGACGGAAATATCTTTTCTCTTCAAATACACTGTGGGTTGGCAAATACATTTTTCGGTATTTCCCGATAAAACCCTGAGGTCCAATAAACACTGCTGTATTAAAGACGGTTGCGTGGGTCTTTTCGCTTAGCTCCGGCATTCCAAAAATAATATGCATACCCGTATTTTTTGCCAAATCTTCCACTTTTTTGACGGTTGGTCCAGAGATGGTCTCTGCTAACTCGTAAACTTGGTCTCTAATAACATAGCCAGTCAGCGACATCTCAGGAAAAACTACTATAGAAGCTCCTTGTTCTTTCGCTTTCAAAGTTAGTTTTTCTATTTTCTTTAAGTTTTCTCGTTTATCTTCTCGTTTGCAGCTGATTTGGGCAAGGGCAAGTTCGAATTTTTCATTCATTTTTTCACTTCAGTATGAATGTCTTGGAAGCCTAAAATCGTTTCCAACAGTTCTAAAACCAATTTTGGGCGCTAATGGCATGTTTCTTTTGTGCTCATTCGCAAGCCATCGACTTTTAACTTGATTAACAATTTCATTCTCAATTCTAAGTTGACTCGATATATCTTCAGGTTCCATAAACCGTTCTAAACCGAAGAGTATAAGGTCTAATATTTCATATTTTATTCCAAGTTCAGTTTCTGCCATCTGATAAGGCCAAAGTCCAGGTGTGGAAGGTTTATGGGCAAGTTCCAGTGGAATTCCTAAATGTACTGCTAATTTTCGAACTTGGGTTTTGTATAAGTCTAATATTGGTGCTATATCTGAAGCTCCGTCTCCCCATTTCGTGAAGTACCCCATCATTGTTTCAGACTTATCCGAACTGCCACAAACAATTTTGCTAAACTTGTTAGCGCAATAATAAAGGTAAATCATTCTAGTTCGTGCTTTAACGTTGCCTTTACAAAGTCTATCGGTTGCATCAAAAGATGGTAATGTCTTATAGAAACTTTCTAAAACATTTGACATGTTGCAGATTTGCGTTTGAAATTTAAATTTTTCTGCAACCGTTTCTGCGTCTTCAATATCTTTTTGGTTAAAATTCTCAACTTCAGGAAGCATGAGACCAAGAACATTGTCTCCGCCTATTGCAAGAGCCGAGAGCGCCCCTATCGTAGCGCTGTCGATCCCTCCAGATAAGCCAAGAACAATACCTTTTGCCCCAGCGTTTTTAACATATTCTTTAATGAATCGGCAAATTCTTTCTTGAGCTTCTGAATAATCTATTTCTAACACAGAAAGCCTTAGTTTCAATCGTTCTTACAACCTCTTATTCTTCGTTTGTAGGCAACTATTTAAGGACAAGCATAAATATTAAGTGAACATTACCATCGATTTGGAAGGCGTTTATTATTGGGGCGTAGAAGAAAAAAAGTAGTTCATATTCCAAAGAAACGTTTACCTAAATTTTTCTCTTGCCCTAGATGTGGAAAAGAAACCGTTAAGGTAGAGATATTTAGAGACGACGGTCACGCGGTTGCGCAATGTAGCAGTTGTGGGATAAAAGAAGAATTTCCAATTAGACCTGCCCAAGGTGAAGTTGACGTTTACTGCATGCTTACCGACAGGGTTTATGGAACAATCAAAAAAACACCTTTAACAAGCGTGAAAAAAGAGTAATTGAAGGATTCAGTGTTATGCTAGGGCGTACCGAGAAATACTTACTTGAAAAAATAAAAGCTGATGGATCAATCCACATAACCTTAATCGACCCCGAAAAAGTAACCGCAGAAAAAGCCTCACTTATTTCAGCAAGTTCTCAAAGCAGCGGTACAGCTGCCATAATGATCGGAGGTTCAACATTTGCTTCTCAAACTCACCTGGACAACGTTGTAAAAGCAATAAAAGCAGCTGTCACAATTCCCACGATATTGTTCCCAAATAATATTACTGGGATCAGTTGCTATGCGGATGCTATATGGTTCATGTCGCTTCTAAACTCTGTTGATCCTTACTTTTTGATGGGTGCTCAAATTCTCGGAGCACCATTAGTGAAAAAATACGGTATTGAACCAATCTCAATGGGCTACATAATTGTTGGTGAGGGTGGTACTGCAGGCGTGGTTGGAAAAGCAATCTCAGTACCTTACACAAAACCTGAACTTGCAGCAGCTCACGCGCTTGCAGGTCAATACCTAGGAATGCGTTTTATTTATCTAGAAGGAGGTTCTGGAGCAGCACATCCGGTTCCACCTGAAATGATCAGTGCGGTCAAACATTTACTTGACATTCCACTCATAGTCGGCGGGGGAATCAAAACTAAAGAACAAGCCAAAGTTGCTGCATCCGCCGGCGCAGACATTATTGTGACCGGAAACCTCACCGAGTCAAAAGATGCTAACCAAAGAATATCCGAAATAATTCATGCAATAAAAAATGTAAGAATTTAGTTATGAATTTTCTGAGTAGTTTTGTTCTTTTGTTTAGAAAAGCAAATAACCATTCACATCATATTTTGCCAAGGGAAGCTGCGCTTTGAACATTAGCACAGGGTATCGTAGATACGTTGACTCAATGGAAAATGAGCTTAAGCGGTTATATGCAATAAGCGATAGCGCCAGGTCAAAAGGCTTAGACCCAGCCCTAAAAACTGAATGCATAATTGCGAAAGACATAGCTGACTTAGTAGAGGGATTGGTGGGACCTAAAGGAGTAGCTCTTAGCATCCGGGAACTAAGCAGCAAAATACAAAGAGAAGAAATTGCCTTTAAGGTCGCAGAAGAAATCGTTTTAGGCAAATTCGGTGTAATGGATCCCGAAAAGGCAGCTGAACAAGCAATCCGCACTGCCCTAGCAATTTTCACTGAAGGTCTAACTGCAGCGCCAATACAAGGAATAGCCCAAGTCAAAATCAAAACGAACGCTGACAGAACAAGGTATTTAGGCATCTATTTTGCAGGTCCTATTCGTTCAGCAGGCGGAACCGATCAAGCTCTAACTTTGGTTGTCGGAGATTTTGTCCGCAGCCGCCTTGGATTGGACAAATATAAGCCCACAGAGGAAGAAATATCTCGTTTCGTCGAAGAGTTGCGGCTATATGAACGATCAGTGGGGCGTTTTCAATATCATATTCCTGATGAGGAATTGAAGAAAGCACTCAATTTGATTCCTGTTGAATGCACAGGCACTGAATCTGACCCTGTCGAAGTATCTTCATATCGGAATCTGCCAAGAGTGGAAACTAACCGTGTCCGAGGAGGAGCATTACGAGTTGTTAACGATGGCATCGTAGGAAGAGCTCAGAAAGTTTACGTTATAATCGACAAAATAGGGTTCCAAGGCTGGGATTGGTTAAGAGACTTCAAAAAGAAATCAGAGAAAAAATCAGGAGGTTTCATGGATGACGTTATCGCGGGGCGCCCAATTTTTGCTTTCCCTTCAAGACGTGGAGGCTTCAGGTTACGGTATGGCCGATCAAGAAACACTGGACTTTCAGCTGTTGGTATTCACCCAGCCACAATGTTTGTGTTAGAAAACTTTCTAGCTGCGGGTACCCAGATGCGTTTGGAGCTTCCGGGAAAAGGCTGCGTAACCCTTCCTGTTGATACCATTGAGCCACCAATGGTTTTGCTCAAGGATGACTCCCTTGTAAGAGTTACGTTGAAAAATTTCCCTGAAGTCAAAGGCAAAGTTAAAAAAATCCTGTTTCTTGGCGATATCCTGATTAGCTTTGGCGATTTTCTTTATTCCAACAAGACCCTTCTTCCTTCAGGCTACGTTGAAGAATGGTGGGTGAAAGACCTCAATCGAGCTGCTAAAAAAATTTTTGATATGGATTTCGTCAAATTAGGACAAGCAACTGAAGTTTCCGTTGAGAAGCTCCAAGGTTTCTTATCAGATCCTTTCATCAATAAACCTAGTATTAAGGAAGCTCTGCAGCTATGTTTGTATTTAGGTGTGCCTTTGCATCCTATTTTTACGTTCTTTTGGTCAAGCTTATCTAATGTCACTGACGTTGAAGCACTTAGAACTTGGTTAATGTCTTCCAAAGTCGATAAGGACGGAACTTTAGCATGCAGAATTTTGGGAGAAGCAGATGAAACTGTCGTTAGTTTAATTAGAAAAATTTTGGTGCCTCATAAATTTCTAGACGGCCAAGTTCTTGTTGAAGGTGAAGATGCTGCGGCTTTTGCTTTTTCACTGGGTTTTGGCAACGAAAAAACTGTTGACCTCACAAAAGCTATCTGGGTTGTGGATGCTGTTAGCTTGCTTTCAGGCGTACAAATTAAAGATAAAGCACCCACTTATGTAGGGGGACGCATGGGTCGTCCAGAGAAGGCCAAAAAGCGTGACATGAGACCTGCTGTTCATGTATTGTTCCCTGTCAGTTTGGCAGGTGGCTCACATAGAGACCTGTTAGAAGCGGCAAAGCAGGGTCCTGTTTTCGTGGAAATGGTTAAACGTAAATGTCCAAACTGCAAAACCTACTCTTCCAAAGTTATATGTTTGAATTGCGGCGCTGAAACTGTAACAGAAAACAGTTGCCCCCGATGTGGCAGATCTTTGAAGGATTCTGCATGTCCAGGCTGTCATACTGAAGCGGTACAATATCAACGGCAACCTATTAACTTCAAGGAATTGGTTGATGGATCATGCAAATCGCTCGGGTACCAAGCCCCAAAAATGCTTCGAGGCGTCAAAGGCTTAACTAACAAGGACAAAACCCCCGAAATCGTTGAAAAAGGCATTTTACGAGCAAAATATGATTTATCAGTATACAAGGATGGTACCATCCGTTTTGATGCGACCAATGCACCTTTGACACATTTTACCCCTGCAGAAGTTGGTGTGCCCGTTGAAAAAATAAGGCAATTAGGCTATTTGTCTGATACGCACGGTATCGAATTAACTGATCCCAATCAGGTTTGTGAACTTAGGGTTCAAGATATTGTAATTCCCTGGAAGGCAGGGCAATATTTTATTCAAATCGCTGATTTCATAGATGACTTGCTTGTCAGGGTCTACAAGTTGTCGCCGTATTACCAAGTAAAAAAACCGGAAGATCTTATTGGGCATTTGGTTTTTGGTTTGGCTCCCCACACATGCGCTTGCATTTTAGGACGCATTGTAGGCTATACTGATCGAAATGTGATTTATGGGCATCCAATTTGGCATTCTGCTAAACGCCGAGATTGTGACGGCGACGAAGATGCGATCATGCTCGGGTTGGATACGCTCATTAATTTTTCGCGGGTTTATCTACCTGCTCAGATAGGCGGAATTATGGATGCGCCAATTTTGCTTATTCCATTTGTAAATACCAAAGAAGTTCAGAGGCAAGCGCATGATTTTGACGTCGATGCAACTTATCCTCTGGAGTTTTACCATAAAACATGGAACAAAGGCGAATCAAGAACTATGAGTTCAATAATGGATGTCATAAGTCACAGGCTTGGAACTGAAGCGCAGTTCGAAGGCTTCCAATATACAAACCCTGTTACAAACATAAACTTAGGGAACGCAAATAGCTCCTACAAAGAATTCAAATCCATGATAGAAAAACTAAACATGCAACTCGAGCTTGGAAAAAGAATCGACGCAGTAGACGTTGAGCGGGTAGCATTAAAAGTCTTAAACACCCACTTCATGCGCGACATCGCTGGCAACCTGCGAGCTTTCTCCACTCAAGGCTTCAGATGTAAATCTTGTAACAAAAAGTTTCGTCGTCTACCCCTAAAAGGTAAATGCCCCTTCTGTGGAGGAAAACTAACCCTTACTGTTTACCGAGGTGGCATTGAAAAATACTTAGTGGCCGCTCAACAACTGGTTAATACCTATGGATTACCGAACTATTACACCCAACGAATGGACTTGATAAAAGAAGAGATAGCTTCCATGTTTGACAATAAGAAACCAAAACAAGCTACTCTTTTCGATTTTAAGTAACCTAAAGCTTTTCAATCTAAACATCTTGTTTATCTAACGGTGAAAGTAAATAAAGCCCTCCCTTCATCCAAATGCTTACTTATCAAATGTGCGTAACGTAAGCAAAGGCCTCAGGACAAGGAGCAAGATTCTTCAAATATTGGAAAGCGACGCCTCCACAGCATCGCGCTTGGCAATTGCTACTTCTTTAACTTATAATGTTGTAATACATCATCTAAAGCTTCTTGCACATGAGGGCATTATTGACCGAAAAGGTGGCAGACCTTACTATTGGTTTCCCACTGGATTAGGGCAGAAACGCTTGTCAAGTTAAAATGTGCATTGGCATGGGGACTTCTCACATTTTGGACATTTGAAATTGTACTTGTTGAGCGCGGCTTTCTCCAAATCTATCTCCATTATGTTTGCAAGTGACGCAAGCCAGGCTATGACATCAGCAAACTCTTTCTCAATTGCCTCAATGTCTCTTGGCGATTTTTTTAATTCGTCACCAAGTTCCTTAACTTCATCAACTAACCAGTTAAAAGTCCCATCTACTCCACGCTCTAAATCTCTTTTAAAATAGAGCCGTCTCATCATTTCTTGAAATTCACCAATATGCATAACCCGCCAAATCCTTGGAAACGTTACCTTCATTGTATGTAAAAACTTTGTCGATACACAGTTGAATTCCCGGTCCTTAATTTTCTATTGGTGCGTAAGATTAATTAAATGCATATAGTACATGAAGGGCAGGGATTATCGGTGAGCGTTAGAAGAAAAAAGAAAGATACAGGTCCAATGCCTGCTGCAAGTGCAGGTTTGCTCAGGTTCTTTGAAGAAGAAACTGAAGGAATTAAAATTAGACCTGAGCTGCTAGTGGTTTTTGCAGTCTCGTTAATTGTTGTCTCTGTTTTAGCAAAAGTCTTCTTCGTTTAAGCGCCTCTTTACCTTCTTGAAGGCGAAGTGGCGTGCAATACTTCTATTCTTTGAACTGAGTTTAGGTGAAGGAAAAGTTCGCTTCTTTCCTCTCTGCTGGCAACTTGTGGGATCGGTTGAGCTATGGTTGACCTCAAAACGATGGCTTCAGCGTCTGAAAGCCATATGCCTGATGGATCATGAGTAACAGCTATTAAGGTACCTTCAAACCCATAGGCAGGATCAATAATAACTCTGATTTTCTTGCCCGTGTTTTTCTCCAGCATATGAAAGATCGATGGAGGCAAATCTTGAGTTGCCATAGACTTCGCAAATTAATATAATTGCCATTTTAAAGATAAAACAGTTCTCCTCTTCAAGCTATGTTGACTTAGACAATTTTTGAGTAAAAGAACTTGTTTTGTAGATCTTTTTTTATTTGTTCATGACAAATAACAATAAGCTTGCTTGATTGTTATAACAAAAGATGTATTTAATGATAGAGACTTCTTTTTCAAATTTAGCTAAATTTTAATAAGTATCAACAATTTCATAAGAGAACCTAAACAGAGATGGGATTATGGAAACTGAAAGTTCACTTAACCGCTCGATTGACGGCGCCAAAAGACATTATTCTTCAATGTTTTCGCTCCCATCAACCAAAAAAGCGTTAGCTGCGGTCTCTGTGCTTTGTGCTCTTATCGGTGTTTCAACTTATATTGTGGTTCCTTCTCAAGGTTTAATCGGAGCTTCGCTTCTTGCTACTTCTTTTTTGATAATCACCTTTGCCGCTGATTTGCTAGTAAGTAAGACGCTTCTAAAAAATGACCCTCTTCTAACTTTACGCCGAATATTTGTACTGTCTTTGTTTAGTCTAGGGTTTTGGTTTCTATTCATTCTACTTGGAACTGGCTTAAGCTTCCCTTTTGGTTGGCTTCAATGGGTTAGACTTTGTCTGCTAGGATACGCCGTAGTAATTACACTTAGAATCACTGTTCTTAATGCAACTTCGATGCAAACAGCTTGGAAAAAAGGGTTATCTGTTCTGCTTCAGCCAACTTTATGCATTATTGCTTTCGTTGTTTTTTGGGGAGACGTTTCAAGTACAATTCTCATGCAAGGGTTACTTTTTGTTTTTGCATCTTCAATAATCAGTTTCGTAGCTGTAATGCTTTTTTTCCGATCCATAGAGAGGTTTAGTACAAAGTTTTCTTCGCTGGCTTCTATACCCTTGTTTAGGGCTTTTATCGTAGATTGGGCGGCAAGTGTTAATGGGCCTCTTGAAAAACATCTTGAAGATATGGGCCAAGAAACAGATATTGAAGTTAACCTTCTAAAATTCGACTCTACAAGACCAAAAGCTGCAATAATAGTTCCTTTAGTCCATCCTGGTCCTTTCAAGAACATTGGTAGTAGCCTTTTGCCGTCTTTGCTTAAACAAGAGTTTGAAAAAGCCTACGGTAGTGAAACTTTTACTGCGCTTGGTATTTTAGGACATGAGCTTGATTTAGCATCACAAGCTCAGAATCAAAAGGTTATCACAAAGGTCATTTCCTCAGCTAAATTTGATGCAACAGAAGGTTTAGCTTCAAAATTTGTTAGAGTCTCGGAGGGTGCAGCCATTGCCTCTTGCCAAATTTTCGGTAATACAGCTCTTCTTTCCTTTACTCTCGCCCCGCAAACAACCGAAGATCTACCCCAAGAGCTAGGGCATATTGTGCGCGAGCAAGCAGAAAATTATGGGTTTAAAGATTCTATAGTAATTAATGCCCACAATAGCTTAACCGATATAGATGACACCGAAAAACACTTGGATGAATTGAAAAAAGCAGCTTCTAAATGTCTCCAAAAAGCAGCGACTCAACAAAAAATGCCATTCATGGTTGGAGCAGACAGTGTATTTCCAAAAGAATTTACATTAAAAATGGGAATGGGCACAGGTGGCATCACAGCAATCGTTACAAAAGTAGAGAACCAAAAAACCGCCTACATAGCTATCGATGGAAACAACATGATTCCTCATCTAAGAGAAAAAATTCTTTTTGCCCTTTCCTCTGCCGGGTTCGATGAAAGCGAAGTTTTCACAACAGATACTCATGCAGTCACTGGTCTCGTTACAGGAAGAGATGGATACAATTCGATTGGAAAAGCAATAGATCATGAGGTTTTAATTCGCCACATTCTTGATGTTTCAAAGAAAGCGGAATCCAAACTTGAAACTTGCAAAGTTGGCTGGCTTCATTTGGTCGTTCCTCAAGTTATGGTAATCGGTGAAGATCGCTTGAAATCTATTACTACGCTTGTTGATAAGGCAATTGGAAAAGCAAAGCAAATGTTGGCTCCCATTTTTGGGGTGGAAGGGTTATTACTGGTTTTACTCTTGTTTGTCCTAATAAGATGATAATTTTATTCAATTATTGGGTCTTAACGTTTCTAATTGTTTTCCGGGGCTTCCGTTTAAGTTCGGTTCCACAAACCTGACATTCTTTAACTTTGATGTTGACAGGATATACTTTGTGGCAAGCGGGGCAGTATCTTATCCATTCAAAAAGTCGTTTGATTCCAAAAGTAATAAGGGCCGAAAACTCTATTCCCAATTGAGTTGCAACGTTTTGAATTGAATAGTCATCCGTGATTATTTTAGGGGTGTAACCTGAATCTTTAAGTTCTGAAGCTAAGGCTAAAAGTTGCAGGTCTGTATTTGACAGTTTGAATGAGTCGCCAACTTTGCTTGCAGATGCTTTGACTCTATTTTCTGATTTTATTGAAGGCTCTTTAATTTCTATTTTTCCGCTTTCTACTGCCGTTTCAAATCTAAAACGAATCAAAGGATTACGTATAATCTCTTGTTCAACCTGCGGGACTGTTACTTGCTCTAAACCAAGCGAAAACGGATCAAAACCAGCTACAAAAGCTGAAGTATCTAATACGATGATTAGTTTGGAATTATCAGTCTTAGACGTCATTCTGTTCCCTTAAACAGTAGCCTGCTCTTGAGGCGGTCGTAGAAATCTGTTTCAAAACGAATAAAAGAAGTCACATTTTTTGATGTTGTAACCTCTAGATTTCGTAATTTACAATTGATAAGTTTACGATATTTTCCATCGATTAGGATAAGGATTTCTTCTGCTTTGAATACGTTAAAACTGACTATGGAGTTTTCCGGCATAACAAGCGAATGGAACGTTGTTAACGGACAGATTGGAGTGATTAAGAAGGCGCCTGCTTCAGGGTCAAGAACTGGTCCGCCTGCTGAAAAAGAATAACCGGTGGAACCTGTTTGGGTCGCAATGATTAAGCCGTCTGCCTGGCAATTTAGGATAGGTTTGCCTTCCTTGCATATTTGAGCATAAAGTATCTTTGAAGGCTCACCTGAAGATATTACCACGTCGTTTAGAGCCTCAGGTAGCGCTTGTTCGCCTATAGTAACTTGTAGTTTAGCACATTTTTCTATTTTGTAGTTGCCACTTAGAATTTTGTCCAAGCCTTCAAATGCATCTTTTGGATCGACTAAGGTCAAGAATCCTCGAACCCCCATGTTGATTGCTAAGATTGGAGGTTCAGGTTTGGGTACGTTCAAACATGTGCGAAGTATCGTTCCATCGCCTCCAATAGTAATCAAAAAGTCCGCTTTCATTTTTGAAAGAGGCGTCATCTCTTCTCTTGTCTTAACCTTGTCTTTAAGCGTGTCTTCTATGTAAACTTTCAAACCCTTGCCCGCTAGATACTCAGATAGATCTTCTGTAAGCTTTAGTGCAGATTTCTTATCGTACCGGGCAATAAGTCCCACGCTTTTGAACATTTTTTCACCGTTGAGTAAATAGCGTTATCTTAGTCATATTAATGCTTTCAATATGACTTTTCGCTTAATCACTTTCTCATAACCTATTTAGCTATCACAAAAATTTGGCAGATTAGTTTATGGCAAAACGATTTTGTTGGAATCGATAAAATGAGGACCTCTTGGTATCCATAATAAGGACTTGCTGTTGAAAACTTTGAAAATATTTATCTCAGGGTTAAGGAATTAATGCATATCTATATATGGATGTTTTTCAGAATTCATTGAATAGAATTAACACTGTTGGTGAATGTATGAGCAAACCAGTTGACGTCGGAGAATTACGAGTTGGCGGCTATATGATAATAGAAGGCGAACCTTGCCGAATAGTTGACATTGCAAAATCTAAACCAGGAAAACACGGGTCAGCAAAAGCAAGAATCGTAGCCATAGGTGTATTTGACAATCAAAAAAGACAATTCGTTAAACCAGTCGATTTAGGCGCTGAAGTTCCAATTATTGACAAAAGAACAGGTCAGGTTTTCTCGGTGAATCCGACCGGCATACAAATTATGGACCTAGAAACATATGAGTACATTGACGCACCGTTTCCAAATGAAGACGAAGTACCAAAAGCCAAACTTACTCCAGGTACAGAAATTGAATATTGGAAAATTTTGGGCAGAGTAAAAATCGTCAGAGCAAAATAAGCCAGGCGCTTACCTGCTATTTCCCATTCCTGCACTTCTAATTAATTTATTTTTTGAATCTTGCACATTTTCAACTAGTTGTAATCCATTCATAGCAATTCCGAAACAGAAATGGAAAAAGTGACTAGTATACCCCTCTTATGTGCTTCCTAAATGTTAAAAGATTTTCCGTTAACGTTTATGTTCTAGTCAGCCACTTTTTGTGATGAAGCCAATGATGCATGAAGAGCCGTCTGAATTGTGAAGAATAACTAATATGGGGAAACTGAGGCTTCAAAAAACAAAAATGGCTTTTCTCAACAGGATACTTGTGAAAACTCTGGTAGGTTCCTTCTCTTTTTGGGTTAATCTTTATTTAAAACGAATATAGAATGTGTAGGCGAGAGACTCGATGTCATTAGAAAAGCTTAGTTCTTCATTAACAGACGCCATAAAAAAACTATTCAAAGCTGGCGTAGTAGACGAAGTTGCAGTGAAAGAACTTGTCCGCGATATTCAACGGGCGCTTCTTCAAGCAGACGTTAACGTTCAACTTGTACTTGAAATATCCAAACGCATCGAAGAACGATCGTTAAAAGAAAAAGTTCCACCTGGAATCTCCCGACGGGAACACGTCATAAAAGTGGTCTACGAAGAACTAACTCGCTTTGTTGGCGACAAGCCAGTTCCACTCAAAGTTGAGCCTGGCAAAAAGAAAATCATTATGCTAGTTGGAATTCAAGGTTCAGGCAAAACCACCCATGCAGCAAAACTAGCCAGGTATTTCCAAAAACGAGGGTTAAAACCCGCTCTCATTTGCGCTGATACTTTTCGCCCAGGTGCTTTTGCCCAACTACAGCAGTTGGCCGCTAGAATTAACGTGCCAATTTATGGTGATGTAAAATCTAAAGACCCAATAAAAGTTGTTAGAGAAGGCTTGAAGCAGTTTATTGATAAAGACTTGATAATTGTTGATACTTCAGGTAGGCACAAGGAAGAGAAAGACCTGATCAAGGAAATGAAAGATCTTGAAAAAAACATTCATCCTGATGAGGTCATAATGGTTATCGATGGCACCATCGGTCAACAAGCGCTAATACAAGCAAAAACATTCCATGAGGCAACACCCATCGGCGCAATAATAGTCACAAAACTCGACGGTTCATCCCGCGGAGGTGGCGCCCTCTCAGCCGTAGCAGCAACCGGTGCACCGATAAAATTCATCGGAACGGGAGAAAAAATAGAAGACGTAGAATCATTTGTACCCTCTCGATTTGTCGGTCGCCTTTTAGGCATGGGTGACCTAGAAACGTTGCTAGAAAAAGTACATGACGCTGAAATTAAAGTTCCTCAGAAAAAAGCTAAAGAAATTCTTAGTGGTAATTTTACGTTAACAGATATGTATGAGCAATTTGAAGCAGTTAAGAAAATGGGCCCATTTAGTAAAGTTCTTAGCATGTTGCCAGGAGTATCTTCTTCTAATTTGCCGCCCGAGATGCTTAATAGCGCAGAGGGGCGCTTGGATAAATGGCGCGTAATAATCCAGTCAATGACTCCATCGGAAAGAGAAAACCCTAAACTATTAAACTCTTCTAGAGCCAAAAGAATTGCCCGAGGTTCAGGAACAACAGAGAAAGAGGTTAAAGAACTGCTTAAGCAATACGTTATGATGCGTAAAATGCTAAAGATGTTCAAACGCAAGAAGAAGCTTCCTTTTGGCTTGGGCGGTAAAGGCGGAATGCCCGCGAATTTCCCAGTAGGTTAAGTAGCTATGGATGTTTACCAAAAATCATTAGATCTTCTTAGCAAATATCCCCTTTGCGACCATTGCCTTGGCAGACAATTTGCCCTTCTTGGGTATGCCATGGAAAATAAGTTACGAGGTTCAGCCCTAAAAATAAGCCTGACACTGCAAGCTAACGATCTTGCAAAAGAAAAAAGCGATGAAGGCGTTAAACGACTTAAACTCTTGGCTAAAAACGGCTTTTCCAAAGAGGCCCAAAGTACTCTTAAACACCTCAAAAAAAGAATTGAAAAAACGGAAGACCTTTGTTTTCTATGTGAAGGTAAATTTGACCGGATCGAAAATCTAAATGAGAAAACATTAGCCGCCGTTGAAGGGTATGAATTCACGACTTTTCTTGTTGGAATTGAAGTGCCTATTTCGATTGTTGAACGCGAAGACGAGTTTAAAGGCAGCTTCAATTTTGGTTACAGTGAAAGCATAAAGCATGAGTTTGGCCGATTACTTGGTAAAGCGTTTGCTCTGCATACTGGTAAAGAAGCAGAGTATCTGACTCCTGACATCGTGATATTAGTTAACCCTTTTCAAGAGAAAATTACGCTTCAAGTTAACCCACTTTTCGTCGCTGGTAGGTACAGAAAGCTTGTGCGAACAGTTCCGCAATCAAAATGGTTTTGTTCAAATTGCCATGGAAGAGGCTGCGAAAACTGCGGAGGCACAGGGAAAATGTATCCTGAATCTGTTGAAGAATTATCTTCTAAGCCGTTATTGGATGCGACTCTCGGTGAAGACACCTCTTTTCATGCTGCCGGACGAGAAGACATTGATGCTCGTATGCTTGGTACTGGCAGACCTTTTGTTATAGAAATATCCAGACCAAAAAAGCGATTTGTTGACTTGAAAGAAATTGAAGAAAAAGTCAACGCAGATGCTGTTGGAAAAGTTGAAGTTTCAAACCTTCGGTTTACCACGCGAGATATTGTGAGGCGACTTAAGAAGGGTGAGGGTTCACAAAAGGAATACCGCTTACTAGCGGAGTTTGAACATGAAGTTTCAGATAAAGATCTATGCAAAATAGAAAATGAGCTTTCAGGTGCTTGTATTAAACAACAAACGCCTCTTCGAGTTTTGCATAGACGGGCTGATTTAATCCGAGAAAAGTACATATATAAGGTTAAAGTTAAGAAGGTGTCGCTTAAGAGGGCTCTGATGGAAATTCATTGTCAAGGCGGCCTCTATGTCAAAGAATTGGTGTCTGGAGATGAAGGCAGAACAAACCCAAATGTTTCGGATTTGCTTGGAAACAGAGCGAAGACGCTTAAGCTTGACGTTTTAAAAGTAATAATGGATGATTAAGAAAAAGGTGAAAATTGGATGAGAGGTTCAAAAGGATATTACGCGGGCACTCGCAGTCTGTTGAAAAAACCAACGAGACAAAAAGGTAAACCTAAAATTAGTAAGATACTTCAGGAATATGCTCCTGGAACTCAAGTGATAATCAGAATGGATTCTAGTACGCAGAAAAGTATGCCTCATAAACGGTTCCATGGCAAAATCGGCACTGTCAAAGCAAAACGCGGTCGCGGTTATGTTTTAGCTGTTCCACAAGGTGACAGTGTTAAAGAAATTATAGTTCGCTCTGAACATATTGAACCTTACATGGTAAGTGGGCAGAAATGAGCAAAAAAGAAGTAAGCGAAAACCGCTTAACGCTGCCTGAAGTTAAAAAAGTGTTAGAGTCAATTGGCGAGGAAAACCTTGACCAATTCCAGCGTCGAACACTAGACTACGCTAATAAATTCGCTAAAGTTGATCCTGTAAAGGCAGAAGAACTCCTGCAGATACTTGTTAAGGAATATGAAATTGACGAGGCTGAAGCAATTCAAATAATAAATGCAATGCCTGAAACCGTTGATGAGCTCAGGATTTTTTTGGCTGGCGGTCGCAAGATTATCGAAACTCAAAAATTGCATGCTATTGTAGCGCTTTTGAATGAAAATCGCACTTTAAAATAGTGTGAATCGGCTAAGTATTTTTAAGCAAATGAGAGCTATACAATAGAAGGGCTTAGTGACTATTATGGAAAAGCGGTATGAAGAGCACGCTTACGTGTTAGATTTCTTGCAACATGGCAAGCCAGGATTTCGTCCAACTGGACGGGCAGGATACCGAGCGGGAGCTCTTATTCAATGCGTGGGTGAGGAATTCTTTACTCTTTTGGAGGCTTTAGTAAAAGAAGGTTTGATGTTGAAGCCGGGCGACCGCGTTTATGTGGGGAAAGATTCACGCGAAGAAGTAACCTATATTATAGGACGAATTAGCTTCGAAGAGTTATCTGCCGCAGCTAAAGCAGAGTTGTCAAGCGTGATAAGCAAAATAGTATTAAACCGTGAAAAATGGTTTGTCAATTTTTTCAATACTGCTCGTGCAATTACTCCTCGTATGCATGCGTTAGAGCTTGTTCCGGGCATTGGCAAAAAATACATGTGGCAGGTAATTAATGAACGGACACGAAAGCCGTTTGAAAGCTTTGAGGATTTACAGAAACGAACTGAACTGCCAAACCCAGTAAAGCTGATCACAAAACGAGTTTTGGAAGAGCTTGAAGGCGACAGCAAATATCGTTTGTTCACGCGGGCACAGTAAGGCATTGTCATGAGCCTTGAGGAAACGAAGCGGCTCATTCGAATCAATCGTATAGCCCCGAACAAGTTGCTGGGGCAAAACTTTATGGTTGAGCCTGCCTTTTACCCGAAACTATGCAGTTACGCTAAGCTTGATATTTCTGATGTAGTGTTGGATGCTGGAGCAGGCTTTGGTTTTCTTAGTCGTTTCCTATCAGATAAATGCAAACAGGTAATTGCTGTTGAAAAGGACCAGAAAATCGCCGAGGTGCTTCTTGAACAAGTTAAAGCCTTTCCAAACGTTACCGTGATTAATGGAGACTTATTGAAATCGGCATTGCCCTCATTCAACAAAGTCGTATCTATCCCTCCGTATTATCTTTCTTCCAAGCTTGTGGTTTGGCTTTTTGAACACAAAGCTTGCTGTTCTATATTGATTTTGCAGAAAGAGTTTGCCAACCGTCTTATTGCTTCTGTAGGGAATGAAAACTATGGGTGGTTAACTGTTTTCTCTAATTTGCAAGGTGAAGTGGAACTTTTGGATTTAGTGCCTAAAGAAACGTTTTATCCTCAACCTGAAGTTGACTCAATAATTATTTCGCTAAAACCGTGGAGCCAAAAGCCCTTCAAAGTTAAAGACGAACACTTCTTCATACGGATGATTAAGTGGTTGTTTACTGAGCGAAACAAGAAAACTGGAAAAGCCCTCACGCCTTTTCTTCGAAGCTCTCTAAAAATTAATAAACAAGATGCAGAAGAAATAGTTCTTAAGCTTCCGTTCCACAATAAAAGAGCAAGAGAATTGTCTCCCGAAGATTTTGGAGAAATCGCCAATGCAATCAATTAGACAAGTACACTTTGGCGAGTACTCATTTGACGTTTGGGAGAATGTTTACGAGCCTGCTGAAGACTCTTTTCTTTTCGCCGAAAATCTTGATGTGCCTTTAGGTGCACAGGTTTTGGATGTTGGTACTGGCTGCGGTTTACTTGCTATCTTGGCAGCGGGAAAAAATGGCAACGTTTTTGCGTTAGACTTAAATCCATACGCAATTCGTTGTGCAAAACACAATTCAAAGCTTAATAACGTACAAGAAAAGATTAGTTTTATCCAAGCTGACTTATTTACAGCTTTCAAAGTAACTGCCTTTTTTGATTTAATCACCTTTAATGCGCCTTATCTTCCCGCGCCTGAACATGATGAAGAATCTTGGATTGTACGGTCATGGGATGGAGGCGCCGATGGGAGGCAAGTTATTGATCGGTTTATTTCTCAAGCTTCCCGGCATTTGAATCATGACGGGCAAATATTATTGATGCAATCTACTTTGGCAAACGAAAATGAGACAATTAGAAGATTTGCCGAGAACAAGCTTTCTGCTAGCATAATTGCGCAGCGTAATTTACCCTTTTTTGAAACTTTAACGCTTATTCAAGCTAAGGCTCAGTTCTCTAGTTCTGAAAAGCAAATAAAGGAATGATGCAATTGGTTAATTGTGGTGACTGAAGTTGACGCTTTGGTTTTATGTTAAAACAAATGATGAACCTAATGCCGTAGGCGACATAGTTTGCAGTTTCAACGTTGCTGAGGGCAAGCATCCTGGAGATAAGTATTCTTGGATTATGCAGGTTGGGAAAGATGAGCCTGGCTACTGGGTAATTAAAGGAAAATATGAAGGTCTCAAAGACTTGACTGAAGTCGGAATTGTTTACAGAATCGGCGACACAGTCGTTTTATCCGAAATTGATGATGATTTAGCCCCCGATTTTCTTGATCCCTTAATAACCAAGTACGGGTTTGACAACGTTAAGTGGATCGCCGTTCCGAAGATTAGATAAGAGAGTACTGCTCTTTTTTTTAACTTTACTTTCTTCTTGAATTCTTCATACGCTTGACTTCTGCATGTTATTGTTTGTCGTATTTCTCGAATTCGTTATTTATTATTGTTAGTTCTATGCATGCTTGCTTAAACATTCCAATTGTGTCAGCGTCGGCATGGTAACGTTTATCGCATACGACTCGTTTTATGCCCGCATTGATTATCATCATGGCACATGTTCGGCATGGTGTCATTTTGCAAAAAAGAGTTGCTCCCTCAAGCGAGATCCCAAATCTTGCTGCTTGAATGATAGCGTTTTGTTCGGCATGCAAGGTCCGGACGCAATGTTGAGTTACAAGACCATTGTTATCAAAAACCTTGCGCATATCGTGTCCAGCCTCGTCGCAATGGGGCAAACCTGCAGGCGCTCCAACATAGCCTGTAGTCATGATTCTTTTGTCCTTGACAATTACGCAGCCGCTTCTCCCCCTGTCACATGTTGCCCGCCTAGCTACGGCTTCGCATAAATCCAGGAAGTATCTGTCCCAGTTGGGTCGTGAATTGTTTTCCAAACTATGTTCGCCTCAAACCGTTTAGAACATCTGTTAAGAACGAATTAATAAATTATTTCCAGTGCAGTCGTTTATTTATCGTAGACATGGATTTCTCTGCCAATTTTGTGCCGATCATCTATTTCAACTAAAGAGTGCAAGTCAACAAGCTCCTTTAACTCTGGAATGTCTTTTGAGAACATGTCTTCGGTAAAAGCTTTTACTCGCTTAAAACCAAGAGCTTCCATTTTTTCGCCAATTGGCATAGTCACAACGTGCCCAGAACGTGTAACAATATATGGAGTAACAATAACTAATCGTCCATTTGTTTTGAGTACCATGAATGCATCCTGAATGAAACCGTAAAACAGTGGTTCGAGCTTTTGAATAATTTTTTGTGCATAAGGCCCTGTAGGTATCTGTTTTAACGCTGGACCTAAATCAGGCTCTGACACAATGCAGTCAACGTTATCTTGCCCTATTTTTTGCACAATTTTCTTAACATCACCTTGAATAACTCTGAAATCGGTATCCTTTAAGCGATATTCTCTTGAAAGCCAATCCAGATTCTCGTTTGCTGCCTTAACACACCAATTGTTAACGTCCATACCAACAACTTTGGCCTTTTCAAGCAATGCTTCTATGAGGATAGTGCCAACACCGCAGAACGGATCAAGCAAAGTTTTTTCGGGGGCGCATCCAGACAAATTAACCATTATTCTTGCTATCCTTGGTGGGATTGCAAAAATTTTTCTTTGGTTCGGTTTGTAAATGTCTCTTTTTTGGAATTCAAAAGGGTTATGTACCGCTATAGTGGTAGCAATCCACGTTTCTTCTTTGCCAATGCAAAATAGTACTTCAGCTTTGTTTTCAACTAAGTTTTTCTTTAACACTTCCACATGACTAAGCTGAGCAGCTCCGCGATCCTTTGAGAAACCCATAAACTTAGATTTTTTCTTATAGCCCGCCAGCTCATCTTTTACAGCACTCCCTACAGACCTTTGTATCGCTCCTGCCAAGGGACGCAATGATTTTTCAGCACAGTAAACGCTCACTCCAAACAATATTTTGTCGGTAACCTTTGCCATATCATCTACTATAGTGCTTTGCGTTAAAGCTTGAACTATTTGTGAATGAGATTGCTTGTTCTTTTCGAGGAATGCTTCTTTTACCTGCTGAGTTTGAAGTTTTGTTTTTGCTTGACCAATTTTTATAAAACCGCCCAAATCATCAATTGCTACATTGTTAACATCTTGTTCAATGTTTAAGGTGAAAAATTCTTTTGAAGTGTATTCTATTTGAAATTTTATTTGTCTGGTTTTCAGGTAAGCGACGATCTCTGCTAATGAGAGTTTCCAGTTTTTTCCTGAAATTAATATCAATGTTGTCATTTGCAACTTTAGAGGGCGGCTAACTATTTAAGAAATGACGCGCCACATTGACTAAATAGACGTTTATCTGTCAGCAATTAGGAATTGAAAGAATATACTCAAGCTTAGCGAGAACATTGCAAATCGTTTAAATACCGCTGGATGAGTATGCTAAAAAGGGACGTTGCATGCACGCAAGAAATTATCGACATGTCAAAAACCGGGCGTACACTAGAAAAGAGTATGCTAGAGGTTTTCCACCACCAAAAATAGTCAAATTTACGATGGGCGATACAAAGGGTACTTTTGAAGTTGAAGGTCAACTAATAGCTTTGGAGAGAGCTCAAATACGCCATAGTGCACTTGAAGCTGCTCGTGTAGCTACAAACCGTATACTAATGGACAAACTCATTAACGATTACCTCATGGTTGTACATCCATATCCTCATATTATCCTAAGAGAAAATAAAATGATTTTTGGCGCTCATGCTGACCGTCTCCAACAAGGAATGCGACGTTCATTTGGAACAGCCATTGGCACAGCAGCAAAAGTAGAAGTCGGCCAACCTATAATTACAGTTAAAGTTAAAGCTGGAGCTGAAGAAACAGCTAAAGAATCACTCAAGAGAGGAAGTGCAAAACTTCCTATACCTTGTAAAGTCGTAATCTCCAAGATTCAAATTTCTCCTAACGAAATAGAGAAGGCTGAACCGGAGTCGGAGACGACTTGAGCGGAAAAGAGAAAGCGCTTGTTTTATGGTTTGATGAAGTAAGAAACACTGATGTTATTTTGGTTGGCGGGAAAAATGCCAGCCTTGGCGAAATGATTAACGCCAGACTCCCTGTGCCGCCAGGTTTTGCGGTAACTGCTTATTCTTATGAAAAGTTTATTGAAGAGAAGAAAATCGCTGAGAGTATTTACAGAATTATCAAAGAAACTGTTACAAATCCAAATGATCCGAAACAGTATGACATAGCATCAAAGAAAATTCGTGAACTTATCGAAAAAACTTTAATGCCTAAAGAAATAGAGACCGCAATTAGAAACGCATACAAGCAACTTAACGAGCGACTTGCCTTAAAGAACACTTTTGTAGCAGTAAGGTCAAGCGCCACCGCGGAAGATTTGCCTGATGCATCTTTTGCTGGTCAGCAGGAAACTTACTTGAACGTTAAAGGCGCCGACGACTTGGTTGAAAAAGTTGTAAAATGCTGGTCAAGCCTGTTTACACCTAGAGCTATATTTTATCGAAATGAGAAAGGGTTCCCACACGAAAAAGTCTTCATTAGTGTAGGGGTTCAAAAAATGGTTAACTCTGGATGCGCTGGAGTTATGTTTACGATTAACCCTGTAACTGGAAATCGTGATGAAATTGTCATAGAAGGCAACTATGGTTTAGGTGAAACTGTTGTATCAGGCGCTGTTAATCCTGACGATTTTGTAATAGATAAGTCGGCAGTGACAATTAAAGAGCGAAGAATTGCCAGGAAAACGGTAGAGTATGTTCGAGATCCAAAAACCGGTAAAACTGTGCATTTAGAAGTGCCTGTTGAGAGGCAAAAGATAACATGTATTGAAGATAGGGAAATCTTGACACTTGCAGAGCTTGCAAAACGCATTGAGAAGCATTACGGCAAGCCCATGGATATTGAATGGGCAATCGACCAAGACCTATCTTACCCAGAGAACATGTTCATTGTTCAAGCACGTCCAGAAACAGTTTTTGGCACAAAAACAATGGAAGCACCTAAAATGGAAGAATCACAACACGAGCAATTAAAAGTTATAGTGAGAGGCATTTCTGCTGGTAGAAGAGGATACGGTATAGGAAAAGCCACAGTTGTACTCAACCCTGACGATGCAAACAAAGACATGAAAAAAGGCGATATCCTCGTCACTGGTATGACTGATCCGGACTTTGTGCCATTCATGAAAATGGCAAGCGCCATAGTCACCGACAAAGGCGGAATCACATCTCACGCGGCAATTGTAAGCCGAGAACTAAACATTCCATGCGTTGTCGGCACAGAAATAGCTACTCAAGTAATGAAAACAGGTGAAGAATACACTGTTGACTCAAGAAACGGCGTGATTTACGAAGGGATAATGGCTCAAGCTGTTCAGCCAGCAGCGGCAAACAATGGTTCAGCTGTGGTCGTTCAATCAGCTGAGTTCGCTCCCGTTACAGCTACAAAAATATACATGAACCTCGGAACTCCCGAGATGATTGAGCAATATAAAAACCTGCCATTCGAAGGCATCGGATTGATGCGCACAGAATTCATTCTCGCCAGTGCGATAGGCAAGCATCCAATGTTGTTTGTTGAGGAAGGTAAAAGTCAAGAGTTCGTCGATAAACTGGCCGAAGGCGTGGCTACTGTTGCACGGGCAATCCAGCCTAAACCTGTAGTTGTGCGCTTAAGCGACTTCAAAACTAATGAGTATCGAGGCTTGAAGGGCGGCGAAAAATATGAAATCGTTGAAGAGAATCCGATGTTGGGTTGGAGAGGGTGCAGTCGCTACATAAGTAAATGGTACATTCAAGCCTTCCGCCTTGAATGCCAAGCCATTAAGAAATGCCGCACCGAATGGGCACTCAAGAACGTTTACGTCATGCTTCCGATGGTCCGAACCCTTTGGGAAGCTAAAAAAGTTCTTGAAATCATGAAAGAAGAAGGCTTAGAACGCAACCGTGACTTTAAAGTGTGGTTCATGGCTGAAACACCATCAATTGCAATAATGGCAGACGAATTCTCAAAGCTGGTCGATGGCTTTAGCATTGGATCAAATGACATGACTCAGGGAGTATTGATGATTGATCGCGACTCAGAACGTTTAGGGCAAATGGGCTACTTCGACGAACGCGACCCAGCAGTAAAGCGAATCATTGCCCACCTAATAAAAGCTGCACACCAAAACGGGTGCACAGTGTCAATCTGCGGCGAAGGGCCATCTAACCTCCCGGAATTCGCTGAATTCCTCGTTAGAGTAGGCATCGATAGCATCTCCGTAAACAACGATGCAGTAGTGACCACAAGAAGAAACATTGCAGGTGTAGAACAAAAGATAATTCTAGAGCGTTTAGCCGAGCAAGCTTCTCTATCTATAGGGCAACCACTCAAAAAGCCAACTCCAGACTGGGAATGGCCCCAGTAAGCATTTTATTGCTTAATCGATAACTTTTTCTTTTTTCCTTTTCAAATCTTTTAGATAGCAACTGGTTGTTTAATGATGATTGGATTCGATTTTGAAGAAGAGCGCGTAAAACAAGAAATAAGTAAGCGGAGTGCTAAACTTGTACTGCTGCAGTTGCCCGAAGGTTTAAAACCTGAAGGCACGAGATTGGCAGACGTAGTAGCTGAAACTGGAGCTCTTCCAATAATTTCTGCAGATCCTTGCTACGGTGCTTGTGACGCAAATGTTAATGAAGCGGAAATTTTAGGCGTGGATTTAATAGTGCATTTTGGGCATTCACCCTTTGCGGCTCATGGTAAGGTTCCGGTAGTCTACATTGATGCTAGAGCAAAGTTAAATGTGGAATTTGCGATTGTGCAGGCTTTGCCTCTTCTAAGTAATTATGTTCGCATTGGGCTTGCCACTTCAGTTCAACATATACAAGCTTTAAAAGATGCAAAAGAAATCTTGGAAAAGGCTGGAAAAACCGTCCATATAGGCGACACAGGGCAGTTGACTCATGCGGGACAAGTGATCGGCTGCAATTACAGCAATACCACATCAATTGCACATAAGGTTGAAGCGTTTGTTTTTGTAGGCGGAGGCATGTTCCATGCGCTAGGAATCGCACTTAGCACTTTTAAACCAACCATTATTGCTGATCCATATGATAACAGGGCGTTTTCAATCAATGAGCAAGCTCAAAAAATGCTTAAACAGCGCTGGGCAGTTATCGAAGAGGCACAACAAGCCAATGTTTTTGGCGTGCTTATTGGACTTAAACCGGGGCAAAAACATTTTGACCAAGCTTTAAAAGTCAAAGAAATAGCGGAGAAACATGGCAAGACGGCTTACCTGCTTACTGGCAGAGAAATTACTCCTGATACGGTCATGGAGTTTCCATTAATAGGTGCTTTTGTGAATACGGCGTGTCCAAGGATTAGTTTGGAGGCGCCACAAAAGTTTTCAAAGCCAGTTCTAACAGTTAACGAGTTCATGGTTGCAATTGGCGAGGGCTCATGGGAAAACCTGCTCAAAAAAGGATTATTCGAAAATTAGACCTTGAATTGTTTCTAGCTCAAGTAGCTGCTCAGCCTTCGCCTCAGGCTCAGCTAGAACAGTATACGACTTCTCCATCGATCGCCTCCACAATACTCTATCTGGCTACCTACACAAATAATGACATAGCAGGTAAATCAGTGTTGGATTTAGGCTGCGGAACAGGCAGATTTGCATTGGGTGCAGCATACCTCGGAGCCGAAAATATTGTTGGCATTGATGTTGATAAGTTAGCAGTCAAAACTGCCGTAGAAAATTCACTGAATGTTGGTATAGGCAGGGCTGTGCAGTGGGTTCTTGGCGACATTAATTCTGTTACCGGCAAATTTGATACAGTTTTACAGAACCCTCCTTTTGGTGTACAAACTCGTGAGGCTGACCGAGCCTTTCTAGTAAAGGCTCTTGAGGTTGGCAAAATGATTTATTCTTTGCACAATCACCCGGAAACCGATAAGCGTCTTATCCAACAATTAAAATCATGTACTGGATATCTGCAGGTTTTGCCTTCACCGTTTCTGGAACGATTTGTTACCAAACATGGTGGAGTTGTGAAGGCGGTCTACGCTATGCTCATGACAATTCCTAAAATGTTCGAGTTTCACACTAAAACAAGGCATGATTTTGTTGTAGATTTGTATGTTTTAGAGAGAATCGAATGAAACCCGGTAGCCGAAGCTTGATCAATGAAGATTACTGTTTAACCATTTCGCTTTCAAGAAAGTCTTAAGTAGGAAAAAGTCTCAAATAGCACACGAGTCTTTTGGCATTAGTCTGTTGGTTTATTATGGTGTGTTCAACAAAAGGTTTATTGAGACGATTGGAAACTAAGCATATGCATTTATCAACATCGATCGTTTAGCTTATTTAAGAAAATAAAGGTAAAGTATCATGGCTATGAAAGCACCTGAACCTAAAAGTAGTGGTCGTTTAGTTGTTCCTGGAGAACGCTTGGGCGTCATTGAAGAGTTCATTCCGGACTCAGGAACATTTGTTAAAGACGGCGTTATTTACTCCAAAATCGTCGGTCGGGAACTTCTTGATTTACTTAACAAACGGGTTTCCGTTTATCCATTAGTTAACGGTGGAATTATTCCTAAAGTTTCAACCATTGTTGTTGGACAAGTCGGTAATGCACAATCAGACAACGTATTGATCAAAATTTTCCGAGTTGGAAACAAAGAAATCTCCGGTGAATTTGGCGGCATTCTACACGTGTCTGATGTCTCCGACAGATATGTTGACTCCATTAGTGATGTATGTAAGCCCGGTGACATTCTCAGAGCTAAAGTGATTAGTGAAAAAAACCGAGTCTACCATTTATCAACCAATGATAAAAATCTTGGTGTAATTTACGCTTTTTGTTCTCGTGACAGCTCATTGCTTGAGCAACAGCGGTTTGACCTTCGCTGCCCCAAATGCGGTAATATCGAGAGACGCAAATTAGCTCCGGACTATGGAAAAGAAACCATATAGGTAAAGGAGAAAAATAGAAATGAAAATCAATGTTATAAAAAAATCTGGTAATGAACTTAAGATTGAACTTGTAGGGGCTACCCATGGTTTATGTAATTTGCTGCAGAAAAGACTTTTGGAAGACGACACAGTGGATTTTGCAGGATACGATGTGCCCCACCCTTTGGCATCTAACCCAACGATTTATGTTAGAATGAAGGGTAAGGGCAAACCTGAAGACGCATTACTCCGGGCAGTTGAAGAGGCAAAAGAAGCCAATGCCGCCTTTGGTGAAGAATTAACCCGTGCCTTAAAGGAGTAGTTTTCTTTTTTTGATTATTAAGATTCAAATTTAGCAGTCTAATCTATTTTAATATCTTTATAGGTAACCTTAAGAACGCTTGAGAAAATATTAATCATAAAAAATATTTCTTATTGTTAGTTGTTGTTGAATTATTTTCGTGCATTTTTTGGGGTTAGCTTTGGGTTGCTTTTTTGTAACGAAGGTTAAATTGTTTGCGGGTTGCGTATTAAAACGTCCTAGAAAGTCCTTAAAAGTCCTAATAAGTACCGAATAAGTTGAATCCAACATGCCATCAGATAAAAAAGTAACAGCGAAAATTTCGGCGACTAAAAATTTTCGAACTATTAAACCTGAGATTCGAGTGCTTGGAGTAGATGACGGCAAATTTGTACCCCACACCACAGGCACTGTAATTGTTGTAGGCGTAGTCTTCAGGGGCGGCAGTTCAATTGACGGAGTTATGCATACCCATGTAGAAATTGACGGGTTTGATTCTACTGACAAGATCGCCCAAATGATTACGGGTTCACCTCATAGCAGGCAGCTACGCTTGGTGATGTTGAATGGAATAACTTTAGCCGGTTTCAATGTCGTAAACATTAAAAAACTCAATTTGATGACAGGATTACCTATTATTGCCTTGACTGATAACAAGCCCAACCTAGAATCTATTCAGGCGGCGCTCAAAAACTTGCCTTCCTCTGAGAACAGATGGAAAACGGTTCTCGAAGTAGGAGAAATCCATGAAGTTAATTGCAATGGCAAAGCACTTTTTTTGGTTGTGTCAGGGGTTTCATTGGTTGATGCCCAAAAAATCATCAAGTTAACCTTGGTAAGTGGCTGTATCCCTGAACCTTTGCGAGTTGCTCATCTAATAGCTTCAGGAATAACGCCTTAATCAAGGTCGATCTGGAAAAAGTATAAAAGGTAGAATGCTAAGGGAATCCCCAAAACGGAGTTATGCTATATGGAATTTTGCCCCCGGTGTGGTTCTCGCCTTGAACCAAAAAAATCCAAAAGTGGCAAAGAAGCCTCTTTAGTTCTTACCTGCCCAAAATGTGGCTATAAGAAACTGGAAGCAGGCGAGAACTCTGAGGCTAAAATTACACCCAAAGTTATCCAGCATAGTCCACAGCAATTAGTCGCAGTTATCGGCAAAGAAGAGCAGAAACTCAGCACGCTCCCAACGGTTCGTATTGAATGCCCAAGATGCGGAAATAACACAGCTTATGTGTGGCAGGTTCAAACACGAGGCGCTGACGAATCTTCAACTCAGTTTCTTCGCTGCACTAAATGCAACTACACTTTCAGAGAATACAGTTAAAACAATTAATCCTTTCAATTTATATTCACTAATTATTTATTGACTTTTCTTAAGAAACGACGTTATTGTTTGGGATTAAACAATTTATTTATTAGACAAAACCGCAATGATAAGCTATATAACTTTACAATAATATGCATTAGAGCGAGGAAGAAAGATGTTTAAGCTTAAAGTGTCTGACGCTAAACTATTGCGAGACATGGCTACTGCCATATCAATACTTGTTGATGAAGCAACCTTTAAGATTGACCCTGAAGGACTAAAACTGCGTGCAATGGACCCTTCACGCGTTGCCATGATTGATTTCGAGTGGCCAAAATCTATCTTCCAAGAATACACTTCCACTGAACCTACTAAAATATGCCTCAACATTAGTGAACTCCTCAAACTTCTCAAACGAGCAAGCAGAGATGAATCTGTCGAGCTAGCATTAGATGATAAGACAGGACGGTTATTGGTAACGATCATGGGCAAATATAGCCGAAACTTTACTATGCCAACCCTTGAAGCCTCCGAAGAAGAAGTTCCAACCCCAAAAATTACCTTCAACGTAAAAGCCAAAACTACAACTTCAGGTTTAAGTCAAGCTATCGAAGATGCGCAGCTTGTAAGCGACCATGTAAAAATTGAGGCTGAACCAGAAAAATTGACTCTAAGTGCAACAGGCGACTTGATGGGCGCAACTATAACTTTGCAGAAAGGCAGTGACGCATTGCTAGATTTAGAAGTAAAGGAAAATGCAAAAGCAACTTTTAGTTTAAGCTATCTTTCCGAAATCATCAAAGCAGCGTCGGCAACATCAGACATTGCAACACTTGAATTCTCTACGGACATGCCAGTAAAAATTGATTTTCAACAGACAAAAGAGGGTAGATTAACCTTCTTTTTAGCGCCAAGAATCGAAACAGAATAATTTGGATAACTTGCAAATAGAATCGGCAATGTCTTTTGAAGATTTTGCCAAATACCCTTTTTTAAAAATGCTTCAAAGCTAATAGAAAAACTAAAATTCACTTTAGAAAGTTTGACTTCAGAAAAACCAGTTTTTGATCGTGCTCAAACCGAGTTGAAAAAGCCATTTTGATTTCAACACAGGCGAAATTGTAAAGGACAAAGGGACAGAAATTTCATCTTTTGTAGCATCACTTATTTTGGTTATTGTAAGTAGAATTCTTGGATAAAGAAAAGATATGTTTCAGCAGTGGCAAAAACTGCACACCGTCAATTGATATGTGAAAGCGAAAGGAAAATCATTTCCATTGCCCGCGGTTTTGATTGGGTTATTAGCGAAGGGGGTACTGGGGAAGGATTTTGGAATTGGATTTGCTCCCGTATCTAAAAAATGCGGCTCATCAATATGGCAGAGAATGGAAACTTGTAAACCAAATTATGGATATAGGCATGTATATTTGAACAAAGATAAAGTAGATCGTCTTCTTCAGGAAGAGGTTAAACATTGCGCAGAAAAAACTCAACGTTCCCGAAATCCAAAAATCTTCCCGAGGAAATTGTAGTTATCGCTCGAGAAGCTAACTAAATCTGCTTAAGAAAGAATACCACAAGAAATTGAGGAAATGCCTAAAATTGGGGTTCAAACTGCTTTCCCTTGTATTACTGCTTGTTGATGATGCATCAAAAAGTCATCATCTCTCACAATAGGACGGTTCACTTTGACTTCTTTTCTTATCAAAATCGGAATGTCTCAGGAGACGTTAAATGATTTGTACAAAACTTTTTCCGATTACAATGAAAGGTTAACACGTTATCAAATTGAACACGTTGTTGGCGAACGTGATCCGCAACAAAATACTCTTGCCCACAATGCTCAGTCTTGCAGACACACGGCGTGCGTAAAAACAGGGATGATTCCTGTCGTCGAATTTATCATCCGCTTGCTTACTACAAACATAAGCAAGCTGCTGCTCTAAAATCAAAATGAATAAAACTTAGTCAAGATTTATAAATTAACCACGCTGTAACGTTAGTGGACTCTCTATGCGTTACGAATTAGTCGGCAATCCACTGAGCAGTTTAGAAGTTGGAATTTTACTGCCCACATATCAAGAAGCGGAAAACATTTCAAACTTAATTGATGATATTGAAAGCCTAAATCTAAATGCTTCGATTCTGGTTATTGATGATTCAAGCCCAGATGAAACTGAAGCGATTGTCAAACAAAAACAGCAAAAATACAACAACATTCTGCTATGCATAAGACCAAAGAAAAGTGGTTTAGGAACAGCAATAACTGACGGCTTTAAATTTTATTTATCTCAAGAACCTCCTCCAAAATTTGTTTTTACAATGGATTCTGATTACTCGCACAATCCCAAAGATATTCCTCGACTTTTAGAACAAATGCGAGAGGAAGATTGTGCAATCGTAATAGGAAGCAGGTACGTTAAGGAAGGTAGAATAGAGGGTTGGCCGATTTCAAGAAAAATACTAAGCAAAACCGCCAACACTATTGCAAAGACTCTACTCGGATTAAATCCTAAAGATTGCACAAGCGGTTTCCGATGTTATTCGACTAAGTTTCTCAAAACGGCAATTGGTAATTTTCACAGTCACACTTATGAAATACAGATTGAGACAATTAGGCAAGCTTCGTTGAGGCATTTCAGCGTAAAAGAGACTCCTGTTCTATTTGTTAATCGGAAGATAGGTAAATCCAAGCTTTCATGGAACGAAATTCAAAGCTTCTTAAGTTATACTTTGAAGGCGATCTCGCGATCTTAGTTTGTTTATGTTGTTTTTTTCCTTGATTTCCGTAGGCAATTAAATACCTCTTTTTCTATGTTTAGGGTCGACCCTCTAAATGCAAAGAATTGGTAAAACAAAACTTGTCCTTATCGTAGGTGTTATAGTTCTGATTTTAAGTGTGATTCTTGCCGTTATCAGTCTATATCCAATAAACACTGGCGAATATCAGAACAAGGTTTTAGTTAATTCTACTTTCACATTAAGCGCACATGAAACTTATAGTCAAGGCTTAGGCTCATTTCGTGGAACAGAAAACATTTCAGTCTTAGTTCAGAGCCCGACTGTTTTTGCCCGTGACTTTTCAATCAGATCTTACAACGGTTCACTTTTTAATGTTTCATCAAGTTCTAACTTTTCATACTCCTTTATTGCAGGAGCCGATTACTACGATGCAGTGTTTACGGGTATTTCGGCTGATAATGGCAAAATACATTTTCAAGCATCATTTACGCAGCCAAAAGCAATCTTTCCATATTCTTGGCTTGATCAACCTGCAAAAATCATTTTCGTTGCAAGCTTAATCGCAGTAATTCTAGTTCTATTAAAGATTATTTTAGCCAACTTCTCCAATTTCAATCCCAGCAAGCCTTCCCTTCCATCTATTAGCGAGAAAACAAAGCGATATCTCCTGTTTATGGTAGTCGTTTCCCTGATAATTTGGCTAATCATTTTGGCTTTTAACTCAAGTTCTCTTGCCACTTTTGAGAATTGGTACACTGACAACGCCAGGCACTCCTATACATCTAGCCTATTTCTTAAAGATGGTTTCTCTGTGTTCAACACTCCTCTAGGCAAACTGTCAGACGTTGACAATTCTTTTTACAAGTTTGTTACTTGGTCTGATATGCCTCATCTCTATCCCTTAGGGAGCATATTTTTGTTTTTGCCTTTCGGTTTCCTCCTTCAGACCGGAATGAATGCAGAATTTGTGTTCAAATTGGAAATTGTTGTTTTCTTGGTTGCAGCTCACATTTGCCTGTATTTTTTCTTAACTAGGTACTTAAAGAAAGATTTCGGAAATGAAACTCGCCTAAAAAACGCTTCTCGCAAAGAACAAGTTATGACTTGGGTGAAAGCAAGCGGATTTTATATTATCTACGTTTCTCTTGTTATCTACGCTGCCGACGGAATGTTTGATGCAGTTCCTTTTCTGTTTTCCTTATTTGCACTATTTATGTTCATGGAAGAACGGTATGACATTTTCTTTTTGTTAGTTGCCATCTCAATATTCTTCAAGTATCAAGCAGGAATTTTTTTGCTGCCTTTAATAATTGTCGGAATAATAATGCTTATTCGGAAAAACAAGCTTAGAGACTTGCTTAAAAACAAACCAGTGATAGGTGGGTTAGTCTTGGCAATTATTAGCTTGTTCACCGCTTGGTTAAGCGCGCCTTTCTTGTTTTTTATTGGGCCACAGTTCATAATGAACGGTATTAACGCTTTTTCAATTAACACTCAGATCCCCTGGGTTATGCAAGCAACTTGGATTCTGTTAACCCTGGCTGTAACCCTTGCTTATGCCTTATACATGCTAAAGAAGAACAGTTTGCTTTCAATATTGGCGGTTTTCCTGTTGCTCCCCAGTTTTATGCTTCCATACTTTCAGAATTGGTACATCCCTTACATTTTCATCTATGTGCTCATACCGCAACGCAAAAAGGAATTAGAGGTAACAATAATATGGTTAATCTTTATGGTCTTGGTATTGTCTTTTGGCGGAACAGCATTTAATCCTCTTCAGATTCTAAATGTTATAAAAACAATGTTTCACATATAAGCCAATTTCGAAATTAATAGTTGTTCGGTATATAGTTAAATTTAAGAAAAAGCAAATAATTACTTCGTATTAATGGGGTCTAAGGAAAAATTTGGAGGCTTCTAGAGAATTTGTTTACCAAAAATTCACCGATTACTACAGAGATCCTTCAACTATTATTCCTGAACCTATTTTTCCGGAAAAACGAGAATTCGCCTACCTGCTGTTTAAAGAAAGGTTCATGATTAGGCATAGACTGTTTGGTTCAATCAAGAAGTTCAGAGAAGTTCTCGCTGAAACAGTCCCCTCCGATGTTTATCACTCCTGCGCTTACTATGAAAACCCAGATTTTGAAATGGACAAGAAAGGCTGGCTTGGTGCCGACCTTGTTTTCGACATCGATGCAGACCATATTCCCACTTCATGCAACAAAATACATGATGAATTCAAATGTGTAAAATGCGGGTTCGAAGGCAGAGGAATCACCCCTGATGATTGTCCTTGCTGTGGAGGGGCAAAGTTTGAAACTAAAATTTGGGCTTGCGACCTTTGCATTCAATCTGCTCGAGAGGAAGTTTCAAAGCTGCTGGATTTGCTTGAAAATGATTTTGGTTTTTCTCATAGCGAGTTAAGGGTCTTCTTTTCGGGTCATCGTGGCTATCACTTGCACATAGAAAACGAGGCAGTACGGTCGTTAGATGCTTTGGCTAGAAAAGAAATTGTTGACTACGTATTAGGTCTCGGAATAAAAACGTTCGAAAAGAAGGGTAAGACTTCAGCAAAGTTTCGTTTACATGATTTTGGTTGGAATAAACGTTTGAAAATTGGCATCAAAACTTTCCTCTCTAATGCAAGCCAAGAAGACTTGATTAAGGCAGATTTCGATATGCGAAAACTAGAGTTGCTTACAGAAAAAAAGGACACACTGATAGAACGATGTTTAGATGAAGGCTATTGGGCTGGTGTCATGGGTATTGGTGATAGAACATGGCTAAAAATAGCTGAATACATTAGGGAAGAGAAAGCAGCTAAAATCGATACAGTTGTCACCACTGACATCCACCGCTTAATCCGGATGAATGGTACGTTGCATGGCAAAACAGGTCTTAAGAAAATCGAGTTTCCAGCTAAGGACCTGGAGACTTTTGACCCTTTTGTTGAAGCAGTAGCTTTTAAAAATGGTGAAGCTAAAGTGTTGGTCTCTGACGTGCCGGAATTTAAGTTGGGTGGGAAAACTTTGGGGCCGTATAAGAATCAAGTTGTAGAGTTGCCTTCTGCTGCAGCAATTATGCTTATTTGCAAGGGTAGGGCTAAGGTGACGGATTAGATGTATATTGAACTTTATGCCGCATGGAAACGAGAAATCGATAATTCTTCGCTTAGCTGTTTGCCACGTGATTTCTATATTAAATTAGCTGTTTACCTAAAACGCATAAAAGAAGAAAACTTGCTTGACAACAAATCTGTTAAAACGAACTTATTAGGGCATGAAAAACAAAATGTATTTCGAATGCTTGAGGAACTGCTCGACATCAGATACAAAAAAATGGTAAAAACAATCACTGACACCCAAAAGTTGCCTTCCGATCTGCTAACTGTTGAGGAAGCTAAAATGAGCGAAAACTTCATAGCTTTTACAGGAGCCTACCGAAAATTCACACAAGACCTTTTGCAAAGTCATGTGCAGATTCAAGAAAAACCTATCGCAGACCAATTTCAAATAACCGCTGAGTCTCCAGCTCAAGCTCCAGTTCCACCAATAATTGTCAAAGTAATAAATGAACCAGTACGCAAACGGGAAATATTAAGATTCGTCAAAAACATTCCCGGCATAATCGGTTCAGACATGAAAACTTATGGACCGTTTGTAGCCCAAGACTTGGCGTCTTTGCCTCTTGAAAATGCAAAAATGCTCGTTAAACAGGGTTTGGCCGTACTTGTTGAGACTCAATAAAGGCTTTTTCTGATGTTTTGGCAATTTTCATTTTTTGCCAGAGCATCTTGCTCAAAATAATAATTAGCGGAAAAGAAACTATCCATGCAATTGAGTAGAGCGGTCCATAATAATAGTGGAAGTCTTGCACTTGTATTGAATTTACGCCGTATTGCATTCCAATAGTAAAAATTGTATCAATTCTTAAAATGTTTATGAAGTAGGTGATGCCTGCTCCAATTACGAAATACCCCATTTTTGCTTTCCATGACATAGGTATTCTTTGTAAAAATAGCAGGGTGACTGCTGTGAAAATCAATAAACTTTCAATACCTGCACACGGCCAAGCAATTGCAAACTTGGCTGTTCCCAGCGGTCCAGAAACTTGTAGAGTTGGCATGCTGTTTTCTGTTCCTGGTATTGTTCCATAACCCATCCAACCAAGAGTAACCGCTGCTAATGAGGCAGTTGTTGGAACTAGCAGCTGAAATGGGGTAAATGCCCCGTAAGGGAACACGTTGTCAATAGTGTACAAAACACCGACCAATGCAACGAATAAAGCAGGAAGTGCGAATGCTTTCATGCCGTTTCTTCCAAAATACAAGAAGATCATAAAACAAAAAAGCATGGCGAAAACTAAGTATTCTGTGGCGAGAGGCATTGAACTTGACCAGTAAATACCGCTTTGAGCCGTCAAATTTGCAATGGCGCTGTTGAAACCCAAATAATTCTCAGCAACAACGTATAATGCTGGAAGCAATGAAACTGCCAAAACCGCAGAGAGTTTAGTTTTGTTTTTCCTTGTGATTTTTAGTTTGATGGTTTCCCAGCCTAAAATAAATTCAAGCATTATTAGCCAAACGAAAAACAATTGGAAAGTTCTTCCCTTCCACATTAACTGGAAAGAATCTTGAGCCGTGACTTTTGCTTGAGTTAGATCCCAAGGAGTCATTAGAGGGTTGAACAAGTATAATATCACTAATGGAATAATGAAGGCAAGCAACGGCATCAGTTTAACAATTGCTTTTGAATTTAATTTGGTCTTAATGTTTGCCATGAACGAAATCATACCTGATGGTGATAATTAGAACATAATTTCAGTTTAAAAAGGATATATCCAAAAATTACAATTATCTTTGGTAAGTCTTATGACCAAAAAACATTTTTCGGAACCTATCTTAAAACTGTTAGATGCTTCAAGTTTGTGGTATATAAGTGAAAAAGTATAAGAATATGTGTGTTCCTTTAATGCAAAGCTGGTAGTGAAGAACGTGAACGTTCCTAAAGAAGTTAAAACTTACTGTCCAAAATGTAAAGCGCATCAAATTCACAATGTAAGCCTCTACAAGCCTGGAAAACGACGGGCTTTAGCTCATGGCGAACGTCATCATGCACGTGAAAAAGAAGGTTATGGCGGACAAAAATATGCGCTTCAACATGAGTTTGCCAAAACTACCAAAAAGCAAACCATGCGTCTTAAATGCAAAGTATGCAGTTACATGAGGCACAAAGACGGCATACGTCTAAGAAAATTGAACATTCAATAAACGATGGAGAAAAATGTTATGTCTGAATGGAGTAAACTTATTCCGAAGCCAAATAGCGTCTTCCTTAGGGTTAAATGCCCTAAATGTGGCAATGAACAGCAAATCTTCAGCAATGCAGTTAACAAAATATCCTGCAATGTCTGTGGAGAAGTTTTAGCTGAACCCTCAGGCGGAAGAGCAAAAATCAATGGCGATGTACAAGCAGTCCTTGAATAAGGGATGACGAAATGAATGGCTGAGCGTAAGCCTGAATGGCCTGAAGTGGGCGATTTAGTCATCGCCACTATAGAAACAGTAACCGATTATGGCGCTTACGCAAAGCTTGACGAATTCGACAAGCGCGGATTACTTCACGTTTCAGAAATCTCATCATCTTGGATACGCAACATTCGAGATTTCGTGCGCGAAGGACAAAAACTCGTTCTTAAGATTTTAAGAGTTGATTTAGAAAAAGGACACATAGATCTTTCTTTTAGGAGAGTAACGAAAAGAGAAAGAATCGAAAAAGTCCTTTTATGGAAGAAAGAGCGAAAGGCAGATGCGCTTCTTAGAGGAGTAGCTGAAAAAGTTAGTTTAACCAACGAAGAACTTTACGAAAAAGCCGGAAAAATCATCCAGCAAAAATACGATTTGTATGAAGCCTTCGAAAAAGCAGCAATTGAAGGCGCAGAAGCCTTAACTGAGATAGGTCTTCCAGAAGACTTAGCGACAGTTTTTGCCCAGGTAGCACAAGAACGTATCCACGTAAAACTGGTAAAAGTGAGAGGCGTTCTAGAAATTCGCTGCTCAAAACCCAACGGCGCAAAAATAATCAAGGAAGTCTTCACAAAGGCAAAAGCGGAAAAAACCAAAGATGCCGCAGTGACATTTTATGTTATTGCAGCGCCAAAATACAGCGTTGAGGCAGCAGCTGAAAATTACAAGCGCGCTGAAGATGTTTTGCAGAAGGTAGCTAACAATGTCGTTTCAAATATATCCAAGGCTGGCGGGCAAGGCACTTTTAGAAGGGAAAAGTAAATGGTTTGGCAGCTCCGCAAATGTACTAACTGTGACCATTATACGTTAAACAAGAATAGTTGCCCTTACTGTAGTGGACCTGTGAGAATTCCGCATCCTCCCAAATTTTCGCCGGATGATAAATACCTCAAATATCGCATGGCAATGAAAAGGTGTACCACACAATGAAAGAAACCTACATTAAACAATTCATCGAAATCCCACCAAACAACCCAGTATTGATAGAAGGACTGCCTGGCTTGGGTCTTGTAGGAAAAATCGCGCTTCGTTATATGATAAAACAATTGAAAGCTAAAAAAATTGCCTATCTCTACTCCCCTCACTTTCCATACTTTGTTTTGGTTAACAAAAAAGGTAACGTCAGGCTTCTAAGAGGCGCATTCTATTACGTACAAAACCCTAAAGGTACTGATCTAATCTTGTTCACAGGGGATAGCCAATCCCAAACAATCGAAGGACAATATGAAATCGCTGACCAAATTCTAGCTTTCTCAGAGAAAAACAACGTAAAAACAATAGCAACAATCGGCGGGTACCGATTGGAGCCCAAAGAGAAACCCAAAGTATTCATTGCGGCAACGTCTCAGGAAATCATAGATAAGGCATTGAAGGCAGGTGCAACACTTAGTACGTCAGGAAGCCCAATAGTTGGAACAGCAGGATTGATTCTTGGCTTGGCGAAATTCAAAAAAATCGATGCTCTCTGTCTACTCGGCGAAACACGCGGCTATTTGCCAGACCCACTAGGCAGCAAAGAGTGTTCTTGAAGTCCTAAAAGCCGCCTTTAACTTCGACCTAGATTTGACAGGTTTAAACGAGGAGATTGCACGGGCAGAAACAATGGTTACTCGTTTACAGCAAATTGAAGAAAAACGGGCTGTACAAGCAGAGCAAACACGCAAAGAAGAAGACAAAAAGACGACTTATATTAGTTAAGCGAAATTTTTCTTTATTATTTCTATTGTTTTTTCGGCTGCTGTGCCGTCACCAAAAGGTGAAACATGTGGCAACTCAACTTTTTCTCTAACTGCATCATGTATGGCTGCCAAAATCTTGTTACTGTCAGTTCCAACCACTTTAGCAAAACCTGAATCAGCCGCTTCCGGTCTTTCAGTTGATAGCCGCATAACAAGTACGTGCTTTCTCAGTGGTGGTGCTGTTGCTTCCTCTTGGATGCCTCCAGAATCTGTTATTATGAGTTTGCAGTTTTTCATCAGAATCAAAAAGTCAAGGTAACCTAAAGGCGGAAGAATTAACAGGTTCTTAAGGGCTTCCATTTTGGAGAGCATTCCGTTTTCCTTCAGTCTTTTTCTTGTTCTGGGATGCATTGGGTAAACTAATGGAATAGGGGACAAGGAGAAAACATGCATTAACGACTCAAGAACCGACACGTTATCGACATTCTCTGCTCTGTGGGCAGTAGCTAAACCATATTCTTGGAATGGAATTTGATGTAAAATGTCGGATTTTTTTTCGGCAATCGGCATGTGTTGGATTACAGCATCAATAGCAGTATTCCCTGTTACGTAGACTTTTCCCCAGACGTTCTCTTTTATCAAGTTTTCTTTCGCTTTTTCAGTTGGTGAAAACAGATATTCCGACATGTGATCTGTTAAACGTCGGTTAAACTCTTCTGGCATACGAAAATCATTGCTTCGCAACCCTGCCTCAACATGCCCAATCGGAATAAACCGTTTGTTAGCAGCTAATCCCGCTGCCAAAACGCTGTTTGTGTCACCTTCCACTAAAACAATCGAGGGCTCAATTTTCTCGAGTAATTTGTCAGTTTTGAGCATTATTTCAGCTGTTTGCGCTCCAGGGGAGGCAGATTCAATTCTAAAAGAGTAATCTGGACTTTGCAACTCTAGATTTTCGATGAATTGCTGGGCCATATTATAGTCATAGTGTTGACCGCAGTGAACGAAAATATATGGGATTTTTTCTTGCTTTAAAGCTCGGATAATCGGGGCCATCTTGATAATTTCAGGTCTTGTCCCTACAACAACGAGTACTGGCTTCATGATTTTCTCCTTTAGGTTTTCTTCAAGCATCCTTCTCGGGGCTCGTAAATTGTGCCTTCGCGTAGCAATTGGCTTATCATTCGTTCGACTTCTCCTTTGGGAATTTTTTGTTTGGTTTCCAGTTCGTTTAGAAGTGCGTCTTTCTCTACTATCCCTGTAGTTTTCTCCATTGTCATTAGTGTTGATAGCACAATTGATAAACGATCGCGTATGCTCTTTGAGCGTCCAGTCATTATGATGTCAATATCAACTTTGTAAGAAGATAAGTCGATTCCAACTTCTTCAAGTGATCGCTTCATGATTGCAATTGCGGCTCCTGCATCTTCTGCGGTAACTTCTTTGCGCAATGCCACCCGTGCTCTGGCTTCAGAAATGCGTACTAGAGACTCAAGTTGCCGAGCAGTAATTGCGACTGGTGATCCTTCTGCTTCGCTGGCTGAACGCATCGCCAAGTAAAAGTCACTTAAGGCTTTGAGAGATTCTTCGCCGAGTTCAGGTTTAATGGTTTTAGCATAGCTAACGTATTTGCGTAATAATTCTGCATCAACCTGTGCCTCAACAGGGCTTATTCCTCGACGGTGAATCTCCAAGATGTGCCTAGACATTTTGCCGTCGGCTTCTTTATTTGGCACATCTCGTAGGACGAAAATTAAGTCAAAACGGGAAAGTATAGTTACTGGTAAAGGAACGTTTTCTGCCACTGTTCTGTTTGGTTCATATCTGCCAAGCGATGGGTTAGCTGCTGCAAGCACAGCTGTTCGTGCATTCAAAGTGGCGACGATGCCTCCTTTAGCTACTGAAACTGTGTGTTGTTCCATGGCTTCGTGGATCGCAACGCGGTCTTCGGGTTTCATCTTATCCATCTCGTCTATGCAGGCAATTCCTTTGTCAGCCAGCACCAATGCTCCTGCTTCCAAAGACATGCTCCCGCCTTTTTCCCGTACGACAGCGGCTGTTAATCCCGCAGCAGTTGTTCCTCTTCCTGAGGTGTACAAGCCTCTTGGAGCGATTCGTGCTACATATTGTAGCATCTGGCTTTTTGCGGTACCTGGATCTCCGATTATTAGTAGGTTCATTTCGCCTCTCACGTTCACGTCGGGTAGACTTTTAGAGACTCCACCAAACAGGAGATACATTACTGCTTCCTTGATGTGTTCGTAACCGAAAATTGATGGGGCAATGGAACTCATTATTTTGCGGTGAACCCACGGGTCTCTACCAAGTGCCAAGATTTTTTCTTCTTCTTCAGGTGTTGCTGGTGAAGATTCTGGCTCTTTTCCGAGCACTTCTACTGAGTTAGCGTCCAATTGCAAAATGAAGGTGCGAAGTTTTCCCATGCCCATAAGCGAAGGCGCAAATGCGCGGACTATACCTACAACTGACACGTGATCTCCTGGTCTAGCAACATCCACTATGTCATCTCCAACAAGTTTTACTGCTAATGTACGGGGCAATTGACCAGGTGGTAAATCTTCAGGTTTCTCCTGCAAACGAAGGTCTTGTGAATCTATGAAGGTTGATTCTTCTTGAACAAACTCGAAGGGGCCATCTCTACCACAGTCTGGTGCTTGGCAAATTGCAGGGGCTTTAAGAAACTGTCCTGTTTGCTCAACTTGGTTCATGGTTCCACAACGTTTGCATTTGAAGGCACCCATCAAAACCATAGGGCGAACAGGCGTTGCTCGTACTACTATGCCTTCAATCATAATCAGTTTAGTCATCTGTTTTGAGCCAAGGCGTCTTAACTGTTCTTTGCCAAGAAGCTTTGAAACGCGAATGATGATTTTCTCTATTTTCTCCGCATATTCAGAATCTTCAATTCTCAGTTGCTCGTAAGCGCCTTTTCCAGCATGCTGGAGATACTCTTCGGGTCTATTAAGTAACTGCTCAGCCAATGACTGATCAAAGCCGTAAAGCTCTTCAAAATCAATAGCTATGGAGTTTTTTCCTATAATTGACAACTGAGAAATTCTTTGACGGTATTTTTCTTTTTTGAAGAAATCTTGAAAGAGCTGCTGTGGATCGACTGTTATCTCGTTAGCCAAAGCTTATTTTTCTCCATTTTCAAGAATTTTCTTTTTCCATTCAGAAATGAGCTTTACAAGTTGTTCATAGAGAATTTTTTCTTCGTTTGAGAATCTGTTTAGTAATTGATCATTTTGAGATGCCGCAACGGATAAAGCCACTATTTTTCGAAGTCTTGAGTTAACAATATCTTTAGCCAAATGTCGAGATTTCTGATATTCCGTTATTTTTTCAGGTTGAGTGGCTTCTTCTTTTAAGACAACAAGATGTCTACGGAGTTTGGGGTAGAAATTCTCTGGCAATTCGGAAATCTGACCAGGGATTTGAACGCCTTCCTTCCATTGCACCTTATAGAGTTTTGTTGAATCCAATAAGTCATCTTCGCGAAAATGCGCCATGCCAGCGACTGCAAGTTGTTTTGCTACCCAGAAGTAAACTTCATATTCGTTTCCCTCATCAAAAGGTCCGACCGTTAGACCCGCAAGTTTAATTTCGGGACAATTGCGGTTGGCGACAATTTTAACCATAGAATTCTCATAGCAGAAATCTATAGTGCATATTTTGGCAGCCAACTTTCGCTCTCCCTTTCCTGATGGTTCCTTTGCAGGGGTTCAAAACATATGCCGAAACCCCTCTTAAGCTTTTCACTACAAGAAATTAGATGTTAAATTGTTGAAATTTGAGGAAAAATCATCTATTTATGGCCATAATCCCAGAGTTTTAATCGCGTTAGCCACTCTTCCAATACCAAGCATCAACGCGCCAGTTCTCATATCGCTTTCTTCTTTATCGGATATATTGACTACGTCGTTAAATGCTTTGGTCATTTTTTCCTCGAGTTTACGGTTGACTTTCTCTAATGGCCATTGCTCCCGTGTGAGGTTTTGTACCCATTCAAAATAACTTACGGTTACTCCGCCGCTGTTAGCAAGAACGTCTGGGATTAGACAGATTTCTTTTTCGTATAGGATCTTGTCTGCGTCTGGTGTGGTTGGTCCGTTAGCCGCTTCAGCAACCATTTTTGCTTTGATCTTATTAGCATTCTTGAAGGTAATTTGATTTTCCATAGCTGCCGGAATCAATACGTCGCAGGGCAATTCAAGCAATTCCTCGTTAGTAATGTTTTTGCTGTCTCTAAAGTTCTGGACGGATTTTGTTTGTTCTTTATAAGATAAAACTTCCTCAGGATTTAATCCATCTCGGCAATAGATTCCTCCTGTTGAGTCGCTTACTGCAATGACTTTGCAGCCCTCTTCATGGGCAGCGACTGCTGCATTGTAGCCTACGTTACCAAAGCCTTGGATGGCGACGGATGCACCTTTGAGTTTGAACTTTTTGTTTTCCATGGCTTGTTTTACGCAGTGGATTACTCCTCTTCCTGTGGCTTCAGTTCTTCCCCAGCTTCCTCCGATTTCCACAGGCTTGCCTGTTACGCTTTCAGGAATGCTGTAGCCTTTGAGTTGGCTGTAGGTGTCCATTATCCAAGCCATAGTTTGTGAATCTGTGTACATGTCGGGCGCGGGAATATCGCGGTGAGGTCCAAGATAATCAATAATTAAACTTACGTATCTGCGGGTTAGACGTTCAAGTTCATATTTACTCATTTTTTTGGTATCTACGCAGATACCGCCTTTAGCGCCACCGAACGGGATGTCTGCAATGGCGCATTTCCAAGTCATCAACATAGCGAGAGCTGTGACTTCGCTTATTGTAATATTTGGGTAATATCGAATTCCGCCTTTGAAAGGTCCGCGGGCATCCCAATGCTGGACTCGGACGCCGTTGAAAACGCCGACGGCCCCATTATCCATGCGAATGTCAATGCTCACGCTAATGGAACGTTTAGCTTGGCTGAGCATCTTATACATTCCATCATCTAACTGTAACTTTTTTGAAGCAAGTTTAAGTTGAGAAATTGCAACCGAAAGTGCAGTGTGCTCTTCTGACATAAAAATAGCCTCCTGTAATAAATTGTAACGATCAATAGCTAGATAAGATTTGCCTTTGATTGATTTGTTTGTTTAGTTGATGCTTTTGTATACCGTGGAAATTTTTTGTTACTACATACTGTTTCTTTCAAACAAAATATAAAATTCGATCTTTTAACATTTTGTTTCTAGTTTTGTCTGCCTTTCGGATTAAGAACGTAGCTATGATCTAATATAGAAATTGAAAATAATACATGGAATGTTTTTATAATTTGATATACAATTGAGTTTGCTTAGCTATTTCTGAAAATATTGTTCCAATTTTCATGGTTAACGGACTAAATTTCCATCGACATTTAAATGCTGAGGGCTAATGATTGTTAATGGACATGATCATAACATCACTTTAACTTGGTGATAGTGGCTAACATTGGCGCAAAAGAAAGAGCCTCAAATGACAAGAACTTGGGCAATACCGAGACCAAAAAAGCATTAAAAAGTTTCAAAATCTTTCTAAGTATTGTTCAAACTGTTTTCTATCTCTTAGGCATTGAGGGCAAACGCAGCTAAAAGGTAGATCTTTGGTGGTGCATAATTCGCCATACTTGCAGTCAGAGCAAGGGAAATCTTTACCGCATCGGATGCAGGTTTGAGAAAAAATCACTTCAGAACCCAAAATGCTGGTGACTGCATCAATGACTTTTTCGATGTTGTTGTAGTTTTTGATGGAGAACACTCCTAATTCTCTATTATACTCTACTCCTAGGCGTATCAGGAGGATGAATTTTTCTTTTTCAATCCTTGGGAGCTTGAAACCTTTAGGATTCAAAACCACAACCATGCTTTTTCCTCGTTAGTATCTGTTCATTTGAACTAGGAAGGTAACCTCTTCAGGTGTGAACTCAAACCAATCAATTAGTGGGCTGGCTTTTTGTTTCTGTAATATCTCTTTAATGTAGGGTACGAAGTCATGTTTAGCAATAACGTGTGAGACATGGCATCGAACGCCGATTTTGCCGCAAATTGCCTCCAGCATGCTTCTTTTGCCTTTAGTCCAAAACAAGGTTATGATTCTGATGGGAGGCGAGATTAGCTCGAAAGGTTTGTAAGATTGAGGAGCAACGGCTGCTACTTGTGAAAGGGCGTTGTAGAAGTATTTTAACAGATGCCAATTTTCCGTTCCAATCCTGCCTCTATACATGTCCGCAGAAGAAACAAATTCGTAGGCTGCCGCGAGCTCATCTGGGTTCGTGTATCGTTTAGGTAGGTTATCACTTACCGACATCAAAAGCTCGTCATAATCAACGCTGGATCTAAAAAGCAAGCTTGAGGCTTCGTTAATGGATTTTGCACTGAAAAAGCCCCGCAGAGTCTCATCCATGCTAATGTCTTTGTTTCTTGAACTCAACCCCATTGTATCCTGCAATGTTAAAACATGGTTTTCTTCGCTGAGGCTTTGCAGGTCATTTATGGCTGAACGCACGTCTCCTTTGCTGTTTTGGGCAATATGTTCTAGCGCTTCAAACTCTGTCTTAATATGCTCTAGCAAACAAATCTTCTGCAGTAAGGCAATCACTAAAGGGATGCGGGTTTGATGGAACCGAATAAGCAAGCACACTTTTTTTAGAGGTCTTAGCTTATCAATTTCTGGGTCGTTTGCTGCCATTATCACCGGCACTAAGGATTTTTCAATAATTTCTATTATAGCGCTGACTCCTCCTCTATCTTCATTGCCTGCAATACCGTCTACTTCGTCGAGGAAAAGCAGGTTACCTTTACCTTTGGTTTCGCCAGAGAATGCATCTAACGCCATGTAGGAAGTGGCTGGCTTAGCAATTGCATTAACTGCTTTTTCCGACCGTGTATCGCTCGCGTTCATTTCAATTAAATTGAAACTGAATTCTTTTGCAGCGGCGTTTACCAGAGCGGTTTTTCCAACCCCTGGCGGACCATAAAGCAACACTGCTTTTTTGGCGGTCTTACGTTTGCCTTTTAGCCAATCGATAAATGTGGCTTTCGCTTCTTCGTTGCCCACGATATCTTCTATTTTTTTTGGGCGGTACTTTTCAACCCATAAAAGGTCATTTCTCAATAATTTTCCCCTAAAACTTTGCCAAACTTTGCAAATTGGGCAAGAAGAGCGCTTAACTGTATGTCACTGTTTGCGCCTTGCGTTAGTCGGTAATCATACTCACCGATAATATTGGATAGCTCGGCTTTTTGTTCAGGCGTTAAATCTGACATTTTAAAGATTTCTCGTTGCACTTGTCTTATTACTTCATTTCCTGAAAAGCCGTAGTTGCCCATAATTTCATACATTTTTTTACGAGCGTCAATAAAATCGCCAAATAACGCTTTCCGTATCATCTGTTGAATTTGCATAGGGCTAGCTTCGCCTATTACTAGTGACACGGTTTTTTCGTCAATGCATCCTTCTTTGTAAGCGGCTGCTGTTTGCAATGCGTTAATTGCGTGTCTTAGGTCTCCTTCTGCAAAGTCAACGATTCTTTCAGCGGCTACGGGTTCAAGTTTAACGTTTTCTTGTTGGCTAATCCAATGCAAATGATCAATCATAGCTTGTCTATCTAGTTTTGAAAAGCGGAATATGGCGCATCGGCTTTGGATTGGCTCTATGATTTTACTTGATTGGTTGCAAATGAGAATGAATCTGGAAGTTCTACTGCTGGTTTCCATTATTCTTCTCAACGCTGTCTGAGCTGGACCTGTCATTTGATCACATTCATCCAAAACAATCAATGCAAAAGGAATGTTTCCAAATCCTGCTCGGCTATAACGTGAAAAATCCTTGATTCTCTCCCTAACAGTATCTATTCCTCTTTCATCAGATGCATTAAGCTCTAAAGTAAAGTTTTTCCAGTTTTGACCATACAGTTCATGAGCTATACAGATGGCAAGAGTTGTTTTTCCTGTGCCTGGTATTCCTGCGAACATGAGGTGAGGCATCGTTTTGGGGTTCTTCATAAAAGCTTTAAGGCTTTCAACAATATCGCGTAAATCTACGACCTCTTTTAGATTTTTGGGACGGTATTTTTCAACCCACATAAGTGCTTCTTCATTAATTGCCATTAAAGTAACCTTCAACAAATAATTGCTACACTAACCTGACTCAATATATAATTTAACTTTTTTCCTAGCATATTAAAGTAAACAGGCAAAAATTCGTTTATTAATTAGCCGATTTTGCTTCCTTCAGCAATATCTTTTTCAGGCATAAGCACTGAAACGTTCCCTGCGATATCCTCAGCTGCTAAAACCATACATTGTGATTCAACACCAGCAATCACGCGCCTCTGAAGATTCAAAAGAAAAACGCATTTCTTCTCAACCAACTGCTCAGGCGTATAAAACTTTAGCAAACCTGCAATAGCCTGACGTTTCTCTGTGCCAAAATCAACCATTATTTTGATTAATTTCTTGGAGTTTGGAATTGGTGTTGCTTCAATAATTTTTCCAACTCTTAGGTCTAATTTTTCAAATTCAGCGAATGAGATTTCCTCAGACAAACTATTTCACGCTCTCTCTAATTCTATTTTTCCTTGATATTTATTTTGGTTTCTTGCGCACAAGTCGTATTCTCTCTTTAGTCGCTAACTTATGCGCTTGCAGTAAAGGCTCCGGAACTCGGCTTTTAGAGCAGTGTAAAACAATCTCTATTGATGTTTTTAGCGAGACCAGGTGAGCGATACTAACGTAAACAGGATTAGAACCAGGCATTGCCATTACAACAGCACCTATGACCTCTCCTTTATCTAACAATAAAGTTTCTCCATCCCGTTTCTCCGCAATGCCGATCAACCGGCTCTTAGCACCGCCAATTGTTGGTTTACCTAAGATAAGCCCAAAGTGGCTGGCGAAGCCGCATCTACGTGGGTGGGTGAGTCCCTGCGCATCGACGAGAAAAATATCATGTTGAATTTTGAGTTTTCTGATTGTTGCCTTTGCACGCTGAATCTCTCTAAAAGAGAGCAACGTCGGAATATAGGGAATTTTTACAGGACAAATCGCGAGCTGAGTCTCCTGCAATTCCAATGAATCTAATTTAGAATAGTTACGGCCCAACACCAACATTGCCCACGTAAGAAACATCAAAGCCTGCGACGGTGAGGATTTTCGAAGGCAGCATGGCCTTATCTAATTATTTTTTGATAAGCATAACTGTGTTTTACGCGCTTTTTCTACTGAGAAGCACTCAATTAGTTTGCGTCTTTTGATCAAGAGGTATCCTTTTTTACCGCTCTTTTTCGGGTATGCTTTGGGAATTGAAACTGTTTCAAGGCGTCTTCAAGCGATTTTCTGCGGATTTCCAACGTAATGTCGCCTCTTGTGGCTTCAATTATTCTTCTTGCAGTATCTGATTTGTGCCGTAGTCCCGGGACTAAGCATGTAGGCTTCGTCAAGAGCCAAAAGTTGAATAAAAATTTGGTCCATTATTTCTAAACATTTTTCGCCCAATTTGACTTCACTTTCGCGCAAATAATCCAGCGCCAAACGCCGGTACTCTCCAATTACGTCTGCCAAACCAAGTACGTAATCGACAGAAGGTACGTTAATTTCTCCCGGAGTGATAAATCGAGATTCCCTGACTAACTCCAAAAAAATACGTGCTTCAGAATATTCTTGAAGCGCTGAACTAAACATACCACCATAAACAATATCTGGGCTTTTTTTGGCTAATTCTTGCAGGCTTGAAATTTTTTCTTTAGCATTTTCAATTAAGATTTGAGCTTCATTCCATTTTTTTTGATGAATGAGTAGGATTGCTTGTTTTGATAGGCTTGTTGCTTTTCGCATGCTTTCATGCGTTTCTTCTCTAACTTGATTTTTCTGCATAAGTTCATTTTTGACTTCTTGAAGAACGCCCTCTAAAGACATCAAGATTCTCTACCAATAAAACGTAAAGTGATTGGGTATTTATTTTAATTTCTAACAAATTGCTTAATTTTCTATATGTTCATTTTCAAATAAGACTTTGTTACCGACTAATGCAAAACTCACTTTTACAAAGATTGCTTCTGAGCTTTGAATGGGACTGATATTCTTCCGTTAAATCTTGGGCAGATAAACTAGATATTAGCCATCTTTTTTTCGTAATAAGCCATCTTTTCCCTTGGCTTACCACACTAATAACCGCTTGGTCGTTGATTTATAGCATAGATTAAATTTGAATTTCTTCAGCTGTTAAGCATCTTTAGTTGGAGCCAATCTGTATAGCCTTCTCTAACTTGCTAAGCAGTACAACCCTACTTTCAGGCGCTTCATTGAGGATCTTATATCCTGTTTTTTCAGCCAAAGCCTCAGCATAGGTTCTTACATCATTATGCGTTGGCATATTATCAAACCCTAAACGAAGATGCGAGAAGCCAATGTGCATGTATGCTTTCGTTTCAATGTAGGTAGGACCAGATTTCTGCACAAGTCGAGCATATTCCTCTAAGTCGCTCATGTTATAGTTTTTAACCAGAGTCATCCTCAACACAGTTGGACACCTAAAACTTTGCAGTAAACCCAACGTTTCATTTAATTTAACCCAAGCGCCTGGAAACTCCGGACGACATACTTTCTTGTAAGTCTGTTCGTTTGGTGCACACAGGGAAACATACAGCTGAGTAGGTTCGGTTGTGAGTTTTGAAAGTTTTGAGGGCAGAGTGCCGTTGGACACCAAAAAAGTTGTTAAGCCCTTTTGGTGGAAAATTTTTATCAATTCACCTAATGGTTCATAAAGCGTAGGTTCGCCTGTTAGGCTTATTGCGACTTGCTTTGGCATTAGGGCTTCTTGGAATTTGCGCCACTTAGTTTTTGGGTTACCTTTATAGCCTGTTAGAATCCGTTCTTGTGCTTTGAAGCAACCCTCGACGATTTGTTCAGGGGTATCTATTTTGGGAATTTTCATTTCATCCCAAGTTACTTGTAGGTCTCCACTTTGTGCTCTCCAACAGAAAAGGCATTGTTGAGTGCAATAGTAAAGTGAAGGAGACATTTGGATGCATCTGTGTGATTTGATTCCGTAAAACTTCTGTTTATAACATGGCCTATCATTAACTATTGATTCGTAGAGCCATTTACACCTCTTAACCGCTGAATGGCTTCCAACAAAATGGTATTTTTGCTTTCGCAAAGCTCCAGAAAGCGTTGCTTCAGTTTTCTTTTCCAAAGTCTTTACCTGATTTTTCCTTAAACATAGGAATAGCCGCCTTTAAAAAATTAATTGGGTAGAATTACATCTTATTGTAAATTGATTGTTTTGGCAATCTCTATTTTAATTTACGTTTTTTGTTTGTGTCAAATGGCAAGTTTAAAATATTTGCTCCTAACAGAGATCATTGATGTTGTCATTGACTTATTGTGGAGGGCTAGATGTGTTTGAATAAACGTGTTGCTGTAGGTGCTCTCCTGTTTTTGATTTGTTTTTCTTTAGGGTTTGTTCCTGTCGAAATCGTTGATGGACAAAATCAAAGTTCTTCAGTTAGCATTACAAAGGTCACGCCTTCCCTAAGCGGAGCAGTTGGTTCATTTGTAACTGTTCAAGGGACAATAGCCACCCTCAACGGTAATTACCAGGTACTTTTTGACCAAAACCCAGTTACCTCCGGAACCTCCAACGGATACTCTGTTACTGCTTCCTTTGCTATTCCTGAAATTAATGGTGGCACCTACACATTAGCACTTAGAGACCTTTCAACGCGCGCTAACGCAACCAACCAATTTCAAGTAACAACAAGTTACACGATAGTTCCATTATCGAATCAGATTCAAGAACGTGACAGCGTTACATTGAACGTCACCGTTACTGGTGGTGAACCGAACACCCATTATGCTGCCAATATCTCGGTTATGATTCCCAGCCCGCTTAATACGGCCTTCTCAAAAATAGTTTCTTTAGGAACTTCTAGTGATAAAGGCACTGCCAGCTCACTGGTTACTTACCCTGAAAATAGCTATCTGCCAACAGGGTCACTTACCGACTATTCAGGCACTTACTATGCATACTTTAATCAGTCTGATAATATGGCGAGAACTAATTTTTCTGTAGGTTTTCTTGACTCAACCAGCTATCACCGAGGTCAAACAGCAATAATTAAAGCAGTAGGTTACCAACCAAGCCAAGCAGCAAATCTAGTCGTCACAAACATTGCAACAGGAGCGCTCCTTGATCAGGAGCTATTAACTGCTTCCAATGATGGCACAATAGCTGCAACCTGGCTGGTCTCAACAAATGCTGCAATAGGCACTTATACTGTTCAAATAACTACAACTGGGACGTCTAAAGCCATAATTGATTCGGAGACAATTTCGGTCATAGGGTATTTTGTACAAGTAAAAACTGTAAATTTAGGAAACGAAATTGTTCCTCTAATTAGACTTCAAGTTCAAGATGCTACAACCAACGTGGTTGTTAATGGTTCCAGCGGTAATGACGGCATCGCTACTTTTAGTCTCGAAGCGGGTGTCCAATCTCTCACAGCTTTTTGGAGCGGCGTAAATGTTGGGCAAGCAAACATTACAGTAACTGGAAACGGTGTATTCATTTTGGTTTGTACGTTAACCGACCTCAATTTTGTGGTTCATAACGAAAATGGTGTTCCAATGCCTTTCGTTCAATTAGACGTTTTTTTTCAGTATCAGACTACAAGCGGTGTAACGCAGGTAGGCAGCGCTTCTGGCGAGACTGATGTTCTCGGATTCTACAGATTTAATTCTACCCTTACCGGCATAGATTATAATGTTACAGCTTCTTTATACAACCAAATTTTCAGTGTTAACATAGTGAATAATGCACCAGTCCAATCTTTCTCGCAAGTGCAGATAATATGCCCAAATGAAGCATTAACAATCAACGTAATAGGTAATAACCAGGTTCCAATTGCTGACGCTCGCATTGAACTAGTAGAATTATCTAACAATTTATTTTACACTGGTTCAACTGATAGTAATGGTTCAGTTGCGACCTCTGTAACCTTTGGAACCTATAGAGCACGAATCTACAAAGATAACGTTCTCATAAACGATTCAAATGTTGATGTTTTTGGCAATACCCAAAAACAAATTCTCTGCACATTATACGGCATACAAGTTTCAGTTTCAGTTGTTGATGTGTTGGGGCAGCCAATTCAAAATGTTAACGTTACTCTAAATGGGCCCGCAACTGAACGGTTTTCGGCTTTGACCCACAACAATGGAAAAGTTATTTTTAATGATGTTATTGGCGGTGACGTTCAAATAATTGCGTTTGCTCAAGGAGCGCCGAATGATTTCCAGTCTGTTGTCCAAACCGTGAATCAGCCAACATCAATACAAATAAAACTTGATAAATACGTTGCTTTAGGTCCATTTTTGATTCAAGCAAACACATTATTGACCATTGCTGTAATCTTGACTTTACTTATTCTTTTTCTAGCAGTAGAAATCTATAGGAGAAAGAAACGCTAAGCGCATGAACTGGCGACTGATTGAGGCATTTTCATAGGTTGAAAGAACAAAGTTTATATGTTTTTTAAATAACATAGAAGAAAACAATAACAAAACACAAACAGGATATTTTGATTAGCAGTAGAGGTGTAACTATTGGCTCAATCCAAATCTTGCTCTCCAAGTTGCAATGCTTTTAAATGTGCAAAAAACGCGGTTTTCTATCGTCGAGACACAATTTGGTGTAGAGAAACGGACGAAAACTGTACTGTTGCTAAATGTATGTATTCAATGTGTGCTAAAAGACGATTGTTGCCTGGCGCAGTTTGCGGTGAAACTGTTAGACGTAAAACGGTTGAAAAAGAAGACTTAGATGGCGGTGGAGATGAATTCAAGGCTGAATCTATAAAGCTAAGGGGAAAAGCGTTGCGTAAACTCGGTGACCAAGACTACTATTAAGACCTAAAAAAATTTAAAAATTAGAGCTCGTTAAATGAGCAAAGATTCTCTATTTTGATTGCACTCGTTTAACTACTGGGGGCTTAATTTTTTTGAGAATTCGGTAGCCACAAATGATGCATTTTGTTTCTCCGCCACGTAGTTCTAGCTCTTCAGATGGCACTCTTGCGCCGCATCTCATGCATTCGTAAACAATTCCTGACTTTTCCATAGAAACGCCTCTTCCTACAAAGAAAAGTATTTTGCTTTTAAACATTTCCAATTACTCGACGTTATTGAGGATGCAGCTTTGAGGAAACGGCTAAAAGAAAAACTATCTGAAGCAATGTCGCGAGAAGAGATACAACAGATTTACGATTCATTTGACATAATAGGAGACATTGCAATCTTCAAAACAGTCAAAGGAAACAATGCCAGCAATGAAGTCGTTGCTAAACAAATAATGGCTGTTCATAGAAGCGTAAAAACAGTTTTTCTTCAAACAAGCCCTGTTAGAGGTGATTTTAGAATTAGAGAACTAAAATTAGTAGCCGGTGAAAATAGAACTGTTACCAAATACAAGGAGGCAGGTAGTATATTTGGCGTGGACGTTGAGAAATGTTATTTTTCGCCTCGACTTTCTGGTGAACGCAGGCGCATTGCAAGCTTGATAAATAGTGATGAAATTGTTGTTAACATGTTTTCGGGTGTCGGGTGCTTCAGCATTTTGATTGGGAAAACATCGGATAAAATCAAAGTTTACTCTATTGATATTAACCCAACTGCTTTTAGTTTCATGAAAGACAACATTCGAATCAACAGGCTATATAACAGGGTTATTCCTTTGCTTGGCGACTCCAAAAAAATAATCCAAAATCAGCTTCAAGGTTTAGCTGATAGAGTGCTGATGCCTTTGCCAGAGCTGGCGCTCCAATACATACCATACGCGATCATGGCGCTCAAGGCAAGTGGCGGATGGATCCATTACTATGACTTTCAACATGCAATCGGGGAAGAGAATCCAGAAGAGAAAACAAAATTGAAAGTGGCACAAAAGCTCGACAGTTTAGGCGTTTGTTTTAGTTTTGGTTCTTCCCGTGTTATAAGAAGTACGGGACCTAATTGGTTCCAAACGGTTTTGGATATTCAAGTGTCTTCGTTCCCGAGCAAGTTTTAATAGCTAAACAATCACCTATCTATTTCAGCGATGAAAGATGAAGCAGAAACTAATGGAAATCTTAGCCTGTCCAATTGATAAGTATCATCCACTCGAACTCCACGTTTTTGAAGAAAAAGATGAGATAGTTGAAGGTTTAATTGTTTGCCCTAAATGTCTACGATGGTATCCTATAAGAGATGAAATTCCAGAAATGCTCCCTGACGAATTGCGCAAAGAAGCTGAAGACTTGCCGTTTATGAAGAAATGGAAAGAAAAGATTCCTGACAAAATAGTGAAAGAAGGAAAACCCTTTAATCTAAAATAAACTTTTTACTTTCCCAAGTTTATTGCAGTGCAATTTGTTGACGATTGCATGGCGGCTTCAGCGATTTGTAAGGCTTTTATTCCATCAACTCCCGTTATCAACGGTGACTTCTTCTCTGTTATGCATTTGGCAAAGTGTTCAAGTTCAAGTTTCAGTGGTTCTACGGTTGGTTGTCTAGGCTGTACCGCTTGAGTTTGTTGTTCTATCCAAAGTTCTTGAGATATGTAATCGAGTTTCATTATGCCTTCACTGCCCGTAACCGTTAACATTCTAGTTTTGCTTGGAGTAAGCCAGTTAGCTTCAATAAAAGCGCTCTCGCCGTTCTCGTAAGTTAACATTATATGAGCGTAATCTTCGTATTTCTTAATTCGTCGGCTTCCCATTTTTGCGTATACTGTTACTGGATCCTGCTGGGAAATAAATCTCATTATGTCAATGTCATGAATTGCTGAGTCCTTAACTACGCCAACGTCACCGATGCGTTCAGGCCAAGGATTAACACGTTTTGAAGTTGCACAGACAAGGTCCCCCACTTTTTTCTTTTCGATTGAATCACGAATAATTTGCACGCCCGGGATAAAGCGCGTCAAGAACCCTACGGTTAAATGCAATCCACTCTTTTTTGCAAGGTCGTCGAGTTCTTTGGCTTGTTTTGAGTTTGTTGCCATTGGTTTTTCAACAAGTACATGTTTGCCTGCGGTAAGCGCTTTTAAGGCTTCGTCAGCCAAATAAGTCGACCAAGTGCATACGCTTAATGCCTCAATATCCTTATCTTTAAGCATTTGAGAGCTATCAGTGTACGCTTTTGCTCCAAATTGTCCCGCAACAGCTTTGGCTCTTTCAGCGTTAATATCACAAATTGCGATTAGTTCTGTCGAGGGTAATTCTTTATAGACTCGAGCGTGGTTTTTTCCCCAGAAACCGGTGCCAACTACTGCTACTCCAAGCTTGGTCATTTTTATCCGGTACCTCTTCCTATTCCACGGTATATGAAGCCTTCTGCTTTTACTTTTTCCGGTTCATAAGCTCCAGCTAAATCAACTAGGATTGAAGGCGGCTTAGTTAATGACTTGATTTTCTTTAGGTTTAAGCTAGAAAACTGCTGCTTCCCCGTGAGTATTACGATGCAATCGGCTCCTTCGACTGCTTCGTTGAGGTTGCTTTTTACAACTGTTGAATCCAAAGATTCACCCTTTGATGCTGGGTCATAAAGGCTTATTTTAGCGCCTTTTATAGTCAGTAGCTTAACGTAAACACTTGTGGAATTTTCTGTGTTAATTTCACCTAAAACTGCAACCGTTGCCCTTCTCAGAGTTTTGCCACAGCTACGAAGTGCTTCCTGGGTTAAACTAACTGCATGTTTAACCATGTCCACATTTATTTGTCTAGACAATGCTGAAAGCCTCAACTTCGCATTAATGTTATCTGCGTTTTCAAGCAGAAAATATGCCTTGTCCATGTTTTCTTGTTCAACAGCGGTAGGAAAAAACTCTTCGTCATTCAAATCTAGAATTTTTAGTACTTCAAAGTAATCGCTGTTTGTAGCCTCACAAAAAACTGACAGTTCATTAGCTAACGCTGTGTTTACATCTTTCTTTCCAATTCTAAAAAGCGTCGCTAGTTCAGCAGTTTTTACTTCTTTTACCCATTGAACATTAGAAGTAAGTGTTTTTGCAATTTTGGTTGCGGACGCTAAATCTGTTTTTCCAACGGCGGCAACGATTAATTCAAAGTCTTCTTGAGGTTTCCCGGTTTTAGTTTTTGATTTGAATAGTGGCATATAGGCTAAACCGAAATCTTTCCCTGCTTTTAGACCAGATGTGTTCTCTAATGTTTCTTTAGCAGGTCCCTCAATAAAGCCAAAACCCACAATCTCTCCGACGATGATCAGTGCACCCGAATGAAAAGAGGATCCGATTTGTTTACATGCCTTTAATGTTTCAGAATAGTCGGTTTTCTTTTTTTCATCAACCTTAGCAGGCACTGTAATGATTATTATGTCGCTTTTCGAAAGAGTTTTCTTTAGTTCGCTTGTAACGATTAACTGTCCAGAGATGATAAGCCTTTTTACTTGACTCTGAATTTCAATATCTGAGAATGGTATTTTTCCTTTGGCGATTTTCTTGATAACGCTGGCGTCGGCATCTAAACAAGTTACAGAGAAACCAGCTTTTGCAAAAGCAACTGCAAACAAAACTCCTTTCTGTCCGCATCCTAAAACTGCGACGCAAATCTGGGAACGGCTTTCGATCGAATCAATCTGTTGGAGCCTTAGGTTTAAAGCTGCGGGCATCAAGTTGTAAATCTCCAAAAGAAATAGATTTATAGCTTAATGAGTATTTTCTGAAGTTTTTCTGTGTATTCTTTTACCTAGTCCCGATGCTTTTTCTTGGTTTTTTGCTTCCGCATAGAGTCGGAATACTGGTTCGGTGCCGCTTGGTCTTATGAGGATAGCGCTGTTGTCGGTGAACCATATTTTTACTCCATCAATTGTGCTAATATTTTCGCCTTTGACTTGCTCGTATATTTTATCAAGAAGAATTTGTTTTTTATCGTCTGTGCACTCGATTTTTCCTTTTTCAATAAAGTATTGAGGCTGCTCAGCAACTAGCTGCGAAAGTTTCTTGCCCGTTTGCTCCATAATATCGAGCAACAGTGCTGTCGTCATTGCTCCATCTCTGACTGCTTGGTGTGGACCATAAAAGACTCCTCCGTTTTCTTCACCGCCTAGTTTAGCGTCAAGTTCCTTCATTTTCTGAGAAACTGTTACGCTTCCGACTTTAGTCAAGATCAAATCACCTTTGTAAGCTTCTGCAGTGTCTTTGATTAGAGTCGAGGAACTCACTGGCGTTACAATTTTTGCCCCTGGATTTTTTATCAAGTACTGTTTTATGATTACCGCAAACGTTTTGTCTCCCCAATAAATTGTTCCATTCTCATCAGTGAAAATTGAGCGATCAGCGTCTCCGTCAAAGGCAACTCCCATGTCTGCGCCTATTGCTTTTACTATTGATGACAAGTCGCCTAGACTTTCAGGGCGAGGTTCAGGCAGTCTTCCTGGAAATGTCCCGTCGATGTTGGCGTTAATTGTGGTTACTTTACATCCAAGTTCACGCAATAACACAGGAGCAGTAATTCCGCCTACGCTATTTGCGGCGTCCACAACCACATGGAAGCGTTTCTTGCCAATATTGGGAACGTTAACCTGCGTTTTTATGGCTTGAACATATTCATCGTTGATTCCGGGCAGTTCTTGAGTTGTTCCAAGATGATCCCATGGAGCGAATACTATTTTATTGTCAAAATAAATATTTTCAATGTCAACCTCTTGTTCATGAGAGGTTTCAATTCCGTCATTCCAAATAGCTTTGATGCCGTTGTATTCAGGTGGGTTATGAGACGCTGTAATTAATACGCCGCCGTCAAATTTGTGATTCTTGACTCCGAATTGCAGAGCAGGTGTTGGAACCATACCTGCAAAAAATACATTGCATCCTGTTGCGTTTAAACCTGAAATTACTGCTTTAGAAAGTAAAACGCCACTGGTTCTGGCGTCATGTCCAAGCAGAAGATTTTTTCCTCTACCAAAAAAAGTCCCTATAGAACAACCAACTTTGATTGCCATCTCAGGCGTTAATTCAACGTTAACTAAGCCTCGAATGCCGTTTGTTCCAAAAAGTTTTCTATCAGTCATAAATGTCACTCATTATTATTAACAGTGAATTCTGGGTTTTAAAACGTTTTCAGCCACTTCTTTTCCTGGACAGACCTTTCCTGAAAGTTCAAACCCATCTTTCACTTTTGTATGGTCGCCGATTATGCATTCGTTGGTTAATTTAACGTTTTTTCCAATTTTGGCTCCCTCGCCGATTATAGCTCCGTTTATTGAGGCATAATCTTCTACGTGAACATTGGCAAAAATTACTGAGTTGCTTATTTGCACATTTTTCCCAACAATGACATTTTTTCCAAGTATCGCGTGAGGACCAATAACGGATCCTTCATTTATCGAAACATTCTTATCGAAAGCTACAGGATTTTTTAACTCAAAGTTTTTTGGTTTTGTTTGTTTAGTGTTTTTGGCAATTGAATCAAGGATTATCATGTTTGTTTCCAAATATTCATCAGGTTTGCCAATATCCATCCATAAACCGTTGATTTGGTGACCTTGAAGCTTGCCTTCTTCAGCAAGTTTAGGGAAAATATCTCGTTCCATCGAAACAGCTCTCCCAACAGGTATATAGTTGAAAACTTTTGGACTAAGTACGTAGACGCCCGCGTTTATGAGGTTGCTCGGCGCTTTATCTTTGGATGGTTTCTCAACAAACCTCGTTATGCGCTTATCTCCCCCCAGTTCAGCTACTCCATATCTGCATGGGTCTTTAACAGTGCAAAGTGCGATTGTCGCGGAAGCTCCAGCTTTAATGTGAGCTCCAATCAGTTCTCTGTAGCTTAAGTCCGCAAATATGTCACCATTCAAAACAATAAAGGGCTCATCATGCCCGATTATTTTTTCTGCTTTCTTTACAGGTCCAGCTGTTCCCAAAGGCGTCTTTGGTGGATCAATTGAAAATCTGATTTTCAAACCGTTTTTGTTTGGTCGGATTTGTCTTATGTAAAACTGTGTTAAAGCGTTGACTGCAAGTATCGCTTCGTCTACGCCATTATTGGCTAATCGTTCGAAAATCCATTCAAGTAGCGGCTTGTTAACGATTGGAAAAAGTGTTTTTGGTCTGCTGCAACTTAACGGACGCAACCTTGTTGCGAATCCACCAGCTAGTATTACCGCTTTCAGATATGTCACCTTATTATGAGCCATCACTATTGGCTTGTTTTAATATAAAGAATTATGATTATTATTCCCATTCAATAGTTGCCGGCGGCTTATGTGTAATGTCATATACGACACGAGTTACCTCGGGGACCTCATTTGTAATGCGTGTTGAAATTTTTTCAAGTACCGAATATGGAATCTGCGCAAAATTTGCTGTCATGGCTTCTCGACTCTCTGCTGCCCTGACGGCTACCACATAACCGTAAGCTCTTGAATCTCCTTTAACGCCGGTTGCTTTAGTGTCCGTTAATACCGCAAAATACTGCCAAAGTTGCTCTGCTAAACCGTTTTTCTCAATTTCTTGGCGAACCACTGCATCTGATTTTTTAGCAACGGTTACTTTTTCTGGCGTTAATTCACCTATTATTCTTACGGCCAAGCCTGGTCCTGGAAATGGTTGTCGATTAACCAATTCACTCGGTAATCCAAGCATTTTAGCTACCTTTCGGACCTCGTCTTTGTATAAGTCTCTGAGTGGTTCAATAATTTTTTTGAATTTTATGTTCTTTGGTAAACCCGCTACGTTGTGATGTGATTTAATTACGTCTGAGTTTTTTCTTATGCCTGATTCTATTCTGTCTGGATATATTGTTCCTTGGATCAGGAATTGCGCTCCTGATTTATCTGCAATTTCCTCAAAAACCCGAATAAATTCTTCTCCAATGACTTTTCGTTTCTTTTCAGGGTCAACAACGCCATGGAGTTTTTGCATGAAGCGTTCTTGCGCGTTTGCCATGATGAAGTTTATTGGGTATTTTTCAAAGGTTTGCCTGATTGCCTCGGGTTCGCCCTCGCGCATAAAACCATGGTCAACAAAAACCGCGGTTAACTTGTCGCCGAGAGCTTTTGCCGCTAAAACAGTGGCAACGCTGGAGTCTATGCCTCCGCTTAAACCGATTATGGCTTTGCTGTTGCCGATTTCAGCCTTTATTTCGGAAACCATTTTTCCTATCAGATCTTCCATCTGCCAGTTAGCTTCGCATTTGCAGACTTGAAAGATAAAGTTTCGAAGAATTTGCATACCGTTTTCAGTGTGAATAACTTCTGGATGCCATTGAAGACCGTAAATTGGCTTAGTCTTGTGTCTAAATGCTGCAACCGGGCAGTTGTCCGTGTGAGCTAAAGCTTCAAAATCAGATGGTAACGAAAAAACCGTGTCGCTATGGCTCATCCAAACTTTTTCTTTCTCCTTTAATCCTTCTAGAATCCCTACTGGTTTGTCGACTGAAACCTGTGCAATGCCATATTCTTTGCACGCCGCAGGTTCAACCTTTCCCTTGGTTAATTGAGCTAGAAGTTGATGTCCATAGCATAAGCCTAGAATTGGCAAGTCGACATCTAAAATTCGCGGGTGGAGTTTAGGAGCGTTTGGCTCATAAACGCTTGATGGCCCCCCTGATAAAATTAAGCCTTTAACGTTGAATTTTTCTCTAAGCGCCGCTACCTCTTCAGGAGAAATGTCGTGGGCAACAATTTCTGAGTAAACACCGTTTTCTCTAATTCTTCTGCCGATTAAATGGCAATATTGTCCCCCAAAATCTAGTACGAGTATTGTGTCGTATTTTGCCTGCATTGTAGTGGCACGAAACTATTTGGGGTTAGGCGAGTAATTTAAGATTGCTATTGTTTTTCAGCTAAATCATAAACCCTGATGAAACGCATTTTTTGGTTCTGGCATTCATTAGCCGTTGTGAATTAGTAAACTTTTATTAGGCTAATCATCTCTAATAGAAACTATTGTTTGAAAAAAAGCCGTATAATTGAAAGAACGTGCAGGAAATTATGGTATGGAACTAAACGATACAGACTTGAAAATTCTCAAAGGCCTTCTGGAAGATGCGAGGTTTTCAAGTAGACAAATTGCGAAAAATGTTGGGGTATCAGTCGGAACTGTCTTATCAAGAATCAAAAAAATGGAAGATGACGGACTTATAAAGGGATACTCGGTCTTGTTGGACCATGAGAAACTTGGTTACCAGTTAACAGTATTGACTGAAATTACTGTTTCAAAGGGTAGGCTCGTAGAAACTGAAAATGAAATTGCAAAAATCCCTAATGTCTGCTGCGTTTATGATGTCACAGGTTTAACTGATGCAATAATTATTGCAAAATTCAAAAGCCGAGAAGATCTTGGTGCCTTCACCAAAAGACTGCTTGCTTTGCCATACATAGAGCGAACAAACACCCATGTAGTCTTGACTACTGTTAAAGAAAACTTTCGTTTGTTATAATTTTTTTTAAAATATGCTCTTTTTCAATCGCAAACCTATTGTAAAAATTGATAAATTGAGAAAGGCATGTCCATTGCCTTAGATTTCTTTATGCGGTTTGATGGTTTTCCGTTTTGTATTTTTGCTCTGGAGCTGCAATCGTTATTTTTGTTCCTGAAGGCACTGGACCTGTCAACCAGACGTTTCCGCCGATAACTACGTTATCTCCTATTACAGTTTCTGCTCCCAGCAAGGTTGCGCCTGAATAGATAACCACATTGTTTCCAACAGTGGGATGGCGTTTTCTTCCTTTGATGATGTTTCCCTTTTCATCTTTAGGAAAGCTTAGTGCACCCAAAGTTACTCCTTGGTAAAGCTTGACGTTATCGCCGATTTCTGAAGTTTCGCCTATGACAACGCCGGTTCCGTGGTCAATAAAGAAGTTTTTACCAATCTTAGCTCCGGGATGGATGTCTATACCTGTTTGGGCGTGAACTTGTTCGCTCATAATTCTTGGAATCAAAGGAATCCCTGCCATGTAAAGTTCATGAGCTATTCTGTAAGTTGTAATCGCTAGCACGCATGGGTAGCTTAGGATTACTTCGTCGGTGCTTACCGCAGCAGGGTCACCTGCATAAGCTGCTTGAATGTCGCCGCTAAGCATTGAGCGTATTTCAGGCAACTTTTCCAAAAGCTCTTTTACAACTACATAGGCTCTTTTTTGGCAAACATCCTGTGGGCACTCGCTTATTTTTCTGCAAATGTACTTGAGACTCTTTTCTACTTCGTCTGTTAGTCTTGTAGAAATTGATGTTAAGGTTTTTCCAAGGTGATATTTGATATTGGCTTTTGTAATTTCTTCTATGCCAAGATAGCCTGGGAAAAGAACTGTAATTAAGTCTTCCAAGACATCAACAACTACTTTTTTGGAGGGAAGATCTTTGCCTTCAAGGTGATCCATGCCCCCGAATTTCTGGTAGTTATTTAGTATTTCATCTACTAAGGGCGGCAAGCCTTTTTCAAGCCAGTCCTGTTCGACTTTTGCATGGTTGCGCAAGAGGGTTTCTAGCATTCGGTCTGGATTCCAGCAGTCAAGCTCCGGATTCTTGGTTTGTGTACATTCCTGACAGCTTTCTGGACACAACTTTTTTGTATTCGTCGACATTATTTGCTTCCCTTCTTTTGATTATGAGAAATGGGAGATATAAGAGAAGCGTCCAAAAAACAAAGTTAAATGTTGGAGTTTGGAGGTGCAGATGGTTCTTGGAATAGCACCGTACTCAAGTAACGTTCTCCAGTATCAGGCAAAATGACAACTATTAATTTGTCTTTGTTTTCAGGTCTCTTAGCGATTTCTATAGCAGCGAATGTTGCTGCACCTGAAGATATGCCAACAAGTAATCCTTCCTTTTGGGCAAGTGCCCTAGCTGTCTTCAGTGCGTCTTCATCAGTAACTTGGAAAATTTCATCCACCAATTCCATTTGAAGTACATCGGGCTTGAAACCTGCGCCTATTCCTTGTATTTTATGTGGACCTTTTTTCCCTCCACTGAGAACTGGTGACCCTCTAGGTTCGACGGCTATTGCTTTGAAAGTTGGCTTAAGTGGTTTTATGTATTGTGCAATACCTGTTATGGTTCCACCTGTGCCAACACCTGCGACTAAGATGTCTACTTTGCCGTTAGTATCCTCCCAAATTTCTGGACCTGTGGTTTCACGGTGAATTTTTGGATTGGCCAAGTTTTTAAATTGTTGCGGCATGAAGCTGTTTGGAGTTTGGGCGATTAGTTCTTCGGCTTTTTTTATGGCGCCTCCCATGCCGTCTGGTCCTGGTGTGAGCATTAATTGTGCACCGTATGCCTTGAGTAGGTTGCGACGTTCAATGCTCATTGTTTCGGGCATAGTTAGGATGAGCTTGTAGCCTTTTACTGCTGAGACCATGGCTAAGCCGATGCCTGTGTTGCCGCTTGTTGGTTCAATTAGGGTTGCGCCTGGTTTCAGTAAGCCTTGTTTTTCTGCTTCTTCTATCATGCTGTTACAAATGCGATCTTTTACGCTTCCGCCAGGATTTCGTGACTCGAGTTTGCCTACAACTGTGGCGTTTACTCCTTGAGTTAAATTGTTTATTTTGACGAGTGGCGTTTTTCCAATCGTCTCAAGGATGTTATTGTTGATTTTTGCCATTAATAATCACCAATTATAACAATGTTATACTTCATTTGGTAATAAAATTTTACTACCATACAAAAGCATTCAGTACCTTCACGGTTATAAACAAATCTAGCACTCAACAAGCTACAACAAAAGTAAAGCCTTTAAATGACAAGGGCAATTCTATATTCCGAACCAGCATCAATAGCACGCAAGTTGCGGAGGTCGCCCAGCATGGCCAAAGGCGTAGGACTGAGGCTCCTATCCCGCAGGGGTTCGTGGGTTCAAATCCCACCCTCCGCACCACCGATTTTAATTCTGCGCTTAAATCTAAGGTATTTACTTCCAAGAAGTTACGTCCATTTTCCACTATATCGAAAACAAACTCAGATGATGCAGAAGGAATGTGCAAATATTTTTCCCTATTCAAATCCTATGTTTGGTTTGATGTTTGATTTTGAAACCCGTATAGCCATATTGAGAATGTTGAATTAGACTCAAGAGATGATGGCAATTAATGAGAATATTATTGGTTTGAAAAAGAAATGCCCAAAATTTCTAAGTTCATTGTCCTATTGTGACATGTGTTGCTATGGCGAACTATTAAGAATATACGAAAAGGGATATAGCGATGTTCTGGTCAAAGAACTTTGGTTTCCTAAACTATAGATATCTACTAAATTCAGACAAAAGCTCATGTTCTAACTCGTTGTATGCTAAGGCTTGACTTTTTCTGAATTATCTTGAACAAGAAAAAGAGGGAAAGGAATTTTTTTGGGGTGGTTATCTTTTTCTGAGTATCAGAATGGCTATTTCGACTGATAGCACAACTTCGATTATTATGGCGATGCTTTTCCCGACAACGCCTGCTGGAGGCCAATTGCCCAATATTGGCCACCATTCTCTGTTGAAGGATTCAGCTGGTCGTGACCAGTAATCCGTTGGCAATGCTGCTGGAGGCCAAGACGCTACCGGGTCTTGTTGCACTGTTACTGATACTTGCGGTGTTGTTGCTGGTTTGTAGTAGGCTGAGTCGAGAAATGCGGAACCGGATGTTCCGTTTGCGACGACGTTTCCCTGAAGATAGTATCCTGCGGGGTAATATTGTCCCAAGAAGTTGAATTGGAATTTGTAGTTACCAACTATGTCTGGGATGTAGGGTAACCATGCTGTTGAGTCGCCTGCGAAAGACGATATTGGACCAATTGTAGAGGTTGTTCCATCCGGTTTAGTGATTGTCACCGTGAATGCATCGACTAAGTCTCTGTTTATGTTGATTGGGGGTTGAAGCCAAATATTTACGAGTAACTCTTGCCCCAACTCCGATTGGGCTTGGAGTGACATCAAGATAAGCCGTAGGGGTCACGGTAATACACTTGCAGTTGCTCCGGTTGGTATAGGTCCTGCCACTGGTTGGCTTAATGCTTTAACTGTCATATTTGTAGTTGTTGCTATTATAGAAGCCATCAAAAAGATTAAGATAATTGCGGTTATCTTTTCTCGATTTAAACGCATTTTTTCCTTTTCTCCTATGTTTATTACAAAGCTTTTTTTGCTTTGCAAAAAATAGTTATCTATTCAAAATGCTTTTAAGGTTTTAGATAATGCTTTTATAAGAATTTCTTTTGGCAAAATTTATTTTCAAAAAGGACCCAAGTTTGTGATAAAAAATACAAATATGTTGGAGGTGTGAAGACGCATTTTGTCCATAATTCGCTGATGCGATGGCAGAAAAAAACAACGCAAAATTATCTCATAACTCCAGCGAAAAACCAACAGTACTTTTTATGATTCCAATCGTCTTAATCCATGATAAACATGATCTTTGAAAGTCTCTTATTGGTTCCTCGGTATTTATGTGTAATGTACTATTTTCACTGAGCTAAATTATTTTTTGTCTTGAACTCAATCAAAAAATCTAATTTGATTGAGAATAAGTTTTGTATTCTGTTACAGCAAAACAAGATGGTTCCCGTCCTCTGCACAAACCACGACTTTCCTTTTCGCACATACTAACGAGAAGAAGAAAAAATTAATATTTTTCAGAATGATTTTTTCTTCTTTCGATTTGACTGAAAGAACAACAACAGGCTGAATTTTTTATCTATTGTTGTTCTAGCAATCTGTGGAAGCACCCCCTTTAATTGGTAAAAGAAGAAGTGCAAATTTTCTAACCTTCTTCTTCTTTTAGTTGAGCGTAGTTGAATGAATAGCAATAAGCCATTCGTAACTGTTGTTATTCTTTCTAAATCGTTCTTTCTAAGAGATCCGCATTTCGCGGACTCATTATTTTAAATAATCCCCGGATCCCATTATTTAGCTGGTTGAGCTTCACGTCTCCAAATTCTATCGGCGATTTAGCTCTTTAAGTAAAACTTTTGTCTCAGGGGGAAGTGCTGGCCTGTTTCTTCGGTCTACTAGTAAAAATATGGATCCTACTATTATTAGTGCTATCCCAAAGAATGTTACGCTTAGTATTGGGACAACCTTCAGTTCAAGACCGACCGTTAAAGCAATTATTGCAATTCCCAAAAAAACCATGACAGAGTTACTTCTCGAGGCCGTGGATTGTAGCGCAAACTCTTTTTTTCCCTGTTCAGTCACCAGGTAATACCCCTGTTTTTCTTCAATCATTCCTCCGCCCTGCAGGTAATTCCAATCATAGTGGAAATGGCCATCGGACTTGTAACCGAGAGCGGAGCAAATGTTTGATTTTACTCCTGGTTCAGCTTTGATTCTATTGTTTGGAGCGGAAAAGATGAAGTAGAGTAGTTTTGTTCTTGGTGATTGAATATCTGCGCTTATTCCGCGTGGTTTTGGCATTCTGTTGTCCCTTCCTCTAGATTAGCATTAAGACAAACCATGTTTTAAAGCTAGATTTTTTCGAGATAGGTTGTCATTGAAAATTGTTGGTTTTCCTTAGACTCTAACCCTTAGAGTCGCTGCTCTAAATGATAGGGCTATATCCAGAGTTCACTTTGTAAGCTATCGAGAATAAAATACGGAGGAAAAAAACAATGGGTTCAAGTTTCGAATATAGCAAAACTTTGGCTCTCGAAGGATCAATATTGTTGCTATTGAGCGTTGTTCCTTATGTGGGCTGGGTATTAGGAATAATAGGCGTAATCCTGTTACTTAGAGGAGTAAAAGAACTGGGAAACTACTATCAAGATAGCCAACTTTACCAGAATTCACTAACAGGCGTCAAATACTACATAGTCGCCTTAATCGCATTGGCAGTTGCTGGTGGTGGCTTCTTAGTTGCGTTTGTACCAACCAATGGATTTACAACGTTTGTCAGAACAGGCAACATCCTTGCGCTGACCATTGGTATAGCATTCCTTATCGTGGCTTTCATTTTCTACGTTTTAGCCGCTATGCACCTACGCAAAACCTTCGATGCACTTGCACAGAAGTCTGGAGAACACTCATTTGCAACCGCTGCATCCCTACTCTGGGTAGGCGCAATTTTGACAATCATCGGCATCGGCGTACTCTTGATACTCATAGCTTGGATTTTTGTGGTAGTTGGCTTTTTTACCATGCGGACACCACAGCCAACCTATGCACAACAACCATACGGGTATACTCCAACAGTAACGGAATCAATGACACAACAACCAGCAAGACGATTCTGCCCCAACTGCGGCTCACCAGTAGCACTAGATGCAACTTATTGCTCTCACTGCGGAAAACAATTGACAACTTAAGAAAATCATTTTTCTTTTTTTATTTCAAACGGCTATTTTTTCTGTCAAGGATTATGCGTTGTTTTCAAGTTTCTTTAAAGTATTTAGGCATACATTCTCCTTCGAGCAGGGAAGGGAATAGGTTCAGCGGCCAAGAAGGTGGTAAACGCGATAGAATTGTACGGATTGTCTCTACGCCACTAATGGTTCTGATTTTCTCCGTTACATCAAACATTCTATCAAAATCTTCTAAGGCAACTGCAATGTACATGTCATAATCGCCGATAAATTTTATGATGACAATTACATTTGGAATTTCAAGTAATTGAGTTTGAATCTCAGATAATTTGCTTCCATTTGAAGCTTTAATATAAATGCTACCGAGTGCGTTGTAACCCAATTTCTTTAGATCAACTGTTATTGTTGAAAGAGTTAATAGTTTTCCCTTTATTTTGCAATATTTCTGCATTACCTTCTTAGTTGTTAAACCTAAATCACTAGCTATTTTGTTAAATGGTGTTCGAGAATTATTGGAAAGGATTAAAGCTATTTTCCTATCCATTTCGTCAAACGGCATTTTTTGTGTTAAGTCGGTATTATTTTCTGGAATTATTTTCTTTCTTTTCCGCAATTCATTATGTCTTAAGACCAAGTTATGCGGAAATTCAACAGATACTGCTTGTGCCCAAATAAACGCTTGAATACTCTTTATGTCACGATTTTGTTTTAGATCTTCTATTATGTCCGGCATTTTGCTTAGATCTTGCAATGCTACTTTTCCATAAAAGTTGTACTTGTCTATTGGACCTACGACTTGGGAAATGTATGGTTTATTCTCAAGAAACTTCGCCGTTTCTCTTTCCTTTGCTATATCAGTCGTTATGCCTAAATCTATTATGTAGCGATAGCCGAGGGAATGTGGGTTTACCAGCATTTTTTCACCAGTAATTATGCCTTCTCTACATAACCGTAAGTAACGCATTCTTACTGCTGCAACAGTTAGGCAGCATTCCTTGGCTATTGATGTAAAACTTGTTCTCGACTCGGCAAAGAGTATCCTCATGATTTTAGCGTCAACTTCACTGATATCTGTCAAGTCGCACATTTGTTTTCAATTTATTGAGGCTAACATGCATTTATATAAAATTTTTCGCTCACAATATTTATTCAATTATTACTTAAGATAAGAAAAGTCCTCTAAGTTGAATCTTTGAGCGTCCTGGATTGCCTCCGGTTTTTTCCATTAAAAAACAGGTTATGAGAAGTAACGGTTAAAAGCAAATGATGCACAAAGATACTTTAACATTAGCTGAGGCGCGGTTATGATAATGTCTGCTAAAAAACAACCGAGAAAATTCATCTCTGTAGACCCAGGAAAATGCATCGGCTGCGGAGTTTGTGAATATGCCTGCACTGTGGAGAAAGGTGAAGGTAATTGGAATCCAATTCGCTCAAGAATCCGAGTCGTGCGTATGGCACCAGTATTCAATTTTGCTCTTTCATGTCGAGCATGTGAAGACGCCAAATGTGTGAAAGCTTGTCCAGAAAAAGCAATTTCCCAATCTCAAGAAACAAATCTGCTAATAATAGATGAATCTAAATGCAAAGGCTGTGACTGGTGCGTTCAAGCCTGTGATCATGGTGGAATTACAATACACGCAGATTCTGGAAAAGCAATAGCTTGTAATCTCTGTGAAGGACAACCAAAATGCAAAGAAGCCTGCCCAGAAGAAGCATTAGAGATTGTGGAATCAGATGAAGAAGCAGACAAACGCTTTAACGATGCATTAACAAAACTCCCAGTTCAAACGGAACAATTAATGACAATAGTCAAAAATAAAGACTGGAAACCACTATTAGCCACAGCTGAAAAAAGATCAGAAAAAATCTCGTCAAAACTTGAAGAACTAAACAAGAAAGCACGAGAAAAAGAAACTCAGAAACAAAAACAATAGTAGTTTCTTGCTACTTCAAATTTTCTTCATACCCTCTTAGAAAACTATCGATGTCTGCACCAACGTTTTTACACATGTATCCACCTTCTAAAACGAAAAACGATGGACGTTTAAGCAGGGCAACTCTTTTTCCAATCTGCCTATAATCCCGTTCAACAAGGCTTAAAGTTGCTAAATCTCCTAAATGAGTGTCAAACCCGCATGAAACCGCAACCACCTCGATTTTGCTAAAATCAACCATGCCCAACGCTCTATCCAATGTTTCCAAATAACGTTCCCCTCCAAAATTAGGAGGTAAGCCAAAATTAATACAGTTACCTTCCGTTACTTGTCCTGTTCCGGGATAATTATGAGATTGATGCAAAGAAAGGTAAGTCACTTTATTTTCTCCTTGAAAAATTTCCTGGGTTCCATTGCCATGATGCCCGTCAACATCCAAAATTAGAGTCTGTTTGTTTAGTTTTTTTACTGCAATTGCGATGTTGTTGAGGTAACAGAACCCGCGTGTTGCAGCACCCAAAGCAGCGCCATATTTTCCGACGTGATGCCCGGGCGGTCGCATAAGCGAGAATCCGCCGATTTGGCTGGCTAAGATTGCTCCGCCAACTGATCGTCGTGCGTGCTCAAAAATATTGTCGTAAGCTGGGGTATCTGAGTCTTCAACTAAGCCTTTCTTTAGGTTCCAAAGATACTCAGCGTCATGAACCAGCAACAGATCATCTTCACTTGCACGTGTTGGCTTTACAAACTCGTAGCCCTTAGCTTGCAAGATTTCCTGGGCAACTAGGATTCTTTCTGGTCCTTCAACATGCCAAGCACCGTAGCCTAAACATTTTTCAGAGTAAACTACTTTTGTCTTCATTTGCATCCATTAGACAGATAAGAGACATAGTTACTTTAAAATATAATCGCTCTCAAGGTCGGCGCACAAAATAAAACGGAGAGAAAAATTTGAGTCCTTCAGAAAACCCATTTGAGCAATTCCGTCAAGAATGCCAAACTGTGTTAGCCACTGCTTTGAAAAAGGCCTTGCCAGACGCAAACATGTCTGCCATAACTCTAAACAAAACTCCAAATATTGACTTTGGACAGTTGGCTTCTTCCTTGTGCTTTGAGTTAGCTAAAAGGCTCGGGCGGAAACCATTGGACTTAGCTGAACTCTTGGTAGATGCTATTGATAAAGGCTGCTATGTTTTGATTGAGAAAATAATAACTGCAGGTGCTGGATACATTAATTTTCACGTTAATTTCAGTAAGTTTTCTGCCTTAACTCTAACATCAGTTAATCAGTTAAAGTTTGATTATGGATTTGTCAAGACAGATGCTCCCAAAAAAATTATTATTGAGCATACCAGTGTAAATCCGCTTCATCCTATTCATATTGGGCAAGCGCGCAACCCAATGATAGGTGACGCCTTAGCCCGCATTCTTGAGTGTCGAGGAAATGAAGTTTCAAGGCACTACTACATTGATGATGTTGGTAGACAATCTTCTGTTGTCGCCTACGGATATGCTAAACTTAACAGGCCTAAACCAACTGAAAAACCAGACCTTTTTGTTGGCAAAATCTATACTGTAACAAGCTGCCTTGTAGAAATTAACCGTCTAAAAAAAGTCCGAGATCAAGCCTTAGCAGTTAATTCAGCTGACGATTTGGTTAAAGTAAACAAGGAAATTGACGAGTGGATATCTATTGCAGCGGAACTTAAAGAGAAATATCCTCTCTTGTTTGACGATTTGATGAACAAAATCGGCGAAGATGAAAACCCTGAGGAAGAAATTAACCGACTAAACCGTGCGTATGAAGAAGGCGAGCCGAATGCTAAACAGCTTATTCGTGAAGTCAGCGACTTATGCCTCGAAGGCTTCCGCGAAACAATGAAGAAAGTTGAAGTCTATTATGACAGTTGGGATTGGGAAAGTGATTTCGTTTGGAGCGCGCAAGTCTCTGATGTACTAAACAAACTCAAAGAGACGCCCTTTGTTTATGCCGACAAAAGCGTGCTGGAATTTGACGCTGACAAAGTTTCGCATAAATTGAAGTTGAGGGAAAAGTTAGGTATAGGTGAAAACAACGAAATTCCACCCTTAACGCTTGGACGAGCTGACGGTACTACACTCTATACGACAAGAGATATTGCATATACTATCTGGAAATTTAGATTTGCTCAAGAAGTCATCAATGTAATCGGTATGGAGCAGTCTTTAGCTCAGCTTCAACTAAAACTTGCCCTATACGCCCTTGGATATAGTGAGCAAGCTGACAATCTATTTCATTTTGCCTACAATTTAGTAACGTTGCCTGGTTACAAGATGAGTAGTCGCAGAGGGCATTACATTACATTTGACGAAGTCCAAAATGAAGCAGTTGAACGAGCCTATCAAGAAGTTACCAAACGCTCACCTTTGCTCTCGGAAGATGAGAAACGTAAAATTGCCAAATTCGTTGGATTAGGAGCAGTTCGCTACGCTTTAGTGGATGTTGACCCCGGCAAACCCGTTATTTTCACTTGGGAGCGTGTCCTAAACTTTGAAACGAACAGTGCCCCATATGTACAGTACACTCATGCACGAGCGTGCAGCATTTTGCGCAAAGCTAGCAGAGAACCACAAAATCCAGCTTATGAGAAACTTTCGGAAAAACTAGAGCACGAACTTATTATGAACCTTGCAAGTTTCCCAGATGCATTCATTGAAGCCACAGAATATCTAAAACCCAACATAATCGCCGATTACGCCAATGCATTAGCAGACAAATTCAACACATTCTACAATGCTCTGCCCGTTTTGAAAGCAGACTCAGAAGCGCTCGTTGACGCACGAATAGCCCTAACTCAAGCAATCCAAATCGTGATGCATAATTCTTTAACCTTAATTGGAGTGGTAGCTCCGGAAAAAATGTAAAACTACTTGGAAGTAATTAAGAAATAAATTCCTTGATAGGTTGACCAATTCTTTGTCTAAGAAGTCCTTCTTTACATTTGACTAGGAAGCATTCTTGGGAATGCCCATGTCTTGATTTCTTTGGCATTGACAAAATGACGTTTTGTAGGATTCAAAATCTCATGTTATTTCGATTAAGGTTTTTTTTTATCTTCCAATGCAAAAACTCGTTAATTATAATCAATAGACTTCAACATACACAAAAGAATCTTATTTATTAAGAAATAGATTCTTTTTGTATTATTTGAAGGTAAATACATATACAATCCATCTAATTTCTCGCTATTCTGCGATATTTTTATATTCTGATAGCAAGCTCTAATACAACGCAAGGAGAAAAAAGGATAATGAAAAACTCAAAACAACAAGCTCTCACAATAGTACTATCAATACTGCTCGTATCTTCAATCGCATTCGTTTTTATCCCAAACAACGTCAAAGCAGCATCCACAGGCAAAGCTTATCCATTCATAGAAGCTGTTCCTAACCCTGTCGGCAAAGGACAAGTAACACTGCTGAACGTAGGCGCACTAAACTTCTTGAATGCTGAAAACGACGGCTGGAACGTTACCATATCGATCACAAAACCAGACGGCACAAACGATACATTAGGACCATTCAAGACATTCTCAACAGGCACATACGGCAAATCATATGTTCCAGACCAAATTGGAAACTACACCCTTCAAACAAACTTCCTTCAACAAACATACAACAACGTAACTTATGCAGCTGTTTCAAGCGACCCATACACACTTCAAGTTCTTGACCAAGCAGTACCATCATACCCTAGTCAACCCCTACCCTCTGAATATTGGGTTCGTCCAATAGACTCTCAATTAAGAGACTGGTACTCAATTGCAGGTAGCTGGGTAACAAAGCCATTGAATTTATATGCTCCATACAATGCAGGACCAGAAAGTGCACACGTTCTATGGGCACAACCTATAGGCGACATGAACGGCGGCTTATCAGGAGGAGACACAAGCGACCACGGCCACGAAACAGGTGACGCATATGAAGGCAAATTTGCATCTTCAGTCATTATTGACGGAGTTCTATACTACAACCGCTATATCTCAGGGAACCCACAACAAACTGTCGTTGCAATGGATCTACATACTGGCAAACAGCTTTGGGAAACAAACTTACTCGGTCAAAACTTACGTTTAAGCTTCGGTCAAACCCTTTGGTGGGACTCTAGAAACAACCGTGCAGTTTTCTCATACCTATGGGCATCAAGTGGAACTACAATGTACGCATTTGACGCACACACTGGCAACCTACAATTCAACTTTACAAACGTACCTTCAGGAACAGTCTACTATGGACAAGATGGCGAATTACTGAAATATTCCTTAACCAACCTTGGCAATTCAACCAATCCGAAATATTACTTATCACAATGGAATTCAAGTTGGGTAGTAACTAACGGCAAGACTGGTATGGCAGAAAGTTGGGGTAGCCAAGTTCTAGGAGTTACTTACAACGCCACGCTACGCGGTTACGACATGAACGTTTCGATTCCCGATATAACTTCACCTCTCCTAGGCAGTGCTCAGATAGCATTCGTAGGAGACAAACTCATAGGTGCCTTTGTTAACCAATCAATAGTTAACCTATGGGCAGTTGACATTTCTCATGACAACTTCGGGAAATACCGTTACAACACAGTATGGCAAGCACCCGCAGAATGGTTAATTGGCAACATTACAATCGGCGGTATCGGCCAATCCGGTTGGTGCGCATGGAGTCCAACTGACCAAGTTGGCGTCTACTTCACTAAAGAAAACAGAGTATCATACGCTTTCAACACAGCAGACGGCAGCTTCAAATGGCAAACCGACTCACAAAGATTCGAGGATGCATGGAGTGACACAGTTACAGCAACCTTTGGTCCAGACCGAGTCATCGCATACGGAACCCTATACTCAGCCACAGTCGGCGGAGAAGTTTACGCATACAACATAACAAACGGCAAATTAATGTGGACATACAACGCAACAGACCCGTACCATGAATCATACATTAGCAACTATTGGTGGATAGTTCCAGTTTTCGTAACAGATGGAAAAATCTACATCGGAAGCATGGAGCACTCAGCATTAGATCCCAAGCCAAGAGGTGCACCGTTCCTTTGTCTGAATGCAACCACAGGCGACCTTATCTGGAGAGTTGACGGAATGTTCCGACAAACAAGATGGGGTGGCAGAGCACTTATCGGTGACAGCATAATAGCAACCATGGATACATTTGACCAACAAATCTATGCAATCGGTAAAGGACCAACCTCAACTACAGTTACAGCCCCAGACCTTGAAGCACCATACGGCACTTCAATAATGATCAAAGGTACAGTAATGGATGTTTCACCAGGAACAACACAAGACGCCATGAAACTGCGATTCCCCAACGGTGTTGCAGCAGTATCTGATGCAAGCATGAGCGACTGGATGCTTTATGTATACAAGCAGTTCGCTAAACCATCAAATGCAACCGGTGTTACAGTAAGCATTGACGCAGTTGATTCTAACAACAACTTGGTCCATCTTGGCGACGTGACAACAGACTCAACAGGAACCTTCAACTATGCATTCAAACCAACATCTGCCGGCACATACACGATCTATGCAACTTTCATGGGCTCAGCAGGATACTATGGCTCATATGCTCAAACAGCAATGACAGTCGGCGCTCAACCAGCAGCAACATCAACTCCTATTCCAGCAGAAGCTTCAGTCTCAGACACATACTTTATCCCAGCAGTAGTTGGCATAATCTTAGCAATTGTCATAGTCGGCGCAGTACTAGCAGTCCTACAACTCAGAAAACACTAAAATAGAAAATACAATCCCAACCAATCTTTTTCTTTTTTTTGCATATTAAACCACTTTTCAAAAAGTTATCTAACTAGTTACTCAGACTTTTTTTAAAGAAAATAAGTAGATGACTAAGTTTTGGTCGCTATACTGACCAGACGTTTGTATATTGAAGTTGCCAATCAACTGTTAGAATAATTTGAGGATCACTGTAAATTTTAATTTCTTTAAGTTCTACGAGCATTCCAGTAATTTTATCGAAGTGAACATAGAGGTAGTCATTGTATGTTGTACTTAACGTAGGATCGTCAGTGTTAACGAACTCATTTTGCACGGACATAACGTTTGTAGTTCTCGGACCATAATTGTAAGTCCTAGTCTCCGTTTCATTAACAATCATCCCATCGGTTCCTGATGGCCGCACGAGGGAATAGAGTGTAAGATTTGATGGGTAGATCGCCCAGAAATTTGTGTCACTGATTCCGGTTAAGATGTTTCCTGAACCCTGAACGTTTCTTTCCGTGCAATTGACAAATCGCCAAGTTGTATTATACGCAATCTGTCCACCGTTAACATTGGTAATCGTCACAAGATAGTTGTCGGTTTTATTTAACTCTGAAAAGCTTGCAGGGATTGTTCCATTGCCATCAGTTACGTCTGCATAGCCCTTAATACTGTATGTAAAAGTATCACCTGGTGAGAGGCCTGAAACGGATTTTGCGGCCGATGGATTATTGGAATTTTGAGTTGATAAAAATGCTGCAGCAATAATAGCAACTATAATGATTGCCACACCGATTATTAAATATAGCTTCTTTGCCATAACCTTACAAATTTTCTCTATTATATTTAGAAGTTTTGCCTTTTTTTTAATAAGAATTAAGGTAAATCCGTCAAAATTGTGTATATGGTAAAATGGTTGATCATCGATTTATTTTAGAAAAAAGTATTCGCATCATTGGTTGATTTTTGTAATAACAAATTTCATATACAAGCCTATTAACATAAAACGAGGTGCATGCTAATGAGCGACTCATACTTTAGTAAGAAACTTGAACCAATAAAGGTCACAAAACAAAAATCCATTTCACAGCTTCTAAAAGAAATGGCTAAAACTGCTTACCAGGGACGCAAACTTGGAGAAGCAGTTGATGTCTGGGAAAATATGATTAAAGAAAAAGATATTGTTATTGCAATGGGCTTTGCGGGCTCCATGAGCACTGCGGGTCAATGGACAATAATTAATTGGCTTATAGAAAACCGTTTCATTGATGTGTTGGTTTCCACAGGCGCAAACGTTTCCGAAGACATTGTGGACGCCATGGGCCTCGGTTACTATCAGGGCAACCACATGGTCGACGACTCACAACTGCTCAACGACGACGTCAACCGATACTACGATGTTTACGGTAAAGAAACGGACTACCGTAAAATGGAAGAAGTCGTAACCGACTATGTTATGACCTGCAAAGAAGACTTTCAGTATACTTCAGCTGAATTTCTTTATGGTCTAGGTAAATTTTTGGGCAAGAAAAACATTCCAGCAATCTCAACGGTTGCAGCAGCCAATGGCGTACCAATCTTCAGCCCCGCCATGGTTGACTCCGCTTACGGCGAAACCTTCCTCTTAGCTAAAAATCAAGGACACAACGTTCACATCGACAGTGTCAAAGAATTTGACCAGTTCGTCAGCATTGGCACAAAAACCAAGGAAGTCGGCGTTGTCTACATCGGCGGCGGTGTTCCTAAAGACTTAACGCAACTCATCGCCATCTCCGTTTCACCATTCACCTGTGACGAAGGAGTTAAAGGCCGAAAGGGCGGCTTACGAAAAGGCTTACAAGAATACTACTACCCACACAAATACGCTATACAAATCACCACAGACTCTCCGCAATGGGGTGGCTTAAGCGGCTGCACATTGGAAGAAGCCATCAGCTGGGGCAAAATCAACAGCCAAACAGGAACGCGTGCGGTTTGCTATTGCGACGCAACTATCGCATTGCCACTCATTTGTCACGCACTCGCTGAACGTTTTCCAGAAAAACGTAAAGGCCCAGACATGAGCTGGATTTTCAAAGGCGTCCAATAAACGTCATTTTTCTATTTTTCTGAATTTTTTACTTTTTGAATTCTTGCAGAACTCGTTTACTTAATGTGTCATTTTGAACCTTTAGAAGGACTTTCAAGTCATCCCCGGAATCAATATCTAGACCTGCACCCAGCGAATAGTAAAATTTGACACAAATATTCTTGCTATAGGCTTCATTCATATGTATAGTGAAACTTTCTGGTCCAAAACATGCCTTAATCAAATGTGGCGGGCACTGGTAAAATGCATTGGTGCCGCAATCTTTGGAGGGAACTAGAACCACTCCGCGTCCATTAGAGCCCAAGTCAACAATGGTGTCAATGTCTCTTGAGTTTATGAGCGGAATGTCGGATGGCAGCACTAGCACGGAATCAGCTTTTTTTCTTATACACCATATAAAAGCCTCTTCAATTGCGCTATTTAGGCCTTTGCGAAGTGGCGAAAAGAAATCCGCCCCAAACTTCTCGGCGATTGAGCCGACTTTTGGATCATTACTGACGACTAAAACTTTTTCTACAACAGATTTTTTCAGGGCTTTCAAAACGTCCTCTAGCATTGCTACGGTTAACGCTTTGCGTTCTTGCAGGGTCAGACTTTGGGAGAGACGCCTCTTAGAGACTCCCAGTCTTTTTACAGGTACTATTGCATAGACAACCATTGTTGAGGCACCGTTATTCAACATAGTTTGGCGAATATGATGTGTTGTAGTTTGTTTAGCTTGGTTGCCTAAAAATATTTAGATGCCCCATATGAGGGGCAGGGGTTGTTTATTTGAAATGAGGGATGATTTTGTTGCCGATTAGGTCGATTGCGTTTTTGACGTTAGTGCCTATTGGTGAGCCCACGACAAATTGGCTGATTCCAATCTTTTGTAGAACCGCGATTTTTTCAATACACATGTCTGGCGTGCCGCAGATTGAGAATGCTTCAAGCATTTCTGGTGTAACTAATGCTAGGGCTTTTGGGAAATCGCCAACTTTTAGTGCTGCACGTAATTCATCTGCTTTGGTAACGTCGATTTTGTGTTTTTCCAGAACAGGAGCTGGGCTTCCTGCAACTATGAATGCGACTACTGGGGTTGCTGCTTTAACTGCTTTCTTTGGGTCGTCGTTAACTGAGAATGATGTATAAGCGGTTATGTCTAGGTCGCTGGGTTGTTTTCCTGCTTGTCTTGCTCCTTCGTTGGCTGCTTTGACAGCGAATTCTATGTCGCTTGGGTGACTAGCGTTGATTAGGACACCGTCGCCGATTTTGCCTGCCATCTCCAACATTTTTGGACCTTGTGCGCCAATATAAACGGGGATCTTATTTGCTGGCTTGAAGTTGAATTTGGCACCTGCTGCCTTGAAAACTTCTCCTTGGAAAGCGACTTTTTCGCCTGCTGTTAGTTTGCGGAACATATCAATGGCTTCTTTAACCGCGGCTAACGGTTTGCCCATCTCTATCCCGACTGCTTCGAGGGTAGTTTTATCTCCTGCACCCATTCCAAGCACGACTCGTCCTGGAGCAAGCTCATTGAGTGTGGCTATCGCTTGGGCAGTTATGACAGGGTTAACCATCCACGGGTTTGTCACGCCGGTGCCGAAGGTGATTTTGTTAGTGTAAATTGCTGCGGCTGCCAAGGTGACGTATACATTGCGGTTACCAAAGTGATCTGTTACCCAAAGGTTGTCAAAGCCAACGTTTTCTGCTTGAATAGCGTAAGTTGCAAGTTTCCAGTAAGGTTCTTTTGGTACAAATTCAATGCCGAATTTAAGTGGTGCCATATTAACTGCCTCCCTTTAATACATTAGCTAATTGGTCCAACTGCATCTCACCAAGCGCCGCCATGGTTTTTTCAGGTTCAAGTGCAACTGCCGCTTCAAGTAACACTGCAACGCCAATTGCGCTTTTGATCAAGCCATGTTGCATTTTGCTAAGCATAGCATTAGCAAGTTTGGTTGGCATCTTTCCTTCGTTTTTTGTGGTTAGAATAAAATTGAGTAATTGGTCAGATAATGGTCCTAACTTTTCAGCAGGAACCGACTCGACTAATTTAGGATAATCCATCTTTGGGTTCACTCCTGAAACAGATGGTAATACTTGAATACTTTAAAAAGCTGTCGTAAACAGCTTATTCAAACCCGCTTACACATAAACCTCCTTTAAAGCGATAACCTTTAAAGTTAATTTGTGCACGTAGCCACAACAATGTGCTTAACTGAGGCGCAAAAATGGAACCCATACACATAATTGCCGTTGAAGGTTTGCCGCTTATACAACCTAAAGATAACCTTGGGGAACTAATTGTAAACGCTGCAAAAAAACAGAACACGCCTCTGCAAGATAAAGATGTCATTATCACTACCCACGTAATTGTTTCGAAAGCTGAAGGAAACATCATCAACCTTGACGATATTATACCTAGTGAACGCGCAAAAGAGATAGCACAAAAAACAAACAAAGATCCAGCACTAGTTGAAGTCATCTTAAACGAATCCATCGACATAGTGCGGATAGGTCCAAGTAGCATAATAACGGAGACAAAAAGCGGAAGCGTTAGCGCCAACGCAGGAATAGATCGATCTAACGTTTCAGGAAACAGAAACGTTGTACCACTTCCAAAAGACCCTAATGCGTCAGCTCAAAACATAAGAAAAGAAATAAAACGCTTAACAGGTGCCGAAGTGGCTGTGATTGTTTCTGATACGCACGGAAGACCCTTCCGTAATGGCGAAATAAACGTTGCAGTCGGGGTCGCAGGACTCAATCCCATTAGAGACAGACGAGGTGAAAAAGATCTTTTCGGCTATGTGCTTAGAGTTAAACAAACAGCAATTGCTGACGAGTTGGCGTCGGCTGCAGAACTTGTTATTGGTCAAGCTGACGAGGGAATACCAGTAGCTATCATTCGGGGGTATGGCTATGAACCAAACGATAACGTTCCACCAACTGAACTGATAAGGTCAAAAGAAAAGGACCTGTTCCGGAATCAGCAAGTTCAATAATACGGTATACAAGGTTTAAATGATTAAACGAGTTGGAAACGATGGAAGCCCAAACACCAAAAGAATTCATAGAAACAAGTGCTCCGAAAAGATTTAAGCCTGAAAAAGCCGTAAATGTCGATATTGTAGCCCAACTAAATTTGACAGGTCCCATGGGCGGCAGTTGGGTTATCAAAATAAAAGAACAAAAAATCAGCATAATAGAAGGCACTGAACCGTTGGCTACGCTTACTCTTCAAGCCTCCGACAGCGATTTTATGGATATTGTCAATCACAAGTTAAGTCCTGAAAAAGCATTTTTTACAGGAAAAGTCAAATTCAAAGGCAACCTTTCAGTTGCATTGAAATTAAAAGACACCGGCATCCTGTAATGTTAATTTAAGCCAAGCTTGCATGCAACTTGCTGTGGCAAGTTATCTTCGCCGATTTTGAATGTTTGAGGCTCCTCAATTTTCAAAATTGCCCTCAGTTCTTCAGCTGAAAGCTCGTTGATAAGCAGCAGTATTTGGTTTCTAGCTACTTCAAGATGTTCTTTAAAGGCAGCATGGTTTTTGTACAATAAACCTGCGAAGCCGCAAAGTTCATCTTTTTTTAGAAACCATTCTATTTTTTTGTTTTTAAAGTTGATGTCAAAAGTTATGGGACCAGACACGCATGTTTCAGGTTTCACTGGGTGAACTGAGCATTTTCCTGATTTTTTGTTGAAAAGCCCGCAGTAAACCTCGTTATCAACCGCAGGGTAGCTGTATTGTTCCTTGCAAAAAGGCTCTTTTATATTGATTTTTTGTTTTTTTAGGTATTCGGATAGGATTTGTTTGCGTTTTTCTGTCAGCGGAGGCTTTGCGTCTTGGCAACAGATGCTTTTACATTTACTGCAGACGTCAAATGAATAGGTTATTCCGTTGTTGTCTTCGGGCATTTGGCTTCACTTTTAGAAATAGGGTTCATTATCTTTTAGGCAATTAATAAGCGTTGAATAAACGTTAATGATTGCTTCATGGAAATCTGTTTTTTGAGCTCGTCTTGTAACGCGTTCTCGTATAATGTCTGAGAGGTTGCCGCGTTCCAGCCGTTTTCTAATTAGCCACAGGTATTTTTTCTCATCTTCGTCCGCATATCTCTCAGATATTGCAAGATACTGTTGACATACGCATCTTGCTGTTTTTCCCAAAGGATTTGAAACTTTAGCGTTCAAGCCTTCCTTAATTACAGCGTTAAAGTCGCTAACTAACAAATCATGAGGCAAAAACTCGGCGTTTTCTACAATTAAACCCCTTAGTGCACTGCGAATAAAGCAGCTCAGAGCCACATCTGACTTAACGCATTCTTGCTCATCCATCACACGCACTTCAAGCGCAGATCGGTCAAAACGGAAAATAACACCTCTAGAGTTGATCCATTCATGATTAAGAAGTATTTTATCTGCGCCAGCATTTGCTAAATCGGCTGAGTACCGCTCGATAACTTCTTGCTTGTACTGGCTTAGAGACTTAATATACTGAGGAATAACTTCTGCGGTGATTGAAGGGATTTCTTTCTGGTTTAATTTATAAAACTCCAGTCGGTTGTCGGTGTCTTGACCGTTTTTGCCCTCGTAAATGGGCGAAGAAGCAGCGATTGCAGGCAGATATGCACAGAAATTTGCAAGATAGTTGTGGGTTGGGATGGCGTCGGCTTCCGTTTGGAAGGGCAAGTTGAGATGAAAGCTTTGGATGTTTAGCCAACCGTGCTGGTTTAGATTAAAGATTTTTCCGTATTCCCGATAGATTTTTTTGTGGTAATGAGGCCAAACCCCAGTGTCTTTGAGCGCAAGAAGCGGATGCATGCCTGTTCCAAGCAATGTCGCACGATGCTCCCCAACGATCTGGTTCAAGGTTGACACAGCGTTTTGCATTGTTTGCTCAAATTCAATGGGGGTTTTGAAGGGTTGGTTACCTTTGACTTCCATAACATGGAGTTGCATTTCTTTTCCAAAAGTAAAAGCTGGCAATTCTATGAAGTTAATGACTTTTCCGCAGTAGGCTTTAATGATTTTATCCGAGATAGGAAGAGGTTTTAGTTTTTGATCCACAAGTGAGTATTCGTGTTCTGGCCCGAGCATTTCGAGAGGTTTGTACGTTGTTATTGCCTCTTTTTAGTTAAGTTTATTTTTTGAAGTGAGTATTGGTAATACGCTAATCTTAAATATAACTACACCAATAACGCCTTTGAATTACCTGGTGTCTCATGACCGTGTTGGTCATCTCAAACCTTGACTTAGCAGCTAATCTACAAGCAATGAAGCCCGCATCGTTTTTAGAATCCACAATCAAAGAACCAACACTCAACATCAGCAATGAATATCGTTACATGAAAACTGGCTACTATGTGTCTATGCATGCGGAGATTTTAGGCAACCGAGTTATCCCATCTTGCGAAGACATTATTGATTCTAGCCGAACTCCACTACTTTTGCTCCGTGCGGCGAAGGCAGGAGTTCCAACATTGCCTAGTCTCGTGACTGACTCAGTCAAAAAAATTATGACAGAACTTGGTTTTCCAGTAATTTTGTTCGCAGTAAACCCATTTATTTATGATGGCTTCAAAATCGCCCAGAACAAAAGTGCGCTCTATCGAGCGATGAAAAGCTTGGGGATGAATTATAAATTCGCTGTCTGTGCTCAACCGCTCAAGGGCGAATTGTTAACAGTTAAAAGCTTTTTTGGCAATGTTGCCAGCGCTGAGCCACAGGCAGAATTAATTGCAAAAAAAGTTTATGAAACCTTCAAAGTCCCAGTTTGTAAACTTTACATACAAAAAACTGTAGATAAAGCTTATTTGTGTGGACTGCAACCCGTAGAGAAAGAGGAGCTTTCCAGAGAGGACTTGCAAACAATATCCAAAGAGGTTTTGCTCATTTCTGAGCAGGGTGAACTCTTCGGTGTCTAAGATCGCGTGCTTTGTTGAGAAATATAATTTTACTGATCCTCGTGAGGAAGGCGCGCTTGCCAACTTCAAGTTTGCAGCCGAAGAATCAGGCAACCAATTCAATTTCTTATTTCGTGAAAACATTTCTGACGTTCCAAAATATGATTCCGTTTTCATCAGGGCAACAACAGACCCATTAAATACTGCTTATGTAGTTTCCAAAACTGCATGGGAACTAGGAATGAAAGTCATTGATGATCCAGAATCCATTACAGTATGCGGCAACAAGATCCACCAATATGCACTTTTTGAAAAGTATAATGTACCGCATATTCCAACGGTGTTTCTTAGCAAAGATGAGTTACACCACAAAAAAATTAACGATATTTTTGAAGAACTTGGGAAACCTGTTGTGATAAAGGCGCCTTACACCAGCTTTCTCGCGTTACGTTGAGAAAGCTGCTTGTGAAACAAGTTTTCGCGATGTCGCTAAACGATTCTTTAAGAAATCAGATGTTTTAGCTATCCAGAAGTTTACTCCAACTGCTTTTGACTGGCGAGTCGGCGTCCTAAACAACGATGTATTATATGTTTGCAAATATATGATTCCTAAGGGAAAATGGAAACACGGTGCCAAACTGCGTGGCAAACCCACTGTGATTTGGGGCAGAACTGTGAGCCTGCATAAACAGCTGATGTCTTCTCGTCTCAGAGAAGTGGCTTTGAAAGCTTGCAGTGTGGTTGGAAAAGGCTTGTACGGTGTTGACATCAAAGAAGTTGATGGTAAATATGTGGTCGTGGAAGTTAACGATAACCCAAGCATTTATGCTGGTTATGAAGACTCCTGTGATGGCGACATTTACCAGAGAATCATAAGTTACTTGTCTGAATAACTTCGAGTTTCGACATGTATTTATTTTAAAGATCATTCTATCCCCTGAACAGGAGATTATTGGTAATGCCCAAGGTTTCGCATAAAATTCCAGTTAAAGATTATCAATTTACAGAAAAAATGTCCGTTGACGAACTCGTCAAGCAAATGGACGATGCATGGGGTTTTACAGCGGGCAAGCTTGCCACAGGCGTCAACATCATGGACGAAATGGTAAATGCCAAAGGCTGTGTCAAATTCCTATCTTTTACTGCTGACATAGTTGCAACAGGCACTCGGGGAGTAATACGAGAACTAGTAAAACGCAAACTTGTCGACATCGTAATCACAACCTGTGGCACATTAGACCATGATCTTGCTCGTTGTTGGAAAGAATATTATAAAGGCAGTTTCATCATGAATGATTCTAAGTTGCATCAGGAAGGTGTAAACCGCCTTGGTAATGTGTTGGTGCCAAATGATAGTTATGGACTGATTATTGAAAAGAAAATCATAGGTCTGCTTCAGGAGTTATATAAAGAAGGCAAAAAAGAACTTTCAACTACTGAGCTTTGCAGAGAAATCGGTCTTCGTTGCTGTAATGAAAGTTCAATTCTTTATTGGGCAGCCAAAAACAATATCCCTGTTTTCGTTCCAGGTATAACCGATGGTTCAGTGGGTTATCAGCTATGGTTTTTTAGCCAAGACCACAAGGACTTTAGAATTAATCTGCTAAAAGACGAAGATGTCTTAAACAACATAGTTTTTGACGCAAAGCAAACAGGAGCCCTAATAGTTGGAGGAGGCATTAGCAAACACCATGTGATTTGGTGGAACCAATTCAAAGACGGCTTAGACTATGTTGTCTACATTAGCACTGCAGACGAATGGGATGGTAGTCTCAGCGGCGCTCGACCTAGAGAAGCGGTTTCATGGGGGAAAATTAGCGAAAAAGCTAAACGTATAATGATTGAAGGCGACGCTACCGTAATAATGCCAATAATGACCAGCGCATTAATCGACAGACTAAACAAAAATAAATAAACTACTAAAAAGTTAACTTTTTGTTAACAAATATATTTTTACGTTTGTTTACAAAAAGTAGTTGTTATGAGCGATGTAATTGCAGTTAGAGTGCCAAAGAAACTCAAAGAAGAACTTCAAGAGTTAAATTTAGACTACGCAGACGATGTCAGGGAATGCCTTTAAAGAAAGGTAAAAGCCGAAAAACTAAAGCGAGTCTTGAAAGAAACCGAGAAATTCAGGATTGAACTAGGAAAAAAGACAGGAATTACCACTTCATCCGCCGATATTATCAGGGAAGATAGAGACCATGGCCACTAGTGCCATCTTAGATTCATCAGTTGTTGTAGCGCTTGTAACATTAGAAAAATATTCCGAGTGGTCAAATAATGCATTACGAAATTACCAATATCTTCACGCATTAGACTTGAGCTTTTATGAGGCCGCAAACTCCATAAGGTATAAAGTCTCAGAAAGATTCGACTCGAAAGACGTCGCGACAGCTTTAAGACGAGCAGAAAAAATAATGAATCTAAGCACTATTCATAACTTCTCTGAAGTTTTGCCGGAAGCTTTCAGCAAAGCCTTAGAGCTTAAAATTGCAGTTTATGACGCCGCTTTTCTATCGCTTGCAGATAAATTGAAAATGCCTTTTCTTACACTTGATATGAAATTGACAAAAAAACTCAAGCATACAAAATACTACCGGTTGCTCAAATACACTAACGAGGCGTCTAACGGGTAGCGGCACCCCGTGGAAACGGTTTAATGGGGAAAAATCAACGAAAAAACAAGGCGCATAATGATTAAAGGCGACGCAACAATTGTTATACCAATGACACTTGTGTCTATTGTTTTGGGGGAAGATCTGGGTGCGGTAGACCAATTATGTGTATGCCTGCCCCAATGATTTTGTACCGAACATTTATCGCAATAAGTGCAGCTGTTAAAGTTTCAACAACAACCGCGTTCTGAATTACACCCGCGTCATATGCCAAAATCCCTGTTCTTCTGATCAAATCTATTACTAAATCACGCGTTTCCCTGTCACCGCCAACAACGAGAACATCCGTTTCAATCTTCCCAGAATAATTCAGTAACTGTTCAGGGCATATATTTTGGAAAGCATCAATTACTTTAACGCTTGGACCAAAGAAATTCTGAATTTCTTGAGCGATTGATCCTGCTGGGCTAATTCGCGCTCGGCTTTTCTTTTCAAAATCAAGCGACGAAGCTATATTGATGATTATTTTACCATTCATAATGGGTTTTAGTTCTTCCATGGAACGTTTCATGGCATCGTAGGGGACTGCGAGGACTACGATGTCGGCTTTTTGTGCTGCTTCACAATTGGTTAATCCTTCTACATTGTCTATTTTGCATTCTAAATTAATCATAGTTGCAAATTGTTTAGCTTTTGTTGCGTCTCTTGAACCTATTATTGTTGGTATGCCTGTTCTTGCAAAACGTCCTGCTATTGCGCTTCCTTCTCTGCCGGTGCCTCCGACTATTGCGATTGTTGGATTTGAATTAGACATTATTATCCCCGCTGTCAACTGATTGATTATTTTATTTACTTTCGGGTATATTTACATAGCTAAAAGGAAAAGTTACGCCATAGTAAATGGTATCTCACCATAAAGTCAACTATTTGGAAATGAAAGAATCTACCTTGAGCCATTTTGGGGATGAATGTTTTTGCTAAACATTTTTATCGGTAAAACTTCAAGCATTTATTTGCCTACTACGTGGAGAATGAATTCTTTTGATTAACATCAAATATGTTTCTGGAAATGGTCGCATAATCGATAAAATAGCGTCACTATGGCAAGAACTGAACAAGCAGCATCTTAATTTATCGCCTTACTTCAAAGATTATTATGAAACTTTGACTTTTGACGATAGAAAACGGGCGATTTTGCAGAGGGCGTTGGGAGGCGAAGTCAGGGTTGACTTAGCTTATGATGATGCAGATAAGTTTGTTGGATATTGTGTTAGTAGTATTGATAAGGTTCAAACTGGAGAGATAGATTCAATTTTTGTTATTAGCGAGTGTAGAGGGCATGGCATCGGTGCCATATTAATGGAAAGGGCCTTGGAATGGTTGAAAGCCAAAGGGTCAAAAAAGAATATAGTTTCGGTAGCCGTAGGCAACGAGATGGCATATGTTTTCTATGAGCAATTCGGGTTTTATCCAAGAAGAACCTTGCTAGAGCAGAAAAAACAATAATGCGCTCGAGCTATTTTTTTAGTGTAACGAGGAAATGTAAATTAAGCCATAAAACAAAGTGTTTGATGTGAGATTATGAAGATTGCTGTCTCTGGAAAAGGAGGCGTTGGCAAAACCCTTATTGCAGGCGGATTAGCCAGCGGCTTTGCACAACGAGGACTAAAAACATTAGCAATAGATGCTGATTCTTCTCCAAACCTAGGGTTAACTTTGGGGTTGAAGCCAGAGGAAACACGCAAAATAGTTCCTATCTCAGAAAACAAGGAACTTGTTGATTCAAAAACAAGCACTGGGTACTCAGGCGTTTATAATTTAAACTTCAAAGTTGACGACATTGTAAAGCAATATTCAGTTCCGACCCCAATGGGCGTTAACTTGATTGTAATGGGTACTGTGCAGTCAATGGGTGCCGGATGCATGTGCGCTCCAAACGCTGTTATACGAGCCTTGCTAAGACACTTGGTGGTTGAACGGGACGAAGCCGTGGTTTTAGATTTGGAGGCTGGGGTGGAACACATTGGCAGAGGCACAGCAAGACAAGTTGATGCGTTGCTTATCATTGCAGATTCCAATTTGAAATCGCTTGAAATCGCTAAACACATTCATGACATGGCAACTGCTGCAGGCATGAAACAACTCTATCTTGTCGGCAACAGAGTAATGAACGACACTCAAAAAGAAGCTATTCAAACATTTGCAGATAAAAACGGCTTGTCAATTCTTGCTTTCGTGCCGTTTGACCCTAAAGTAACTGAAGCCGACATGCTCGGAGAAACACCGCTTAAAAACAAAGAAATCTCATCCATCAAAGCTATAGATGAGATATGTGAGCTTCTTCAAAAGAAAATACCTTAAACGAGCACACACTTCTATTTAGTTTAAGTTAAAGGAAGGGCTGATTGAATTTATGTCAGATGAAAAAATGATCCCGCAAAAACCAGTTTTATAAGTGTTGTGTTCAATTCAAGGTGCCTTTAGGGAAGATAACCAGAAAGTCTTCGCCAAAGCGAGTATATCTCAGGGGGAGGAATTGGGGTAAATCTATATCTCCAGTTCAAAGCCCTGAGTAATTAATGGAAAAGGTCGCTAATTATTTTCAGGAAGACCTTAAAATTGCGAAAAACGTGAAATTCGAAACAAAAGACCAAGAATTAATTCTACATTTTCGAGGATGTTACATTTGCCCTGGCAAACTTGTCAAGGAACGATTTGGAATTACGCTTGCTTGTGCGGTCTCAATGTTTCCAGTTGGTGCATTATCAGAGAACCTAAAGCTTAGAAATGTTCGCTTAAAGGAAATTCGCAAGCCAGGTTCAAGTCGGCGACTGCGATATGGTATACGAGATAAAAGCTTAGCCAATTTCATTTTTTCCTATAACGGTATTTGCGAGCTTTATTGTTAACGATAAATTAGTGTCTGTGGGGCTCTTTAGCTCCTTTAATTTGAGATTATTTTATGTTTAGTCTTAGACTAGTTGATAGTAGGTTGGTTTATAGCGGGCGAAATGTTGATACAATTTGCTAGTACAAATGTACAACAGAGGGTTAAAATTTTGACTAAAGTTAAGGCATTTCGATTTAATGACCAGCTTTACAATGGCTTCAAAAAAGTGGCCTCCGCCGAAGGGTACACTACAACAGGTGCCTTCGAACATTTCATGAGTATTTGCGTTGAAGATGGCCATTTGCTTTTTCCAGAAATCAGCGTCGAAGGTTTTGAAGATGAGGCTCAAGTTTTAGTTGATTGGTTAAGTAAGGGAAGGCGGTTTTATCGAGTAAAAAACGGGGTTGAAGTGAACATTTCTGGGCGATTAGTTGAACTGTTACCCAAAGTTCATGATTCTGCCTTGAAAAGTAAAATGATAGAAGTTTTGAAAAGTTCGGTTCAGAGTTAGATGGTTAAAAAAACATTAGCGTCAAGTGGATTTTGTATGGGAAGCCTTTTTAATGGTATTTACGCTTAATATGTGCAAGCAAGATGTGCGGATGATGTGTGCATGAGCAATATTACCATTAGGATTCCTGAAGATTTAAAGGGGAGGATGAAACGTTGCAAAAACGTTAATTGGAGCGATATTGCCCGAAAAGCGTTTGAAGATGCCGCACGTAGAGAAGAGATACAATGCGCTGCAGATGCAATCAAAACACTTCGATTGGAAAGCAAAGGTGAATGGGGTGGCGCTAAGGAGATACGGAAATGGCGAGATGCCGCGACTTAGTTTTGGATTCTTCGGTGGTTGTAAAATGGTTTAGTGCTGAGACAAAATCGGAAGAAGCATTAAAACTCTTAGATTCGTATACTCAGGGAACAATCGTGTTGATAGTTTCAGAAATCCTACTCTGCGAGATCGGCAATGCCCTTAGATTCAAACCAGATTATAATGAACAAAAATGGAAAATCGCCCTGACTCAATTATTTAACCTCCATTTGGACGTAATTCACCTAAATGAAAACCTCACCTCCAGAGCAGGCGAGATAGCCTACGATGGAAAAATAACCTTCTATGATGCCTTGCCCGTCGCAATTGCTGAAAACAAGAAGACAATATGCATTACAGCGGATGAGAAGACACAATACAGAAAACTTCATCCAAAAGGATACCCTGTCGAGCTTTTATAACAAAGAATGGAGGGCGGGGGAAAATTTGAATCCTCGACCCTAAACTTAGCAGGCTGGCGAGATGCCTAGTTTCTTTATACTACTGTATACATTTAATTCTATTTGTATACGAGGCGGTTGAATTGAACCCACGAACTCCTGGGGGATAGGGCCTCAGGCTATTTTATGAAAATTACATTTTTGAGCTTTTTGAAGTGCTCATCTCCAGTTACAACCTCTGCTTTTTTAACGATGGCAGTTGCGTACACTACTGAGTCTGCCAATCCCCAACCGTCAATTTCTCTTTTCATCCGAACGTTCACTTTAGCGGATTCAATAGCGATTGACTCATCCAGATAAGCAAGCGCACTTTTTCCTTTGATGAAACACTTTTGTTTCTCAGCAACCTCTTGGCTTTCAACCTTGAGAGTTTTTCCATAGACTTCTGCTAAACAAATAGTAGGGGTTATTTTTTCTTCAGAGTTTTCAATTATGGCTTTTGTCTTTTCACCTGTTTTTGTTCCCATAAAATACTCTAGCCAAGCGTAGGAGTCGATGACATATTTCATAAGCAGCGGTCCTTGTGGTCTCTGAGATCGGAAATATCAGTTTTTTTCATAGTTCCAAACATGCTTTCGGTTTTCCCGAAGTGTTCGATAAGAATCCTATTTATTTCATTGGAAATATTTCGAGCGCCAGCTTTTTCTTTTAACGTTTGGTAAACATCATCTCGAAGAATGACGGTTGTCTTCTTTGACATAAGCTTCACCATAAACATATACGGCAAACTTATCTTTTAATGTTTTATCAAATTTCATAGCAATGTTTTTCACCTTTAGAGTGAGACTTAAACATCCAATTCAGCCGGTCTTCGCAAAAAATTCAGAATCAAGAAAGATACCACGATGGATGTTGTGGAGACTTTCGAGGGTATATTGTTTAAACTCAAATCTAAACGGTCTACATGGGATCTAATGGGTGCGTATTCACATATTGCAACCAACTAAGAGGTCAAAAAAGGGATAGATAAGCTTAGGGAACACTAATTTGATTTTTTACGACTTGTGTTTTTGCAATATTGTGGTTGGGATTGAACCCATATAGAACTGCTCTGTAAGATATCTAATTATTGCATAAGTTCGTTGCTTGATAAGATTTTTATGCCCAAGGTTTCTGCTGCTTTAGCAAGCTTGTTGTCGTCAGTTACTAAGGTTTTATCTGATTTCTTTGCCTCTACCAGATAGGCTGCGTCATAAAATGTTAATTGAGATTCATATGCTCTCTGCAATACTTCGCTTCCGGTCTGGTTATCTATTGCGCTTATCTGCATCCTATCTAGAAGTGAATACATAAGATTCAACGATTTTTTGGCTTCTTCAATGTTTATTCTTTTTAATAAGAAAGTTTCTCGCCACAATGCGTTGCCAAGCTCGTAGTACGCAAAATTAATCGTTGAGCCTTCAACCAGTTTTTTCATAGCGCAATCTGGCAATTCCCTTATCAGCCTATATATTATGTTGGAGTCAAACAGCAACTGAGTTTCCGTCATTTACTGTCCCTTGCGGCGCGGATAGACTGGGCAAACTCTTCAGGCGGAATCTTTTTTAGAATCGCAGAAACTTCTTTGGCAAGTTTGTTTATGTGTTCTATTTCCATACGGCCTACTTCTGATTGTAAAGATTCGCGTATTACTTTGCTTACGTTTACGCCTAGGCTGGATAGCTTTTTCTTCAGTTCAGTGGGAACTTTAGCGCATACAGTTTCTTCTAACGCCATTGGTATTACCAAAACGGTATAACAAGCCTGTAAGATAAGAAGATTTTGCGTTAAACCTTAAAACCCAAACACCTTGGAGCTGGGGATGGGCTTTTGAGTTGAAGTATGATTCCCGACCTCGTTTAGACTTTAAGGGAGTGGTTTGCGTAGGTTATTACCGATCCTCCAGTGGCTTGACTGGCTTATGAAATTGAGCATCACCCGACAGGGGTTGGATTCGAACCCTCTGTGAATGGAGAAATCACCCGCATCTCCCCATTTTTGATTGTGCAGTTCAGCGTTTTTCAGCAAAGTGTTAGATTCCTTTTTGACCGTACAAGTTATGATGAGCAAAGTCCTCGATGTCTCTCCTGACACGTAAGCTTTTTGCTGGCATTAGTGGATATCCCAGGCGGATTGTGTAAGCAATTTTTAGCGGTTCAGGGATATCAAGAAGCTGCTTTAGTTCTTTCTCGACAGATACTGTTGCGGATAAACTTAGAATCTGCATGCTAATTCCAAGAGTCTGTGCAGTCAGCCAGATGTTCTCCATAAGGCAGCCTAGACTTATGAAACCATAAACATCTACGGCAAGAGCAGGGGCTTTCTTTTCTGGATCGTACAAAACCATTAGAAGAGTTGGGCTGCCTCGAATGGAATTTTTTAACGGGACTGGAGGGGATTCATGTACGATTTGGCTGAATTTGGCTGGGTTAACCCAATCAGGCGGAAAACCAGTTGACAAAATCCCCGTCTTCTTCTGCTTGAGTTCCTCCTCTGAGAAAGATAGCTGCTCATAGTTGTCGCGCAGAAATTCCTCTAAGACTCTTGATTTAGTGTTGCCGATTTTTTCAAGCATCGCCTTGTCGTCAATGACTATGATTCCGTAATTTTGCATGTTATGCCCTGTAGGTGCCCATCGTGCAGCTTCTAGTATCTCCCTGAGATTCTCCTTGGAAATTGGTCTGTCGGGGTCATATGGTACACGGGAAGATTGTCGTTCTTTGATAACCTTCAAGACTTCATTCATAAAAACACCTTACCAAAAACTTGGTATTTGCTTGAAATAAAGGCTTTGGAGCTATTCCAGTAGATGTTTACACTATGTATCAGCGCGTGCTATGTCACTCCTATCTTGGATTTGATGCTTCCTGCAGGAGATAGAAGACACATCCCCTGGCGTTTTGAGTACCGTGGACGCATGGACTCGAATCCAAAATTAAGTTTTTCCTAGACCAAACAAGCCGACTTTAATGTTCAAGTGCGTTTGGGGATCCGAACCCTGTACATTCATGTTAGTAATTGTACTGGGATGGGCTTTTGAGTTCAAGTTCGGTTCCCTTCCCCGTTTTGGCTTTAAGAAAGTGTTTTGCTTACATTATTTCCTTGGTTTTTCCAGTTGCGTTACTGGCTTATATAATTGAGCGTTAAGCATTGCTTGTAACTTTTTTATGCAAGCCCGCTGGGATTTGAACCCAGTATTGTCGGTTCCGGAGGCCGATGCCTTAATCCGTCCTGCAACAAAGTTAGAATAATTATTAAGATGCTAAAGCGGGATTCTTACTAGCTCTTTGATTATGTCTAGCTCTGAATCGTCACTGATTATTTCTGTAATTTTCCTTTCAAGGGCTGAAGCAACATGAATGGCGTCTCTTGGCTTAATTTTCTGTTTCTCAATTAACCTTTGGGCATGGCTTAGAACTTGGCTATCGGCTGGAATAAGCTTCAGGTTGGGAAAATCTAAGAGCTTTTTTCCTTGATTTATGCCCTCACTTCTGTTTAGAGTTCTGCTGATAACCCAAACTACCTCATTCCACGTTAAGGTTGATGTGTATGCATCCGTTTTTCCGATCTCTATGTTTTGTAGTATCTGTTTTGCTCTCTTTGCTTTAGGTTCATATTCCGCTTGGTAAATTACAGGATAAATAAAAACATTGGAATCAAGGTAAGGCATGTCTATTTAGGACCTCTTTTAGAATAAGCTTCTTTATATTGACTGATTTTTTCAGTTTCGGCGCTTTAGTTGAAATATAATATTCGGTATAATTTCTCTCAACTTTGGGCTTGCTTATTATGATTTCATTATCCCGTAACTCCACTGTCACTTCAATGCCGGGTTTAAGGCCGATTGCTTCCCTCATTGGTTTCGGTATCAAAATTTGTCCTTTTGGTCCAACACTTTTCTTTGCCATAGAAAATAATAAGTAATACTTTCATTAAGCACTTTCTTACTTAACGGTATTACTTTTCTAACCATTTAAGTAGGCGGGCACGCTGGGATGTGCTTAATTATTTAAGCGAATCCTGTAACTACTCACCCATAGGAGCAGGCGAGATTAACGCTCTCAAGAAAGTCAAGATTACAAAAGTACAAGTTGTTTATCAGCAAACTTTATTCTTCCATAGGTCATAGTAACCTTAGTGTGGCATGGAATGTGCGCTTTAAACTATGCGGTTAAGCTCTGGATTATTAACGAAAAGGGCGAATCAGTTTTCGGCAACGGCTTGGCAGAATTGCTTGAGACAATCGACAAGTGTCATTCTCTTCGGGAAGCAACAAAGCATTTGGACATGTCATACCGTTATGCTTTGCACAGAATAACGTTGGCCGAGGACAGGCTCGGGCAATTGTTAGTTAATCGAGTCCGTGGTGGTGCAAAAGGCGGCGGGTCTTCTGAGGTTACAGAATTTGGAAGAGATTTGTGTGCGCGTTATCGCAAGGCTCAGGATAGTCTTGATAGCCTCTTAAAAGAGCTCCCGTGAGTTTGTAAGTAGCTTTTGGCTGTTAGGTCGTCATACTGATTTTGTTCAATCAAAAAGTTTATTTGCCGATATTATCAATTTGTAACATCGGAGCACCCTCTTGAATCCACACATACAAAACATGCACAGAAGCACGCTAAGAATTGCCACTGTAGACCTAGTGCTAATGGCACTCTTCGCAAGCTTAGGCATAGCAACCAAAAACATAATCCATCCCTTAGTTGGCGTCATAACAGGTCCACTTTACATACCAGCAGGCGCAGTTGCTGGCGGAGTATACATGATGTGGCCAGTCATAGCTTTCGGATTGGTACGAAAAGTCGGTGCCGCCTCCATGGTGTCACTCACACAAGCCTTCATCAGCCTAGTACTTCCATACGGCAACTTCGGGCTCCTCTCCTTTCTCATCTACCTCGCCCCTGGCTTAGCCATAGACGGCTTCTTTTTGCTTACACGACATAAAGCCTGCTGTGCCGCTTGCTGCGTCGGTGCCTCGGCAATCGCTAATGTCGTCGGAACCATCATGGTGGGTGCCATTGTGCTGTATCTGCCATGGGCTGTGCTGTCTTTTCTGGCTGTTGTGGCGGCGATAAGTGGCTGTATTGGTGGGTTCATCGCTAACATGCTCCTACTTAGAATTGGAAAAATCGGCTTAGGAGGAAAAATATAGTGAACAAAAAACAGAAAATCGTATTATCAACTTTAACAATAGTTGTCATAGTAGTTGCTTTGGCAGCATCCATGTACTACCTGAGAGGAACACCAACCCAAACGGATTCTTTGCCTTCGGGAAAGCCGACGCAGGCACAGCTTAAAATTACAGGCGACGTAGCAGCCGAAGAAACCCTCAGCATAAAAGACCTGACCGAGATGCCACTCACTAACGTAACCAACACCATCAAAGGCGAAACCGCCAACTATCTCGGCGTAAACTTGCTGGATTTACTAAACCAAACGAGTGCTTCATGGGATGCCGGCATCATAAATGTCATCGCATCGGACGGCTTTGAAAGGACAATAAATACCTATCAAGCCTTCAACAGCAGCCAGTACAGCGGCAGCGAAATTATCTTGGCATTCGCTAAAGACGATAAATGGATAACCGACATTTCAGAGGGCCCGCTTAAACTTATCACGCCAGGCTTAGAATCCAACTATAACGTCAAGAGCGTAGCGGAAATCAACCTGCAGCCTTGGACCATCAACATCACAGGAACCGTCACCCCGATGGTGTTGACGGGCAGCAACATAACTGACTATGGAACTCAAACAGTGCAAGCGGCGTTTGCTCCAGGCGGTGAACCTCAACGAACTTCCGAGTGGGCAGGCACAAGCCTCTACAGTATACTGCAGGCAGCAGGCATCCCAGCGGGCGCAAAAAACGTTACCGTGACAGCCATCGATGGCTACAGCCGAGACTACACCATATCGCAGGTGCAGAGCACGGGTATGCTTGTCGGCTTCAAAGAAAACGGACAATATCTAAAGCCAGTCGACGGGCAACCGTACCGCCTGTTTGTACTCACGGAAGATTACAAGTGGGGCCAGTACTGGGTGCGGTGGGTTTCGGCGATTACAGTGTCTTAGGCGCTGAGTATGAATAAATCCGCAAAAATTGCTATAGTCACATTCGTCCTCTTGATTGTTGCAGCGGTGCCCCTTTACTACTACACGCGACTAGAAGCAGTGACGGAGGGGACCCTACAAATCAAGGGACAAGTCAGCAACCCACTCAATGTCACATTTAGCGAATTGCAAAGCTACACACCCACAATCATACAAGTAACATTGTCTTCCAGCAGCAGAGCCCAAGACAACGGCGTCTTCAACTACACGGGTGTCGCCCTCAAAGACCTGCTCAATCAAGCCCAAGCATCTGCCAACGCCACATGTGTATACATTCAAGCCCGAGACGGATACGGCACAACCATATCCATCCAAGACGCCCAAAACCCAAACACCATAATCGCCTACCAAAAAGACGGCGCTCCACTAACACCGCTCAAAAACGACGGAGAAGGACCACTGCGATTAATTATCGGCAGCGACCAGTATGCACAGAGATGGATCCGAGGCGTTATAGAACTAGTAGTCAGCTAAGCGCCAATGCTTTCTTCTCGACAGTATCTGCCAGTTCCATTATACTCGTCAGACAATTGATTATTGGCAGTTTCAGAGAAGTGGCTTTCTTTGTTTCTTCTTGCGACTCAGTGATAATGCCGGAAACTGCGATGGCAGAGCTGTCAAAATAGCTTTTGGCTTCATCAGCGGTTTTGGCGGCGATGACTTTGGGCAATATCTTCTCGGATTCGAAGCCCTCAAGAACAACGTAATCTAAGCCTATAAGATACGGTAAAATCGCATCTATGCCCAACCGTCTTTTAATGAATATAACTGTTTCATTGCGAGGGACCGCCACTATGATTTCTGCGCCAGCTTTCGCTATGCGGTCGGTTTCGGTTTGGGGTGTATCCAGAGTTGGGATTCTCACCATTTCTTTTATGGCACCCACTTTATAATTGCGGTTTTTTAGTTCAGCGGTTAGGTGTTCAATTAGGGTCGTTTTGCCTGAGTGTTTTCCGCCAACTACCGCTACCAGTTTTGGCATGACTTGCACCATTCAATAGTGCTATCGATAAATAGCCATATAACGTTTAATGCGCATAAGCCGAAAAACGCAAGTCATTGTTTATATTGCTAAGCGATTTGGTGTTCAAAGGGGGAGCGAAACCTAACGGTTATAGTCATTGCCGCAGTAGGTGTCAGTGGTTCAGGAAAGACAGTAACTTTAGAGTTTCTGATTTCTCGCCTCTCCGCTGAAGGCTACAAGGTCGGCTCAATCAAGCACATACATCATAAAGATTTCACAATGGATAAAGAAGGCACCAACACATGGCGCTATGCAAAAGCAGGCTGCAAAGTGATAATGGCGATTTCGCCTGAAGAGATTGACATCATAAAGAAAACTCAGTTGGCACTCCAATACCTTGACCAAGTAATCGAGCTACTGGCGCAAGAAAAGTTAGATATCATTTTCGTTGAAGGCTTTCACAGCTTAATCGCTAAGAGACCTGATTTCTCGAAAATTATTACGGCAAAAGACCAGGCAGGGCTTGAGCAGACGCTACTTGGAACAGTTGGCCCCATATTGGCAATTGCTGGAATTGTGGCTAAAAATTCAAGCAATCCAATGCACACTGGCATACCTTTAATTAGGGTTCCTGAAGAAGGAAAAAGGCTGGTAAAGCTCGTTAAAGAGCAATTAACGAAAAACAATGCTAAAACGGTTGATTGAGTGACACCATGAATGGATGGATTGCACTTATTTTGACAAATGGAAAAATGTAGTGTCCAACAACTCAACAGACCTCATAATTCGACTGAACAGCCGAAAATACGTGACACTCGGCATTTCAAATATGAGTGCTTTGGTTCTAGCTTTTCTCAGTCAGTTTATCCAATCGCTTAAACTCAAGCCCTGGAAACTTTCAGTCATCAAAAAAAAGGTTCCAACCCCGCGTGTGGATTCAAGACCCAGCAGGTTCAGGCCAAAGACTAATGGATTTCGAACTGAATCCAGTTATTTCAAGAAAACAAGCCAATATTAAGAAAGATTTAAGCAAAATGCGGGCGGCAAGGGATTTGAAGCCTCGGGTAACTATATTTATTGTCTACCCGTCCCTGAAACCCGACGGGTTCAAAACCCTCAATATCGCAATAACGGTATGAGGCAAATTGCCTCATTATAAATGCAGCACCTTACCTGCGTTTTTCAGCGCGCGCTTTTTTAGTTCTATCGGATTCGCTTAATAAATTAGGCGAATCCTAAGTTTTCCATGGAAAAATGTTATGGCGGACCCACTGGGATTTGAACCCAAATAAGTCTATCATAGGTCTAACAAGCCGACTTTTAATGTCTAAGTCCGTTTGAGAATTGAACCCTGTCCATTCATGTCAGTTTTTGTATTGGGGATGGGCTTTAAGTTTAATATCGTCCAAACTACCTCTTTATGTCCAAATATGCAAATGGAAGGCTGGAATAATTATTAAGATAGGCTATGGCGCTTCGCTATTGCGCAAGTTTTAAATACAAAACGAGATAAACAACATTCTAAGCAGTTTTGAATGACTGCTTAATCTAAGGAGATTCTGATTGTGGAAAAAATTCAATTGTTTAGTGGACAACATAAACGGCTATCGATGACAGTAGCATTTTTCTTTATTGCTTTGATAACGACTTCCTTTTTTGCTCTGACACCTTCATTTGTTACCGCTCAAGAGCCAAATATTCCTCATGGCGGAGTAGCAACCCCCAATGGTTATAGCGGGCCTACAACAAAGCCATCAAACGCTCCGACCAACACTTTGGACGTTCAAACTTTCCCATATCTATCGGTGACACCCAATCCAACAGGTATCAACCAATATGTATTGCTTAACTTCTGGCTTACTCCTCCTCCATCTGCGGCGCGATACTTCGTAGGATTTACCATAACAATAACCAAACCGGACGGAACCACCGACACACTTGGTCCATACAATTCCTATATCGCAGACGGAACAAGCTGGGCACAATACACAGTTGACCAAGTTGGCAATTACACCTATAAATTTGATTTTCCAGGAGAATATTTCCCCGCAGGATACTACAATAATGGGGTCGTAAGCAACACAACGTCAACAGGTGCTTCATTCTATCCAGCAATGTACTATCAACCATCAACTGTCACAATCAAAGATGTTCAAGTGGTTGCTCAACAAGTGCTCTCCTGGCCTCCTGCACCTCTTCCAACAGGATACTGGACACGATCAATTCACCCAGACAATAGAGATGGTATACAATTGCTGGACCTTATCCTTGGCCATATATGAACTGGTGCGTAGATTGGCTTGGCCCATACACAAGTGGTCCCAGTAGCTCTCACATTGCTTGGATGAGACTATATGATGTTTCTGGTGTTCTTGGAGGAGATACAGGAGCAAACACGCCAGCAATGGTTTCCGGAAACGTCGGCTATCCATATGTCATCTACGCAGGCAGAGGCTACCAAACCTGGAATCAACCTGGAGTAGGAACTGTCGCCGCATCATATGACATTCGCACAGGAGAAATTTACTACCAGATCCCAGTGTCACAAGGAGGCGCAACTCCGGCAATTGTCGCTGAAGTACCTCAATCCACCGATTTCAACGGAGCTGTGATTACCCCATCATACGAACTGATTGCAGGAACAGTACCAGCTAGTAGTTCAGGCCATAGAATAACATTATCGCAGCTGATAAAAATCGATCCCTTTACTGGTCTTGTAACACTTAATGTGACAGGAATGGTCGGTGATTTCTACAACGGTCAATATGTCTTAAGCGTACAGAACCTTGGAACAACTGCTAATCCCAACTATCGATTAATCAATTGGACAATAGCTGGGACTTCATCGAATTTTACTTCAAGGGTTATTAGCAACGTAACTACAACGCTAAATGCCGTACCGCAATTGGTTGACTGGGACGCTGGCATAGGCGTAGTTGTGAACAGATTTGGCGAAGGCAATATTTACGGAGGAAACCCAGTAGCATACAATCTAGTAACAGGACAAGTTTTATGGAACATAACAACAGGAATTGAGACCCCATTCGGAGGAGGAGGACAAGGAGCAGCTACAATGGACAATGGAAAAGTGTTTATCGGCATGGAAGATGGTTGGTGGGACGCATTCGACGAACACACTGGAGCATTATTATGGAAAACTCCAAACATGGCTGAAACGTCACCTTGGGGTGAGTTCTGGTCATACAGCGCAGCATCACATGATGGAATTTTATACACAAACTCGTACGTTGGAGCAATTGCTTTTAATGAATCCAACGGAAAAATAATCTGGAAAACACCCTCATATGCCGTTCCATACGAGACACCTTATAGCGGTGAATATTCTTGGCACAGTTCAAGCATTGTGGCTGACGGAAAATACTACTCTTTTACATGCGAGCACTCTCCTACTCAACCGCTAACCCGAGGTTGGAAATTTTATTGCTTAAACGCTACCACAGGCGCTGAAATATGGAGCATACTTGGAACTCAAAGGGATTCGCGCAATTTTGACGGCGCAATAGCCGACGGCTATCTATCTGTATATGACCAATACATTGACGCAACAACAATATACGGCAAAGGACAAAGTACAACAACAGTGTCTACCCCTGATGTAGCAGTTCCACAAGGCACCGAAGTCATAATAAAAGGTTCAGTTTTGGATATGTCACCGGCTCAGCCAAACACTCCATGCGTTTCATCTGCTTCAATGGCAACACAAATGGAATACTTACATTATGGACAACCAATCGGAGGTATTTGGGGGAACGAAACCATCACTGGTGTCCCAGTGACTCTGAAAGCAATTGATTCAAACAACAACCTATTAGATGTTGGCACCACTACGACTAACGGCTATTATGGTACTTACAGTATTTCATGGACTCCACCAAACCCAGGTAAATATGAGATTCTATCATCATTTGCCGGTGATGACTCTTACGGTAGCTCAGGTGCATCAGCAGGGCTATTTGTCAATACTGCCCCGACATCAACACCGACAACAACGACCTCGCCTGCCTCAAACCTAGCAACTACAACTGACCTCATGCTATACATTCTTGCTTCCGCAATAGCCCTCATAATTACTATTGCAATAGCCACTCTACTTTTGTTCAGAAAGAAATAAAACACCTTTTCCTTTTTTCTTTTTTTATATTTGAGCTCAAAAACTATAGAATTGGTATTTTTTCTATGTAGATGTTATATCTTCGCGCTCGATATTTGGTCGAATGTTAGCTCAAGGGCTGTTCTTTTTCGCGCCCTCAACCAGAAGTTGGGAGTGCAGTTTTCTGATTTGACACATAAATTGGTAAACAAGGTGCTAAATCAGACGAGATTCAGATTTAATCCATGAAGAAACGTTTCAAAAAACTGTTTCACGACTGTTTCACCGAACTATCATATTATTCGAATACCATAATATGTTTGAGGTGAAAAAGAACATGAACACCAAACTAATAGTCGCATTGGTCCTCGTAGGAGTATTAGCTGTGTTCGCCGTAGGCTTGGTTTCAGCACAGATCTCTGCTTCAACTCCAAATGGAACATCTGCAAACGGAGCCTCAAACGGTGGCTTCTTTGGCTGGGGTGGCAGATGCTTTGGATTCAGAGGAGCACAATACTACGGAACTGGCGCATCAATCTATCAAGGTCTGCCTTCAAACATGACAGTCACAAACCCCTACACAGGCGAAACAACAACCTACCAAGGTTACGGATATGGACCTTGCATTGGAAGATACATTCCGTAATCTACACTTTCTTTTTTTATTAACAATTTCTAAGATGTTTTCGGCTTCAGAAGAATGCTATGTGCAAGTCTAAGTAGTTCTTCTTTGTTTTCAAAAGATACCTGTTCAAGTTTCCCAATATCCAAAATCTCAGTTCCCAAATTAACCACTATTTTTCTTCCCATACTTCTGTGTCTAAAGAAAACAAATGTTTTGTTGCCTTGTTTTCTCGCCATGCCTATCTCTTTCACTACTTCAGAAGATAACTCAAAGCCTGGGGTCATGATAAGGACAAAGAACTTGCATTCCTCTAGTGCTTTATCACGGTCACATGCCCACCCTTCTTCGGTGTTAACAGTTAGAGGGATGTCTTTGCAGTCTTCAAATGTATGCAACCCAAGTTCTTCTAAACCTGATTTCAAATGGTCAGCATAATCTTTACCTGAACTTTTCTTATAACATAGAAAAACATCAAAAGGTTTCGAGGCTTCATATTGCTCAACCATTTTTCCCTGACCAATTGTTAAGCTTCTCTCAATTACTGTTCGATTGGCACTTTTTGCTGTTTCTGCGTTTGATTTTCCAGTGTTTCTTCTTGAATAGACAAAAAATAAAACAAAGGCTATTAGAATAATGATTACAACCCCGACTATGACTAATAAAAGGCTTGAGTTATTTGTCACAGCATTGGGTATCGGTGTTGGAGTGAACATCATTTGTGCAGCAACAGGGTTAAATAATAAGTATATAATGACTAACAAAATGGCTGGAGCGAAAGAAGCTAGAATTCGAAATTGATTTCTCAGCACGAAATTAGGGATAATTGGAACTTGAAAATAAAAGTTTTACTATTTTCCAAATTGATGTGATTAATGTTACAAACAGTTGAGGGATTCTTAAGTGAGTTGTAACTGTTAGGGAGTGTTATGAATTCAATGTGTTTATTTTGGTAGCGAAAAGTCTGCACCATTTACCTTGGAACAACTGAAACGAACTGTTCTGGACCGGCTTCTTTGCTTGCATAGCATGCCAAAGCTAATGAATATAGTTGGTCGTCGTGGCTTCCTTTTGGGTGCCGATACTTCATGTGTATGTGTTCCTGTGCTGTTTTAGGTTGTAGGTATTCGAATTGTTGCTCGTTTATTTGAGAAATTAGCTGTTTATCTCCGCCTTGTATGCAAAGGAGGTTTTTCTCCATTAGTAACTTGAGGTAATTTAGCATATTCTCCTTCTCCATGTCCGTAAAGAAGACGCCCTTAACTTCCCAGATACCTATGTTTTCTAGTTCATCCACAACTGCATCACCTATGCCTGTTTTGTCAACGTACATGCCATCAAAGTTGAAGGTTTGACTTGCCTTGGTGACATAAGCAATGACTTCAGGGTAGGGTGTGCCCAGCGGAAACTGCCGTTTATGCACCAATCTAACCTCGCCGTTATCTTTTAGCTGGACTACCGATAGAACGCTAAAGTCAATTTGTTTGCCTAAATCTAAACCTCCAAAATACCTACTACTCAAGTGTCTACTTTCAACGTGTTCCAAATCTTGTTGGTATTGGTTTGGTGAAGCGGGATTATCAAGTTCAGGGTCGATGCATTTTGTTATAAGGTCCATAGGGAAGAAAGCCTGTGTTGATTCAACCCAGAGTGCTTCGACTTCACGTTGCCACTCTTCGTTTGTCATCATGTCTTTCCATTCTGCGAGTTGGGTTTGGCTTACAAGTGGGCTTGAATCGCTCGGGTAATGATGTATCGAATAACGTTTTGTGTCTAGAAATGCTTTGTGGAAAACGTGGTTAAAAGCCATGGGTGTTCCACTCATAACCAAAGATGATTTTGGTTTTGTAAGCATCATCATGATTTCACTGGTAATCATCTCAGTTGGAATGATGCTTGCCTCGTCAAGAAAAATCCAGTCTGGATGGTAACCTCTTAGTTTATCGGGAGAGCATGGCAAAGCGACTAATTTGCTGTTTAACGGGGGCTTCAATTTGATCACTGTGCGTGTTGTTCCAGGGCGTTGAAGCATTTCGCGCATTAGCGGATTTGCCATTATTGTTGAGTAGCAGTAGTCGAACATGATCATGCTTTGGCGTTGAGTACTGCTTATGATGAGGCTTTCAATGTTGGGTTTTGTGAAGAGTAGCCATAGGTTTTTTCGGCTAAAAACTAGGCTTTTTCCCCATCCTCTTCCGCACACGGCTACTTGTCTTGTGCTTTGGTCATGAAGCAGGTTTTGGTGGTTTGGCGCTTTATTTAGCCAGCTGTCTCCACACATTAATGCAGCAAAGAAAACTGGATCTTGAACAAGCTTTCGTATTATCTCTGGATAAGCGCAGAGTTGTTTGAAGGCTTTGGGTCTTCTTCTAAGACCACTATATGCTTGGACTGCGAATTCTAAGTCGCTAACTACCTTCTCGACAAAGTTATTCTCTGCCATGACCTAAAATCACGCCTAACTCGTCTAGCTATCCTAGGCTCTACACCTCTCACAAAATCGCCCAAATTTTGCTCCTCAAATAGGTTATTTTCGCCCTTTCTGTCCAGCAATCGACTTAACGCGTTTATATGGTAAGCATAAACCGAAGTTACTTTTGTCTTTTCTGTCACAGTAAGTTCCGTATCTTTCAGCATCTTTTTTAGATCCACGATCATTTCCCATTCTATTTTGATTAGCTCTTCAAGGGTTGGAGTTTTTATTTGCGATTTATCCTCTAGATTTGGTTCTTCCATATACATCGCCAAGACTTTGAAGGATTCGGATAACTATAGTTAGTATCTTTTTGTATAAGAGAGTATCGCAAGAAATAATAGTTACGAAATGGCTTAGAGCCTTAGCCAACATGGTGATTGGATGGCAGACTTAAATGGAAAATTTGGTGTTATCACTTTCACTGAATATTTAGGGTTGGGGTACATCTTTGACAAACGTGTATGGAATGTTTTCCCAGTTTTTGGGGATTATTTTGAGGCACAGAAACTGTGGAATAATCTAGTTGAGCCAGTAGAAGAAAGAAGCCTAAAGATGCGCTTCATTGAACATCAAGATGGCTACAAATTTATGTTATTTACAGAACCCTTTTCTCAGAAAGATGCTACTTTTGCTTTTTATCGCAGACTAAACATATCCGGAAACTATAGGGCTTTTAAATCAGGGTTTAAGGATCAAGTTGTTTTTCGATTTGGAATACTTGACAGCGAATCGCGACCAAATTACTTGAGTAAATCCAAGGTTGTTACCAATGTCAAGTTTTTGAATCAAGAGAGCTTACAAGAAAATTCGATTGAATGGCTAATTGAAGAATCCCAAAGACGCATGAGAGTCAAGTATGGTTAGTATGATTAGGAAGATTTTCTTGTATGTGGCTGCAAAAATTGCCTTGCTGTAATTCAACTAGAGAGAAAACAGACAAATATAGAAAGTGGTAAGGAAGATGTTTCTTTTGCGCCATATATAATATATTAGAGCATTTGCCTATGAAAACTCAAATAACGTTTGAGGTTTATGAATGAAAACTCTTGTTACTGTTGGTCGTGGAGGCACAGGAAAATCAAGCTTCACAGCTCATATGGCTAAGAGCTTAATTGATGCAGGCCAGTTCATTCTCCTATTTGTTGTTGCTGATCCTGACCAAAACCTCGCTGAGATGCTTGGAGTCGACCTTAAAGAAGCAGGAAATCAACCATAGCCGACATTATAGTGCACATTTATTGAGCAGTGAGGCACTGCGGTTGGTGTTCCTCCAACTCAACGTATGGAACGTCACATTTGGGAAAATGGACCTTATAAAAGCAAAAATTTTGATTTTCTTGCGGTCGAAACGAAATACCCTCTATTCCACAAAAAGGCTTCGCTATCTTTCAAATTTGGATTCTTCAATGCGCCTTCTCTCTTGTTCTTCTTCTTGTTTTAAAGGGTTTCCAGCTGAATTTTTTTGTGGCGGATAAGTCACTTGCTCATTTACCGATGAGTATACATTGAAGAAACTGCTTTTGCCACAGGCTGGACACGATATCCTCTTGTAAGGCCCAAGATGAACAATTGAATCTAACGGCTTATATTCGTATTCAAATACGTTTCCGCATTTCTTGCATTTAAGCCTCGCCATACATGATTACCCAAGGATAATCTTTTGCACTAACTTAAAAAGTTGATTTAGTATCAACGTATTTCGCGATACTCTCGTCTGAAGGAAAAAACTAAGCTCAGGTGCTCCCAAATGCCTTTGTTTGCAATAGTGTTGGAAACATTTACCAATTCGAATGACACGTTTATCTAAATATGATTTGACTTATAGATAAACGCTAACGAGAATCAGGGAAGAAGAGCAAATATGAGCCAAGGAAAAAACAAGAAAATCACCCTCAACATAGGCGGAATGAGCTGCATAAACTGCTCACTCAGCATAGAGAAGGCACTCTCTAAACTTAACGGCGTAGCCCATGCCACCGTCAACTTCGCCGCCGAAAAAGCTATAATAGAATACAACCCAGAACTCGTCGACCAGAAAACCATAGAAAACGCAATCGCAGAATCAGGATACAGAGTTATCCATGAGAAAATCGTGCTCCAAGTAGGCGGCATGAGCTGCGTTAATTGCGCCCAAAGCATAGAAAAAGCATTAAACACCAAAGAAGGCGTCTACAATGCAACCGTCAACTTTGCTACAGAAAAAGTCACCGTTGAATATAACCCAGAACAACTTAGCTTGGCTGGAATTAAAAAAATCATACAAGACGTTGGCTATCAGATCATCGAGCCTGAAAAAACCGTTCAGGACGCGGAAGGCAAAGAGCGCCAACGCCACATTCAGCGCTTAAAAATCCTTTTGACGGCAAGTGTTGCATTGACGATCCCCATCATCCTCTTGATGCTGTTCCCAATTTTGCCAATGCAACAAAACAACATTTTACTATTTATTTTAGCAACTCCAGTGCAATTCATTGTCGGATGGACCTTTTACGTTGGCGCATACAAGGGCTTGAGAAACAAAACCGCCAACATGGATACCTTAATTGCTATGGGAACATCCACTGCTTGGCTCTACAGCACCGCAGTTACCTTTGCACCAAACTTGTTCCCAGGCGCAGGAGTATTCTTCGATACAGCCACAATGATTATGAGCTTCATTTTGCTGGGAAAACTCTTAGATGCCATAGCAAAAGGCAGAACCTCAGAAGCTATAAGAAAAATCATGGGTTTGCAAGCAAAAACTGCTAGAATAATTAGAAATGGCGAAGAACAGGAAATACCGATTGAAGATGTCCAGGTAGGAGACATTGTGGTTGTTAGACCAGGAGAAAAAATTCCTGTTGACGGCATCGTTACAGAAGGATATTCAGCAGTAGATGAGAAAGTAATCACCGGCGAAAGTATCCCTATTGAAAAGAAAAGCGGAGACCAAGTTGTTGGGGCAACCATGAATAAAACTGGGATGCTGAAATTCAAAGCTACCAAAGTCGGCAAAGACACAGTCCTTGCCCAAATCATAAGCATGGTTGAAGATGCTTTAAGTTCCAAAGCACCTATTCAAAGAATAGCAGATATCGCTTCAGGTTATTTTGTTCCTGCAATCATAATAATTGCCACACTCTCAGGGTTGGTATGGTATTTCATAGCTGGCGCAACCTTCATTTTTGCCCTAACAGTTTTCATCGCTGTGTTAATTGTCGCTTGTCCTTGCGCTCTTGGACTTGCTACCCCAACAGCCATTATGGTCGGTGTTGGGAAAGGAGCAGAAAACGGAATTTTAATCAAAAATGGCGAAACACTGGAAGCGGCGTATAAGCTTCAAACGGTAGTTTTTGATAAAACAGGAACACTGACCAAAGGCGAGCCTGAAGTCACAGATATCATCACAACAGAAGCGTTCAAGGAAGACCAACTTTTACAGTTAGCCAGCATCGCAGAAAAAAATTCAGAGCACCCTCTTGGTGAAGCTATAGTAAAAAAGGCAAAAGAAAAAGGCCTCCAAATTGATGAGCCTGACGTCTTCAACGCCCTCCCGGGATATGGAGTGGAAGTAGAGCACAAAGGCAATAAAGTATTGCTAGGCAACCGCAAACTCATGGAAGCAAACAACATAGACATTGGAGCATTTGACGGTAAGATGAAGGCGCTTGAGGAAAAAGGAAAAACCGCGATGCTCCTCTCAGTAGACACTCAGCTTGCAGGATTGATAGCTGTAGCTGACACCTTAAAAGAACATTCTGCTGATGCCGTAAAAACCCTTCAGCAAATGGGCTTGGAGGTCATAATGATTACCGGCGATAATTATAGAACAGCCAACGCTATAGCAAAACAATTGGGTCTTAATGGAGTGTTCTCCGAGGTTCTTCCCAGCGAAAAAAGCATTGAGATAAAGCGTCTGCAATCCGAAGGCAAAGTTGTTGCTATGGTTGGAGACGGAATAAACGATGCTCCGGCTTTGGCGCAGGCAAACATTGGAATTGCTGTTGGCAGCGGAACAGATGTAGCTATCGAAACCGGAGATATCGTGTTAATTAAGAATGATTTGAGGGATGTAGTTGTGGCTATTCAGTTGAGCCGCGCTACGATGAAGAAAATCCGGCAGAATCTATTCTGGGCATTTTTCTACAACATCGTTCTCGTTCCCTTGGCAGCAGGAGCATTCTATCCTATCCTGCATGTCCTGTTTAACCCAGTGTATGCGGCAGCAGCAATGGCAAGCAGTTCAGTAACTGTAGTTACAAACGCGTCACTGCTCAGGAGATTTAAACCTAAACTCTAATCATAAAAAAATTACGCAATGAAGTTGGAGGTGAAAAAATTATGGCTAAAGATTTAGTCTGCAATATGGAAGTTGATGAAAAAACTGCAAAGTACAAAACACTCTATCAAGGCAAATATTACTATTTCTGCGCTCCAGGATGCAAAAAATCCTTCGAAGCAGACCCCAAAAAGTACATCAGTGGCAACTCGTCAGGTCACGATTGCAGTTGCGGTCACGACCACTGCTAAACCGTTAAGGTTTAGTCTTTAACGTTCTACTTTTTGTTCTTTATTTTCAGATAAATCTAAATTCAAAATTTCTCTTCTAAGAGACTGTGAAGCAGGGAAGCGGATGATCGAAGTAACATATAGGCCTATTGGGGTTGTGCACTCGCCTTTTAAGGAACCTAAAAACGTACCTATTCAAGCTTCAGCGTCAAAGGGCACTAAAGGTAGCATAGAAGTAAACCCCATTTATGCCGAAGGCTTAAAGGACTTAGAAGGTTTTTCTCATATTATTCTCCTTTATCATTTTAACTTGGTTAAGGGTTGCTCTTTGTTAGTGAAGCCATTTCTGGATGATAACCTCCATGGGGTGTTCGCTACTCGCTCACCTGCTAGACCAAATGCACTCGGAATATCTACTGTGCGCCTTATCCGAATTGAGAACAACATACTATACATTCAAGATGTAGACATTTTGGACGGCACGCCACTATTGGACATTAAACCGTACGTTCCCCAGTTTGATTACAGACGAACTACTAAGATAGGTTGGTTCAGCGACAAAATTAGCAAGCTCAAAGAAACAACAGATGATGGCAGATTCTGCAAATAGAAATCAGCATAAAAGAGCCTGCATCGCCAGCGCGAAAGGTTAGTAACCTAAACAGCTTCTCTTTAACACAATATCGGGACAGGGCAGCACGCTTAGTGAAAACATCTAAACTCAGATACTAAAAATGGAGGTGAGAGTAACGAGTGAAGTAACAGCTGTGATAATTATCGTTGTAACCATTGCTATCATATTGATAGGTTATTTTCTTATAGGGCCACCTGGTAACCGCAGATGGAATAAGAAAAAAAATTAATCTGGGCGGAGTCATTTACAACCCTCGCAAGAAGACTCGCTAATTATCGTCTCTACTAACACGTTCCGATTCAGGTAAATCCAGTCCGACTTACCCTTAGACTCTTTTTACCGGTAAATTTGACTATTGGGGTTGAGGCCCGGTCCCACTTTAGATCTCCTTAGATATTCTATTGGCAGTTTTAGAGTCATTGCTTGGGCAGCCATAAGAACAACAAGAATTGCTGCCTTTGGCAATCTTTGAGTATACTTTTTTACGGTCCTTTTCACATGTTCTTCTTTCTTTTCCAAATTATTCAGCCTTCTATCTGCAGGTCATTTGATCCAGAACCTCTTTTGTTAGTGTGCTGACAAATTCTGGCGTCAAATCATCAATAATTTTGTGTATTCTTGGATCAACAATTGAGTACATTCTTTTTGTTCCGTCCTTTCGGCATCTGACTATTCCTGTCTCTTTGAGGATCCTTAAGTGTCGCGAAACGAGTGGTTGAATGAGATTTAGATGCGGAACGATTTCGCATACACATTTTTCCCCTTGTCGCAAATACATTATTATTTCGATCCGGATTGGATCGGAGAGAGCATAGAAAACTGTTGATTTGAATCGATTCTGGTTTTCCTCTCTTGATGGCATAGTTTCTTTTATTATTTATAACAATATTTAAAAGTTGCTATAAATATGAGATCAAAACAAACATCCAATTGGAAAAGGCGATGAAAAAATGTCTGAAGAATCTTACGAGGATGTTCCCAGACGTAAGATACGTTGGGGACCAAAAATAGACTATGAAAAATGCGTTAGCTGCGGGAAATGCGTTGACTTCTGTCACGTGGGAGCTTTTGAGATCCAAGAGAAAGATGGAGAAAAGAGAACTGTAGCTAAGAATCCAAGCCCATGCATTGTATTCTGTAGGGGTTGCGAAGACATTTGCCCCGCCGGCGCCATCACGCACCCATCGGAAGAGGAAACCCAAAAGATAATTGAGAAACTGAAAAAAGACAAAGCCTAATAGAAAGCCTTCAATGTATGAATCTTTTGTAGTCAATCCTGGCGTATTTTTTTGTTTAATTCGAGAGTTCGGGACAATTAAAAAGGTGTCGAAATGACGAGTGAAATAAAAGATGTCCAAGAAACAGATTTGGAAGCGGGGTTAAAGACTGAAGAAGTACAAAAGAGGCTTGCTCAGTATGGGTACAACGAGGTCCCTGAGAAGAAAGTAAGCTTCCTCGCAAGGCTGGGAAAACGTTTCTGGGGCATCGTGCCTTGGATGCTTGAAGCCACGGTCATCGTCACAATTGTCCTCGGCAAGTATCCACAGGCGCTCGTTATTGTGTTCCTCCTTCTATTCAATGCAGGAATGTCGCTGTGGCGTGAAGGCAGAGCAAAAGCAGCCATGGCCAAACTTAAACAGAGACTAAGAATTCAAAGCCGAGTAAAAAGGGATGGAAAATGGAACACCATTCCCGCTCGGGAACTTGTTCCGGGAGACATTATTAGAGTCAGAATCGGGGATCTTTTGCCAGCCGACGCAAAGATAGTTGAGGGGTCTCTTGGTTTAGACCAATCGGTGCTCACTGGCGAATCTGGAATTGTGGACAAGTTGCCCACTGAAATAGCCTATTCGGGCTCAGCAGTAAAACGTGGCGAAGCCACAGGCATAGTTGACGCTATAGGAACAAAAACCTACTTTGGACGAACCATTTCTCTGCTTGAGCTTGCAAAACCAAAACTTCACATGGAAGAAGTCACAGTAAAAGTTGCACGTCATCTCGCCATAATAGTCCTTGCATCTCTCCTACTGGTCTTTGTCTACGCAGTACTTACCGGTTTTGAACTTGCCGTCTTGCTACCCCTTGCAGGAGTATTGCTGATAGCTTCGGTGCCGGTTGCGATGCCCACGATGTTCACGATAAATATGGCACTTGGTTCGTCGGAGCTTGCAAAGCAAGGTGTCTTAGTCACAAGACTGAGCGCGACCGAGGATGCAGCCACCATGGATGTGTTATGCGCAGACAAGACAGGCACAATAACAATGAACAGGCTCTTTGTCGAGGAAAAAATACCTCTCAACGGGTTCAGCGAAAAGGATGTTTTGCTTTACGGAGCACTTGCATCAAATGAAGCCAACTTGGACCCAATTGATATCGCGTTTTTGACTGCCACAGCACAATCACATATTCTATTTGATGCTTATTCTCAGATAGCATTTGTGCCCTTTGATCCAAAAACTCGAATGACAGAAGCTACGGTCAATAAAGCTGGTGAAAAAATCTTCGTTGGAAAGGGCTCCTTTGATACAATATGCGCTGCCTGCAACATTCCCGAAGAAGAGGCAAAGGCTATGCTCAAGCTTGCTGAGGAGCTTTCTGCTAAAGGGCTTAGAGTGATCGCTGTTGCCAAAGGTGCTGACCGAAATAAGCTCGAGTTTGTTGGACTTGCAGGCATTGCTGACAGAATAAGAGAGGATTCACGCGAGATACTTGAGCAGATTCGGGATTTGGGCGTTGATGTGAAGATGCTTACGGGTGATTCGCTTCCTATTGCCAAAAACATTGCTCAGCAGATAGGATTAGGAAAAAACATCACGACCATGTCAAAGATACAGGAAGACGAAACAAAAGCAACACCAATTGACTCAACAATTGAAGACAGCCATGGCATCGCCCAGATTTATCCCGAAGACAAGTTCAGCATAGTCAAGACACTTCAACGTATTGGGCACGTGGTGGGAATGACTGGCGATGGCGTAAACGATGCTCCTGCTTTGGCTCAGGCGGAAGTTGGTATCGCAGTGAAGAACGCAACAGACATTGCCAAAGATTCTGCAAGCGCCGTCCTTACCGCCGAGGGATTGGGCGGAATAATAGCTATGATAAAGACATCACGGACCATTTACCAGAGAATCTATAGTTGGGCGCTGATGATGGTTGCCAGAAAACTTCATATCGCTGGGTTCATCGTTGTGATGCTTTTTCTTACGCACTCGCTAATGTTATCGATAACAGGTACGGTGTTGTTGCTTTTTCTTGGCGACTTTGTTTCGATGTCCATTTCAACGGATAACGTGAGGTCTTCTTTGAAGCCTGATACCTTTGACATGCGCCGACTATTCGGGGTTAGTGGGTCACTAGGCATTCTGATGACTATTGAAAGTGCAATCTTTGCTATGCCTGCCTTATCATTCTTTGGGCTGGTGGGTAACGTGGAGAAAATCTACACTTTCGGGTTTGCGTATCTGAACCTTGCAGGCGTATTTACTCTTATGATTGTTCGCGAGCGAAATCACTTCTGGAATTCACGTCCCAGCAAATTCCTAGGCGTCACAGTTTTAGCTGAAGTCCTATTTGTGATTGCTATTTCTGTCTTAGGCGTCTTAGAGCTTGCACCGCTTGGTTACTTACCTGTGCTTGCAATCCTTGCCTATGCGCTACTAACTACCTTCATAATCAACGATCCGATCAAAGTATACCTAATACGCAAGTTTAAGACGCCTGAGAAAAAATTTTAAACTCAAAAGAGAAATGCAGTAGTGAGTCAAATGAAAAAGATTCTGTTTGTTTGCATAGAGAATGCTGGCAGAAGTCAAATGGCAGAGGCTTTCGCAAACAAGTATGGAGAAGGCAAATTCGTCGTTTCTGGTGCGGGTAACAAACCTGCCGACAAAGTCAACCCCGTTGTAGTTGAGGTTTTGAAGGAGAAGGATGTTGACATTTCGATGAATAAGCCTAAGTTGCTGACTTTCCAGATGGCACAAGATGCAGATTTAGTCGTTACAATGGGCTGCAACGATCAAGGAATATGCCCTGGACCCTTCTTTAAACCAACAATCGAGTGGAAACTTGAGGACCCCAAAAGAAAACCCATAGAAAAAGTTCGAGAAATCAGAGATGAAATAGATCATAAAGTCCAAAGGTTAATCGAAGAAAATGAGTGAAGGTCACATTAGAATTAGAGACTGGAAAGAATTCAAGCGTTTAGTTAACGAAAAAAAGCCAAAGTCGATTGTCTTTATACTTGAACAAAATGCTCTTTCACCAAACAAAGAACTTACAACGTTAAGAATAATATTGATGCATGACGCGCGTTACTATATCTTCCTTGACTTTCCTAAAGACCACTTCATGAGAGAGACTGGAATCCCTTTGCGAAAAGGCAAAGATGGCCTGTGGAACCTCGACGAGGATGAAGTCAAAGCTATCTTAAAAAAACAATTTGAAAAGGACAACTTGGAAGTGTTTTCTTTTTGGACAACCTAATGCATTAACTATCTACGTGTTCCTTTTACTACACCTGCCTTTAATCGAAGAAAATCCATTGCGTCCTCAAAATCAAGACAAGCATTGCCAGCTTTTTCTGCGTTGGTAAGGGAACAGTGCACGTATTTCCAGTTTATGCAGGATTTTTTGTCGCAAGAAATTTGGACCAAATGAATTCCAAAAATAAAAGGGGCTAGGCGATATTTGGGTGTTTGTTAGCACCCATGCCGTACCAAATGAAGACTTTAACTACAATAGCTGTTAGCAAAGCTGCAAGAGGGCGTGTTAAGACTGTTAGTGCAAATCCGTCTATTCCATCAACTACGTTCATAGGAGACAGTTGTAGTAAAGTGAACAATACTATGCCGCCAATTGTAGAAGCGATTAAGCCTGAGATTAGTATTCTTTTGAAGTTATCTGATTTTTTATTTAAAGCGCCTGCCATGTAGCCAATTAGCATTGCGCTTAAGATGTAAGCCAACAGGATAAGGCCAGAGCCAGCATACCTTGAGTAACTATCATGCCAGTAGAGTGCATAGAAGGTTCCTAGTAAGAAACCTGAAGCGCCTCCTGCCCATTGATTCCATAGCAATCCGAGCGCTAAGGGAACAGCGGTTATAATGACAAGTTCAAAAATTTCTGACGTAATTCCATATACAATTCCATGGCCACCTTGTGTAATTGCTGGGAGTTGCGAAATTAGTACAATAACAAATACTGCTATTATTGGAAGAATAATTCCGAAAATTAAATCGTTTCTTGTCCATTTTTTCCAGTCTAAACCCATAAACAAGGCACCTGCTTAGGAATTGTATCTATAAATACATATAAATTTTGTTATTAATTGAAATACCCCTTTAATCAGTCATTTGGAAGAAAGCTCTAAAAGAAAACATCTAAAGAAACGATTGAGTACAAATGTATTTTGAAAATATTTTTTCTCAATAGTTAGTGTCCTTTTTTTCACTGTTGAAAAACTTAAATTACTGAAACCGCATCATTTATTATAACTAATTGTTTTTTTTTGAACAGGAGGTGATTTTGTGTTATATGAAGCTACACATTCGCATCCAGCATCTCAATGTCCTTTGTTGAGCTCTGAAGGGAAAGCTATGCTCAAACAACTCTTTTCTGAGCAGAACATAAGAAATGCTGGAATCAAATTAGAAGCTGGTTACATGAGTTGCCCACAAGACACCGCAGCAGACCATAAAGGGTTTTTTACAATAAATGCCGAAAGCCCGGAAGCAATCAAAAAATTCTTTGGTCCAATGACCGTTGAAGTAAGACCAGTAAAACCTCTAAGTGAAGTCGCAAAAACTTTATAGACTAAATTGTGTCTCTCAATGACTCTGTTCAGGGCATAAATAGTTTAAATTTTGCCCTGATTTTTATAAATATTTGAATTGGTTCGTATGGCTGAAAATCAAACCTCTGATGATTTCATTGCTCTAACTATTGATGAAACTTTGAGTCGATTACAGAGCAATCCGGCAACAGGTTTAACCCAAACAGATTTAAAACAAAGAATCGAACGATTTGGTCCTAACACAATAGATGAAAAGCAGCAGAATCCAATAATTGCTTTTTTAAAACGTTTTTGGGGTTTAACAGCTTGGATGCTTGAGATAGCAATTGTGATATCGTTTGTTTTGGGTAATTTTTTAGACTTGTACATTATAGCGGCTTTACTGTTTGTAAACGTGTTCTTGGGTTTTTTTCAGGAACAACAAGCAACAAGAGCAGTAAAAGCACTCAAACAGAAGCTGCAACTGCAAGCAAGAGTACTGAGAGATGGCTTATGGTCAACAATTAGTGCAGTCGAGTTGGTTCCAGGAGACATTATTCGGATAAGGTCAGGTGATCTTGTACCCTCAGATCTCAAAATCATAGACACTGAGATTACAGTAGATCAATCAGCAATCACTGGAGAATCTATGCCATTGCAAAAGAAAAAAAGTGACATTGTCTTTTCTGGGTCAATGATTCGAAAGGGTGAAGCCACTGGTGTTGTAACTTCTACTGGTGCTCACACATATTTTGGCAAAACAACACAATTAGTTCAGCTAGCTAAACCAAAGTTGCATATGGAAACAGTCATCTCTGGATTAATGAAGTGGCTTCTAATTTTAGTTGTTGGTTTGCTTGCTGTTGCCTTTGCAGTTTCATTGATACGTGGCTTAAACCTGTTGGTTATGCTATCTTTGGCGTTAATTTTATTGGTGTCAGCAATACCAGTTGCCCTGCCTGCAATGTTCACCATTACTATGGCGCTTGGTTCACAAGAACTCGTAAAGAAAGGAGTCTTAGTTACACGCCTAAGCGCATCCGAAGACGCTGCTCTCATGGATGTTCTGTGCGTGGACAAAACAGGAACACTCACCATGAATATGTTAAAGATAGGTGATGTTATAGAAATCAATAACTTCACAAAAGATGACGTTGTGTTATTTGGCGCTTTGGCGTCTCAAAAAGCAAACCAAGACGCCATAGACATGGCCTTTCTGGCAGCAGCTCAAGAAAAAAACCTGCCCTTAAACGATTATACCCGAAAAGAATTTACGCCATTTGATCCGACGACTCGTAGAACCGAGGCAGCTTTAGAGAAAAATGGAAAAGAACTTCGTGTCACCAAAGGCGCGGTGGCAGTAATAGCGCCAATTTCTGGAATCACCGAAAAAGAACTTGCCGATGTAAATATAAAAATGGACGCTTTCGCGAACAAAGGATACCGAATTATCGCCGTCGCAGTAAGTCAACATGAGGCGAAAATGCAACTCGCCGGTTTAGTAGCGCTATACGATCAGCCTAGACTGGATTCTGCAAAAATCATAGCTAAACTTAGAGCTTTTGGAATATCTGTGAAAATGCTTACGGGAGACTCATTGCCGATTGCAAAGCAAGTAGCTGAAGAGGTAAATTTGGGTAACAGAATAGCACGGGCTCCTGAAATCAAAGAAACTGCAGACAAAGATGCGCTTGTTGCGGCAGAGATAGTTGAAAAAAGCGATGGTTTAGCTGAAATTTACCCTGAAGGTAAATATCAAATAGTAAAGGCTTTGCAATCTGAAGGTCACGTAGTTGGGATGACGGGCGATGGCATAAATGATGCCCCAGCCTTAAAGCAAGCTGAAGTCGGAATCGCAGTAAGTAATGCAACTGATGTGGCAAAGGGTGCGGCAAGCGTTGTTCTAACTGAACCAGGATTAACAAACATTTTAAGCCTTGTAACTTCTGGCAGAATGATTTATCAAAGAATTCTAACCTGGATTTTTAACAAAATTATAAAAACATTTCAAATAGTAGTGTTTGTCGTATTGGCATTTCTTTTTACCGGATTATTCGTTATCAATGCTTTTCAGGTTGTCCTACTGTTATTTTTAGTCGATTTCGTTACGATTTCACTGGCTACCGACAATGTAAGACCCTCTGAAAAACCTGAAACATGGAACATATCCTCGCTGCTTAAGGCTTCGATTATCTTAGGCCTCTTTATCGTTGCTGAATCCTTTGGACTACTATACTTAGGGTTAACATACCTGAATCTCACAAATACACCTCAATTAAACACGTTTGTCTTTGACATGCTGTTATTTGGTGGGCTGTTTACAATTTTTGTAGTGCGAGAAAGAGACAATTTCTGGAAATCAAAACCGAGTAAGCCTCTTTTGATTGCAGTTCTTGTTGATATAATCATCTCTTCACTGTTATCAGTTGTCGGAATACCGGGATTGGCCCCAATACCTCTCTTTTACGTAATCATAGTATTGGGTTGGTTCTTTGTTTTTGGAATTATGTTAAATGACCAAATCAAAAAGGTGTTAATGCATTAAGTTCACTCAGCTTTTCGACACACCTTACTGGTGCATCAGTTTCGTTTTACTTCAAAGGAATAAGTTATCGGTGCACTTTCTTGAACATGGCGCCAACGGAACAATATGTTTCCAACGATAATTCTATTTCGTGTTTAGCTACTTCTTCAGTACCATTTTTGCCCATGATAATATAATTCAAGTGAATCTACGTAAAAATCTTGGGAGGAGGGTCGTGTCTTCTTTCAGCCGTCGCCCAACTGTCAAAGGTACTGCAAGCTGCTAAACTGGCAAGTACATTTTCCATAGGCGTAAAAGCTGTTTCTTCGCCCCCGAAATTCAGGTGAAGCATCGAATCTCACTGACAGACCTTTTTCGTTTTTCGCCACTAACTGAAAATTTCTTTCTCAGTTAAGAACTATTTTCTTTGTCCACGACATAATTTTTATGAAGTTGTCTGAGATATTAGTACCTTCATCTTTGAAACATATAGCGCATAGAGAATTAACAATCAGTAGCCATATTTTTAACAGTCTGTTTACTTATTATGTTTGAGATGATTTTATGGCTAATCTGAAAGATAAAATAGCTATTGTTACTGGAGCTGGTCATGGTATTGGAAAAGGAATTGCCATAGCCCTTGCCCGTAATGGAGCTGATGTAGTTGTTACAGACCTCTCAGATGAAATCTTTAATGTAGGCAAAGAGCTAGAATCAATCGGTTCAAAAGCATACCCTGTAAAATGTGATGTAACAGAACTAAAAGAGGCACAAACAATAGAGGAAAAAATAGTCGACAAATATGAACGCATAGATATATTGATAAATAATGCTGGAATTTACCCTCAAAAATCATTTCTCGAGATGACCGCAGAAGATTGGAAAAAAGTATTAAACGTAAACTTAAATGGTGTCTTCCATTGCACTAAAGCAGTAGTCCCAAAGATGGTTCAACAAAAATACGGTAAAATAATAAACATCGCCTCAATCGCTGGAGCAGTTGTAGGCTATGTAAATTTAGCACATTACTCAGCAAGCAAAGCAGCAATCGCAGGTTTCACTAAATCATTAGCCTTAGAAATGGCCCCTCATGGAATCAACATAAACGCTATCGCACCGGGAGCAATAGATGTAGGCACAATTCCTGCAGATTCAGAAATACTCAAACAAGTTATAAAGACAATTCCTATAGGCAGAATGGGGCTTCCATCAGACATAGCAAACTTGGCGGTTTTCTTGGCAAGCGACGAATCCAATTACATAACAGGACAATGCATAGTGTGTGACGGCGGTTATTCAATCCCATAAATCAGGTTAAGCACGGTGCTTACCTCAATTTTCCAACACTGAATAGGAGTAAACTATCTAATTATTACTTTTCAAACTAATAGCATTGGCTTTGCGTTTTTCTATGCAATCACTACAGCCGCGACAGTACTTTGGGTCAACAGTATTTGGCTCTGATTTATCAATTCGGATAATAGCTTTAATCGAGCAAACCTTTCCTCCTTTGCATTCTTTGCAATGGAGACATTTCTCCGGCTGAATAAATGCATACAACATTAGCGCTTCCACAGATGTCGATTATGGTATATTACTCGACTATTTAGTACAACTCGAGATACCGAAGAGGCCAACAAAGACTACCAAATTCACGGAATCATAAGAATTTTCTAAGATCTTCTTAGCTTTCTATGACGTTTCCTTATTACATAGCCTATGGAAACAATCGCTATGACCGCTGCCGCGACTATGCCTGCGAATACGAGTGCCAAGTAGCTTTCAGATGATGGGTTAGGAATGGGTGCTGTTGAGATTGGCGCTGAAGCTTGGTTTGTGTAGTTGTTGGCGAAGCAGTAAAGGTTCCAGTCGTTGCATCCAATGTATAGTCTTCCGTTAGCTATGGTGGGTGAAGACCAACTGCTGGACGGAGTAGTGTAAGTTGCAAGTTTTGCACCTTTATTCTGTGCGTCAAGAACAAATATGTCACGTTGACTTGTTACCACATAGATTTTGCCGTTAGCGTATGATGGTGAAATGTAAAGTTCGTCTCCTGTGAAGAAGCTCCAAATTGTGTTTCCTGTCATGGCGTTTACGCATTTGATGTCAAATTTGTCGATGATGTAAAGTTGACCGTTAACGTAGATTGGTGAGAGAACCACGAACTCGGTGGCTGCGAGGTCAGTTACTGTCCAAACGATATCGCCTGTTGTATCGTTGATGCCGTAGTAGGTTCTTATGTTGGCGGTTGCGAAAACCATGCCGTTAGCAACTGAAGGAGAACCCAACATTTCGTCGCCGCCTGTAAACTGAACCTCATAGGCCAGGTTTTGTTTCCAAATAACGCTGCCGCTATTAGCATCAAGTTTGTAGAGAACACCTGTGGTCGGTTCCTGAGCTGTAAAGTAAACGGCGCCATAAGCTGCCGCTGGTGAACATTCGATTGGTCCGTTGGCTTTAAACTGCCAAACAATGCTGCCCGTGTTTCCGTCAAGGGCATACATGTTGCCGTCCAGTGAGCCAATGTAAACTTTGCCGCCTACCACTGCTGGTGAAGACTTTAGCACCACTGAGCCGAAAGTGAACTGTTGATTGCCATTGACGAATGTTTTCCAGAGAAGCGCTCCCGTAGATGCATCTAAGCAGTAGACGTTGCCGTCGTCTCCGCCTGTGTACAATTTGCCTTCTACAACTGCAGGTGAAGATTCAACTGTGGATTGGGTTAGGAACTTCCAAATTAGGTTGCCGCTGTATGCTCCAACTGCGTAAATGTATTTGTCTTCTGAACCAAAGTAGACTAGGCCGTTAACGACGCTTGGAGAAGAAATAACTGAGCCGTTAGTTGTGAATTTCCAAGATAAACTGAGGCTGGATGGTCCTGTGGCTGCGGTTGATGAGTGTGTTGGGTCGGCTCTCCACATAGGCCAGTTACTTGCTGAACTCTGGCCGCCACCGATTGCCCAAACTTCGTTAATTCGGCTGAACTCATTTCCTGATATTGAGTCAACGGAGGTTGTTACGTTGCCTGGAATCAGGTAGAGGTTGCCGTATGCAATTGCGACTGACTCTCTTGGTGCGAACGCTTCAATAGGAAGAGTCCAAATAGATTGTCCAGTGTAAGCGTTTATGCATGCGAACTGGGAGACGCCGACTTGTCCACCCCACATTGCAACTTCGCCTGTTGTTACATAGACTTTGCCGTCTGCAACCGAAGGCATACCCGTCCACAGAAGAGTTTTGTCTGGCCCATGGTAAGTCCAAGCAAGCTGGCCTGTATTCATGATGAAAGCGTAAAGATTGCCATCTTTGTTCATTTCGTAAACCATGCCGTAACCGACTGCGGGGCCTGAGCAGAAATAGCCGTCTGTCTGAGCCGTGTATGTCCACAGGGTATCTCCGTTAGTAGCATTGAAACAGTACATTGTGTTGTCGTCTGTTCCTCCCCTGAAGAACATGCTGTCACTGTAGGCACCGTTAAAAAGCATTGGGCCTTTTGTCAAGGTTTGCCAGACAACAGCGCCTGTTCTGGCGTTTAGAGCAATTTGGAGGTTTTCGAAGGAACCTGGAAACACTAATCCATCGCCATATGTTGTACCTATGCCTGTGGTTCCGCCGCCTGGCACGTAGGTTCTCCAAGCCATGGTTGGCGATGCATCGGGGTTAGAGAAGTCCCAAGCTTCAGTGTAAGAGTTTACTTTAACATAGAACATTTTTTGTTCTGGGCTGTAAACGTTAGCGTTATAGATGCCCGTGTCTGCGCTGAAATCAGAGCTGCTCCACAGTATAGCTCCTGTTTGCGGTTTAAGGCATGTGCCTTCTACTACCATGTGTGTAGCATCGATTTTGTAGGCTACTGGCCAATTCTTAACCATTGGCACAACGGTTTGCCAGACAACGTTGCCGTTTTGGTCAAGAGCTACAACTGACGTGTTAGTGCAGGCGAAAATGTATCCATCAAACGCGGAGAGGTAGCTTTGTATTCCTGTAATGTTGGCTTTCCAAAGCACGTTTGAGGTGTCTGGGGCTGGTCCAGCTGAGAATCGGGTGGCTGAGGAGTCGCCTTGGAACTGTGGCCACTCATACTGAAATAAACTATTATCGTTTACAGGACTAGGCAGAGGTCAAAGGGATATCCGCATTTGCCTTTACATTTTCAATTAAAACGGTAGCGCTAAAACTAGCGAAAAGTATAATGGCCAATACAAAAGCTATTAACTGTGTATACTTATGCATTTTTTCTGTCTCCGCTCATTAAATTTAAACAAAATATCAACTCTCCAAATTATGTCGGATTCTGTTAGAATTAAATTTATAGAGGTTTCCAACGCTATTCCAAACAAAAGCATCTCTTAATTTTTCGGCCATTATGGTCATTGCTCTCCATCCAGTACAATGTGACGGTATAACTAATTGCGAATTGATGTGTTTCAGGTCACTGATAGTTGGTTCGATTCTTTTTTCAAATTCCTTTCCAGCTAAATGCAAACCACCCAAAACTGCGTAAACTTTTGTTGTTCCTGTAAATTGCTGAGCATATCGTATGGTGTTTATTATGCCCGCATGTGCACACCCGGAAAGGATAACTAAACCTTCGCCTTTGACATTAAAGACTAATGCACGTTCATCTAGGATTAAGGGATCAGGCTGCCAAGAATCACCGCTGCGAATCTTATTTTGAGTGAAGCCCTTTTCAAAACTCACTGTTCTTGGAATTTCTCCGGTCACACATGCTAGATCTGAAGCTATTAATTGGGGCTTTTTCGTGTTTATAATTTTTGCAGGAGATAGCTCTTCTAACCTTGGAAAAGTTGGGTATTCCCTACTTTCTCCTTTAGAATTGGTAGTTGCCCTACGCTTAACCATATTTTCGTGAGCTATTATTGGTAAATCCATTTTATTGATGGCTTGAACTACTGCTACTAGTCCACCAAAATGATCATAGTGACCATGGGAAAGAACCACGCAAGAAACTTTACTTAAGTCTATTCCCATACGCTTCGCATTAATGACAACTCCGTTAGGACTAGCTCCTGTATCAAAAAGAATAGTGTATGAATCTTCACCATTAAAAACTCTAACAAGCATGGAAAAACCATGCTCGGCAAAAGGCAGTTGTGCGTGTGCTTGAGCCCAGTGCCGAAACGATTGTACTTCTTTTCTAGTATTGCTTGAGAGAAAATCTACAGTATTATCCATTAGAGAAACAATTTCTAATCCAGATGCCTCTTTCAACTCCATGATTTCAACAGCCAAAGTCCTGACCAGCTACAACGTCCCACGATAACGTGTGGTAGTTGGGCAGCCAACACATTTTTTGTTTTCATATCGGTTGCATGGATCACAATCTACCTTGCATGGAGCTGCATTCTTTTCTTTTTGAGCTAGGCTTTCCCTTATCTGGAGAAAAGGTGAAAAATAAATTTCATTTATTGGGTAGAATTCCGAGCGTCGTATTCCTTTACTGCATCTTAATGAGCATTTCTCCATGGATATGCTCTCTAACGTTTCTTGAGTTTCTGCTACAACAAGGGCAATAAGGTTGTAACCTCCCATTGTCTTGAATATTTCGACGACCCTTGGGCATTCTTCAAATCGGTTGAGGAGGTCTTGCATTGCTTCTGCGCTTTCCATTTCGAGCATTACGAATGCAGGGTGGAGTTTGAGCACACTTGGATTAATTAGAGCTGATATTTTTATGGTTTGGTTTTTTATGAGTTTTTCAAGTCGTTTCTTTGCGCCCATGCTCGTGAATCCAGTTATTTTCGATAGCTCTTCAGCTGTTGTTCTGCCGTTTGCTTGAAGTTGTGTAATTATTTTTTTGTCAATCTCGTCCAATTTAGTCGCCTGTTTGTTTTATAAACAATAAGTATTATTTATTGTTTGCTTATTATACTAAATAGTGCCGAGACGTGTTTTAGGTGTGACTCCTTATGAAAAAAATAAGAGCAGTTAGAGTTAATTCTTCCGACGGTGAAATACATTTCATTCTGGAAGAGTTTGTTCGCACTGAACTTTCTGAACACTATAAGGATTTTGACATAGCTGAAATCAAGAGAATTTCGAGAAAAGAAGCACCTAAACCTTTTCTTTTTTTTCGCGAAGAGTGAAAGTTCTCGCCAAAGTCAAGTGGGATTAAGCTCTTGGCGAATTTGAAGGTTGACTTGGTCCAAAGAGAACGGATGAGCGCTGTAAGATCTTCTGGATCACTTAGATTTAAAATGACCCATTATAAATTAAAATAAGTTTATTTTATAAACAAAAAGTATTAATATTATTTAGCTAATAAACAATATGTGCTTTAGACGGTGAAAAAATGAAAAGTACAACGAAGCAGGTAAACGTCGCTGAGGAATGTGACGGGAAATGCAGTTCATGCTCAACATCTAATAGTTGCAACGATCAGAAAAAGCAAAAGTATGAACAAGACCAAAAACTAAAATTGAAACTGAACAAAATTAAGCATAAAGTAGCAATTATCAGCGGCAAAGGCGGCGTTGGCAAAAGTACCGTAACTGCAAACCTAGCCATTGCTTTTGCCATGCAAGGACACAAAGACAAAGTCGGCATACTCGACGCTGACATACACGGTCCATGTATCCCAAAAATGCTAGGTCTCAAAGGCCAAACACTAATAGGCGGCCCAGGGGGAATTATGTTTCCCGCAGTTGGTCAGATAGGAATAAAAGTTGTCTCAATGGATTTTTTTCTTCCAAACGATGAAGCACCTGTTATTTGGCGAGGTCCATTGAAAATGAAAGCTATCCAACAATTTCTAACTGACATAACATGGGGAGAACTCGACTATTTATTCATCGACCTTCCGCCTGGAACTGGAGACGAATCATTAAGCGTTGCCCAATTAATTCCAGATATGGACGGAGTAGTTGTTGTGACCATGCCTTCTGAAGTCTCACAAGGCGTAGTCAAAAAGGCTGTCACGTTTGCCAGACAGATAGGAGTGCCTATAATCGGCATCGTTGAGAACATGAGCGGCTTTATTTGCCCTGAATGCGGAGCTAAAGTTAACATTTTCAAAACCGGTGGAGGCAAAAAAATAGCTAAAGAGATGTCAGTTCCTCTCTTAGGCAGTATTCCAATAGACCCTAGTATCTGCAACGACTCAGACAATGGATTGGCTTTCATAACTGAAAATAAAACCTCTCCTGCAGCTAAGGTGTTCATGGAGATTGTCAAGAAGATTGACCTATTCTTAGAAAATACGGGTACTCATCATTACAAGGAGACAAAGAAATGAAAATATGTGTAAGTGCAACAGCAGACAATTTGGAAGCGCAGTTAGACCCTCGCTTCGGTAGATGTCTCTACCTTATAGTTGTGGATTCTGAAACAATGCAGTTTGAAGCAATTCCGAATATGGCAGCGGGCGCTACAGGCGGTGCTGGGATTCAAGCGGCTCAAACAATAGCTGACAAGGGTGTCAAGGTGGTCATAACCGGAAATGTTGGACCTAACGCCTTCAGGGCATTGTCAGCGGCTGGCATAGAAATTGTAACTGGAGTATCTGGAACTGTCAAAGAGGTTGTTGAAAAGTTCAAGAAAGGTGAGTTAGGAAAAACTGATGCGCCTACCGTGGGCGAACATTCCGGAATGTAAAGTGCGAGGTGGAGGAAGATGATCCCCAAGAACAAATTGAACATGGTTCGAACAAGCAAACTAATATCTTTTGAATTAACAGAAATGGAGGTGAGATAATTGACAGGTAGAATAGTAATCCCTACAGAAGATCAAAATGGCTTGAATGCTAATTTAGCAGAGCATTTTGGAAGAGCTCCATACTATACCGTTGTTGACTTTGACGAGAAAGGCGAAGTCGCGAACGTTAAGATTGTTCCAAACGTAAGTGAGCATGCAGGTGGAACTGGATATGCGCATGATCAGATAGTGGAGGAGCTGAAGCCAAACGCAATCATAGTTTATGGAATGGGACCAAGGGGACTGAGCACTTTCCAAGATGCGGGGTTGCAGTGTTAAAAGCCAATTCAAATACGGTCAGCGAAGTGGTCGCCGCCTATAAAGAAGACAAACTCCAAGAGCTTACAGAAGGCTGCGAGCATGCACAGCATCATGCCGATGACCACACCGATCACCATACTCATCACCATTAGCGAAAACATGAGAACTCAGGGTCGTTTGGAGAAAAAGTGTTAACAAAAGTTTCAGCGTTTTTCAAGTATTTTTAATGAAGGAAAACCAGAATGATAGTGTCTATTGCTAGTGGGAAGGGTGGAACTGGGAAAACATCAGTAGCCGTGAATTTGGCTCTTTCAGTAGGTGACGTTCAACTTCTAGATTGTGACGTGGAAGAGCCAAATGCCCATTTACTCTTGCATCCAGATCTTAAAAAAACAGAACCCGTTTATACGTTGATTCCACTCGTAAACGGAGAATTGTGCAGTCACTGCGGAGAATGCTCTAAATTCTGTCAGTACAATGCCATATTCTCAATCTCAGAGAAAATCCTTGTCTTCCCTGAGCTATGTCACAGCTGCGGTGGATGTGCCGTGGTCTGCCCCAATAAAGCAATCAGTTGGAAAAAGCATAGAATCGGCACTCTGAATTTTGGTTCGGTAGGAGACTTAGATCTTGTCTATGGAGAGCTTGAAATAGGCAAACCCATGGCGGTTCCCGTTATAAAAGCTGTTAAGAGCCAAATTAGAGAGGGTAAAGATGTTATTCTTGATTCTCCGCCTGGAACCTCGTGTCCTTTTGTGGAGACTGTTAGGGGTAGCGATTTCTGTGTTCTCGTGACGGAGCCTACGCCTTTCGGTTTACATGATCTAAAGATAGCCGTTGAAGTTTTGAAAAAAATTGCTGTTCCTCTTGGTGTCATCGTTAACCGTGCAGGCATAGGAGACAATAAGGTTTATGATTACTGTAGAGAAGAGAATATCGCCATACTAATGGAGATTCCATATCAAAGAAGAATAGCAGAGTTCTATTCCAAAGGTGTTCCGTTCAGCTTGGAAATGCCTGAATGGACAGAGAAATTTCAAACGCTCTTTGGTGAGATAAGGAGGTCTATCAGTCGATGAAGCAGTTGACGATTTTAAGTGGCAAGGGTGGTACTGGCAAAACATCGATAACCGCTTCTTTTGCTGTTTTGGCGAAAAATGCGGTTGTGGCAGATTGTGACGTGGACGCGCCTGATCTCCACATTATCTTACATCCTGAAGTAATCGAGATCCAACAGTTTAAGGGCTCAAAGATTGCCGTTATCAACGAAACAAAATGTATCCGATGCGGATTGTGTAGAGAAAAATGCGTTTTCGGTGCTATAACCGACGATTTGAAGGTCGAAACTATTGCCTGCGAGGGTTGTAGCGTCTGCAAAGTCGTTTGCCCAGCAAATGCTATAACTTTAGCTGAAAGAGTTTCTGGAAGCGCATACATTTCAAAGACCAAATATGGCTTCATGTCTCATGCCCTTCTTCATCCAGGTGAGTCCAATTCGGGAAAACTCGTTACCCTAGTTCGACAGAACGCCAAAATACTTGCAAAAAAAGAAAACATAGATTTGATTATTATAGACGGTTCACCAGGTGTAGGCTGTCCTGTTATAGCTTCGATTACTGGAGTAGATGCTGCGCTGGTGGTTACGGAGCCGACTTTGTCGGGCATTCATGATCTTGAAAGGGTCCTGCAACTGCTAGACCACTTTAATGTTGCTCCATTTGTTTGCATAAACATGTACGATGTAAATACGGGCAATACTGAGAAGATTTTGAGTTTTTGCAGAGAAAAAAGAATTGAAGTTGTGGGCATCATTCCCTTTAGCTCTGAAGTTACTCAGGCGATGGTTAATGGAAAAACAGTTGTTGAATATTCGCCCAAGAGTGGGGTTTCAGAAGAAATAAGGAACATGTGGAACAAGATGAGTGGATTTTTGGGAGGATAAAATCATGATATCTGAATTATTTTTTCTGACTAAGGGTGTCGACAAATACAAGACGCGCGCGCAGTTCTTTTTCTTCTAAAACAGGCACAAATCCATCCAACTTATCCAAATTATTGACTCCGAGAAGATTCCCACTATTCCGCTTTTTTGAGAGGAAAAGCTACTTCATTTCATTATCGGTCTGATCGTTTTTGCTTGCCGTAGATGTGACTATGTAGATTGATCGTCCTTCGCTGAGAGCTTGCGCCGCTTTTCTTCTTGCGCTTTGGACAAGTCTCCAGATGGTTCCTCTTGATATGCTCATTCTTTGTCCAGCCTCCTCCTGTGACAAGCCCTCCATATCTACCAGCATGAAAGCTTCGACTTCCGCAAATTCAATGAAAACTGGCTCCAGATTCCTCGATGGATTAGGGGTGAAGCTGGTTATGGGGGGGATGGTTCCTAAGGTAACGGGTTTGGGAAATCGCCCTCTCCCACCACATCTGTGCCTTCCTCGCCACAATACACATTTTCTCCTTTTTCAGATTGTTTGACTTTCCTCAGTACGTTAACAGGCTTTTTGTCTCTTCGAGAACCCACTCCAAAGCTTGCTTCGTTGCTTTTCTAGCGATAATTTGGAACTCAGTGAATGGTCCGTCGGTTCGTGTCTCATCTTCAAGATCCCTTAAACTTTTTCTGATTTCTTGCTCTGTTCTCATATTCTTCATATCCTGATGCCTTGCTTGGTTCCGTTTGATTCATTAATCTTATCTTATGCAGAACTCTTATATATTTATGTGCATATTCCCATAATTGTAATAATGTGCATAGACACAAAAATAACCTGAAAGAGGTGAAATGAAAAATGGGGTTTAGACGAAGAGCATGTTTCGATCAGTGGTCTGGCAATGGGCCATTCAGCCACTTACCACCATGGCAAAGACCAGGACAGGCATACGGAGGCAGAGGCTATGGAAGAGGGAGAGGCGCTAATCCGCAGGCATGTACAAGGGTCTCGGGGCTCTCAAGGTGGTGGTGGGCAAATCCAGCACATAAATATCAGCCTCCAACGCCTAATCCACAAGATGAAATAGCAGCACTTGAAGAGTGCAAAAAGGACCTTGGAGAAGAGAAAGCCAGCATAGAGCAAGAAATCAACGACATCGAAACGAACCTAAAAGAGCTGAAATCAAAGCTTGAATCAGAGAAAAAGGAGCCAACAGATCAGTAACAATATCAAGCTTTGCAAGCCAAATGCCTTAACGCACGCTTAAAGAATGGATAGGCGTACCTTGCCCAAGCGTAATTTTCCCCTTTTTTGGGTAGCAAATTAAAATCCAGATGGAAAAGCTATCGTGTTTGAAAAGAAAATAAGAGTGTTTAAGCAAGAAATAATGTACTGCCTTAGGAAAAATAGATGGGTTGGAAATGAGTGAAAACAGAATATCTTTTGTAAAGGGAGAAAAAGCAGCAAAACTTTCCGCCATTATTCTTCTAGCGCTCGGCATTTTAAAAGGGATCGTGGCAGTTGTTAGTGGCAGCGTAGCTCTTTTGGCAGGTACAATCGATTCGTTTTCGGATGTTTTTTCTTCGATTGCCGTTTGGGCGGGACTTAAAATCGCAAAGAAGAAACCCACCGAGAGGTTTCCTTATGGGTACTATAAAGCGGAAACATTCGCGTTACTGACTGTGTCTTTGATACTTGTGATATCGAGCTTTTTAATCATGTTGGAGTCTTTTCAGAAGTTTTTTGAGGTCTACGTTATATCATTTTCGGCTATAGCTCTAGTTGTGGCAGCGTTATCCGGGGTTATCTATTTTCTGCTTGCTAAATATAAGGGGCGAGTGGGGCGCCAAATTGGATCACACGCGTTAATCAGTGAAGGGGTGCATTCTATGATAGACGTTTACACCTCTGTGCTGGTTTTCTTCGGCGTTTTTCTAGGTGTGCTTGGTTTTCAAGTTGGTGAAGCTCTAATAGGTTTCGTGATGGGTGCATATGTGCTGGCAAGGGGATTATGGTTTGGAAAAGATGCTGTGCTTGTTTTGATGGATATTTCGCCGAGTCCGCAAAGAGTTAAGGAAATGAAGGAAATAGCTGAGAGTGTTCACGGAGTTAAGGGGACTCATGAGGTTAGATTGCGAAAATCTGGTCCTGTGTTCTTCGGTGAGATACATGTGGAGTTGCAGGAGGGGCTTTCTCTGGAAAAAGCGCACGTTATATCCGAGGAAGTAGAAACTAGAATCAAGGGACGTTTCAAAGACCTAGAGTTAATTACTGTTCATGTGGGAATTACACATCGGAAAAAAACAAGGATTGCTATTCCAATAAAAGAAGACAAAGGCATGGATTCACCTGCTGTTCTCCATTTTGGAAGTGCCCCTTATTTTGCCTTCATAGAGGTTGAAGAAGGACAAATTGTGAGTTTCAATGTTAGAGATAACGAAGGAGCAAACCTACCGCATAAGAAGGGAATACAAGCTGCCAATCTTTTGATTGAAGAAAAGGTTGATGTTGTACTGGCTGGGAGCATTGGAGAGGGGCCTTTTCACGTATTGGGCGACAATCTTGTACAGATTTATTATCTTCCAAAATCTGTGGAAATCCAAGAGGCAGTTCGCCTTCTGAATCAAAACTTGTTAATAAAAATGGCGTCGCCAACTGAAAAGCTTGAAGAAAAATAATCTGTCCCCCGTAGCGAATATCCTGTTATCTTTTTTTATAAAAAACGGCCTATTTTTTATATCTTCGCGCGCTAGAACGTAGTCCGATACATTCTCAAAAATTTCACCAAAAACAGAAAAGCTGGCAACTTGAACTTTTTCAATAATCTTTCAAGATATGCTTCACCACTTATGTGTATTTGATTAATTTATAAACAAAAACTATTAATATAGTTTAGTACCTAAACTATGACTTGAGAAGATTTTAAAAAGAGGAAAAAAAATGACAAAAAGAATAGTAATTCCAACAGAAGATAAATCAGGTTTAGACGCCCATTTAGCCCAGCATTTTGGAAAAGCACCATATTATACAATCGTAGAATTAGATGATAAAAATAACAATGTAGGGATACGAACAGAAGTCAATAAAGGAGAACACGTTGGGGGTACTGGGCATCCGCATGAACATCTTTTAGCCTTAAAACCGAATGTTTTTGTCGTGCAAGGAATGGGACCCGGATGCTTGAGCAGTCTTCAAGATGCTGGCATAACTGTACTTAAAGCCACTGGAACGACAGTGAAGGAAATAGTCGAAAGCTTCAAAGAAGGCAAACTAAACGTCTTATCTGGTGCATGTGAACACGCAAAGCATCACGAGTGTTAGCCCGAAAATTAAAAAATAAACACTAACTGGTGAAATGATATGCCAAAAGTGAAAGCAAAAGCAATATGGGTTGAAAATGTTCGTTCAATCGCCGACAACCAAAGGACACATAGCGTCGTATGCGACTTAGCAACTCCAGCCGGCGGAACAGACAGCGGTGCCACAGCACTTGAACTTAGCTTGATGGCTTTGGCGGACTGCGGTGTCACAATTTTCGCTGACGTCTGCAAAAAAAGCAATATAGTGCTAAGCAAAGCAGAAGTAACCGTAGAAGCGGACAAATCTCCAGACTCGCCAATAATAAGCGGTATAACTATGAAAGTCAATGTTGTCTCTAAAGCAAGAAAAGAGCTTGTGGAAGCAGCGTGGAGGAGAACCGAAGCAAACTGCCCCGTGCTGTTTATCTTTAAAGAACCAACCCCAGTAAAGGTCGAATTTGAAGGGAAAACTGAGTAAACGTTCAAGGCTTAAAAATGAAAACTGCACTGATAATCTATTGGTCTAAAACCGGTAATACAGAGAAAGTCGCCAACTCAATCAAACAAGGGCTTGAAGGAGCTGACATCAAAGTAACCATTAAAAAGCCTGAAGAAGCTGAAGCGCTCGATTACTTTAACTATGATTTAGTCTGCGTAGGATGTCCATCGTACTCGTGGCATCCTCCAGAACCGATGACAAACTTTCTAAAGAAAAAATTCGCTGCATATCGCCAAAATGGTAAAATCAAGCCTTCAGCTCCAAAAGTTCCAGGCAAAAATGCAATAGTCTTTGTAACTTACTCCGGGCCACACACAGGAATTGACGAGGCAACCCCAGTTGGTAAAGATATACGGCAATACTTTGAGCACATAGGTTTTACTGTTATCGATGAATGGTACGTTTTAAGCGAATTCCATGGCTCACTTGAACACAGCACTCTGGGCAGATTAGGCGATGTCAGGGGAAAACCCACAGCTGAACAGTTACAAGTCATTAAAGATGACTCAAGGCGTGTAGGTAAGCTACTCTGACTCCTTTGGTGGTATTTTGGTTAACACTCAGAATAGTTGCAATGCAGAAGCGGCCCAGAAAATTCTGAGGGCTATTCCTTATGCACAAGGCTTCCATTTCTTTATGCCAGATGGTCATTATACAGGTGAAACAGCAATTGTCCATTTGCTTATTCTTAAGAGACATGGATAGCATTGATACTCAATCAATCAAATTCCATTTTGACCGCGGTGATTTTCAGAAGTGGTTTAAAAACACTATCGATGATGATGAACTTGCCCGAATAATCGACGAATTAGACAAAAAATTTCAGAGGAAGATCTCCGAGAAAAGTTGGCGGACATAGTGCAAAAAAGAATTTCAGAATTGCAGTTGACGCGCTAAAATCACCCTATTTAGTTGGTTGATAGTGAGGTAAGTTTTTTTTAAGGGCTAAAATTTCAAACGCTTTTTGTTTCCCATTTTGTAAAGTAAATTTTGCCATCTTCTCTAAAAGCACGGAGTAGCTCGCAATGCCTAAAGAAAGCAAACTCTTGCTCTAACTGCTCTGGTTTGATGTTTAGGGTTTTGACCAAGTCTTCTTTTGTGATTTTGCCGTATTTCTCTATAGTGTCGTAGATTTTTTGTTGCAAATCAGTTAAGCCTGAGCTGCCTGATTGGCCTAATTGCTTTCTCACAGACAAGGCTGATGAAACGGCCATGGGGTCACAAGCCTTAGGCGGATTGGTCTCATACATGTAACAGTCCTCACATAGGTGCTTGCCATTAACATCATAACCTTCGCATTCCTTAACGTCTAAACCACACCGGTCACACTGCATATTGAAAACCAATCTAACGCTAAGAGTCCTTGTTTATTTCCTTTGCTAAAGAATTTTTTCAATAGTTGTACATTAATACTTGATTGATTTTCGCTTAAGCAGTTGAGGAGTTAGCAATGGAACATCATATTGACCGTGTCAAGTTCTTAATGTCCGAAGAAAGAAAGCAGTGGCATAATCCGGAAACCATTCTAAACGAGGCAGGGATTACGAGAGGAATGATTATAGCAGACTTGGGTTCTGGACCTGGCTTCTTTACTATCCCAATGGCTCAGATGACAGGAGAAAAAGGCCTCGTATATGCCGTCGATAGCAATAAGTCAATGTTAGATGGCTTAAAAGAAAACATTGCCAAGTCAGAAGTGAACCCAAATATCATAAAAATGGTAAATAGCGATGTCTGCCATACAGGGATCCCTGAAGAATCAGTTGACCTTGTTCTATTCGCCAACGTTCTTCATGAGGTGAAAGACAGGGAAGCGTTCTTACAAGAAGTTAGACGTATAGCTAAACCAACAGCATACATCGTTGATGTAGACTGGAAGAAGATCCAAACGGAACATGGACCGCCATTAAAAGAACGGCTCTCGGAAGATGAGGCCAATAGTGTTCTTGCAGAGAACGGTTTCTCTGTCATTAAACAAATTGATGTAGGACCATATCATTATGAGTTAATTTATAAGCCAACAGTTGACTGTCAAGCGTCTCAATATAAAGCGAGAAAACAGCCCTAATATAACAAGCATTGGGATCGGCAGAACAACAACGAACGAAAATTTTTGCTTGTTTGTTCTTTAAACTGCCGCCGTCGTAAGAGAAGAGAAGATTGCAGTAAGTCGCTTCTTTGTCATTCAAATGCATAATTTTTATGCTCCTTGCATGTTTTTTCTAAGTTTTATCCTTTATTTCCGTGCCAAATACAATAGCCCGATTGACCTAAAAATTGAACAAGAACAAAACCAACGAAGCTCAGTAGATTTTCTGGTGATGCCAGCCTACGATTTGACGAGGTTAAACAATCTGGGAAAAGTTTAATTCCCGCATTCCTGAACAAAATGCAGGATTGATATAATGGCTCGTCTAAAATGCAAGAAATGTGGCGCAGTCTTTGAAAACGATTACAAACCGATGGATTCCTTTGTGCATCTGGGTCCACTTAAATGGATCAAATGCCCATCTTGCGGCAAAAACAGCTTCTTCAACGTCTACTCATCAGTCAATGAACCAGTCACATACCCGACACAGGAACAAAAAACCAAAGACGAACAAGAAAAACTCCCAACTCAAGAAGAACTCGAAAGTAAACGCATCGAAGAATCAAAATACGAAAAAACCTAGAATAAATGAAGAAATCATCACACAACCTTACTTTCTTAAGCGTTGTGTTGCTGACTATAATTGATTTCTTTAGCTCCTGAATCCAAATCGGAGAACAATTTAACGCTGACTACACTTAGAAAATTCGTTAATCGAAAGAAGACGAATCAAAGAATTGTTCTACTTTTTCTGTTTCTTTCTCTTCCGGTTGAACTTGCCAACTATGTCAACTTGTTCGGTAGGAAAGTAGTATGGCACCGTAGTGTAGGAACTTGGAGAGGCTCCATCAGATTTTCTTTTCAGCTTTCTCTTAACTCGCCTTTTGGCAATTTGTTCTTTGATTTTAACATCTAATACCTTTGAAGTCAACTCGTTTAGTTTTTCAACGAGTTTCTTAGCATCTTCTTTGTGTTCAAGCGGAATGACAATATCTCGATGATGCGAGAGGTTTACATTAATTTTTCCAGTCTCGTCCATATGCACCGAATCTATGTCGCTTATAGGTATGTGCAACGGAACAAATATGCCAAGTACTCTGCCGATTGTTTCCTTTAGAACGGGTTTATTTTCTATTGCTTCTTCGATTTCATTCTTGAAGCTTCCTTTCAAGTCAATTTTGAGGAGATCCTCATAGAGCCTAATTGTAAAATGTGGATCCTCAACCTCAAAAACCATGATTGTTCTAGCCATTCTTCCGTCCTCAGTTGCTAAGCATGTTAACAGATGAACGTTGAACATTTTATACTTAGCGCGTAAGGCTCTTACTTTATGTAGCCAGAGACAATTTCTTTAGAGACTTTGCGATGAGCTATATTGTTGCGGATGACAGCGTAAAAATTGTTAACTAATTAAGTATATTATCGAGCGTTAAATCATGGGGAGATTGGGATGTTCAAAGAGTTTAGCGATTTACGGCATATTATTAATTTCAAAAGAGTAATCTTCCCCATTTCAATTGCGTTTTTTATATACACTTTCGGCTGGGGAATCACATCACCCATTTTTTCGATATACGTACAGAAAGTTACCGGAAACCTATTCCTAACCGGCATCGTTCTTTCTATGACAACCTTGATGGGGATTTTCCTTAACATACCACTAGGCATCTTAGAGAATAGAATGAATTTAAAACGTGTTCTACAAACAGTATTGCTCATTTACTCCGCACTTGCGCTTCTTTATCCTGTATCGAACAGTTTTCTGTCGTTATTACTGGTGAGTGTTGCTCGGGGTGTTGCTTCGTCATTTCTGTGGTTGACGTCGTGGGCTTATGTTTTTGCTTACACCAAGAAAAGTGTAAAGGGAAAGGAGACGGGGTTTTTCTCTGATATGAATGATTTCGCCTCAGCTCTATCTCCCATCGTGGGAGGCTTAGTCGCGGTCCTTTCGTTTTTCCTGCCTTTCTATCTGCTCAGCCTAACAAGCTTAGCCGCGTTCGTTGTGGTTTCGCTCTACTTGAAGGAGATACCTAAGCCTGAGAAAGCGTCTTTGAAGCTTCAAATGACTACATTGTGGGGGTATATGCGAAATAATCGATTCTTGAAAACTGTTTTTCTTATAATTGTGTTCTACGCTTTGATCAACGTTTACTACTCGTTTCTTTCGGTGTTTCTTAACGGTGAAGGGATTCCTATTCTGCTGATAGGTGTTATACTTACTGTAGCGTTGTTGCCTGCGGTTGCTCTGGAAGTGCCTGTGGGAAATCTGATAGATAGGCATGGAATACGAAAGACATTGGTTTTGGCTGCTTCCTTGACTGTGTTGACTGGCGTTCTGTTGCCGTTCTCAAGTAACCTGTATTACACATTGGCGATCGTAACCGCTTTTACAGTAAGTTACACGATGATTTTCATAGCGTTGTACTCAAGGATGTCAGATATTATGGGTGAAAGCAAAACTGCAATGACAGGAGCCATAGCAACATTCAAAGACCTAGGCTACACGCTGGGTCCACTGATAGCGGGCACACTGATGGAATTTATCAGTATCAGAAACACTTTTTATATAACAGGCGCATCCTTTGCCCTCTTAATACCCATCGCTCTACTGCTACATGATTGACTCTGAAGGCTCAGCCAGCTTTTCTTTTTCGTCTTTGGAACTATCTAATGACGTTATCAGTTTGCGGGCGACTAAGAATTCTATCTGTTTTAACTTCAATTTTTCATTGAACACTTAATTCCATTTTCTCTCATCTTAGTGATAAGCTGTTTGAAAATTCAAATTATGAAGTATTACTATTTTCCACATCATGTCTACAGTTCGATTGTCTAACAAGTATTTTATACTCAGTAAAAACAACAATTTCTAAGTAATCTGCCGTGGAGTTTGTTGATGAGGTATGTTAGGTGGTGATATTAAAATTGAAAGAAGAAAAATCAATTTTTCCCCAATAACAATTTTTTCTTTTTTTTGTTTAAAAGGGGTTGATATGTTATTGGAAAGAAGAAGAACGGGCTTTGCTCTATGAATACAGTCGTTTTTCTTCTTCTAAGAGTGACAATTCCCAAGTCTGTGATGCGGCTGGTGCATTAAAAAATCCTTATATGTCGTCCGCTGCAATAGGCTTGCATGGCAGAACCAAAAGACGGTCGACCAATTTTCTTTCCCAAAAAATTAGTTTTATTCGGCAACCTCGCCCTTTTCGTGTGGATTGTTCTTGATGCAGTTGCTTTTCTACTATTTGATTTAGTGGTTGGCATTGTGTTTCTTTTGGCGACGCTGATCTTAGTTTATGGTTTACTGCACCTTCTCGGTTGTCTGCGGCCGTGCTACAACTGCATAAAATGTACTCACGGCATGGGACGTTTAGCTGCATTATACTTTGGCAAACGCATCTTCAAAGACTACAAATACAGCTACAAACTGCCCACAGCAATATTCTTCACTCTGTATATCGGGGCGTTCCCAGCGGCATTCGCGCTTTACTCTGCAGTTATAAATTTCACATTCGTCAAAGCAACGGTTTTTGTGGTTCTTTTAGCGTTTACAATCTATAGCGGGTTAACGTGGCGAACCAAAAAACGCTCGAACCCATAGAGGTAAAATTTACTACTGTAGCTACAAATCCAGTTTGTAACAGTTTTTAGGAAAAAAGAATGTTGTTCTTTTCTTCTATCCGAGGATGAAGGACTTGCTTGTATTAAAGAAGCAGAGCGTTCAGAGATGACTATGAAGCCTTCAAAGAAAATAATGCAGAATTAATTGGCATGAGTGCCCAAAGTGTAGAATCGCATAAGAGCTTTGCCAGTCACTATAATCTGCCATATATCTTATTGAGCGACACCGATAACAAAGTTTTAGAACTATATGGTATTTTATCTACTTTCAGGGTTTTTGGAAGGGTCACATTCATTTTAGATAAGGAAAGCATTGTTTAGAACATTTTTGTCTCACAACTTCATTTCAATAAGCATGTTAAGGAAGCTTTAACTGTATTAAGAGGATAGCGAGGATAGTCAACGCAACGCTTGAAACCAGAAGAATTTTAGGTGCCGAATGTAGCCGTTATGTTCTTTATTTTTTTTATCCATTATCTTTGTTTTAAGCTTGTTTTAAGTGTTTTTGAAGGTCTAATTCAAAGCTGTCTACAAGTGCTTTAAGGCTTTCAGTGATTTCTTTTACTCGCTCGAGTGCGTGCTTCTTAATTGTTGGAGGATCAAGCATAGCGTAAGTGTGGTAGTATCCGCCGCCTTTGAGGGATTTTGTCTGCCTGTTTACTAAGTTTAGGCTTACAAGTTTGGAAAGGCAGCGGTGTACTGAGCTTCGATCCTTTTGCACTATTTTTGCGATTTGGTCAAGCGAAGCGTCTTCCTTTTTTGCAAGTGCAAGAAAGACTTCCAGATCTGAGGGTTTTAGGTTGTATAGGCATGTGAGTAGGTCGGTGCAGGAGGCGCCCTTTTTTGTTAGTAGGTTAATGCTTTCCATAAGGACTGCTTATCAAATCTTGCATATAAATGGTATTGTTTGGTATTGACAATACCGTAAGATATATTTGGGGGCGAACATCAATGATATAACATAGGAAGAATAATAATGCAGAAAAAAATTGAATGCCCACGTGGTATCCCTGAAGAACTTTGCGACCGCTCTCCAACATGCAAAGTCTGGGTAGCAAGATTAAACGCCCAAAAACAAGCCTAAAAACCCCAAAAAAAGAAGGTTGTTAAAGCATGAATGAGGAAAATGAATTAGAACAAATAAAAATCAAAAAAATTCAAGTAATGATAGATGCAGCCAAAAAAGGTCAAACAACAGTTGGACAAGAGCCACTAATTCTTACTGATAGCAACTTTTCAGCCGCAATCACAACAAATGAATTGCTGGTGGTAGACTTTTGGGCGCCATGGTGCGGTCCATGTCGAATGGTTGCACCTACAGTAGAGCAGCTTGCAACCGAATACGTTGGAAAAGTTGCTTTTGGAAAAATAAACGTTGATGACAATCAAAAAGTCCCAAGTCAATTCGGAGTCCAAGGAATACCTACACTAATTGTTTTCAAAAAAGGCAAACCAGTTGAAACTATAGTAGGCGCATGCCCAAAAACTCAAATCGAATCAAAATTTAAACCGCACATGGCGCATCAATAATGCAAATATATCAAATCAAGAATCAAGAGGGAAAACATTGCCGTCAAAAGAAGAAAAAATAAGAGCCTTCTTCAGTTCTCAATGAGGTCATTATACTAAAACTGCTACTAATATTTGGGCTTCTCTCAATCTCGACGTTGAATTTGGTAAACAGAATTAAAAGTTGGATGATTAACATCACTGTGATACCCAAAAATTGAGTTGCGGAGAAACATGTACAAAGCCTTCATCAACCCTCATGATTGTCTGCGTTGCATTAAGTGCTATTCAGCAACCGCGTGCCCAGTTAAAGCCATCTTTCGCATTGACGCTGAAGAACCTGCCGTCGTTGAACCAAAGATCTGCCACGGCTGCGGCGACTGTATGGCAAAATGTCCAGCAGCAGCTGTAACCCTCAAAGAGAACTAACTACCAACTCAAAAAGATCATCAACATTAGCTGAGCTGTTTTTCACAATAACTTGGAATCCAAGGACCAAATCAACCAATAAGTTGAAAAGGTTTATGTTAATTACAAACAATGCTTCGTGACCACAATGGATATGCTTGAAGTTAAAAGCCTATCAGTTAATGTTGAAGGCAAACTCATACTAAAAGACATGAGCTTTAGCCTTAAGGAGGGTGTTAGCCACATTCTCTTTGGACCCAACGGCTCAGGAAAAACTACACTAATTAGCACTCTTATGGGCCTGCCAGGCTACGAAGTGGTTTCAGGAAAAATACTCTTCCGCGGCATCGACATCACAAAAAAAGGCGTTGATGAACGGGCAAAACTAGGCATGATCGTGAGTTTCCAAAATCCCCCTGAAATCACAGGGGTGAAGCTTGGCGACCTGCTCAAGTTGTGTTTGGGAAAAGGTGAAACTGACGAGTTCAGCGATGAAGAAATGAGGCAAATCAAAGCTTTCAGGTTAATAGATTTCTTGAACAGAGACATCAATGTAGGTTTTAGTGGCGGAGAGCGGAAACGTTCCGAAATTCTACAGTTGATTTTTCTGAAACCGAAACTATTACTTCTGGATGAACCTGATTCAGGCGTAGACGTAGAGAGCCTGCGTATGATTGCAAGTGAAATTCAACGTTACATTGAAAAATCAGGCAGTTCAGCGTTGATAATTACGCACAAAGGCGACATACTTGAGTACATAAAAGCAGCATATGGCTGCATATTGCTTGAAGGTCAATTCCACTGCTTCACTAACCCGATGAGCATCTACGAGGACATTAAACAGGTAGGCTACGAAGAATGCGTGGCATGCAGAAGAAGAAAGCCAGAGGGATGGAAAACTGAGCAAACAAAGTGATCTTACTAAAATTCCGCATAAAATACTTGAAGAAGCCCAAAAAGCAGGGTTAGAAACGCAAGAAAAGAATCGCTCAGCCACTTTTTTCCATTTAAACCAAGAAACAGTGGCGGCACAAGTTAACGAGCTCTACAAAGGCCAAGTAGAACTCATGGATGTGAAAGCAGCTCTAAAAAAATACACGTGGCTGGAGGACTACCGTTGGAAGCTCATTAGCAAAGACAAAGATGAGTTCACCAAGAAGGTGGCTGAGGATTACAGTGGCGGCTATTTTATGCGTATACTTCCTGGAGCTGAAATATCTTTTCCTCTACAATCTTGTCTAATGATTACTGAACGAAACTTAGAGCAACGAGTCCACAACATCATTATCGCGGAGGAAGGTTCAAAAGCCCACATAATCACCAGTTGCGTACAGCACTCCTCCGTTCCTAAAGCCGCACATTTGGGCATTTCTGAGATTTACGTGAAGAATAACGCCATTCTAAACTTCACAATGGTTCATCAATGGAGCGAAGACACACTGGTCCGACCTAGAAGTGCAGCCCAAATTGATGATAAAGCAACTTTTGTCTCAAATTATGTATGCATGCGCCCTGTTCGAGATGTACAGATGTATCCAGTGGCCTATTGCAATGGTGAAGACTCTCGGGTGAGCTTCAACAGCATATTATATGGACAAAAAAACAGTCTACTTGACATCGGATCCAAGGCGGTTTTGAACGGGAAAGGCAGCAAAGCAGAGATGGTTAGCCGCGCAATATCCCGAGAAGGCTCTAAAATGATTATTCGTGGAATGATTGAGGGCAACAACTCAGAATGTAAAGGTCACCTTGAATGCCGAGGGTTACTCATGGATGATGAATCACTCATGCAGTCCATTCCAGAGCTTATTGCAAGGAAAAAAGGTGTAGAAATAACGCATGAGGCTGCTGTGGGGAAGATTAGCGAAAAAGAAATCACGTATTTAATGACCCGCAAACTGGCCCGAGACCAAGCAGTGTCCCTTATTATAAGGGGTTTTATGGATGTGAGTATTCTTGGTTTGCCTGAGGCTTTGAACACTGAGATTAAGAGTATCGTAAACACTTCTGCGGGCGCTCAGTAGAAACTTTCGATTGGCATATTTAAGAAAACAAATTCAAATTTTTCTTTTTCAACTTTTTCTAGTTTTAACAATAAAGTCTTGGGCACGCTTGTTGTGTGTGTCGCTTGATTCTATTCTAATTTTGAATTCTATAATATCGCCAAATTCTCTCTTAATCTTTTCTTCAACCTGAGTGGCAATTGAATCTGCTTCACGTACAAGCATTTCTCCTGCTACAACAATATGCATATCTCCAACAATGTAGGGTCCCAGTTTACGCATGCGGATGCTATGAATCTCTTGTATGCCCTCAACACTTTTAGCTACATCCCCAATTGCCTTAACAATATCGCCACACTTACAGGCATCTACCAACACCATTGACGACTCTTTCATTATTGAGTATGCAACGACAAAAATTGCAAAGGCAATAATTACTCCTGCAATAGAATCGGCATGCTGGATTCCAAAGTAACCAGACAGAACTATGCTGACAAATACTGCCACTGAAGAAGCTGCGTCGATGGCTCCATTCAAGGCCCCCATTCTTAAAGAAGTGGAACCGCGTTTTTTTGAAGTCTTCTCGATCCAGATTGTAACGCAGGTGGCTACTGTGGTAGAACCCAAAGCAACGGCTAACGCTAATCCTGTATTAACAATTGTCTTAGGTTCAAGCCAGACAAGATAGGACTCATAGATTATTATTCCACCAAACGCCGCTAGAAAAAAAGCAGCAATAAGGCTCCCCAGAGTTTCGAACCTATAATAACCAAAATGAAATGTGCCATCCGGTGATCTTCCAGATAAACGCAAACCGATCCATATTATAAGAAAGACCGTTGCCATGGCTAACGAGTGAACGCCATCAGCAACTAAGGCAAGACTCAATGAGAGATACCCGACGATAATTTCCAAGATACCTATTGCAACAGCTATTAGAAACACTATTTTTGCAATAGATCCGCTTTCCTTAAGCCCATTTTCTTTCAAAGTTGACCTCACTTTAACAATTAACGCTCATTTGCTTATTCTCTTTTTTTGCTCGTCTGCACTTAACCCAACGATAGGATCTGTATGTAAAATTTCAAGTGGTTCATAAGTTGATAGGTTATCGAATTTCTTCTGATCAATTCAATTTTCATCCATTATACGTATCTCATGGATAAAATAGCTATTAGATTAAACGTTATAACTTCCACAATTTGAAATAGTTATCGTCTTCTTCATTAGAGAATGTTTTAATTCAAATTCATATTTATCAAAATATAATAATTCTGGAAACATGGGCGCAGCCCAGAAACTAATCGTTTTCATTAGATAGTTTTTATCTGCAAAATCTGCCATCGTCTTTGGTAGTTGCAAGTTTGTTGATTTTGCCTTTAAACCAACCTATTTTGGAGGTTTTTCTGCAGTCAAATTTTGGTACAAAGGGCTTAATGTCCAAAAGCGGGGTCCCGTTTATAATGTCTATGTCTTGAACATATAATGTGTTGTTTTCAATTCTTGTAAGTTGCACAATGGATATTCCGACTGGATTGGGTCTAGCAGGTGAACGGGTGGCGAATATTCCGTGAAGGGTGTCGTCCAGAAATGGCTTCACCACCAAGGGACAGCCCTTTGTCATATGAAAGTGGTAAAGAAGGATAATATGCGAAAAACCTTCAAGATCTTTTAAACCTTCTATGTATTCTGGGAAAATTTCAAGGCTTCCAATAATTCCTTTTGAAGCTGTTGCTTGTATGGGAACGTTTTTTGGTTCCTTAAACGGTGAATGTACTATGCCGATGGGTTTGTAGGTTAATGTATTCAAATAATTTGCCACTTTACAATATAGTTTCCAAGTAATTTAAGCAAGTTAACTAACTGGTAAGCATTGTTTAATTATATTCGCTATAAAGGTGAGCTTAGAGCAGCACAGTACAAGAACATCTTTAGAATGTTTAGTTGTATAAAGCGCGCACAAGATTCAATTTGAAAGCTATAAGATTTTGGCAACTTGGCTTAACGGTTTTACTGGCCGAATTTCAATTGTCATGAGGCTTTGTTAAACGGGACTGAAAAAATGAAAGTTCCTCATTTCAACTATAGGCTAAACTTTAGACGCATCTGAGATCTTCTGCAATGAAAATTACTTTAATAAACTTTCTTTTCATTTTCTATTAATGGAAAAATTTCTTGTGACTTGCTTAGAGCAAAGCCTTAATTTGATTCACCTATTTTAGTTCAAATTAGAAGGGTTGATTGAAAGGATGTCAGACGAAAAAATGGTACCTCAAAAACCTGTTTTAGAGGTATTATGTTTAATTCAAGGCGCTTTAGGGGAGGATAATCAAAGAGTATTTGCAAAAGCAAGTATATCTCAAGGAAGAAAATGGAGTAAAATCTGTACCTCCAGCCCAATCCCCTGATTCTTTAATGGAAAAAATCGCTAACTACTTTCAAGAAGAGCTAAAAATAGCGAAAAACGTGAAATTCGAAATAAATGGTCATAAAATTATCTTGCAATTTCGCGGATGCTACATTTGCCATGAAAAGCTTGTCACAGAGCGTTATGGAATCACGCCTGCTTGTGCAGTTTCAATGTTCGCAGTTGGTGATCTGGCTGAAAACCTAAAAATTCGTAATGTACGTTTAAAAGAAATTCGTAAACCAGGTCCAGTAGGGGATTATGACATGGTCTATGAGATTAAAGATGCAATAGAAAAAGCATAATCTTTTCTATTTATTGCGAACATCCAATAAATCGCATTTTTGAGACATAAACTCAGAGATTAGCTGGGTAACAGTTCCACTGCAATGTGTGTCACCGCGTTACTGCTGAATTCTAAGAAATGCTACGAGAGCTATTTCAGTTGACACCATAGACAATATATGAGAGACTTTACCTAGAAAACTGCATAAAATGCTTGAGGTTTATGAATGAAAACTCTTGTTACTGTAGGCCGTGGAGGCACAGGAAAATCCAGCTTCACTGCACTAATGGCTAAATGCTTAATTGACGCGGGGCAAGCGCCTATTTTGTTAGTTGATGCTGACCCTGATCAAAATCTTGCAGAAATGCTTGGAGTCGATCTTAAGGAAGCAGGAAAATCAACCATAGCCGACCTTATTGTTAGCACATTTATTGAGCAGGGTGGCACCACGGTGGGTGTTCCTCCAACTCAACGCATAGAAAGTCGCATCTGGGAAAACGGACTCTTTGAAAGCAAAAACTTTGATTTTCTTGCAGTTGGAACCAAATGGGTAGAGGGCTGCTATTGCATGCCTAACTCAGCTTTAAAAGGCGCCTTGGAATCTTTAACGAAAAACTACAAGTTTGTGTTGGTTGATTCCCCTGCTGGACTTGAAAATCTTAACAGAAGAATAACCTCAGAAGTTAATGATATCTTTGATATTCTTGATCATTCAAAGAAATCCCAAGATCACGTCAGACGGGCTTACAAAATAGCCAAAGAAGTTGACATGAAATTCGATAACTTCTACTTAGTTGGAGGCTACCGTTTCCCAGCAGAACTCGGCAAGCAAGCGGAAGACGAATTAAAATTCAAATATCTGGGTAAAATAGAAGCTGACGATCAACTAGATGACTTTGTTTTAAACGGTAAATCACTTCTTGATTTATCTTCTGACAACAAAGCGTACCTGTCAGTAAAGGTTATCCTGAAAACATTGGGCTATCTTTAAACCCTCATACTTTACATATTTTTTAATTTTTTTTACACATTTTTTCTGAAACATTCCATTTCTTCAAATTTAACGTGACTTTTGCATTAGAAATCTGGAAAGGTTTAAAAAGATAGTAATCCAGCATAGAAGTTAACCTTTACAGAGGCTTCCAATTTGACAACTAAAAACGTCCACGTAAAAATTGACGAAATGAAGACCAATAGTGGTCAAATAAAAAATTTTGAAATGTCCATTGGTAAAGTAATTAACGATAATTATACTGAGCCGATGGGACCAACTCCAATGCCCTCAATCACTGCCCTTAGAGATTGGGACATGAAGTTGCTAAACAAATACAAGCCCTTTTACATGCCTGATTGTGATCTTTGCTGTCTTTGCACTTTTGGAAAATGTGACTTGACAGCTGGAAAGCGTGGTGCATGCGGATTGGACATAGCAACTCAATCTTCTCGAATTGTAATGTTAGCATGTGCAATTGGAGCAGCATGCCACACAGCACACTCACGTCACTTGCTTCACTCTCTAATTGAAAAATTCGGTCGCAGATACCGCTTAGATGTAGGCGGATTAAATATAAAAGTTGAAGCGCCAGTTAGCCGCCTAGTTACCGGCATAGCGCCTGAAACACTCGGTGATCTAGACGATATTTTAACTTACACAGAAGAGCAAATCACACAAATCCTCGCAGTGGGACACACAGGCCAAGAAAGCAGCAACTTAGACTTTGAATCAAAAGCCCTCCACGTCGGTATGATTGACCATGTAGGCATGGAAGTCGGCGACATCGCACAAATCTCAACTTTAGGCTTCCCAAAAGCTGACCCCGACGCACCACTCGTAAAACTCGGTATCGCAAGCGTTGACCGAACCAAACCAGTCATCATGTGTATCGGCCACAACGTTATGCCCTCAGTTGGAATTATCGACTACGCAAAAGACCATAAAGCCGACGACAAAATTGAGATTGTTGGCTTATGCTGTACTGCTCTTGATACAACTCGATACTACAACCGTGCAAAAATAGTCGGTCCAATAAGCTGGGAATTAAGGTTCATACGCGCTGGCTTAGCAGACTTAGTTGTACTCGATGAACAATGCATCCGAACTGACGTTGCTGACGAAGCCGCAAAAACTAACACACCCGTCATCGCAGCATCAGAAAAGAACTGCGTGGGTTTCAAGAATCGAACAAATGACCCAGCAGACGAAATCGTTGCTGACTTAGTTAGCGGCAAAGTTAAAGGCGTACTAATTCTCGACGCAGAAAAAGTCGGCGAAGTCGCAGTCCGAGTAGCACAAGCAGTCGCACCGATCCGCAAGAAAAAGAACGTTCTCCCAAGCCTTGAGGAGCTTACACAAATCGCAAAGACCTGCACACAATGCAAGAGTTGCCAACGTAACTGCCCACAAGACTACGCAATTCCCGCAGCCATAAAAGCAGCAGCAGCTGGAGACATAACCCTGCTAACAGACCTTTATGAGACCTGTATTGGATGCGGACGATGCGAAGAAGCATGCCCACAAAAAATCATGATTCACAGCTTAATCGTTAAAGCAGGCGAAAAATCCATGGAGTGCGAAGACAACCTATGCCGCGTTGGCAGAGGTGCAGTCTCAGACGTCGAAATACGCAACGTTGGTAGCCCAATCGTCCTAGGCGAAATTCCAGGCATTGTAGCAGTTGTTGGTTGCAGTAACTATCCAAAAGGCGGCAAAGACGTCTATGACATATGCAGAGAATTCGCACTCAGACGATACATCGTCGTATTATCAGGATGCTCAGCAATGTCAGCAGGCAGTTATCGCAATAGTGAAGGCAAGACTCTCTACGAAGAATTCCCAGGTGGATTCGAAGCAGGAGGAGTATTAAACGTTGGTTCATGCGTAGCAAACAGCCACATCGCTGGTGCAGCAATTAAAGTAGCAAATATCTTTGCAAAACGACCATTAAGAGGCAATTACGAGGAAATCGCAGATTATATCCACAACCGATTAGGTGCAGTTGGCTTAGCTTGGGGTGCATACTCGCAGAAAGCAGCATCAATTGCAGCTGGCTTCTGGCGTTTAGGTGTACCAGTGCTCGTTGGACCTCACGGTGTAAAATATCGCCGTATGCTCCTTGGCAGAGAAGATCACCCAGAAGACTTTGAAGTTTACGATGCGCGCACTGGCGATAAAGTTAGAGTCGGGCCAGCACCAGAACATCTCTTCAATTCAGTTGAAACTAAAGAGGAATGTATGGTTGCAATCGCAAAGCTTTGCATTAGACCAAACGATACATGGAAAGGACGCAGCATAAAACTAAGCCACTACGTTGACTTAAGCAAACGATACTTAGGCGTTATGCCCAATGACTTGCACTTATTCGTAAGAACAATGGCTGATGTTCCAATGACCATGAAAGAAGAATTTACAAAGATACTTGAAGCGCACGACTGGAAAGAAACAATAATTCCGGACCCAACAATGCTTCCAAGAATGGTCCGAAAAATGAAGGAGTAAACGGAGGAAAAAAACTATGTCCTGTGAACCATGGCAATGTGCAGAAATAGCCTCAACTAAAAAAGCAAACCCAATACAAAAACCTGAGATAGCAGTCGCAATGATCAAAAGAGCCCAACGCCCCCTTCTTATTGTGGGCAGCAACGCCACTGAAAGATACATGGAAGGCAAACAATTAATTGAATACCTAATTGACTTCGCTAACGCCTCTAAAGTACCAGTAGTAGCCACAGCCCACATGGTTGGCGAATTCATAAAACGCGGATACCAACCAGCAGCATTCATGAATGCAATGGAAATTGGCAACCTAGTAGTCGATCCAACCTGGCAAGGCTTAGACGGAAAAGGCCACCCAGACCTAGTAATGTTCGTCGGGTTACCATATTATGTTGAATCATTGATGCTTTCAGGACTAAAACATTTTGCACCGGATCTCAAAACTATGACCCTTGACAACCTATTTCACGTCCATGCAAGTTGGTCTTTCCCAAATGCAACCCTTGAAGAATGGGCTGCAAATCTTAAAGTAATGACTTCAAAATTTAATGGAGGAAACTAAGAAAATGTCAATGTTTAAAGATATACCTGTAGAAGTAGGCGTAATTTACGAAGGCGAACGTATCCGAAGAAACGATATGCAAGTAGAACTCGGCGGACCTACAGTCAAACAAAAGTTTGAACTGGCAAAAGTAAAACCCATGAATGAAATCGAAGATGGAAAAATCACCATCATCGGTCCAGACTTAAAAGACTTGAAAGAAGGTGGCGCATACCCATTTGGTATCCTCGTTGAAGCAGCAGGCGCAAAAATCGATGCAGGCCTTGAAGGTGTCATTGAACGACGCATTCATGGTTACCTAAACTACATCGAAGGTTTCATGCACCTAAACCAACGATATGACATCTGGATACGCATCGGCAAAAAATCCTTCCAAAAAGGTTTAAACAGCTTTGAACAAATCGGCAAAGTTCTTTACAGACTATTCAAGAGTGAACTACCAATCATTGAGAAAGCACAAATTACCTTCATAACCGACCCCGCAAAACTTGAAGAAATGACCCCTGACGCAATTCAAGCCTACGAATCACGCGATGCAAAAGCCAGAGGCCTCAAAGACTCCGAAGTCGACACTTTCTATGGATGTGCACTCTGTCAATCATTCGCACCAAGCCATGTATGTGTTATAACACCACAAAGATACAGCAACTGTGGTGCCATCAGTTGGTTTGACGGCAAAGCCTCAGCAAGTATTGACCCCAAAGGTCCAGTCTTCGCAATCCCAAGAGGAGAAATGATTAACGAAGAAAAAGGCGAATTCAGTGGCGTCAACGAAGCAGCAAAAAAACGAAGCATGGGCGAAGTTAACCAAGTTTGGCTCTACACAGCATTTGATCACCCACACACTTCATGTGGATGCTTCGAAGCAGTAACCTTCTATATTCCAGAAGTCGACGGATTAGGAGTAGTCCAAAGAAACTTCAAAGGCGCAGCAGTAAATGGTTTACCTTTTAGCACCTTAGCTGACTCAGCAGCAGGCGGAAGACAAATCGACGGATTCCACGGAATGTCCATTGAATACATGAGAAGCAAGAAATTCTTCGCTGCAGACGGTGGCTGGAACCGCATTGTTTGGGTACCAAAAGAAGTCAAAGAAAAAGTTAAAGACTTCATCCCAGCAGATGTCGTTGATAAAATCGCAACTGAAGAAGACGCAAAGAATGTTGATGAACTCAAAGCTTTCCTAAAAGCAAAGAATCATCCAGTCGTCGCAAGATGGGCAGCAGAAGAGGCACCGGCAGCAGAAGAAGCCCAAGCTATACAAGTTACCGAGGAAGCAGCAGGCACCATGATGCCAGTGGCAACAGCAGGTACACTGCCAATAATGGCCGGCGGATTCCGAATCATATTAAAAGACGCAAAAATCTACGCAAACAAAGTAATCATAACAACAGTCAAAGACAACAAAGACAAACGGTGATTTCTTTTGACTCACCACGACACAGACAAAAAGAAAGACAATGAAGGACTACAACTAAGCGACGACCTGCTAGCAGCACTTGCAAAATTCCAAACAATCGAAATAGAAGACTTCCAGCTGGACGTCAAAGACTTAGAATTAGTCTTTGAATCCGGAATGGCTGGACAAGTAATGCCAAAACTAAAGCTTCCAGGCGCAGTCGCAGGCGGCAAACCACTATCAATGCTACAAATACCTTTCATGCCACCAATCGAAAAATACCCAAACAAAATAACCGAAGTAAAACTTGGCGCAACAAGAAGCGAAGGCGGCACACGCGGTAGATCACTCACAATTGGCGGAGAAGTTTCTCCAGCTTTTTACACTTTTGAAAATCCTATGCCCCACAAACCAGTAGTCACCTTAGACGTTTTCGATATGGAAGTCCCTCTTTCAAAGGCTGTTAAAATGCACGTTAAAGAAGTCGTCGGCGACCCTGCTGCATGGGCAAAACTTGCAGTCGAAAAATTCGGCGCTGACATGGTTACTATGCACTTAATCAGCGTTGATCCACTACTCAAAGACGCAACACCAAAAGACGCATGCAGAACCATCGAAAAAGTCTTGCAAGCTGTGGATGTACCACTAGTCATCGGCGGATGCGGAGACCCTGTTAAAGACACAGCAGTCTTTGAGGAAGTATGTGCACAATTTCCAGGTGAACGCTTCTTAATCAGCTCCGTAACACGCGACATGGATGTCGAAAAATGTGCCAAATTCATCAAGAAAGCAGGACACGCCATCCTTTCATTCACACCAATGGATCTTAACCTGGCACGAGAACTAAACAGACGGCTCTACGATTACGTCGCAAGAGAAGACATAGTTATGGACCTCACAACCGCAGCTTTAGGCTACGGCTTAGACTATGCATTCACCAACATGGAACGTGCAAGAATCGGCGGTTTAATGGGAGATCTAGAACTGGCGCATCCAATGTCCTCAGGAACAACCAACGCTTGGGCAGCAAGAGAAGCCTGGCTAAAGATGGATGCTCAATGGGAACCACGCGAACTAAGAGGTCCACTTTGGGAAGTAACAACAGCTATAACACTATTGCTTGCAGGCGTCGACCTATTCATGATGATGCACCCAGCAGCCGTAAAAACACTAAAAGATGTTACAAACTACTTAACAAGCGCCAAAAAAGCAGACCCATCAAAATATGCTAACTGGGTCACAGTAAAAGCTTAAGGAGACATGACTGATATGGCAGAAAAGAAAAAAGGCGGATTAAAAGAACTTAGCCCCATAACCATTTACAAGTCCTTACCAAAAATTAACTGCAAAGAGTGCGGCGTAGACAATTGTATGGCATTCGCCACAAAAATTGTCAACCGCGAAATGGAACTCGACAGCTGCAAACCCATTCTCAAACCAGAAAATGCAAAATCTTACGCTGTACTCAAAGAACTCCTAAAACCAGCCGTCAAAGAAGTCATTGTCGGAGTCGGCGATAAAGCCAAGAAAATTGGCGGCAAACTAGTCATGTACCGCCACGAATTCACATACAAGAACCCAACGGCCATTGCCATCGACGTAACAGACGAAATGGGCGATGCCGAAATTATCTCACGTGTCCAGAAGACTGACAATTTTACTTTTGAATACATAGGCAACACTCTAAGACTCGACATGATTGCAGTAAGATCCACATCCCAAGACGCAGAAAAATTCAAAGCAGTCGTCAAAAAAGTCTCAGAAAACACCAAGTTACCAATGATATTATGCACCTTCAACCCAGCAATCGCTGAAGCAGGATTAATGGCAGCGCCAAAAGCACGCCCGCTTATATACGCAGCAACTGCAACGAACTGGAAAGATATGGCTGAACTTGCAATTATGTACGATTCGCCAATAGTGGCATCATCACCAAACGACCTTACTGGTCTTGTCTCGTTAGCAAAAACCCTGATGAACTACGGAGTAAAAGACGTAGTTTTAGACCCAGGAACTTTTGCAGGCGACGGTTTAGCAGATACAATAAACAACTTTACTATGCTACGCAGAGCAGCAACCAAAGGCGGAGAAGAACTAGCCGGATTACCCTTGCTAGGTGTCCCAATGGTTGCTTGGATGGACAAAGGCGATACAGCTGATGACCTAATCAAATGGCGAGAAGCATACATTGCATCCATGCTTGTTGTACGCTATGCAGACGTACTAATAATGCACGGCAACGACGGATGGGCACTATTACCCATGACAGTTCTACGTCAGAACATCTACACTGACCCACGCAAACCAGTCGCAGTTGCACCTGGACTCAAAGTCTATGGCACACCAGACGAAAACTCACCAGTAATGTTCACATCAAACTTTGCCCTAACCTACTACACAGTCGCCTCAGACATCGAAGCAAACAAACTCAACGCATACCTAATCGTCGTTGAAACAGAAGGTTCAGCCATCGACAGCGGAGTAGCAGGACGCAAACTAACCGCCGAACGAGTCGCAGACGCAATCAAAGCCAGTGGAGTAGAAAGCAAAGTCAAACACCGCAAAATAATCATCCCAGGCAAAGCATCACGCATCAGCGGCGAAATCGAAGAACTCAGCGGCTGGAAAGTCCAAGTTGGACCACGCGACAGCAGTGAGATACCCAAGTACCTCATAGAGAAATGGCAACCATAAACCATTTTCTCCCTTTTAATTTATTAACCTCTTCTAAAATAGCATCACGTTTTCATTATGTTTTTATTTTGCCGCAAGAATTGTGTTAATGGTGATTTTTTTGGATCATACAATTGTACATTTTGAAATTCCAGCCAACGACATCGAGAAAATCAAAAAGTTCTATATGGATTTGTTTGGCTGGACTATGAATAAGTACCCTGGACCAACAACCTACTACCTCGTAGGAACTGTTCCTGTGGATGAAAAAACAATGATGCCCCTTCGACCAGGTGTCAACGGAGGACTTTTCGATAAGAAAGACGCTTCAATGCCTGATATGGCTAAACCAACAAACTACATTTCAGTTGAGTCTGTTGAGGAATACAGCAAAAAGGTAGAGGCTTTGGGCGGCAAAATTGTTGTGCCAAAAATGGAGATTCCAGGCATAGGATGGTGGGCTTTGGCTTTAGATCCCGAAGGCAACCACTTCGGAATATTAGAGTACAAGCAAAAATAATTTATCTCCAATTATTTTTTCTTTGTTTTCCACAGAATAATATTTCAAAAATGAAACATGGCGAGCAGAGAGATTCTCACATACAAAATAATTGCTTTTTCGGTAAAAACAGATTTTCCTTTTATTGGTCTAAAATGGAAATGGGAAAGTTTAAGAAAATCCAAAGTTGTCTATGTATCGGTATTTAATGACAAAGAAAGTGTTTATCGCCGGACCGATTCTGGGCATGGAGAACAATCAAAGCTACAGAGACCAAATCACAAAAATTGTTCTCGGAGCTGGGTTTGCCGTTATTGATCCATGGAATCGAGAGAAAATCCTCTATAAAGGCGATGAAAGATGCTGGTGGGATAAGGTTCCAACATTTGATTTTATTCAGAGAGACTTAGATGACGCTGACAGATGCGACATTATGATTGTTTACTTGCCTGTACTGTCGGCGGGTGCTTGTATGGAGATGTTTTATGCCAAACGCAAAGGTAAAACTATCATTGTTGTGTCGGAAATTGCGTGTTTAAGCCCTTGGATTATTGGGCATTCTGATATGGTTCTAAAAAGTATTATCGAACTTGAGGAAGCCTTCAAAAAGTTGATTTAAGTCAATTGCACTCCTGCTATTTTTGATGACTAACTGAGAACACTGCAAAGTAATATGACTCTTTTAGGTAGTAAACTCATGAGGCATGCTTCTTTGAAGTTATCGATGGATCTAAATTTAGCAGGTTGTTGTGTTTATCGTATTGCTTCGTCGATTTTGGAGTCACGTTTGGTTCTTGTGACTTCTTTGAAAAGTTCTAGGCATTCTTCTTTGGTTGGGGCTTCGATGCCTATGCTGCCATAAGCTCCAATGTCGATTCTATACTTTCTATCTCTTCTCTCTCCCAATTCTTCAACATGTGGATCCGTAAACTCTTCCCTCTCTTTTCCGATCTTTTCGGATGATAAATTATTTATTAATAAGGTACACTGCTTATAAATTTAATGACGTATCACCGATAAGGTCGATAATTCTGCGCGGATTATAAACAATAAAAACTGCATTACGCATATACCTGCCAACCTTTGAAACCAGACCTGCAGCATCAGTTCCTAGCTTACATACTAAGGCATAATCAAACATACCCAACCCATCAACACGAATAATATCCCTATTCAAACCAGTGCGTACAAGCACCGTGTCTACTTCACTTTGTGAAGCATTTAGAATTATCAGCCTGTCTAGCAGGGAACGCTTCCAAAAAATAATTTGTTCAAGCTGTTCAGAAGAAAACTCCGCTGACAAAAGACCTTCTTCTTCACCTTCAATATTAGTAATCATGAGGCTCAAAGGCAAGCCTTCACGTAAACCATAAATTTCACAAATTTGACTTAACGAAATTTTTTTATCATTTGCTAATTTCTTCTGCAAATAAGCCATTGGAATGGCTGCCTGAACCATTTTTGGCTGGAAAACTCCAACGTCAAATATTAGCTTTTGTTTTACAGCATCAATTTTGACTATACATCCTTTCAAAACGGTGTCTTTATTGATGTTTTCTTTTGTGACCGGACAAGTGCCTATCTTTTGGCTTATGTAATTAGTCGCTATGGCCTGGTCCTCGCCGCTTAATGAAACCTGCACCCATTTGTTAGTGGGACCAATTGAAACTTCAATTTCTAAGTCTAATTCTCCGAGCTCGGCTTTTAAGAAGTCATCTACTTGTTTTAGTTGTTTAGGGTTGGATGCTTTAACAAACAATGTCAAATCTTTCATGGTTAATTGCCTAGTAAATGAGTTATTTCCTCATGAAGTTTTCTGACTCTTTCGGCAGCCTCTTTATGCTCAACACTTAGCCTCTCAATTTCTAAATCGATTGGAACATACTCTTCTTTATCAATTCGTTTATCAGCATAAGAAACGACTTTCTCTTCTATCGTTTCTGGCATATAATCATCTTTTGGCCATCCAAACCTTTCTGCTTCCGCAAAGGATATTCCTCCACCGACATGCCGCTTAACAATGCTTGCAACGTCCTCAGGCAAGCCTTCTGATTTTACAATCTTTGCGCCAATAAGTCCATGATTAATTTCATGGCTTCTGGAGCGGCCAATATCATGTAAAAGAGCGCCTGCCTCAACTAATTGTAAGTTGACTTTGATGTTTTTATTTTGGAGTTTGGATGCAATTTCAACGGATAAGTCGGCAACTGCTTTGCAGTGATCAATAACTGTTTTAGGGCATTTGTTTTTTTTAAGAAGCTCGATTGCTTGCTCCCTTGAAGGAAGCCCTTTACTCACCGAGTTCCTTCCTTAACACATCAACTTTCTGAGAGAGTTCAACAACCATTTTTTCGTTTGCAAAATGCACAAGAGGCTTACCACAACCAGAGCAGTGGAAAACAAGTTCAACCGCTTCTTCAAATGGTACGCGTTTGCATTCGGGGCTGTCACAATAGTAGAAGTCATGGTTCTTTTCGTACTCTAACCTGACGTTAAGTTTTTCGAGAACACGGCGTTTCTGACTTAAAATGAAGCCTTCAAGTTGATCCGGTTGAAGTTTCCAGTGAAAAATAAACCATCCAGTTTTAGGGTCTCTTGTTCTTCTGAGACTGACAAGTGAGTGGTCATAGAGTTTATACAGAATTTTGCGAACTGTATTGAGCCTGATGCCTGTTTTGTTGGCTATTTCGTCATCGGTTATTTCATCGACGCCTTTTAGATGTGCGATAAGTGTTACGGCTTCTACGTCTCCAAGAGCTAAAGCAACTTTATTAAGAGTTGCATCATCAATAGTCGATAACATAGTCTAATATCCTAGCATCTATTATTGCAACTTTCTTCAATAAAACTCTTCTTACAAATGTCAAGAAAAAGTATCATCAGTTTTTATTGCTTTACCACGTTCTTTTGGAACGATTTTTATTTTAGCCCCATCAAAATCTCTTTCTAATTCTTTGCCTTCAAAATATCTGTCAAGAAATATTGCTAGGGCAGAGCATTCAGAATGAGGTTGGTTTCCAACGGACACGTTGAAATTTGACACTTCGCTAAAGTAGAAGTCGCCTGGAACTTTCTGGCTTCCGACAAGCAATAGGATATTTTTGTTTTGGCTTTTAATTCTCTGCAGAACATCACTTGTTTGGATGTTTTCGCCGTAAGCCGTTAAGTGGACAACGATATCGCCGTTCGCTTTCCAATTGTGAACCGCTGTCTTCCAATGTATTCCCATTTCAAATTGAAAATTTCCACCCCAGCGAGAAGATATTCTTCTTACAGTTTCGGCTATGCTTTTGTCTTCTACGTCTGAAAGTATGAAGCCTTGTGCACAAAGAGCACGAGCCGTTAGAGCAACATGGGTAGTTAACCTGACATCCCTTTGTGGACGGTGTCCCCATCTGAGCACGACAATTTTTGGATCAAGAGGCTTTTGGGTTGATTTGGAATTTTCCATGGAGATCTTCCACTTTTCTTTTCACTTGCTCAGCCATGTCTGGAGATGACTCAAAAACAACTTCAACCGTGGTGTTTGTAAAATTTTCCTTTTGTATGTGGGTTTTTACATGTACCCACGAAATAAAGGACATTGTTTGACTGCACAGTGGAACAGAAAATTGTGCATGGACAAAATATTCAAGCATCCCTAATATTTTGTGTCTCAGCTCTTCCAGGTTTGTTTGGCATTTGGCAGATGCAAGAATTGGATTCTTAACTTTGTCTTCAAGTTCCTCTATTTTTTGCTGTTGCTCTTCCTTGCTAATCAAATCCACTTTATTTAGTAACGTTATGGTTTGTATAGAAGCTGCTCCAAGTCGCTCGATTGTGTCTATGCAGACGTTATTTTTTTTCTTGATGGTTTCTATTGGTTCACTTAAGTCTAAGATGAGAATTATGAGGTCTGAATAAATGGTTTCTTCTAATGTTGAGTGAAATGCTTCGATGAGAGAGATTGGTAGACGGTCGATAAATCCGACAGTGTCGGTTAATAGAAATTTGCGGTTTGAAAACTCTACCATCCGAGTGGTCGTGGAAAGCGTAGTGAATAGTGATTTGTCAACCATGGCGGTTTCTTGGGTTAGAGCGTTGAAAAGTGTGCTTTTTCCAGAACTCGTGTAACCTGCCAAGGAAATAGACAAAAGTCCAAGTTCGTGTCTTCTTTCTCTATGTAGAACACGTTTTTCTCTGATTTTTGTGAGTTTTTTTAGAATAGTCTGGACTTGTCGTTTTATAGCATCTTTGTAGACATCTGCTTCATAAGAGCCTAAACCCATGAAGCCCGGTTGTTCGCTGCCTTTAGCAAGTCGTACTTTTTCTCTGGCATGTTTTAGTTCGTTTTGAAGAGTTGCTAGTTGAATCTGCATTTGAGCTTCTGTTGTTGTGGCTCGTTTTGTAAAGATTTCCAAAATAAGCTGGAAGCGATCAATGACTTCTACATGGGTTGCTTTGGCTAGGTTATATGTTTGCAGTGTTTTTAGTTGGTTATCAAAAATTACCTTGTCCGCGCCGTTATCTTCAACAAGTTTCAGCTAGTTCTTCTACTTTGCCAGCGCCAATTTGGTAGCGTGCATCGGGTCGACGCGTTTGCTCCATCTCTGCAACAATAATGTACCCCGCAGATTCTGCAAGGTCTCTAAGCTCAGGTAAAGTTGATTCTTCACGGTTAAGACGTCGCTGAACTATGACGGCTTTCGTTTTTTGTCCGCCTCCGACTCGTCTTCATCCAACGTGATGAGGTCACCCAAGGTCATTTCTTGGTTGGCGGCTTTGGTGAAAGCTGGCGCTTTTTCCTCAGAAATCGGAACAAGCAACTTTATTTTTAACATGTGCTCAAGCTTCGAGGCCAACTGATTATTGGGAGCCATTTTTCCAGCTTCTAGATTACGCAGAACAGATGCTTTCTCATTAATTTTTTTACCAAGCTCTTCGTGAGTTAAGCACATTTTTTCTCGCGCCACTTTGATATTGTTCGCATAATCTTCAGTTATTTCAGTAGTTATTTGCACATTCGCAACCGGAGCTTTCTTCTGAACCATCGATAAGGGTGCCTGCGGTTTTCTAGCGGCAGTAATTTGCTGTCTTGGAAGGGCTACTTCTTCTTGTGTTAGGATTTTTCCATGTTTTGAACATTCAACGCAGACTGTAAGCCTTGCCCCTTCTATGACTGCCATAATCGGTTCTGTGTGTATTTTATGTCCGCAGACTTCGCATCTCAAATTAACTTTTCACCTTTTATTGTGTTTATTATTATGTTATGTTTATACTTGTCGAATCAAACATTGGCTATTTAAGGATGAAAATATGGAGAACGTACTTGGCAGGCTCCGAGCAATCGCTGATTATCAATTTGGCAAAGGCGTAGGCATAAAGCTGTTTCCAGAAAACATTAAAGTGCAGTTATCTCCACGAACAGGAAGAATACGTTACATCAATCTCGATGGCGAAAGATTAGCTACTCTGCGCCCAACGGACGGTTTGCTCTCGCTCAGCATAAAAGCCGCTAAATTCATGGCAGAAAATACTCCGAATGCCCAATGTTTTGTGACTATAAAAACAGATGTTGCATCCTACATTGCCAAGGGTGGGGACGTTTTTGCAGTACACGTTGTAAAAAATGACGTTTCTATTCGTGCAAAGGATGAAGTTATAGTTTTAGATGAAGAAGGACAGGTTTTAGCAGTAGGACGAGCCATGCTCTCAAACAACGAGATGACCGCTTTTAAAACCGGTGTAGCCGTTAAGGTAAGACACGGCGTAAAAGAAAGTTAAGTTTATATCAAGTTTTAATGAAATAAAGGGTAGACGTGATAGTTATGAATAGGCGGATGAATCCTCGAGAGCAGAAACGTATGATGCAGCGTATGGGCATGAACATGGATCAAGTAGCGGATGTCCAACAAGTTATTATTCGAACTGCAGGCAAAGACATCGTAATTGACGAGCCAGAAGTTGCAATTTTAGAGGTTCAAGGACAAAAAATGTACCAAGTTATTGGCGGCCAAGTCTCTGAGCAAGCCCCATCACAACGTTTAACCGCAGCGGCAGTGGCACCAGCTTTCTCCGAAGAGGATGTAAGGTTGGTAGCTGACCAGACAGGCAAAAGCTTTGAGAAAGCTAAAGAAGCTCTTGAGGAATGTCAGGGCGATTTGGCAAAGGCAATCTTGCTTTTGCAAACATAGTTTCAACAGTTATATCTTCGATGTCTATTAATCAAGTTTGAAGGCGATTGGGCGAGTGCTTCAAAACGTAGATGTAGCAGTTGTTGGTCACTTTTCTGTCGACAAGATTCGTTTGCCCGCACGATCAGCCCCTTTCGTGGTTTTAGGCGGAGCGACAACCTACACCTCGTTTGCTGTTAAACGACTCGATGCTACTGCTTCTGTTATTTCTAAAGTTGGAGCATCCTTCCCTGATGCATACCTTTGGTGGCTCAAGCAAGAAGGCGTAGATATCTCTAGTGTAACTAAACATACAGAAGAGTCGACAACAAGTTTTGAATTAGATTATTGTACAGATTTAACTGAGAGAACTCTGAAGTTAAAAAGCAAAGGACCCCCGATTGGATTAGCGGATTTGCCTGCTCATTTTCATGCCAAAGCCATTCATATTGCCCCTATTGCTAACGAAGTATCCCTCGAAGTAATTGAACACTTAAAACATCGTGCCGGAGTACTCTCGCTTGATCCTCAAGGTCTACTTCGAAGATTCGACGAAGCAGGAAACGTGACAGAAAACGGGAAAGTTGACAAGCGAATTTTCAGCTTAATCAATATTTATAAGTCTTCGGAAAACGAAATCTATGCCTTAACAGGCAAATCCGAGTTAAAGCCAGCAATAAAGGCTATTCACAATTTCGGCGTGGAAACAGTCATTGTTACTTTGGGTGCTAAAGGCAGCATACTTTCAGTTGAAGGCGCCCAATACAATATTGCGGCCTGCCCATCACAAGTTTTTGTTGACCCAACTGGAGCAGGAGATGTGTTCATCGGTGGCTTCTTAACAGAATATCTGCGGCAACGAGAATCAATATGGTGCGCCTGTGTAGGTTCAGCTGCAGCTTCGGTTGTCGTTGAAGGTCTTGGTCCAACTTACTTTGGCAAAAAAGAAGAAATATACAGCAGAGCGAAAATATTGTATGAAAAGGAACTTAAGCAATAAATAACATTTACGATAAGTGAACCAATGTACATTGAGGCTAAAATTGTGGGACGCATAGATAAAGGACAAAAATGCAGCGTTTCAGGCTGCGGCAGAGAAGCTGCCCGTTCAATTACCGCTGACAAAGTTAAATCTGCAGGCCTAAACGTTAGCACTAACGAAAAACGTGCGTATATCTGCAAAGAACATTATAAAGAATACAAAAAGAAAACAAAAAAAGATAAAACAATTGATAAATGGCGTTTCGGCCACTAAACAGAAGTGACAGCATATGCGAATATTACAGTTACATTCTAACTTCATAATTTATAAACCAGTCCAAAAAGAAATCAATATAGCCGAGGAAGCGGAACAAAAAGAAAATCGAATAGAAGAAGTCGTTGTGTTATTCACCGCTATTGAAGAGGGTGACAACACCCAAACGGGGAGGAAAGCGATTGATGATGTCAGAGCTTTTCTTAGGCAAGCAGAAAACTAACCGCGTCCTAATCTACCCATTTGCCCACCTGAGCAGCAAACTTTCTCAGCCGTCAGAAGCCCTCAAAATCATTAAAGATATGGAAGCATATGCGAAAGAAAAAGGCATAGAAACCTACAGTGCCCCGTTTGGCTGGAACAAACAATTTACAATATCAATCAAAGGACACCCCTTAGCCGAACAAGCTCGTAGTTATGCTCCGATAGTAGCTGTTGAGGCAAAAACAGAGGCAGGTGTATGTGAACCCAAAAAGGAAGAAGAACCTGTCTCAGCTGCTCTTAAAGCTGAAGACAAAATGCAGTCATTCTGGCATGTTATTTTGCCCGATGGTTCATTGGTGCCAATTGAAGAATTCAAGTTTAAAGGTCATGTTAACCTGCAGAAATTTTCGCAATATGAAATCAAAAAGGCTCGTGCTGTTACGGCTATGCCTCCGCATGTGCCTTTAATGAAGAGGCTTGAAATTGCGGATTATGAGCCTGGAAGCGACCCTGGTAACTTACGTTGGTATCCAAAAGGGCGCATGATAAAATCATTGCTGGAGCAATACGTTTCCGCGAGGGTTGCTGCCTACGGTGGGATGGAAGTTGAGACTCCCATTATGTACGATTTCAATCATCCAAGCTTGAAAAGTTATCTTAATCGTTTCCCAGCTCGACAATATGTGCTCAAATCGGAAGACAAAGAACTCTTCTTGCGGTTTGCGGCATGTTTCGGACAGTTTTTAATGGCTCACGATGCTCAAATAAGTTACAAACAACTTCCAATCAAACTTTACGAGCTTACACGTTACAGTTTTAGACGTGAGAAAAGCGGAGAAGTTGTAGGATTAAAACGACTCCGAGCCTTCACGATGCCAGATTGCCACGCCTTCTGTGCGGATCTTGATCAAGCCAAAAAAGAATTTATGATACGCTTCGCCCTTTGCCTAGACGTTCTTGCCAACATAGGCTTGGTAAAAGAAGATTATGAAATTGCAATGCGTTTCACAAAAAGCTTCTATGAAGAGCACAAAGACTTCATAGCTGAACTGGCAAAGACGTTCGGTAAACCAATGCTTGCAGAAGTTTGGAATGAGCGATTCTTCTATTTTGCACTTAAATGGGACCTTAACTTTGTGGACAATCAAGATAAAGCAGCAGCTTTGAGCACTGATCAGATTGATGTAGAAAACGCGAAACGCTATGAAATAAGCTACGTTGACGAGAAAGGCGAAAAACAATACCCTCTAATTCTGCACTGTAGCCCAAGTGGCGCAATAGAAAGAGACATTTACGCATTGCTGGAAAAAGCTTATCGTGAGCAGATGGCGGGCAAAGCCCCGATGCTACCGCTTTGGTTATCACCTACACAAGTAAGGCTTATCCCCATTTCCGACAAATATCTTGATAAAGTGTCGGAGATTGCAGGTCAAATCGCCAGCCATTGCATCAGAGTCGATGTCGACGATAGCTCATCAACATTACAGAAGAAGATTCGAGAAGCAGAGCAAGAGTGGGTGCCCTACATAATTGTGGTCGGCGAGAAAGAAGTTGAGTCCGGAACACTATCGGTACGTGACCGTGAGCTTAAGGGTCAGCAGATATCCTTGACGGTTGAGCAGTTGACGGCTAAAGTGTCGGAAAAAATCGCGGGAAAACCTTTCAAACCATTGCCTTTACCTCTGTATATGTCGAAGAGGCCTCAGTTCCACGGTTGATAAATGAATCGTACGGTTCATTGACATAACATATATCAAACAATCAGGATAATATCAACAGCTAGAAGTGAACAATAATGGGCAATGAATTACTCGTTTACATCGACGGAGAATATTATCCTAAATCACAGGCAAAAATCTCAGTTTACGACCATGGTTTTCTCTATGGCGACGGCGTTTTTGAAGGTATACGAGCCTACAACGGAGTGGTGTTCAAGCTCAAAGAACACGTCGACCGCCTATTCCGATCAGCTCAGGCATTAACAATAAAGATTCCACTATCCAAACAAGAAATCATTAACGCTGTCATTGAAACCTTACGCAAAAATAAGATGAAAGACTCATACATTCGCTTAGTCGTAACAAGAGGCCTAGGCGATTTAGGATTAGATCCTCGCAAGTGCCCACAATCCACAATTGTCATTATAACTGATACCATAAATATTCGTTCAGGAAACGCTAAAGAAACAGGCATAACAACAATGTTCAGTTGGGTCCGCAGAAACCCCGTTGACGCAACAACACATGAAATAAAATCCCTAAACTATCTCAATAGCGTCTTAGCAAAAATTGAAGCAAACGCATGCGGAGTCGACGAAGCCATATGCTTAGAAAGCAACGGCTACATTGCTGAAGGCGTAGGAGAAAACATTTTCATCGTTAAAAACGGCGAAATACTTACCCCCCCAACATCCACGGGTGCTTTAGCAGGAATTACCGCCGAGGTCGTAACCGAACTAGCAGCCAAACTAGGGATCAAACTCATTGTCACAAACTTGACGCCATTTATGATCTTCACCGCCGACGAGGCATTCTTCACCGGAACAGCTATGGAAGTTGTCCCTATACGAGAAGTCAACAAACGCCAAATCGGCGACGGCAAACCTGGACCCATCACCAAAAAATTAATGACTGAATTTCACAAAGTCATTGAAGATCCTTCACAGGGAATTAAAATCTAAAATTTTTTTATCTCATTTTCTCAGAGTTAATCTAATATTTTTGCTAGAAACAAAATTACAAAAAAAATCAATATATTCCGGAACCAGTATTTTGTATTCAGCATGGTTTGCTTTGTTTGTGGAGGTTTACTTACGAGTTTAATTCCTGATGATAAAAAGGAACTGCTAAAGAACGATTTTAAAGAGAAACTAGAAAATCCAGTCAAAATTGTAATGTTTACACAAGAAGTTGAGTGCCGTTTCTGTTCTGACACTCGGCAACTTGTTCAGGACATTGCTACTCTTAACGAAAAATTATCGGTCGAAGTTTACGATTTCATCAAGAATTCTGACAAAGCCAAAGAATATTGCATTGACAAAATTCCCGCATTAGCCATTATTGGTGCTAAAGACTATGGCGTCCGAATTTATGGAATACCATACGGATATGAACTTCAGACCTTAATTGAAGCAATAATAAGTGTTTCAAAAGGACGAGGTAAAACCGACTTATCCGACAAAACTAAATCTATTCTGTCGGAAATAAAGAACCCTGTTCATATTAAAGTATTTGTGACCTTAACCTGCCCACATTGTCCAGCAGCAGCGTCAGTTGCGCATAAATTAGCAATTGAAAGTGACATGATTTCAGCCGATGTAATTGAAACAAGTGAGTTCCCAGATCTTGCAGTGAAACATAACGTAATAGGCGTTCCAAAAATCATTGTTAATGACAAAACAGAGTTTGTCGGAGCGTTCAATGAGGATCTGTTCGCTGAAAACGTTTTGTTGGGTGCATTCTAGAAATTAAGAATTGAGGCACCTAAAAGAACTAAAGAAAAACACAGAGTTGAGGGCTTAAGCAAAGTCTAAACAAAAATTAAGAAAGAGAAACACCTAACGGGTGTTACTTCCGTTAATGTCCTCCGCAACCGCAACTATGAGCGCCTGGTTTAGCTGAGCCACCTGTGAATTTTATTGGGTCTTTATCAAAGGTTACTTTGCAAGAAGGCGCACAGAAAAAGTAAGTTTTGCCGTTGTAGTCAGATTTGAATTTGGCTTTTTTCTCGTCAACCATCATACCGCAAACTGGATCTTTAACCATTTTTTTCACCTCACGTTAACATTTACTGTTTTACTTTCGTTGATTTAAACTTAGCCAGCTTAAGCAGTGCCGAGTTGCTTACCACTGTTAAGCTGCTTATTGCCATTGCCGCAGCCGCATACATCGGATTCAGCAAACCCGACGCTGCTATTGGAATCATGATCACATTGTAAGCGAATGCCCAGAACAAGTTTGTGTCAATTTTCCGCATGGTCTTTTTGCTTAATTCAATTGCTAAGGATACATCGCGCAAATCGTCTCGGATTAACACTATACCGCCTGTTTCTTTAGCTATGTCGGTTCCGCTTCCGATGGCAATTCCGATGTCAGCTTGCGCAAGTGCCGGGGCATCGTTTATTCCGTCACCAACCATTGCAACGACTTTTCCTTGACTCTGCAACTTCTTGATTTCTTCTTCTTTTTGCCATGGCAATACGTTAGCTATAACTTGGGTTATGCCTAACTGTTGGGCTATGGCTTTTGCTGTTACCTCGTTGTCGCCAGACAGCATTGCAACCTCCAAGTTCATGTTCTTAAGCAGCTCCACTGCAGCAAAAGCACTTTCCTTTACCGTGTCCATAGCTGCCACTGCCCCCGCAACCTTACCTTCGACAGCAAGAATCATCACGGTTTTTCCTTCCGCTTCTAACCCTGCAACTTCACTCTCGACACTAGATGTCGGAATGTTTTGTTCATGCATTAGTTTGCGATTTCCCAAAAGCACGCTCTTGCCTTCTACAGTGCATTGGATTCCTCTTCCCGGCAGGGCTTCAAACTTATCAGATGGCGTGAGTGTGATGTTTTCTTCTTTGGCCTTATGTAGTATCGCTTCTGCCAGTGGATGCTCTGAGCCCTTCTCAGCTGCTCCTGCAAAACGCAGCACTTCTTGTGTAGTAAAGGAATTGTAGGTTTTAATGTTGGTTACACTTGGTTCGCCTTTTGTTAAGGTACCAGTTTTATCGAATATGACGGTTGTGAGTTTTCTAGCTTTTTCAACAAATTCTCCACTGCGTAGAAGTACACCGTATTCTGCGCCTTTTCCGACGCCTGCAAGAATCGCTGTCGGAGTGGCTATGCCTAAAGCGCATGGACAAGATATCAGCAACACTGCGAGCAAAACCAAAAACGCGTTTGAAAAACTCTGAGATAGAGACAAACTAAGGTAGGTAATAGAGTAGTAAAACCATATGCTAAACGAAATAGCTGCAACACTAAAAATCAAAGGAACAAAATATTTTATTATGCGGTCTGCAAACCTTTGCACTGGAGCACTTGAAGCCTGAGCCTCTTCAACTAAGTGAACGATTTGTGATAAGGCGGTTTGGTCACCAATTCTTGTGGCTGTGATTGTTAGGAGTCCAGTTTTGTTGATAGTGGCGCCAATGACTTCACTTCCAACAGTTTTCTCGACAGGAATACTCTCACCTGTAAGCAATTTTTCGTCTACTGATGAGTATCCTGCTGTTACTGTGCCATCAATAGGCATTTTTTCGCCTGGCTTAACTATAATGACGTCGCCGACCTGCACTTCATCAATCGGCATGTCGATTTCTCTTCCATCTTTGACAACTCGTGCCATTGTTGGTTGAAGCTCGAGTAATTTGCGTATCGATGCCGCCGAGCGGCGTCGAATTAACTCTTCAATATATCTGCCAAGGAGTACGAAGGCTAAGATGCCGATGGCTACTTCAAGATAACCTGAACCCGCCTGTGCATTGGGCAGGAAAAATACGTTTAGGACGCCGTAAATCCAGCCGGCTAGAACCCCAACAGTGACAAGGACATCCATGTTTACGTTGCGGTTTCTGAGTGATAGATACGCGCCTTTGTAGATTCTAAAACCTGCAATCAAAACTACAGGCGTTGAAACTATGAATATGGCTATGTCGTAAACTCTGAGTCCGCCTACAACGTCAAAGTACATTATGGTTGCGACTATGCCGAAGAGGGTAATGACACGCAATCCTAAAGCGGCAACTACGCCGATTAGGGTGAGTGCTACTCGGCGTCGCATTGCTTTAAGTTCTCGTTCTGGTGCGGTATAGACATCGAGGCATTGTTGGCTGCAGAAGTAGTAGGTTCGGTCACCTATTTTGGCGCTTAAGGCTGTTTCTGTATCTACATCCATTCCACATACGGGATCTCTAACAGTTACCATAAAGTACACTTTCTACGTGAATATTGAAATTGTTTTATCCATATAAATGTGTCTGAAAAAGATATATCTTACAGTCCATCAAAAACAAAAAATTAAACAGAACATCAATTAGGTTTTGTTCGTCAAAATTGGTTTCTTAATTATATTTAGCTTTAAGCTACAACAGTAAACCACGAATTGTTAGCACGCAGTTGTTAGTTTATTCTAACCGTTTAATGATGTGGTACCCATATTGAGTCTTAACAGGTACAGAAGTCTGACCTTTTTCAAGAGTAAAAGCGGCTTTCTCAAACTCTTTAACCATTTTGCCTCTTGTGAAAGTGCCAAGGTCTCCGCCATTTTTTGCTGAGGAGCATATAGAGACGTTTTTGGCTATCGAGCCAAATTTTTCACCTTTATCTAGGCGGGCTTTGATGTTCTTAGCTTCAGTTTCTGTTTTGACTAGTATGTGTGCACAGTGAACTTTGTCTGCCATAATCAAAAATAAGCATAGCCTTTACCATATAACTCTTATCCGTAGATCGAATTAGATTTGCGATAATAAAGTTGAAAATGGCTCAAAAATCATGTTAACGAGGATTTTAAATTTAAGGACATAATCAAAAACGCAACTATCACTTTCAATAAACAGAAAAAAAGCATAAAAATGTTAAAAAGTTAACAATGTTTTTGATTGCTACTTCGAACTTCGAACAAACCTTAATCATAATCGTTATAGCAAAAGCAACCAATACCTTCTGACATGGCGTCAGTTATTGATCTCAAAAACATAGAGGAAGAACAAAAAGCCGAATTACATATTGCAATAGAACTTGCAAGGATTCTGCAGTTTTTAAAAGATATTGAACAGGACTAAAATAAGCATCAACCAAATTCATAAAAATTAATCAAAAGTTAGCTAATAAATAAGGGATTAACTCCCAACCAAAAGGCCGAGAGACACGCGCAACTAAACTGATTTACTCAATTACTTGGATTGCGCCTTCAGGACACTGTGCTTCACATGCTCTGCAAACTAGGCATTCGCTGCTATTTTTTGGGTTAGATTTGCCGTCTTTCATTTCGTAGACGCCGACAGGGCAAGTGTTTACGCATGTTTCGCATCCGGTGCATTTAGGGTCAACAACTATTTTTACCATTTTTGTCTACCTCTAATTTTCTTGAAAAGTCATTGAGTAAAATAAAAGGATTTAGGTGATTTAACGTGTTTTTTCACGTAATCTTAGCAAAATTCCGTTTATAGTTGATTCCGCTTTCTCTTTCTGTTTCTGGTAGTCGTTGACTTCTTCTTTATAGTTCTCAAGAGAAATTTCACCGTTCTTTTGCTTTAATTCAAGGCTGTTTATGTTTTCTTCTGCTTCTGTCAAGTCTTCTTCAGCTGAATCAATCTGTCTAGCTATGTCCGCATATGTTGCCCCCGATGTTCGGAACAAATCTTTGAATTTCTCTATTGTTCGATTAAGAGCTTCAATGCGTAGCTCCACCCTTTTTCGGTTGGCTTTGTATTGACCGCGCGGGATCTTTCCTTTTTGAGCTCTAATGTCCATCGCTTTTAATTCGGTCTTGAGTTGTTTTTTCTCTTCGTATGCATCGGTAAATGCCCTGATGTTTTCTGTGGTTAGACGCTGTTCCGTTTCTGGTTCAACCGCTTTTACTTGTGGTGTCGCTGCTGGACTTGCCGGTTTTGTAGCGGTTATTTTTTCTGTTTTTGGTTTTGTTAATACTTTTTCTGGGTTACGCATCCTAATAACAACCGCAGCAATGCAAACGATTACTGCAAGAAATGAAAGCCAAAATGTTGGTCTAAAGGACACCCAAACAGGATTGTAAGTGTATCCAAACTGTATTGGAGTTGTTTTGAGGTAAATTGTAATCAAGATAACTTATGCCATTTCTCGTTGTAGTTAGTGTTTCTTGGAAAGTTGTTCTTGTAACAGTTGCTGAGGAATCAAGAGCTGAAATTATTGGGGATATAATTGTTGCACCTTCAGGTGGGTTAAACGTGAAAGTTGCACTATCTACATAGTAGTAAAAGTCGGGGTAAAGGTAAAAGTTGTTTAGATTATATTGTGATCCCTCAAGATTTGCGTTTGGCAAATTGTATTCAGCAATTAGTGTTGTTGATTGTCCGCTTCCTAAGTAGTTGATCAAAGTCGCGTTGATTAGTTCGGCGTTGTGAGTACTGTCGGAGCTGCCATAACTTATTGTTCCAGCAAACTCAGTTGTTAAGATTGTGCCAAATTGGTCTTTGATCGCTACATTTGTAGCCGATGGTGGTACATCCAAGATAAACGTTGAAATTGTTGTCGTTCCTTTATTGATTAAGATGTATTTGTCTAAAGATGTGACTTTCCCATTGGCATCAATATTTATTGTGCGGTCCAGCTGGTTTACGTTCGCTAACTGAAGGGTTCCTGCAGCAATTTGGAAGCTAGCAGAAGCCGTAATGGATGTGTACGCTGCCAAGTTTTGGGTCACATAATTGTTTGTGCTTACGTCACCATCGCTTTTCGATATCGTTAATGATGCGGGTTGGCTTGGAAGGTTTAGAGTTACGTTGCAGTTTCCGCCGTTTTGAGCTAGACTTGGGTAAGCTGGAAAACTTAGTATGTATTTCCCGCTTGAAGGATCATAACTAAACTGATTAATTGAAAGAATGAATGCGACAGTAAAAACACTAGGTGTCTTTCCGCCGAAGTTAACTTGAACCCCGTAGAGATCTGAATGTGAACCCATTGGAACTCCAGTGTTAACTTGGTAAGTGTAGTTGTCGTCGTATGCAACAACTTTTAGGATGTTGCCGCTAAACTGAGATGGTAATCCTATTGTGAAGCCATCAGTGATTTGTCCAGAAACGTGAACTGTGTCTCGAATGAGCACTTGCCCAGTATACATGACTTCAACTTCATGGCTAACACCGCTTATGCTATATCCTGAGCCTTGACCAGAAACCGTTCCTGTTGGCAGAATAATAGGTATTGAAACAATTAAGAGAAAAACCGTAAATATTATTATTGCATGGGCTCTTTTCACTGTGCTCACCAATTAAGTTTGTTTAATCTTGTATCCGCCTATTTATTTACTTTGCAGTAACTACCCCTCTGATCAAAAACGGAAGCCAAAAAATCGGTGAAGCTTGAGAATTAAGTGCAAAAAATATAGTTGATGTTAAGTTGATTATGGATTATTTGTCTTCTTTAATACTTGAAGGGTCTTTTCTGCTGTTGATGCGCTGAAAAGTAAATCATCAATGGTAGCAGTGAAAGTTGCCATTTTACCTTCGAACTGAATGATAGTCACAACTTGAGAGTTTAGTTGGGTGGTCTTAATTTGCAATCCGACAGGCGTTTTAATATTGTCGGGTGAAACAGCAGCTGCTATTGCTTCTGCCATTTTTTCATCTGCATACTCAAGATTTATTGTTGCCAACAAATTTCTCGCCCTTTAACTGTTTGCCTACAAGTTCATCTATAGTTTTAATGAAGCTTTCAATCTTGTCGAGAGGCACCTGCGCTCCTGCTGCAATATTATGTCCTCCGCCCTTGCCGCCATGAGTCTCAGATGCTAAACGCATAACCTCACCTAGATTTACCCCTTTGCGGATCGCTGCTTCTGTTGTTCGGCCTGAAAACTTAGCTGATTGCTCATTTTCGACGTTTGCAAAGGCGATAAGGGGTTTTTCATTGTTGGCAAGAGTTGAGACGATTATAGAGGACACTGTTCCAATGATTTTTTCGTCAATAAAGGATTCGCCATTGATTACGTAGATGTTTTGGAGTTCCTTTAGGCGTTCTGGTTTCTCGTTTACCCAGCCCAGGTATTTGTTTATGCTCTTGCGGTAGTCTTCGAGGATTTTGTTGGCTTCTTCAAGGGCGGCTTTCCTGTCACCCATACAGATGGCCACGCCAAGGCTTGGGCGGTCCATTCGTCCTGTAGAATTTAATAAGACCGCGAACTCTCGTGCATCTCGCAAGGCAGTGTTAGGTTCTTCTTTGGTTAAAACGTAAACATAACCAATCAAGCTATCAACAGCCATGTGCAGCCCTTTTGACAGCAAGTGATCCGCTAGGGCAGAACAGAGTTTTTTCCGTTCTTCATCGTTGAGGTCTCTCAGCGCACGGAATTTTTCGCCTTGCTTGATGGGGATGTCAAGACTTGAAAGAAAGACCAATGCCTTGTCTTCTTCTCCGCTTAGACCAGGAATAAATGGGTTAGTTGTGGTAGCCAGCATCTTGTGGATTGGTCTGGTCTCTCTTCCAAAAAAAGTCAAATCTTTCTCAACTTTAATCATACCAGCGGCTACGCCGTCATTAACTATCATTTCATTTAGACTTTGAAAACTTCTTTGTTCATACTTATCCTGCATGTCACCCAAAGCACCAACTAAAGCTATTGGCGCTAAATCAATGTTGGAAGGGTTTATTGCTTTGGCAACAAAATAAGCTACACCTGAACCGCTGACATCACTTGCTCCATCAATTCCAAACGCATGAGGATTGACCTGAACAAAGTTTGGGTTATTAATTGAACCATTTATCTGATGGTGGTCAAGGATTATCACTTTAGAGTTCGTAAGTTTCTCCTGTAGCAAGTCAAGGTAGCCGCTACCAAAATCAGTCAAAATGACCATTTGAGGCTTGTCAGTTGCGATTGAGCTTATAATTTTCTCGTCAAGCTGTTGAGTAATTCTAATCCTGAATTTTGCGTCAAGACGCCAAAGTGCCTTTGCAATTACTCCTGCGGCAGCCACTCCGTCGGCATCTAAATGCGAAGAAACATGAATAAAACCATCCCTGCGAACAGTTTCCAAAATTACTTTTGCTGCTTCTATAGATTGAGCCAAAAAGTGATCTATGTTTGCTTGCTGTTGTGCTGCCATGCCTAGGTTCACTCTTTGGCTAAAAAGCGTTGATTAGATTTAAAGCTAAGGGTAAAAGCGAACAAAAAAGAAATTTTGAAATTAAAGAAAATATTTAGGTTACGGAGGCGATTTTGGCTTCGTATTTCCAGTTTTTCGCTACTACGCCTTCCCGTTTGTAGTATCGTGACAGCTTGTGGATTCTTGCCTCGATGATTTGCATGTTGCGTTTGTTGTGGAGGTCTTTCTTGTTTTTGTCAATGTGGACTGCGAGGCCTTGCGCTTTTTTCATGAGATTAGTTAAGTCTTCTGGCATTTTTGAAGCTAAACCTGCGGCTTGTAAAACGTCACTTATGCTTTTGCCAATGATAGGCTTTGCCAACGGGATTGCATATTGGTCCCTGAGGATGGTGCCTATGCTGCTCATTGAGTGACCTTCTTTGGCAAGTTTTATAATAAATGATTCTACCTCTTCAGGCTGATATTTGCACCAGCTTGGAGGGCGCCTGCTTACCGGGCGAATTGAATGTGATTTTCCCTTTTCTTGCTTTGGCATCTTTACACCTTAGACTGCACCTAAACCACAACGGACAGATATTTAAAAGTAATCCTGTACTTGAGCGTCATATCCCTTATACTTTAGCCATGTATTTTAGGTGTCTCTATCCAACACAAACCAAAAACCTATTTAACGTTAAGCAACAAATTTGTATTAGAGCGTCATGAACAGAAAAGTGTTAGCCCTTTTTGTGCTGACTTGCTTTCTTATGCTAATTAGTCCAACCCAAGCCAGCAACACACAATCTCAACCTTCCATAGGAGTAAAAGCGGGTACCTGGATAGAGTTCAATTCAGAAACAACGGGTAATCTTCCAGCAGGGCATGACGTTTCATGGTTTAAAATGGAAATCATCAACACAACTAGCACTCAAATTTTTGTTAATATAGTTGCTGAATCGAATAATGGTACCTTAACTAGTGCAATTAGAACAATCGATTTTACAATAGGTGATACCCAAGCATGGATAATTATACCGGCTAATCTTAGTCCAGGCGATTCATTTTACGATAATTTGTCAAACAGCACAGTAACAATTCAGGGTGAAAAGACTGAAATGGTGGATGGAGTAATGCGAACAATAACTTTTGTTCATACGCCTGAGAGGAATAAAGAATGGGACAAAGCAACTGGCGTATTTGTGCAAACAGTTGATACTTATCCCGATTATAATGTCACGGCAACTAGTTATGCGACAAACATGTGGGCTCCACAGATACTTGGGCTTGAACCAACAGTATTTTATGCGTACTTAAGCGTTGTAATTATTTTATTGGTCGCTGCTATCTTGGTAATTTTTACCTTTCGCAGAAAGAAATAGAGCCTGTTCTCTTTTAATGGTCTGAATTTTCAGCTCTAAATATTTTATTGCTTAAAGGGTGCTAATGGTTTGTGTCCATAATGTGGACAAACGTTCAATTGAACAAGTTATTCATCTAAATATTTGAAAAAATAGTGCGAAATAGTCTAAATTTTTGAACAAAAAGATAATTTTTTAAGCGCGCGCGCCTGCATCTTTGTAGGAAGAAAGTTAGACTAAGGGAATATTTATGAAAATTCGAGAACCCCTAACTCATTGGAACAACTTAACTCTTCCAGAGCTAAAGCAAATTTTGGAGCATTACGAGGCTTTAGAACAACTAGGGATTGCTCAAGACGAAGAAATGATCTACGATATTAAAAGAGACATAACACTTCGAGAAGAGAAAAGAATAGGCCCCAAGTATCAAACAGAAATATTGGAAAAGCCCTCAAGAAGACATAGGCAAGAACCTAAGCATCTGATCGAACAAACTGCATAAAAACTCGAAAAAAGCGTAGCTTCAGTTCTTTTGATTTTATTAGCATAGCTTTAGCTTAATTGTTTTTGTTTCTGCCATTTAGCAAATTTTTTTATCGCCATCGCTCTGTGCGAGTAGCAATTCTTTTCCTCAATAGTCATTTCCGCAAAAGTTTTGCTGCTTCCAGCTGGCAAGAAGATGGGATCAAAGCCAAAGCCTGATTTTCCTTGCTCGGTTCGTTCTGTTTGGGTTATTGTGCCTTTGGATTCACCTAAAAAGCATTCAGGCAGGATTTGATTTGAGTCTAGATAAGCTATGAAAGATTGAAACTCTGCGTTTCTATCTGCTACGCTTTTCATTAGTTTGAGTATTCCTTTGTTATGGATTGTCTTAAAAACGTAAGCAGCATATGGACCTGGAAACCCATCTAGGGCAGTGATAAATAAACCCGCGTCCTCAACAAAAATAGGCAATCCAGTTTGTTTGAAAGCGTTCCTGACTGCAGTTTGGGCTATTTCTTTTATGCTATCGCTTTGAATTTCATCGCCCTTCATCCGAAGCATTGCGACTGCAAACCCAAGTGGCGATAGAATGCTTCGCACTTCGTTGAATTTGTGAATATTGCCCGTGGCAAAGAAAACTACTTTGCGGGGCAAGGGGCAGGATTCTTTATTGTTTTCTTTCTTCGACATAGCGGCCTCGCCTTTCTATCTCACGGATTTTCTCATAAACCTTTTCCGTAGTTTCTACGCCACGAACAGACGTATAACCGCAAAGCACGTTTTTGAAACATTCCTCCCAAAACTCGTAATGTGTGCTTTGCAATGCTCTCTTCATTAAATGTAAATCGACACCTTGGGCTTCTATCTCAATATTTTTTTCGCCTAATCCAAAGTCCACAAAAAATATTTTGTTCTCTGGAGTTCGTAACATATTTGATGTAGTTAAGTCGCCGTGGATTAAGCCGTAATTATGCAGTTTACCGATTAAGATTCCGATTTCTATGCAGAATTCATGGCGTTTTTCATGTGGAGCCTTATTTAATACCTGTTTGATTTGTTGCCCCTCAATATATTCCATAACAATGTAAGATTCAGCTACATTGACCATGTAAATGCGGGGCGTTGGAACTCCTGCAACTTTGGCTTCATGCATAAGTTGCGGCTCATGAACAGTACGATAAGAGCGGATTCGTTCATCTAAGGCAGTGGGGCGATATTTTTTCGGGATTCTGGTTTTTATGATGGCTTTTTTGCCATGCCAATTGGCGACGAGGTAGAGGCTGGCTTCCGCACCTTTTTTGAAAAGAGTTGGCTCGGTTACTATATCCATGGCATATCCACCTTATCAACGCGCCAACGAAGCTTAACGAAGCTCTCATCAATCGGCGTAATCAATCCGTGCCTGTAGGCTAATGTGCCTGTCCAAGCAATCATGGCTCCGTTGTCAGTGGCAAATTCTAATGGAACCACATTAAAGCTTGCATTGTGCTCTTCTGCAATGATTTCAAGCATGGCTTGTAATCGTTTATTAGCTGCAACGCCGCCGGTAAGCAAAACCTCTTTTTTCTCCGTGTGCGCCAACGCCCTCTCTGTTACCTCAGTTACCATTGAAAAAGCGTGTTCCTGAAGACTGTAACATAAATCTTCTAAGCCGCAGTTGCTTTGGTGTACAAGAACTGTTGCCGCCGTTAGTAATCCGCTTAGTGATAAATCCATGCCTTTGACAACATAGGGCAGGGAAACCAAGTTTTTGCCTTTAGCCGCCAACTTTTCTATTGCAGCGCCAAGTGGAATACCTTTTTGATGTTTCAGACCTGCCTCACGGGCAAAAACATCCAAACAGTTTCCAAGTGCAATGTCTAAGGTTTCTCCGAAAACACGATATCTTCCTGATTCAAAAGCGGTTACCATTGTATTGCCACCTGAAACGTAAAGCGTCACTGGATCAATGACGCCTGTTTTGAGTTTGCCAATTTCAATATGAGCAACGGAATGGTTGACTCCGACAAGTGGGATACAAAGGTACGATGCTAATGCTCGAGCAACCGTGGCTCCCGTACGCAACGATGGACCCAAACCTGGTCCCTGTGAAAAAGCGATAATTGACAAATCTGTTGGTTTCAAATCTGCATTTGATAAAGCTAGGCTTAACACTTTATCCGCTACTTCCGCATGATGACGTGCAGCTTCTCGTGGATGGATCCCTCCCTCCAATGGGATGTAGCTGTCTGATTTGTTTGCGAGAATTTGCCCATTAAAAGTAGCTATGCCCACTCCAAAATCGTCTGCTGACGATTCTATCCCTAAACAGTAACCTTCTTTTTTGTCCAACTTTTTTTTCAGCATCTTGTTCATGAGTTCCATGTTTTTTTAGGGATACATATTTTTATTTGGATTCAACGCTTATATTCTAATTGCATTATTTGGAATTGATATTAATATGCCTAAGCGAAATGACCTTGAACAAAAAGCACTCCACTATGTTGTAAACACAGGCTATCAAGGCGTGCTCCAATCAGATTTATGGCGTGAACTTGGCGCAAGCAGCCGAGAAGGCAGCCGCGTCAGCATAAAACTTGAAGAAAAAGGATTAATTCGCAGAGAAAAAGAACTGCAAGAAGGCAGATGGACATATAGACTCTACCCAAAAAGACTACCTGCATCAATAGAAACAATCATTGACTGTCCTTGCCTGCTTTGTGCAGACAACGCAAGATGCGATCCCACAACCGCTATTTCACCCAAAAGCTGCCCTAGACTCACCGATTGGATACTAAACTTAGGTAAAGAAAAAACAGAAGTTCCCACGGAAAACCCGTTACCTGATCCAAGCGTGCAAGAACAGCCAAATGTAAATAAGGAAGATAAGGTAGATGCCAAAAGCTTGGATTCGTGAGAGAAAAAACGAGTATTATTACAAGAAAGCTAAAGAAGAAAACTATCGCTCAAGAGCAATATACAAGCTTTCTCAAGCAAACGAGAAATACGGGTTCATAAAACGAAACGATGTAGTTGTAGATTTAGGTGCTGCTCCAGGCGGTTGGGTTCAAGCCGCAAGGAAAATGACCGGCAAGCACGGTTTCGTTTTAGGCGTCGACCTCAAACCCATTGAACCATTCACACAAGAATATATTCGCACAATTATCGCTGACTTAACTGAGCCAGATATAGCTACTCAAATCTTATCGTTCATACCCCGCAAAGCAGATGTGGTTCTATGTGACGCTGCACCAAACATCACAGGAGTCTGGGAAGTTGATCATGCATGTCAAATTGACTTGGCTACAAGAGCTTACGGAATAGCTCAATGTATATTACGAACAGGCGGAAACTTTTTCGTGAAAGTTTTCCAAGGAGACTTACTCGATTCATTTATTCAAACCTTAAAATCAGGATTTGAAGAAGTGAGACTCGTTAAGCCGCCGGCAAGCAGAACTAAAAGCTCAGAAATGTACCTCTTAGCCTTAGGATTAAAAGGCTCAGAGACTGCAAACACCAAAAGAATAATCTTTTTTTCAATCGCTAAGTTCTTATTTTGTAGTTTGTCAAACCCATATTTTGTATTTGCTATATGCAAATGAGCAGATCTTTAGGATTTTTAGCTTGGCTAAAGCACACATTGTTTAACAAAGGTTATATCCTCAAATGTTAAATCCTATTGCCCGAGGATTTAGAGGTTATAAATAAACCGCAAAAATAGAAGGTTAACTTGAAATGAATTATCCCTTATTTTGGAGAAACGCTTCATCTAAACGAAAGAGGATTTATTCAATTATATTCATGTTTTTAATTGCGGTATCTTTGACATTAATAGGCTCATTAGTGCCACTTAGTCCTCAAACTGCAAAAGAAATAAATGACAGCATAAATCAAACAAGAAATCAGGGTTTAGAAAACGGCACATTGATTCCCAGCTATTTTCCTAAATAACTTTGGCATATGCCTTTTGATGTTTATTCCTATTGCAGGCGCCCTCTTAGGTTCATTCATTTTGTTTAACACTGGTCTTGCTTTTTCAGCCGAAATTCAAGTGCAAAGCGCCACTGCATCCACAACGCCTCTTCCTAACATATCACCTATAACGGCAATCATTGCCTTGCTAGTTTTCGGTTTAGTGTTCGCATTAGAATATATCTCCTATTCAATCGGCATCGCAGAAAGCATATGGCTATACAGACGACTAAGACAACGGAAATGGAGAGAGCTCAAAAATGCTGTGATTCTAATTGGAATTGTAGCAGCTCTATTATTCGTCGGCTCAATCGTAGAAACTTGGTTAATATCAACTATCGGCTAAAGGCTAATTCACTCTTTTTTCACTATTTCCAAACTTATGTCAAGTGCTTTAGCAGCGTGAGTTAGTTCACCCATACTTATGATGTCTATTTGTGCAGCTGCATACTCCAGTAAGTTTTCACTCGTAATTCCTCCACTTACCTCTATTATCAACTTGCTAAACGCTGGATTTCTCAATTTTTTGACCGCGTCTTTGACTTGTTTAGGGGAAAAATTATCTAGCATAATAATGTCCGCTCCAGCCTTTGCCGCTTTTAGAGCGTCTTCCGCGTTTGCTGTTTCCACTTCGATTTTTTTGCTGAATGAGGCATTGGATTTTGCCTTTTTCACGGCTTCTTCTACGCTTCCAATTAAGGCTAAATGATTATCCTTTATGAGGATCATATCATCTAAATGCAACCTATGCGGGTCACCGCCTCCTAGTGTAACGGCTTTCTTATCAAAATATAACAGTCCAGGAGCTGACTTTCGTGTTGCAGCAATCCGCGCCATCGAGCCTGATTGTTTCAATTTTTGGGTTAATGCATATGTGGCTGTGGCGATTCCGCTCATTCTTGAAAGCAAATTCAGAAGCGTTCTCTCCAAAGATAGAATCGTTTGGGCGTTGCCTGAAATCTCCAGCAAAATCTGCTTATTCTTGATACTGTCTCCGTCGGAGACTTTTGCAGTGGCGTTTAAGCCTAACGACTCGCTCATTATGACCGCTTCTTCTATACCCGCTACTATGCCATCTTCTTTGGCAAAAACTGCTGCTTTTGCTGTCAAGTTTTCAGGAATAACAGCTTGTGCCGTGACATCTCCTAATCCGATGTCATCTGTGAGAAATTTCCTTAATTTTTCTTCCAGAATTTTGCGTGGAATAGACATACTTGTACTTTGCCCCTTAAGCTTTTAAACTACATGCTTTAGCTTGCTCATGAGAAGGATAGTTAAAATAAATCGGCTTCTTAACTGTATAAACTATGCGATTGCTCTTAAGCTGTGCAGAACTTGGCTTAGGTCATGTTTCTCGAATCATACCCTTAGGTAAACGGCTTGAGAAGCAAGGATATGAAATGTTCTTTTTTTCAGGCGGCAAAGCATATGAACTGCTTGAGAAAGAGTTCGCTAATGTTTACAAGTGCACGCCAGTGTCCTGGTATGAGAACGCCTATGGCATTATCACTTCGGCATCATTAGTTAACCTCTTACTTCCTCTGCCACTGTTTAACTTAGAAAAAAACAGGCTGGAAATAAAAAACTCCAATGCCTGGGAAACAATACATCGATATTATGATCTGCGTGAAAACATACGTGACATAGCACCTGACTTGGTCATCGCAGATGGCGACATAAACGCTCTTCGTTTGGCTCAAAAATGGCACATTCCATCGCTTTATATCGCCAATATGATTAGACCAAGCTATGGTTTCTCATCTTTGCTCAGTCCAGGCGAGCGTATAGTTGAACGATACGTTAAAAATTGCTCAAAAATAATTATCCCAGATAACCCGCCGCCTTACACTGTTTCAGAATACAATGTTGGTGACGTGGAGAAGATGGGACTTAACGAAAAGGTAGAGTTCGTCGGAAGCTTTGTTGACACAACCCCAGTTCATGGCTCACAAGACTACATTTTTGCACCTATAAGTGGGCCCTCAGGAACAAGAGCGAAACTTCTCAAAACAATACTACCTGTCCTGGAAAGAACTAAAGTCAAATGTATTATTAGTCTTGGAACTCCCGGGAAGAAAGTGTCAACTAAAATTGGCAACTGTGAACTTCACACTTGGATGTCTGCTGAGGAGCGCGATTGCGCGATGCGTAACGCTAAATTCGTGATTTTTAGTGGTGGACATGCTACTTGTTTTGAAACCATCAAATATGGCAAACCCAGCATTTGCATACCAACGCAGCCTGAGCAACTAGGAAACGCGGCTAAACTGCAAGATTTGCATTGCTCAATAACGGCCAAAAACAAGAAGCAACTGAAAAAAGCTGTTCAAAGAATGGATTGTGAACTGGAAGTTTTCAATAAGAAGGTGTCAGTGCTAAACAATGTGTCAAATAAGTTCAAGGGGTTAGATAGGGCAGCTTCAATCGTTGAATCAATGTTGAATTAAATTTTATTGTTTGGTTAGTTGCAGTCTTTTTGCAAGTCCGTTCGGGGTTTCTTCGTCGAAAATGATTGCATGGAACTTGTAGATTTTAACGTCTTTTGTTAGCCAGCTGTCAGGTGGTAAACCTGCTTTGTTACAGCATTGGCAGAGGAATTCTTCTTCTTGCCAGCCCCACTCTACGGCAACTTGGGGCAAGAGCAGTCCTTTGCGAAATCCTTTTTCAATTATTAAGCCGTCCTCGCCAACTTTGATTTGTTTAACGTATTCTTTTGGGTTTTCCACCTCTACCTGCTCAGGTGGGGTTAGTACGCTTACTTCGAAAACAACTTTTTCAAGTTCATCTAGTGAGACTGGGTAGAATCTTGGGTCTTCTGTTGCGGCGTTGATAGCTGAGTCGATTACTGCTTCGACAAGGGGGCTGGTTGGGTAAGGGTAACCTATGCAACCGCGTAGTTCTCGTTCGCCATTTTTGACTCGGTTAATTGTTACGAAAACACCGCAGTGCTCAAAAAGTTTCTTAGGTGTATCTTGTGGAGGCTTTGGAGCTTTGCCTTCCTCAAGATAAGTCTTCACGGTGCTTCTTGCTAAGCTAATTAAGAATTGTCCTTCTTCTTGGCTCAGTTCAAACGTCATTACATTATCCCTTCTTTCCAGCTATCTATTCTGCTGGGATTGCTTAGTAATAAAAAATGAAAATGAATTAAAATTTGTTTGGGAAAATTAGAACTTGATGGATTCTTCAGTGATCCCGTCTTTTGTTATAATAAGACAGTCTATTCCGTCGCCGCTCATTGAATCTCTGCTTATGGCTGATTTTATTGCTCTTATTACAAGTTCTTTTGCTTCTGAAGCTGTTAATGTTTCTTTATACCCTTCTTCTATAACACCTATGGCGAGTTCTGTTCCTGAGCCAACCGCTGCGTATTTGTCTGGTATTAGTGAACCTAAGACGTCAAGCACAAATAATTCTGGACCTTCTTCATCTAAGCCGCCAACAATTGTTTGAGTGAACAAAGGTGCATATCTTCGATTGAATAGTACATTAGCCAATAGTTTAGCTGCTGAACGTACGCTGATTTTTCTTCCTACATCCATGCTGTAGAGGTTTGCTTGAGCCTCCATTTCTTTGGCGAGGATTTGCATGTCGCCTACTAAACCTGCGCAGGCTACACCGATGCGGTCTGATACTTTGAAGACTTTTTTGCCGCCTTTACTCATGATGAAGTAGCCATAAGTTACTCTTTTTTCTGCTGCTAAAATTACTCCGCCGTTGAAGATTACGCCTACTGTTGTAGCGCCTGGCATCCATGCCATGCCTCCTTGTTGAGCTTGCTGTTCAGGTGTACCTTGACTTTGGGGCATTGGCATCTGTGGAATTTGGGGTATCTCTGGTAATTGAGGTCCATATCCTTCCATAATTTTCGCCTTTTTATTTTACTACACAAAACAATCTATTAAGCTTGCTTATAACCAATCCTAAACGAACAAAACAACTTTTTATGTCACCAAAGATAAAAAACCTGTTTCGAAGCAGAAACTTTTAACATACCTCAAGGCTAATTCCTGGTTAATGACTGCAAAATCAAAGCAGAAGATAGAAGTTTATAGTCAAAGTATTAACGGCGTTTGGTTTGGATTTGCCTGTGCTCAACAACGAATCATAACCTCTTATTTTGGTCCTACACAACAGTTGACCTTGAACAAGATATTATGCAACATACCGCCATACATTCCTTTTCAGGTTTTCCATGAACCTTCACCATTCGCCGAAAATGTTTTTGCATGCCTAAAGTGTTTGTATGATGGAAAAAACATCGATGTTTCGTTACCTTTGGCATTAAATCATTTGCCAGCTTACACTCAGAAGGTGCTGAAGGCAGTTATCCAGATTCCGCTTGGCTATGTTACAACATATGGTTCAGTTGCCAAAGCTATGGGCGGTGGTCCTAGGGCTGTTGGAAACATTATGGCTTCTAACCCGTTTGCACCTATCGTGCCCTGTCACAGGGTTGTTAAATCTGATTTTGGAATAGGCGGCTACGGTATGGGAGGGATAAAAGTTAAACTTGAACTTTTAAGTAGAGAGAAACAAGGATTTTTGGAATCCAAAAATGTAGATTTGAACGGGTGTCTGCTTCCTGTTTTTCCAGTTGAATATGTTCTTAAAAACTTTCAGTGACAAAGTTTTGTGATCAGGTATCATTAATGTTATGTTTGTTGTCTTCTTATTGTCAGCTCGAAAGCGCCGCCAATTATACCGAGTACCGCTCCTATAAAATAGCCTCCCATGCCGATAAAACTTACAGCAGAAAACGCAATGATCAATATTGCCCATGGCAAATGTTGATGCGGCTGCAGCTTAAGCATTAGGGCGCCAATGATGACAATAACTCCGCAAATGAGCGCAACGACTGAGAGTCCTGCGAAAAAGCTTGATGAACTAGAGTAATTTCCCATGAAGTTATGGTAGCCGTCCATTGCTCCACGCATAGCTGTTCCATATCCCCCAAAGCTTCCTGCGCCTGAGCTAAACCATAGCAAGATTAAGGGTGCTTATGACGAAAATTATTATGCCACCTACAATTGAGACGATAAAGCCAAAAGTTGTTCCCTGATTTGATGCTAAGTTATTTTTCATTTTACATGAACCTTCTTGGGTCAGTATCAATATCCACGATGGTTGCTTTATTGGTTACGAGTGCCTTGCTAACAGCTGCTTCAAGCTCTGCTGGTTCGGTGACTTTGATGCCTACGCCTCCTGAATGTTCGGCGAAATCTGCAAAACTATAATCGTAAAGATCAGTTTGCCAGCCCTCGTAACCTTCCACTTTTTGCTCTTGCATAATCATTCCTAACCGTTTATTGTTAATAACAAAAACTTTGACGTTCAAATCATACTTAAGAGCGGTCAAAAAGTCGCCTAAAACCATTGTTAGGCCTCCGTCGCCTGTTAAGCAGATGATTTGTCGTTTAGGGTAAGCCAATGCCGCAGCCATCGCACCTGGAAAACCAAAACCCATAGTTGCCAAAGTTCCACTCATAACAAGTTTCTGAGTTTTTTTCATCATGAAATTTCTCCCAAACCACCAGCAGTTTTCACCCACATCCAAAGAAATCGCTGCGTCATCTGAAATTTTTTCATTGAGAATCTTCATAATGTATGGCGGTCGTATTGGTTTCATGTTTGCGTCGGCTTCTTTTTCCAGTTGACTTAGCCACGCCTGTTTTAGTTTTGCAATTTCTGTTAGGTAGTCTGGGTTTTGTTTACTTTTCACTTTGCCAGTTAATTTAGGGATTAGAATTGCACTATTGCCTAGTAGTCCTACTTCAACGGGGTATCGCCTGGCAAGCATTAGTGGGTTGATGTCAATTTGGACGGTTTTTTTCTGTGGAATTTGTGATAAATCTGAAAATGAGCTGCCAATTGCGATCAGCAGATCCGCTTTTTGCATAAGTTCGGCTGCTGCTGTGGAGCCCACTCCGCCATGACAGCCAACATCTAATGGGTCATGTTCATCAATTACGCCTTTTGATCTAAATGTCGTGATTATCGGGGCTGAAATTTTGTTTGCGAACTCTAGCAGCTTTTTTCCTTGACCTCGGCAGCCAAAACCTGCAAGAATAATTGGTCGCATTGCTTCATCTATAATTTTAGCTGCTTTCTGTATTTCATAGTCTTCTTGTCCATATGCCATGTTCGGCATTCTGCCTTCAAAAGGCAAGAGCTTGGTATCATAGGGTAATTTTTGGAGGTCGTTTGGGATTCCAATGTGAGCGACGCCTTGATTTAAAAGAGCGTTTTTTATTGCTAAGGTGGCGATTGGGACAGTTTGGTCCTCTGACATTAGAACACTGTTGTATACGCAGATGGGTTGGAAAAAAGCGTATTGATCGATTTCTTGAATGCTACCTGTACCCATTTGTTTGCGTGGAACCATTCCGGTTAATGCTAAAACTGGTGAATGATCGAGTTTAGCATCGTATAACCCTGTGGCTAGATTTGTGGCTCCTGGACCTGAAATGCCCAGGCAAGCAGCAACGTGTCCTGTGAGTTTGCCGTAGGCTGAAGCCATAAACGCCGCTGTTTCCTCATGTCTGACTTGGATGTACTTGACTTTCCCATTGCTTTTTCTTATCGCGTCAATAACGCCTAGCGTTGATGTGCCTGGGATGCCGAAAACGAATTGGATGCCCCAAGCTGCAATTTGATCTATAAGAACCTGTGAAACGGTATGATCAACTTTTTTCTCTTCAGATTTCTCTTCAAGTAAAACAAAAACGGATTTTGGGGCACCGCAAACTGGACAAACCCATTCTTTAGGCAAATCACTGAATTTTTTGCCTTCTTTAACATCATCATAAACATAATTGCAAACAGTACAACGGTATCTTGCCAAAATGACACCTCAGAAAACTAACTACTTAACTAAAAGCTTTCAGCCTTATCTGCTTATTGGAAAAGATCTTTCGTGCAAGAGCAGTGAGAAATGAAAGTTTTTGCTTATCACTCTTTGATTGTATTAGTAGGTGTATAAGTTACATTGAGCTTCCTAGCGATTGTGTTTTGGGCTGTTTTTTTTGGTTTGAGTTGTTTTTTGGGGTTTTCTGGTTGAATTAGTGGTTGTGGCAGAAAAAACTATGGGTTATGGGAACGAGGAATGTTGAAAATAAGCTGGTTGTGGCTTGATTCATCGAAGTTATGAAACATCAAAGAACGTGAATTATTCCATAGATATCTGATACAGGTAATGCATAATCGAACGGTTCATAAACTGCAAACATCAAATATTTCCATTAGAGGCAATCTATTTGGAGAACTGGGATATCATTATAATTGGCGCTGGCTCAGCTGGCTTATCAGCAGGCATTTATGCAGTTAGAAGCGGGTTAAAAACTCTTGTCTTAGATGAAAAATTCGCAGGAGGAACCATAGCAGATGCCTCAAAGGTTGTCAATTACCCCGGTTTTGCCGAAATCAGCGGCGGCGAACTTGCAGAAAAAATGACCTCTCATTGCAAAACTGTCGGTGCTACAATCCATGACTTAGAGCCAGTAACTGAGCTGCAGTTGTCGGGCGAAGTTAAGGTTGTTAAGACTTCAAGAACAAGTTATGAAGCTAAAGCTGTCATAATAAGCATGGGTTCACATTACAAAGAAATCGGAGTAAAAGGAGAAACAGAATTCAAAGGCAGAGGCGTAAGTTATTGCGGTGTATGCGACGGCCCTTTCTTCAAAAACAAACGCGTCCTTGTCGTTGGTGGAGGAAACACTGCATGTATCACGACCCTATATATTTCAGGGCTTGCAGCCGAAGTAAATGTGATTCATAGACGAGAGGCTTTCCGGGCTGAAGAAAGTTTGGTAAGCGACATCTCTGCTAAAAGCAATGTCAAGGTAATGTGGAACACAGAAATCGTTGAAATTAAGGGGAATCAACAAGTCCAATCCGTAACTTTAATTGATAACGTAACAAAAAAGACCAGCGAACTTGCTGTTGACGCAGTTTTTGTGCAAATAGGTGAAGCCCCTAATAGCCAAGTTGCTAAAGTTGCAGGCGTCGAAGTTAATGAGCATGGGTTTATCAAAGTAGATGTTAAGCAAAAAACCAATTTGCAGGGTGTATTTGCTGCGGGAGACATAACAGATCAGCCTATCAAGCAGGTTGGAACAGCAGTTGGACAGGGCATAGTTGCAGCCTTGGAAGCTTACAGTTACATCAAACGACCATACTATCGGAAATAGGCTAAAGTTCAAGTGATTTCCGCTTGTACCTCGAAAAGTTGGTTCGATCCACTTAACTATAGCAAGATTTAAAGAAAGTTCATCTGAAGCGGCGGAAAATAGGTGAATATTTCTTTATTCTTAGGGAAAGGATTATATCATTTTATATCGCTTTTCATTTTTTCAACTAGGATTAAGCTTACGTCTTAAATGATGTCAGTTTAAAGTAAGCAGCGTTATGTAGAAAAGAGGTTTCAGAATGAGTGAAAAATGTCTCGCTGTAGTAGAAATCAACCAAGACTTGTGTAGCCGATGCTGCGTTTGCCATTCGATATGTCCATATGACGCAATAAAACGTGATTCAACCGGAAAAGTAGAAATCAATAACGAAGAATGCCAAGTCTGCGGTATATGCTATAGTGCATGTCCATCTTCCGCTATTAAAATGCAATATTACACTTATGATAACCTATTAGACTATGTTAAAGGAGCACGTGCCAAATCCAAAGAAGGCTCAGACACCCTTGTGGTTATGTGCCGAGGAAATTCTCCTTCAAGCGGCGAAATCCAGGATATACTGAAGGCACAAGGAATAAATGTTGGCAAATATGTGGCGCTGCGAATTCCATGTGCAGGCAGAATTCCAACCGACTTTATTTTTGAAGCACTCAACCTTGGAGTAAAAAATATTGTTTCCATTCAATGTGAAGATCAATTCTGCCGTTATAAAGAGGGCACGAAAATTAATACCAGAAGGCTTGTCTTAGCCCGCACTGTTTTGGAACAACTAGGATATGACCCCAACGCTGTTCAAATCGTAAAGTTTTCTCGAAAAGCAGTTTATGACGTTTTAGAATGTGTTGGCTGCGACAAATGCATATTCATCTGCCCATACAAGGCAATATCGTTTGAATCATTTGCAACTCCAAAAGTAGACCAAGAGAAATGCGTTGGATGCGGCGCATGCCAATTGGTTTGTCCTCACGACGCAATACAAGTAAAAGGCTTTGAATTTGATGACGTAGTAAGCCGATATGGCAAGTCACTTGAACAATTGAAAGATAAAAATAACAAACCAAATGTCCTTGCTTTTGTTTGTCAATGGTCTGAGTTTTCAGCTCTTGACAACCCGCAAACCGCATTTGCTGGCAAAAACGTGGTAGCTCTTGAAGTACCCTGTTTCAAATCTCTTGATCCAGTTCACGTCGTTAACGCATTAAATTGTGGTTTTGACGGAGTCATGGCAGTGGTATGCTCATCTAAAGATTGCAAGCTTCAAGAGGGCAGAGACACTGCAGAACGCAACTTAAATGTAATGCTAAATGTGCTCAAAAAGAAGGGGTTGCTTGAACGATTCGAGCTTTATGAAGAGTCACCGCGATGCGAAGGTGACTTCTGTGCAAAGCTTGACGCTTTCTACAAAAAGATTGCATGTTTACCTAAACGTGAAATACCTGTGGAGGCAACAGAGAAATGTACAAGATAGTCACAAAAAAAGATCTTGCGTTAAAAATAAAATTGTTTGAAGTGGAAGCTCCTGACATCGCTGCTAAAGCTCAACCTGGACAATTCCTAATTGTTATTCACGAGAAAACCGGCGAGCGTGTTCCATTAACAATTTGTGGATTCGACAGGGCAAAAGGGACAGTGTCTTTTGCTTTCCATGAAGTTGGCAAAACCACCAAAACTTTAGGTAAATTAAATGAAGGTGATAGCATCGACAACGTTACAGGTCCTCTTGGAAATCCATCAGAAATCAAAAACTTCGGCAAGGTTCTATGTGTCGGTGGAAGCGTCATGATTGCACCATTACTCTTGCAAGCTAAAGCCATGAAAGAAGCAGGAAACAATGTTACCACAATACTTGGGGCAAGAACAGCTGGTTTTGTGATGATGCAGGAAGAAGCAAAAGAAGTAAGTGACAGGGTTTTCCTTGCTACTGATGATGGAAGTTTAGGCTATCTAGGCTTGGATTTTCTTAAAGATCTTCTGACGAAAGAGAAGTTCGATCGTTGCGTGGTTATGGGTCCAGTCATTCTTATGAAGGATGTGAGTGAAATAACCAAGCCTTACTGCATTCCAACATCTGTAACTTTAACACCTATAATGATTGATGGCATGGGCATGTGTGGTGTATGCCGTGTAACTGTTGGCGGCAAAATGCTGTTCGGCTGCGTAGACGGACCAGAATTTGACGGTCATCAAACTGACTTTGATGAATTAATTATTCGTCAACGTACAATGTTGCCTGAAGAAAGGTTAAGTTCAGTTCTATATGAGATGGACGGAGGATGTAAATGTGGCAGAAACAAAGCCTAAACCGAAACTAAACAAGAAAGCCGTTGAAATGGCAAAACAAGAGCCTAAAATTCGCGCTAAAAACTTCAGTGAAGTCGCACTTGGCTATACAGAGGCAGAAGCTCAAGAAGAAGCAAGCAGATGCCTTCAATGCCCCAATCCAATGTGCAAGGTTGGCTGTCCTGTTGAAGTTCCAATTCCACAATTCGTTAAATGCATACGCGAAAAAAAATATGCTGAAGGCATAGCAACCATCAAAAGCAAAAATGCTCTTCCAGCTGTCTGTGGAAGAGTCTGCCCACAAGAAGTACAATGCCAAAGCAAATGTGTAATAGGCAAAATGGGTGACCCAATTAGTATAGGTCGACTAGAAAGATTCTTGGCGGATTGGGAACGAGCCAATGGAGCCACTCTTCCACCAAGAGCAACTCCAACCGGCAAGAAAGTTGCAGTTATTGGAGCAGGTCCAGCAGGCTTAACCGTTGCGGCAGACCTCGTAAAACTTGGACATGAAATTACAATGTTTGAGGCGTTGCATGTAGGTGGTGGAGTATTATCTTATGGTATTCCAGAATTTAGGCTTCCAAAAGCCATTGTCCAAAGTGAAGTTGAATATGTTCAGAAATTAGGCGTAGATTTGCGTTTAGGTAACCTAGTTGGTAGAATTCACACTATTCCTGAACTTATGAAAGAAGGCGGTTACGAGGCAGTGTTCATCGGAAGTGGCGCCGGATTGCCACAATTCACAGGATGCCACGGAGAAAACCTGGGGGGAATCTATTCAGCTAACGAATTCCTCATCAGAGTTAACCTGATGAAGGCATTTCAGTTTCCAGATTATGACACTCCAATACGCATAGGCAAAAAAGTAGTTGTTATCGGCGGCGGAAACGTTGCTATGGACTGTGCAAGAAGTAGTATGCGTCTTGGTTCTGATGTTTGCTTGCTCTATAGACGTTCACGCAACGAGTTACCAGCGCGTCACGAAGAAATCGAAAATGCCGAAGAAGAAGGTTTGCTCTGTAAGTTTCTTGCAGCACCCTTAGAATTTTACGGCGATGAAAAAGGCTGGGTCAAAAGCATGAAAGTTATCGCAATGGAACTCACTGAGCCCGATGCAAAAGGCAGAAGAGGCGTAAAAGAAGTTCCAGGCAGCGAATTCACAATGGATGTTGACACAGTCATCATCGCAATCGGTCAAACCCCTAACCCTATCATACAACGTACGACTGACGGCTTACAAAGTGACCCACGACATGGAACGATTTGTGTTAACGAAGATGGCAAAACAAGCCTTGATGGTGTCTATGCTGGTGGAGACGTAGCGACAGGAGCAGCAACCGTGATTAGCGCAATGGGTGCGGGTAAACGCGCAGCCAAAGCAATGCACGAATATCTTGCCAAAAAAAAATAATCAAATAGTCTCTTTTTCGAGACTCAACATTTTATTTCAATATTGCTTTATCCTACGCACCAGCCGAACCTTTTCATATTTTCTGGAGAAACCTTTTCTTCTAACATAAGCTCTCTTAGGCAAACGGGGTCAGATTCTAAATAATCGTTTGTGCAAGCATAAGCTCGTCCTCTGCATCCTCCGCATGTTTCTCGGTACTCGCAGCCTCCACATTTTCCCTTGAGCGCTTGCCGCTGCCGCAGTGTGTTGAGAACTTTGGAGTTTTGCCAAATTTCTGTTAGACTTTGTTCTCGAATGTTTCCAACTTTAATGGGTAAAAAAGTGCAGGGGTAAACATCCCCGTTTGGTCGCAAGCTGAAGTAGAGGATTCCCGCATGGCATCCAACTGGGTTATGTATCCAGAACTCTTTAAGCAGCAAATCTTTGGGTTTGCTATCATGGGCTTTATGGATTTCCATAGCGATTTCAGGGTAAAGCGGCATCCCACCTGACATGGTAAAAACCATTTCAGTTTCCTCCTGTTTTGCTTGCAAGTAATGTATGAGGTTGACTCTTTGAGTTTCAGTCATAGCTTCATCCATCATGGTTTTTCCTCTGCCAACGGGCACCAAATCGTAAACTGCAACTTCATCCACGCCTAAGCTCTCCAAAAACTCAATACGCTTTGGCATCTCATCACAAGTGTTTTTTAGCGCCATAGTTGTAACAACAACTTCTAAGTCCATGTCAAGGCAGGCTTGGATTGCAGCTACTCCTTTTTTAAAACTGCCCGGCACGTTGCGAAGTTTATCATGGATTTCCGGGTAAACAGAATCAATTGGAATACCTATCGCTTTTAGCCCTGCATCTTTCAACTCCAGAGCCACTTTATGATTGAGCAGTAAGCCGTTTGATAGCATAGCGGCTAAGATTCCTTTGTCATCACAGTACTGGATAAGAGTTGTCACGAATTCTTTTCTGGTTAAGGGTTCGCCGCCACTGAAAATCAAAGCCTGAGTCCCAAGAGCTTTCATCTCATCAATAACATGCATAGCTTCATTGATGTTAAGTTCGTTTGGCATCACTTCGTTGGCTGAAACGTGGCAGTGGAGACAGCGAAGATTGCAGGCTTTTGTTACGGCGTAGGAAACAATGAGGGGCGTGTTAGACTCGCCTTGTAATCCTTTGCCTTGAAGTTTTTGGCGCAGCATAAGTTCGAGGAGTTTGAGTCCCGTTCCCACAGTTCTTCATCTCAGAGATTTAGAGTTTGGGTCGAATTAGCCACAACTGCACAAGTCTGCGAAGTAGCCACGCAACCGCAAAAATTACTGAAACTACTATCGCTGAAACCATAACGTTTGGTCCAATGTCAAAAGCTGCCTCTGAGACTTTGGCTGGGTCTAAGTCTACGATTTTGACGTCGTCCATGGTTATGATTGCGTCATGTCCAAAGTAGTATTCTGTGCCGTTAATTATGTTGCCTTGTGGGTTTTGAACTCCATGAATTACTTTTATGTTTTGTTCATAGCCGTTCATGTATAGGTGTAATCCTGTAGAGGTTCGGCTGAATTCAACTTGAAGCCACTGATCAAGAGGAACAGGTTGAGTTGTGACTATCTCGTTAAATCCTTGGTCGGTTAACACGTAACCGCTTAAGGCTCCTTTGACATATTGTTCGCCAGTTTCAGGTGTGCCTGCTCTTATAGAAACGCCGAGGACTCGTGTGGTGTTTTGCCAGGCACAAGCTTGGTCTGGATGGTTGCATTTAACGACTATGTTGTTGTAGGATACATCTTTGAAGGCTTGAACATTGATCCATGCTTGAATGTTTACTTGTTTTTGAATATCAAGATTTGATGAAATTGGAATGTAAATTGGCTGGGGCGTCGGAGGGAAGCCAACTACAAATTTTATAGGAATGTAAACACCGTTTTCTCCGTCAAACTGCATAGCTTTGCCAAATTTACCGTCAATCAACAAAGGTGCGCTTGGATGTTGCACTACTATGCCCCCATTTACGCCTGTTTGGTCAGGGGTTATCACGTTTGAATCACTCGATTTAACCTCGTCTAGAGGCCAGTAGCCAACGGTTTCACCACTGCCCTGCGCTTTTACATTCGACATTAGAATTGGAGTTAATAGAGTCGCTACTAGTAAACATAGAGTTAGCGTCTTTACCTTACTTTTCACTCTCTTAACTGTCACTTTTGTATCACCAAAATGTAGAGTTGCTGAGGCGTCTAATAGCTCTCCTAGAGGAACAGTCTGTTCCGCTAAAAGAACAGGCACATAGGTAAGCATTGTATGTTCAGAAATGTATTTGACATAAGGTAATATAGCATCGAAACATTGAAAATGCTGAGCGAAGTGCAATGAGGAAAATGAAAGGGTCAGGCAACTACCTCAAAAACCAAGTGTGGAAAAACTTGGCTAAAGCGATCGCCTGCTTAATTTTGTTTTTCTTAGTTGCCGGTGGTGTTGGCCTGTTGGTTCTTTTTACTTTGAGCATTAATTTGCTTGAGGTAATTGGATTAGTGTTTTCGCTTGTGCCTTTTGGTGGTTTCTTTGTTTATTTACGCAAATATCACATTTATGGTGGTGGCTGGGAAGGAGAAGAACAAGTCATTAATTTGTTGTCTAGCAAGCTCAGTGACGACTTTCTTCTTCTAAATTCTCTCTATCTGCGTGGAGGCGTTGGAGATATAGATCACGTTGTTCTTTCGCCCGGTGGCATATTTGTTTTGGAAACTAAGAATTGGAGTGGCAATATTGTTTGCCAATGGAGATAATTGGCAAAGAGCTGGAAAAGAAATCTTTAATGTTAGTCCAAGTAGGCAAGTAAAAAGAAATGTCGCAATAATACGAAGCATAATTGATTCTAATCCAAAGTTAAGGCGTCTTGGAATCTGGGTTCAAGGTATTGTTGTATTTACAAACGTTCACGCGGTCTTAAAAATAAACGGTCCCACTGCTTTAATTGTTAAGCTTCCCCAGTTGTCTGATCAAATACTGCTTGCAAATGGGGGGTCCAAAACTTTTTCACGTGATCAGTTGGAAGAAATTGCAGAAGAAATTTTGAAACAAAAACGTTAATGACTGTTTAGGGTTGTGGCTCCTGGAGTTATGTTCAGCCACGCTTTTCTTTTGAAGAACATGAATGAGGTTATGCTTGTTATTAGCAGAGTGCCCATTGTGAAGGCGTTGTTGATACCTATATTCCAGTTTTTTATTTCGGTTAATAAAATAGATAGGAAGACGTAAAATGTTGCTGCGCCTGTGACGAATTGTAGAACATGAATTGCTTTTCTTATTTTGTAGAATCCTGTTTTTATTTTGTTAAGGCTTATTTCGATTTGTTTAGAGACGTCTGGAAGATCATCAAGTAGAAGAGTCATTCCTGTTAATACAAAAAATCTTCCAGCGTTTATTGCAACGTTCGATGTGTTTTGGAGGAAAAGTCCAGTTAGAGATACAGATGAGAAGGCTAATACACAGAATGAAGAGGTTGCAAGGACAGCTGCGCCATAGACATAGTGGTGAAATAGGAATCGACCTGTGTGCAGTTTTCTGCCTATGCAGGCGCTTGGGAAAATGTTGATGAGTCCAGCTGCGATTACTAGAAGGAAAACATTGCCGCTGATAAGGTAAGGTTCAAACGGTTTCCAATTTGGCCATACATTGTAAAAACCATATGTTAGACCAATAACGGCAGCTAGTGTAACAAATGAATTTAACATTAATGTTAAACTGAATACTTTTTTTAGCCAAACTTTTATTGATTCAGCCATGATTTAAACCCTTAGAAACTTCCGTATGCTAATTTTATGTTAATTTAGATAATCTACCATTTAAAACTAACGCATAAACACTGGATATATCTACATTAGAGTTACTCGATCTTCCCCAACTCTTTTTTTAGCTGAAAAAACAAACGCGTGCACAATTGTTATTGTGTGACTGCACCAACAAAGTATTATCTAAAGAATAATTGATACTCTTTAACTAAAAACTTAAAAGGTAATCGAGAGAGCATTGACTTGCAAAGGTGGTGACAAAATTTGGGAAGTGTATGGTTAGGGGGTTTCGTCGGATTTATAGTCATAATTGCCATAGCTTGGATTTTCCCAGGCATCGGTTCTATTGTGGGTCTTTTTCTCGGGGGTTTAGTGGCTGGTCTTATCGCTCGAGGCGTTTTTAAAGGGGCAACGGCTGGTTTTCTCGCTGGAATATTTGGCGCCATAATAGTTGGAATAATTGCTTTCTTGGGCCTTGCATTTGCGGGAGGAATTTTCGGAGGTCTCTTTGGCTTGGCAGTTGGCGCAGTAGCAGGTTTAGTTGTAGGTGTAATTGCGGTGGTTGTAGCGGCGATCGTCGGAGGGATTATCGCCGGAATAGGCGGATTAGTTGGCGGATTGATAGCAAGATAAAACACAGCCCATTTTTCATTTTTTTCCTTGGTGTTTATATGGAGAAAAATTAGACGTTCAGGCAGATTTGAAGTTTTGATTTATTTTTCCTATGTTTATCTGTCTAAACTGAATGCTTTTTCATGTGCAATTTTTTCAGGCACTATATCTAAAACCATTTTCTCAGCTGGTTTCTTTGTCAACATAACTGGTGATAATTGTTTAGCAAGTTCCAACGCAGAAGCCAGCTTACTGGTTCTCTCCGCATAGATTTCATATAGCAAACCATCTTTATGCACTGTGTCTCCCAATTTCGCATGCAAAACCATACCGGCTCCCTTCTCTTTAGGCGCTCCTGCTTCCCGCGCAATCCTCACAATGCCATCGGTACTAAGCCAAATGACTTTCCCTGCGTGTTCCGATCGAACTTCAACTTTTTCCGGACCAACAGGCAAATCTTCTGGTGTAATTTTTGGATTTCCACCTTGGGCGCTGATTATTTGACGGATTTTCGCTTCGGCTTTGCCGTTGTCGAGTATTTCTTCCGCTTTAGTACGTCCGTTTTCGACTCCAACCATTTCAAAAAGCAAACCTGCTAAACTAACTGCCTTATCTCGCAAATCAGGAGGTCCATTGCCCATCAAAGTGTTTAGCGCTTCGCGCGCTTCAAGTGCAGGTCCGATGCCACATCCTAAAGGTTGATCACCAAACGTCAATGCACACTGAATGTTTAGTTCTAATCTTTTGCCTAAATCAACAAAGTCTGAAGCTAAAATATATGCTTCCGCTCGTGTTTTGATTTTTGCCCCCATACCTGTGGGTATGTCTATCGCCACATGTGTTGCACCAATAGCTTTTTTCTTGCTTAGAATGGAGGGTAAAAGCATAGGATCGATTCCCAATGGATATTCTACTTGGATAAACAGGTCGTCGGCTGGTGCAAGCTCCAAAGCCCCGCCCCAAACCAGACACCCGTTAGTTTCTTCGACGACGGATTTAATTTCATTAATTGAAAGGTTTACAGGGCAGAGAGTCTCAACGCGGTCTGCAGTTCCAGAAGGTGATGTGATAGCTCGTGAAGAAGTTTTGGGGATTGTGTAACCAGCTGCAGCCACAATGGGTACGACAATCATGCTTGTTTTGTCGCCTGGGATACCGCCGACGCTATGTTTGTCAAGTATGGGGCCCTTGCCAAAGTCAATTGTTTTTCCCACAGAAACCATCGCTTTTGAAAGAGATTCATTTTCACTCATGCTTAACCCATGAATGCTAAGCGCAGTTAAGAAAGCTGCAACCTCAACGTTGCTAAGATGTCGCTCAACCACATCACTAACGATGCCAAACATGTCTTTTTCACGTAGCCGTTCACCATGCAATTTGGCGCGAACATTAAAAAGTGATTCAGGAAGAGGAGCTAATTTGACACTGACTTTTTCATCCTCTTTTACTCCTAATGCGTTAGTGGTTTCTTGGTAGAGTCCAATGCGGTTTGCAGAAAAGAAAGGAGCAATGTTGGCAATTGCAATCATTTCTTGCTCTCCAAAGCTAATGTGTATTCTGTCAGAACTATGTACTCCCAAAAAATTGGCGGTTTCTTCGCTGAGAATGGCGATTCTGCTGCCGCCAGTGGTTATCATCAATGCTTCAACAGTTAACTCCATATTTCATGGACCACCTGAATATTTGATGCGGGCTGAAATAGTTAAAGATTTTAAGTCAATATCGATCTGTTGTCACAAGAGATGAACCTGCTTTGAAATATCTTGACTTTATTGCTCCAACTTACAAACCCAAAGAAACGGATATGATTTGTACCTTCCGAGTTGAACCAGAGGGAATCAGCCTAAAAGAGGCAGCAGGCGGCGTCGCTGCGGAAAGCAGCGTTGGTACATGGACAGAACTAACTACTGAGAAGCCTTACGTGAAAAAACTGGCAGCACGCGTTTTCAGTCTCGAAGATAACGTAATCAAAATTGCCTATCCCGTTGAGCTTTTTGAACCCGGTAACATGCCAAACATCCTTAGTAGTGTTGCAGGGAATGTGTTTGGACTTAAAGCTATTAAAAACTTGCGACTTCTGAATATAGCCTTTCCAAAAGCACTAACAAGCACTTTCAAAGGACCCGCTTTCGGAATAACGGGCATCAGGAAACTTCTCAAAATTCCAAAACGACCGTTAGTCGGAACAATAATTAAGCCTAAACTTGGATTAAACACCAAAGATCACGCTAAAGTTGCCTATGATGCTTGGAGCGGCGGTTGTGACGTAGTTAAAGACGATGAGAATTTGAGCAGCCAAAAATTCAATCCATTTGAGCAACGTCTCATTGAGACGCTTGAAGCGCGTGATAAAGCGCAGGATGAAACAGGAGAATGTAAAGTTTATATGATTAACATTACCGCCGAAACAAATCTTATGTTGAAACGAACAGAAGAAGTGGCTGCGCAAGGCGGCGAATATGTTATGGTTGATATTTTAACATGCGGTTGGTCAGCCCTTCAAACATTGCGTGATCAAAATCCTAAACTCGTGATTCACGCTCACAGGGCAGGACATGCAGCTTTCACCAAAAACCAACAACACGGTATAGCAATGCGTCCAATTGCTTCGATCGCCAGAATAATAGGAGTAGACCAACTTCACGTTGGAACCGTGGTTGGGAAAATGAGTGAAACTCGATCTGAAGTTTTAGAGAACATTGATGCTTGTAAGGGAGAACTTGGCGGTCTGAAGCCTGTTTTGCCTGTTGCTAGCGGTGGATTGCATCCTCGATTGGTGCCTGCATTGCTTGAAACTTTTGGTAACGATGTAGTTCTTCAAGCTGGTGGAGGAATTCATGGGCATCCAGAGGGCACGGTTGCAGGGGCAAAAGCCATGCGGCAAGCAGTCGATGCAACTCTTGAAAGGAAGCCGCTGGATCAATATGCCGAAAAACACAAAGAACTAAAATCAGCTTTGAGCCATTGGAAAGACTAAAGGTTTTTGAAAACCCAAGGGTAGGATCTTCTCATAACCTCAGCTACAGTCTGTGGTGGCAAGACCCCTTCTTCGCAGATTATCCCATCGATGTATCGGCTTGGAGTAACATCAAAGGCTGGGTTGCGAACAGAGAGTTTCGAAGGAGCTTCACTCCAGACTTCCGCGGGGTTTCTTTGTTCAATTTTCTCGTATTCTCCACCGAGTGTTTCCGGATCAAATTTTAGAAGTTCTGAGATCACATAAAACGGTTTTCTGGCTTCGCGGGCTATAACGGCGATGCTGCTGCTTCCAATCTTGTTCACTACATTGCCTTCTGAAGTAATAGCATCTGCGCCAACCATAACAAGATCGACGTCTCCCATGTAAGAGCGAACGGCAGAATCAACGATAAAAATAGTTTCTATTCCAAGTTCAACCATTTCTCTTGCCGTTATTCGTCCCTGAAAGGCCGGTCGAGTTTCTGTGCAGATTACACAAAAGTTTTTGCCATCTTCTTTAGCTTTGGCTATTGTTCTCGTCACTGTTGATGAATGGCAATGTGTAGCAATGAGCATGCCGTCGCGGATTCGTTTCGCACCAATTTCCGCTGTGCATTCCCTTGATGCATCAAGATTCTGAAGAAATAGTCCAATGTTCGAAGCAACTAATTCGGCCACATTCTCAACCTTTTCAGAACTGGAGTCAATTGCTTGATTGATCACCCAGCGAACAGCGTTACGCATTAAAGGCTCCGTTTCACGCGAAGCAAAAAGCAAAGCTTGCGCCTGCTTAAGTTCATCTATGAGTTCTGATTTGGTTTTGGCTTTAGTTAGCTCAGACAAAGTTTGAAGTGTTTTTATTGAAGCGATTGCAACGTTTCTTGCACCTTGAACCTGAAGTTTTCTTATTTTTTCAGCTGTAATTTTAACATTTTCCACTATTATCCTCGCCTAAATAACTAGCTTTTTTAATTGGATTCGTGAGGGTGTTTTCGAGAGGTTAAAGCTACATATATTGCTCCGACAATAACTATTATGCCGATTATGAATAACATTATGGCTAACCCTTGGCCAGATGACCCGAAATTGCCGCTTAACTGCAACAGGGCAAAAACACCAATAGTTATTAGGACTAAGCCTCCGATCAGATGACCAATAAAGCTATGCTCCATTCTTTCTTGCTTTTCAATCTTTTCTGGATATTGATTTTTTTCTGTTGTCTCATCTTTTTCGAGAGTGGTCTGTTGAGACGGAGCAGTTTGATCAGTCGGTGGTCCCTTTAGCGCTGTTCCACAATGGGGGCAAAACGCCATTGTCTCATTAATTTCATTGCCGCATTTGGGACAATATGACATGATTACATTCCCTTTCTAACATTTTATGTTGCTTTAGTATTTAAAACATATATGTAGACGTTAATAGAGAAAGATATATCTGATCATAGATCATAGTCGAGTGAGGAAGAGAGAGCTTGAAATTCAGTTTAAACCTTCAAGCATTAAATGAAAAGAAAAAAGAAAACTTGATAACCGCCATCTACATTGGCGCAGTGTTCATTCTGCTAGCAATTGTATATTTTGCTTATCTACCTAACAATCTATGGAATGGTATTGTCAATTTTTTTGGTTCTTTTACTTTGGCAGAAATTCCTGGTGCTGGGTTCTCTTTGCCTTCTCCTGCAAATCCACATGCTTTTGTCTCACTATATTACGGAGTATTTGAGTTTACTTTAGGATTAGGCATTTTGGAAATTGCGATATTATTCCTAAGAATTTATCTGCAATCCTCGGTTGTAAGAAAAGCCGAAACTATCGGAAACCTTGTTTTCTGGCTTGGAGTAAGCTACTTGGCAATTGCTTATCTAGCTAAAATAACAATAATGACAGAGTGGTTCATGTTTTGGGCAGCCATAATTCTACTTGGCGGGATATCATTGATTGCTAGAGCATTTGTGCTCTTAGCTAAGCGTGGTCGTTAACTCTTAACTTTGAGTTTCCACCAGAGCTTCATTATTTGTCGAAACATGTTCCATGAATCTATTAGCAAGTTAACTTTCGTGCCTTTACCGCTTAGCCACTTGACAGGAATTTCCTTAACTTTAAAACCATGGCGTTGAGCCCTCACCAATATTTCTGTATCCCAGAACCAGTGGGTGGCTTCAACCTCATCAAGCAATTGCAAAACGGAATCTCGTTTAAAGGCTTTAAAGCCACATTGGTGATCCCTGAGTTTTGATCCAAGCATTTTTCGAACAAGGAAATTGTAGGTTTTTGAGCTTATGCTTCTTCGCAAGCTGCGTTCCACTTTGCTTTGAGGTAGCATCCGAGAACCTGTTGAGAAATCGTAGCCTTCAATAGTTATGGCTTCAACCAGCGGCTTTAGTGCTTTAAGATCGGTTGCTAAATCTAAATCCATGTAGACTATAATTTTGCCATTGCTCTGTTTGAAAGCGTTTTTTAGTGCCGTTCCTCTTCCCAGCCTCTTCTCACGGTGAATATGCCTAACATATGGAAACTTTTGCGATAGCTCTTCAGAGTGTTCAGCTGTGCCATCATTGCTTCCGTCTTCAGCAATTATTATTTCATAGGAACTTGTGAATTCATCGAGAGCTTGAGTAGTTTTCTGCACTGCTGAATCAAGATAATTAACTTCGTTGTAAGCTGGAAAAACAACAGAAACTTCAACACTTTGGTTAGAGTTGGTTTGCTGTGTCATGGCGCAAAGAACCAGCTTTGGAACCATTTCAAATTATGTATATAATCGGTTGAAACTGGCATTCCAGAAATAACTGGGAAAAATGCTATGAACATCCCGCTTGTAGCTGCAAAAATTGCTATGGCTGCAATTTTTCCAATTGGTTTTTCCCAGTATCTATTGATGAAGTAGGTTAAGGCTAAACAAAGAAGTGGCACGCTCAAGTAGAAATGATATGTATAAGTTGCTCTCGAAATCGCGGCATAGGGTAACCATGAGAAAAGGAAAACAACCGCTATGAAAATTATGGGTAAATCTGCTTGTTTTAAGTTAAATTGGCTCGTAAGTTTCTTTGCTACAATGCCTTGCAGGATTCCACTTTTGTAAATCACAATACCAGTTAGTACAACTATTGCTGCAAAACCAATCCACCATACAATTGGGTTGCCAAAGGCAGAGATAGTTGAGTCTACATTGTTAGGTAAATAAGTTATGTCAAACCATCTTGGAACATTTCCTCCTGGTTTAACCATGAAAGGCCAACTCCACCATGGCGATGAAAATGAATCGGGTGAAGTCAGACCGGAGTGGAAACCAAACATTGCGTTTTGCAAATTGAGGATTGTTCCCCAGGGGTCGCCTGCGAGAACGTCAGGTATGTAAGTTACGAAATATATGCCGGCTGTAATGCCAATAAAACCAAGCAACATAAAAGCTGGGTAATTGAAGAATGCAACGTATTTGTCGCTTAATGTCCCTTTGAGGTTTTTGATATCTCTCAGCCTAAGTGCTATAAGTAGGAAAAGCATGCCCGCTGCTCCAAAAAGCGTAAACCACTTTGTGGAAAATCCAAGGCCAAAGAAAATTACGGTTAGAAATAGTGGCACAATTGAGGTTTTCCAACCATTTTTAGCTACATTCACCAAGTAAATAAAGAAGAATAGTTGGGAAAGTAAGGCAAAGAAGACAACATAGGTGTCTGCGGTGCCGATTCTTGCCATTGTGAAATGCATGAAGTCAAATGTTAGCAGAAACGCAGCTGAGAAACCGCCGATCCAAGTTCCGAATAATTTCTTACCTAAAAGATACATTAGCGGTATCATTAGTGTGGCAAAAATAACGCCTAGTATTCTCCAGCCAAATGGGTTATCGCCGAAAACCGCTAGTCCCGAGGCTTGTATTAGTTTACCTAATGGTGGATGGGTTCTTTCGTCAGGTATCTGGTGATGTAGGTAATTTTCCGCTGACCTCGCGAAATAAACTTCGTCAAAATACATTTTTTGCATGTAGGTTGGCGGTATCTGAAGAGAGTTTTGTTCATCTACCATTTTAGTTAAAGTAGGGTCTGTGGTGTTTTCTCCTGTTATGCCGGTAATTTTTATCTGCTCATTGTTTTGGCTTTGTATGCCTATTTCAGAGATTTGTATGAATGGTGATGGTTCTTTGTCTGGAGGGTTAGTTATGCCAGAAGTTGAAAACATAGGGCGTGAATCATAGTCATTTGAAGTTACATTAAAGTTGAGATATTGACTGTTTGTGTTAACATCTGAGGAAACAAATACTTGATAGTTTGTTCCAGCAGGTTCAAGAACTAATGAGTTAAGGCTACTCCAATTTCCAGGTGAGCCAGAAGATATTTCAGCTGTGCCATTGCCGCTTAAGACCCAGAAATACACGGTTTTAACCTGCTGGTTTGAGCCTAAATTAATATAGAAACTCTCGTTTTGTGTGCTTTGCCAAGATGTTTGAGGGTACTGGATTGAACCAACATTCCAAGCAGCTATGCCAAAGAACACAACAGAAATCAGAATAATTGTGATAATGTCTTTTTTGGTTAGTTTAATTCCGAAATCTATGATTGTGTCCCTCCATCTTTATTTTGCTTCAAGTTGTTGATTGCGGTTTTGAGCCATCCGCGTCCTCTTAGCTCATCCAGCATAAGTATTGATGCATAGAGAAGCATAAATAAATTAATAGCGCTCACAGCCAAAACAACTGGATCTCCAGTAAGATTAGGACCAGCATTCGGATAAGACGATCTCAGCCAATAGAGAACATATGCTTCATTGGCAAGCAATGTTGCTGTCAAAATAACGTAGAAGGGGCGAATTTTTTTGACAAGAGGAAACATCAGTGCTAAAACACTTATGGCTGGAAACAAATACCGTTCATGAATCCTAGTTGGAAACATAAAGAAAGCAAAGAGAAACATAAACGCAGAGAAAACAGCAACCATCTCACCTGATACTTTGAAGCGTTTATGGAAGAAGAAAAGAATGAAACCTGCAAAAGCTATGAATACCGCCCATCCAACTACGAAGAGTCCTGAGTCAGGTGCCCATAGCGCATACAAACCCCAGAGGTTAAAAGCATTTGCTGAAGTGACTGTATATTGGCTAAATCCTCCGAAGTAAATTTGGCTTAACGAGGAAAATGGTTCGCTGCTCCATTGAAATGGCAATACGATCACTAAAATAGTTGTAACAAACGCTACTGTGGAGAATAGTGTTCGTTTTAAGCCGCTTTTTCTGTAAATTAAGAATGCAATAAGCGGTGCGAGAGCGATGGCTTGTGGCTTTGTTAAAAGTGCTATTGCAAGAGTAACGGCGGAGAGTTCAGGTTTAGATTTAAGTGCAAGCACAAGTGATAGGACCAGGAAAAATGTGTATATGGCGTCGAACTGCCCCCATACTGCTGCGTTGAAGATTACTGCCGGGTTAAACGCATATAGCGCTGTTGCTACAAGTGCCAGCTTAAAGTTTGATTGTTTTCTAACGAAAAAGAAGATTACTGCTGCTGTCGCTAAGTCGAATATGTTTGGTGCTAACTTTATGAAATTCACAACGTTGACGGTTGGAAATGTGTTTGCTATGCTACCAAAGAGCCAAAAAATGTAAACGTTGAATGGAGGATAATCAGCCCACGTCACGGTATAGAACGGTCTAATTCCATGAGTTGCAGCAGTGTTAAACCAAGAAGTAAAATCGTTAGTGTCAATTTGGTACCCTTGAAGAGGAAACAGGATAAGCCTAAATATAAAGGAAACAGCAAGTAAGATGGCTGCAACAACCAGTTCCCGCTTGGCAAACGAGAAAGTAATCATCATCTCACTTTACGCAAATAACTACAAAACAACGCATAAGAATGTTTTTCAAAACATTTGCTTGAATTATATGCGAATGTAATTGAGTTAAACCTTCAGGATTTTGACCCCGCGACCATTAACTTCCCAGATGACCAAATTACTTGAAAAAACTAAATACAACTAATTGTATGTTTCTAGAGCATGAACACTTTGAGCTTTGATTATTTTAAGAAGACATTAGAATTGCTCAAGCCAGAGTTGAAAGATAAGTTCAAAGTGAAAACCATCGGTTTTTTTGGTTCATATGTGAGAGGAGAGCAGAAGAATACAAGTGATCTTGATGTTTTAGTTGATTTTTATGAACCGATAAGCCTTTTCAGATTTATTGAACTGGAAGACTTTCTCAGCCAAAAGCTCGGAGTTAAGATAGATTTGGTTATGAGAGATGCTCTCAAGCCCAGAATAAAGGACAGCATATTAAACGAGGCAATTTACGTTTGAAAAGAGACTCTCGTCTATACGTCGACGACATTTTTGATGCCATAGAGAAGATAGAAAACTATGTCGAGGGTCTGAGCTTTGAAGCGTTTTCAGCAGACAGCAAAACAGTTGATGCAATAGTTAGAAACTTTGAGATTATCGGTGAAGCAACAAAACGTATTCCTTTAGAAACCCAAGAAAAATATCCTCAAATCCCGTGGAAAATGATGGCTGGAACCCGGGATAAACTGATACATGAATACTTTGGTGTAAACCTGCAAACTATATGGAAGACTGTAAAAGAAGATCTGCCGCCTGTAAAGCAAGCTATTAAATCTCTTCTGGAAAAAATGGATAAAGAATTCTAAAAAAGCAATCTATGAAGTTGCTAAAACGTTGCCGCATATGAGTGATAATAAACTTGAACAGATCAGAATAAATCTGCAGTCAACCGAGGGCATGGCAAACATCTAGAATACTTTGACTCAAGTGCGAATAAACACAAAAAGCTAATTTGTAGCAAATTAGAAACAACCGCTCACAACATTCGTACAAATGAAATAGCAGTTTATGATCGCATTAATCAATAGGTAATAAAATAACCAATTCTAATCTTACTTCTTTTAATAAATCTTTAATCTGTATTGCTTTTCTCATCAGATAATTGAAGAGTGGTCTTTGGCTTGATCTCGGAAAAAAGGAGAATTAGACCTAACGAAAGCAATATGGCAAAAGTTATGGCAAATGCAAAATTAAATGTACTTAAGAAATTGGCACGCCAAACATAGTCGTTATTGACCAACAAAAAATAGTCAGCAAGAAATACATTAAAAATAACAAGATAAGCAACTTGGATTACTAAAGCAGTTCCAATTACAACAAAACCTTTCTTTCTTGATTTAGCATAGAAGAAAAACGAAAGAACGCCAGAAAGACCTAACGCAAGGGGGAACAAATACACAGTAAGCTGAGACATTAATTGAAATATTTCCAAGGCTACCCCTATGCAAATAGGAATCATTCAAGTGTATAATTTTTTCCATTATGAGTCTTGAATTAACTTAATTTGGGCTTTAAAGGAAATCAGAAAAAAACAGCAAACTAATCCGCCAAATAATTGCTGAAGTTTTTTCGTTTTCTTGAAAACTTGTTTCGGCTGATTTTAGAGCTTTCTTTTGGCTTTGCCGACGTCTTCTTGGATTTTTCCTTTGACTTTTTCAGCTTCACCTTTAACTATTTGACCAGTGTTTCCTGTGACTTTGCCCGCGGCTATGCGGGTTTTGCCTTCTTCTTTTTTGAGTTTACATTTTGCTTCATCTTTGCTCATAAAATTTCACTACAGACTGGGTCTCTGCGAATTTATTATACATGTGTGACTGTCATTAAGCATTAGCAAGCAACAAACCATCGCTTTAAGGCCCGTTGTAACTGTCGAAACCCTACAACAAACGAATATACGGCAGCTTTACGAAGATTAAATGTACTAAGGCGATTATAAATGAGTAAAAATCTTACATATCAAGATGCTTCAAATATTTTGTCCAATGTGCCCCAGGAGAAGGCTTTCTTTTTTTACATTGCAGTGGGAGTTTACACAAAGGTTTCTGCAATCAGTCTCCAAGATTTTGCAGCCAAATTGGGCAGCATAGATGAGGGTTCTATTTTGTTTCATTATCCACGGGGCGATTTCCAAGCTTGGATAAGAGACATAGTAAAGGACAATGTTTTAGCCAGTAGAATGTGTTTTATAGAACGCGGTATTTCGGGAGAGAAGCTAAGGCAAGAACTATTAAAAATGGTTCAAACGAGAATAAGTGAACTCAAAGATGCGAAGCAAGAAGTATTCCCTACAAGCCTATGTAATAAGGACGGCTTATGCCTATCCTAATGCAGACAATCATTCAACGGGTACGCTGACATTTTGCTAAACGATAGCCTCAAAAAATAATTAAAGACCTGCCAAAAATTAGCCTGATGAACCAAAGCTTAGATGTGAACGTCTTTGATAAGAACTCTATCTTCTCATCCAGAGAAAAGGGGAAGAACTATAGAGAACGTGCAGTAAGAATCAATAGTAGACTACCCTCTCTGATGTTCCGTTTAATTATAGGATAAACTAAAGATACGCTCGAATCTTTCTTTTAACTTACCCTATATTAAGTGAAAAAGGAATCTCACAACAACAACAAGAATTATTATTAATACTACAACTACGATAGCGTACCAGAGCCATCCAGCTAAACCACCTTTGATATTACGCCAAAACCCCATTCGTCCAATCACCTCTTGCATAACTGAACTAATTGTCTTTCAATTCTACTTAACGATTTGTGACTGTAGAACCACAACTACAACCGACCGCTAACATTGAGACAAACTGACAATCACTGACCTTAAGCAAGCGCATGGGTGCCTGAGTGAATAGACCCAAGAGTAGTTGTAATCGTTTGAGTTCGAGAGAGAGAGAGAACTCTATAACTAATACTTTGAATTCACTTTATTTCTCTTCAAGCATTACGGTTTGCACAATTCGGTTAGTCTTATAAGGAACTAAGTCTAAGGAGAGCTTCTTTAACCCAATGGCAGCACGATAAGTAAAAACAAAAATATTGACTTATTTGCTCATTGTGTGAATATGTGCTTGGGCAATTGATAAGAGGAATTAGGTTAATGAAAAAACGAAAACCTATCGACGAACCTAGAGAAGATTTGACTTTTCGTCTTCGAAGAGGCATTCAAAAGATAATGTCAAGATACTCCAAGCTGGTTGGACAGAAGTTCAACTCATCCAATTTCGAGGTCGTTAAAGTTGAAGTCAAAATCCCAGAACTTCCAATCCCCTTCCAAGGTTATCGAATAGTGCATATTAGCGACATCCATTACGGACAATGGATCTCTGCAGATCGCTTAAAGGGCGTGATTGGTTTGATCAACCAGCAGAAACCGGACATCGTTGCTATAACTGGCGATTTTGTTTCCTATTCAGATAAGAATATCGAGGAGCTTATCCCAGTGCTTAAGGAAATACATGCGCAAGACGCGACAGTGGCTGTTCTTGGCAATCACGATCATTGGGTTAGTGCGAAGAGGGTCCGCTCGATACTGAGCGAAAGCAGAATAATAGAGCTGAACAACGAAGTTTATACGGTTAATAGAAAGGAATTCGCTCTGTACGTTGCAGGAGTCGACAGCACCACTTTAGATAAGAACCAACTTGACAAAGTGCTGCAGAAACTGCCTCCTACCGGACCAGCAATTTTGTTAGTTCATGAGCCAGACTTCGCCGATATCAGCGCAGAAACGAAGAGGTTCAGCCTCCAACTTTCCGGGCATTCTCACGGAGGCCAATTTGTGATTCCCAAGCTCGGAACCCCTTTCCGCGTTGACAGTTTCAAAAAATATCCTCTTGGAAGGTATCAGGTAGGGCAGATGGTTCAGTACACCAACCGAGGCCTAGGTACAAACGCGTTCTGGATACGAATTAACTGCGCTCCCGAGATTACAGTTATTGATCTACAACCCACATCGCTTTGATTATCCAAAGCCACTTTTGACGAACTATCTCACTTCAAATGCTCATTGCCTTTGTTGAGTATTGGCCATCTCCCTCTTAAGAAGCCGACAAACATTCTCAGCGCCGACGATCTCCTCTTTCTCAAGATCCCATTCAAAAGGATGCAATATGAAAGGCTTCGACTGGGTACCGCCTAAACCGCCGTGGCTACCAATAAGCTCCTCGAATGCCGCCACCTCATCTTTTTCCGTGTCATACATACTTATGAGAACTATATCGGGAACACAGTTGAAGCTGTCTAACCTGCGAAGATGCACGGCAGCTCGCTTCCCAAATTTGGCCAGTGGATTCTCACCCTCGACCTTATCGTCCGCGAGGTAATACTTGCCCTTCGCGCCTATGACGACAGGCCCACGCTCCTTAGAGCGGATCAAGGCAAAACTCACGCCCTCATGCTCGGACAAACCCTTCACCATCTCGGGATAGGTCTTATTCGATATCCTCCAAGCTTATCCGATCCGCCCATTGTGTGAAGTATATCAGACCCACGTTTCCCGAGGCCAGTACGATTGCATCAATCTTTTTGTCCTCCTTTTTCTTCGACTTCCGAGTCACCCTATTTCTTACATTCTGCAGCGGAACCGTCACCATCTGTCCGAAGTGGTCTTGGTTGGAGTCAAGCTCGAAGTACATTCCATGTCCCTCAGGCAGAAGCTTCTGAACAAGATCTGCCAAAGTATAACCATAACGTTGCTTGAACGTGGCTCCGTTGGTCTGACCATGGTCTGAAAGCACGCAAAGGTAGTATGGCCGTTGGGCATATGCCTTTGCTGCCTCTATCCTCTTTATGCACCTGTCCAGTTTTCTTAAAACGTAGAAAGCTTCATCATCTGAGATGCCGCAGTGATGTGCCACTTCATCGTATCCCATGAACGTTGTATATACGGTATCCTTGTCACCTGCGATAATGTCGCCTATGATCGTGTAAGTGCTCAATTCACGCAGGAAGATATCCGCAACTACCCGTGTGAAGTAGTATAATCGTCCGCGGTGGCACAGTCTGGGTAGGGTATTCCTTCGTCCCTGCCTGTATCTTGACCGTGCCTCCAGCACTATCTCCCAGAGGGTGTACGTTAGCGTGTGGACTAGATTGTACGAAACTGCGGTAAAAGTATTCCACGACTCACTGTAAAGCTGTTTTATCTTGTCGAGCTTGCTGTACACGAAGATGTTATCTTTAGCATCACCAGAATAAAGATTAGCAATAGCACGTCCATCTGATTGCAAGCAAACCATTTCCATCTGCGATTCGTGCCTCGATCTCTTTTGCATCACCCAGCCCTACTGTCGAGATAACCTTGTTGCCTTTCGCTTTTTCCACCCATCGAAAGGCAGGAATGTCTTTGTTGTTCCCATGTAATATGCCCGCTTGGCTTGCGCCAGTCTGGGACGAAAAATCTGTTTCCCATCCTTTTATCTTGTGTGTTCCTCTGCTGACCCACCCTGCTAGGGTTGGCATAGTCCCATTCTCTATCGCTTTGCGGAGAATCGTTTCAGCTAACCCGTCGATCTCCAGAAAGATGAAACCCGGCTTGTCCTTTTTCTCCGTTGCTTTCTTTGCGCGCCCCTTCATCTTCTTGAATACCTCACGGTAAAATGATGTATCATCATCGATGGTGAGTATCCCCGAGACCACGGTATTGATTAACGCTATGTTAAAGGCGAGAAAAAATAACCCCGACCAAGAGACCTCAATTTCCGAAGTAAAAAAAGATAGCAACCAGATTATTACGCCATTCATTAGTAGTGCACTCAAGGCGAACGTTATCACAGAGCGCGCAAGCGCTAACCTCGATAAAAGAGGCCAAAACAGCGCATTAATTAACCCAAGTCCGGCGGTCGCAATAAGCGCGATAACAAGATCACGAGCGTAAAATCCAGTCAGAACGCCCGTAAAGAAGATACCTAAAGATGTTAAAAACCAAACAACTAGTGCGCGTGCGAAATTATTTTTTGTCATGCTCTCTTCTTCTTAGAGGTCACTACAACTTAATTGCTTATTGTTTTTGTCATCAGAAAGGTCTTATTCGCAAAATCTGCCTCTAACAAGAATTCAATTTTTCAAAAAATTGCTAATCTTAAAAATGAAAAAAATAGAAGGACAGACTTAATGAGGATGTAGGAAAGGCATGACAACTAAGTCTTATCAACTGGACTTAAGTACATGTGTAGTTTGTCTTTTGCAACTTTTAAGTGCAATCCATCATCTGTCCACATGCCAGTTCCTTTCTCTAAAGCTGAAACGTTTAGCATGTTTCGTACTCCGCCTTTCTTTGCACCAAGTACTGATTCAGCTACGTTCTTATCTAATTCAACTTCAAAATGAGTTACTTTATATTCTTGTGGATCTACTTCTATTTCTTTAATTTTGCCAATTTTTTCATCCAACGCAAAAACATCTTTATCAATATACTCTTTACTTTTCATACTTATCTATCCCTCCTTTCGACGCTCATAATTTGGGTTACCTATTAAGGTCGTTAAAAACATCTTTTGATGGTAGCGGTTTTGTTATTTTAAGGGTTAAAATAAAAAAGGGCAAGAAAAGGATTAATGGTGAAGTGTTTCACGAATGGGTTTTGGATGGTAGTTTTAATCTTTGTTAGAGTTTTCTTTTGGCTTTGCCGACGTCTTCTTGTATTTTTCCTTTAACTTTTTCTGCTTCGCCTTTAATTATTTGTCCTGTGTTGCCAGTAACTTTGCCCGCGGCTACGCGGGTTTTGCCTTCTTCTTTTTTGAGTTTACCTTTAATTTCATCTTTACTCATAAAATTTCACTATAAACACAGTGCCTATGCGAATTTATTAAACATGTGTGACTGTAATCTTGCACCAACAATAAACAGTTGCTTTAAAGAGAGTCTTTTTTGTTTTGTGAATTATGAATTTTATGTTTAGGAACTCTTGCCAAACAAATATGATTTCTTCACGTTTATAAAAAAAGTTGGGAAGCAGCATCTGGTACTGCTTACACGTTTTTGACTGATGTTATATTCTGCGTCCTGTAAGAAGTCGGTAAACTATTATGATGAGGGCTATGACAAGTAGTAGCCATATGATGGCGCCAAGGTTGAAGACGAAAAAGCCCAAAAGCCACAGCAAGACGAGAATCACAGCAACTACGATAAGAAAATCAAGTGCTCGCATTTTCAAAAACCTTACTTACCCTTAACTCGCCAGTCTATTTTAAGATGTGTGACTGTCAACAAACAGTAACAGCTTGTTTGCTTTTTATTTTGAACTTCTTATTTTCCTTAAGTGAGGTTTTGTCAATCTTGTTTGGACGATAATGACTTACATTTGTAGTTGTAGCATCACAGTCACACATGCTTAAAACAACCAATCACTAGCTGTAAACTTAGGCGTGCACAACTTTAGCGTATTTTAGGAGGTGTAATAAATTATGCCAGAACAACAAATAGACGTCAAAGAACAGATACAGAAGATGGGCGAAAAATGGAACGAATTCCAGAAAACCTGGGTTTCCCACTTCAAAGACATGGAAGTAGATGTTTTAGAATGGAACTTTGGTGTTGGAAAAACCGGAGAAGACACTATCTTTGAAATGAAAGCAAAGGTCGCTGTAAGACAAAAGAAGTAGTGCTCCTTAAAGAACGTGGGTGAGTAAAAACATCTTTTCGCTAAGAAACGTTACCGCCCGACCAATTTTTTTTCAATTATTGCCCGTTTAGCTGTTTTGGTCATGCACTCATTTTTTGTTGTCTTGTTTAGTTTCTCTTAAATTGAAGAATCTATTTCGAGCTTAGGAATATTTGGTTGGTTTAGTGCGGTTGCAAGAGTTATTTGTTTTTTTATTCTTTTTTTGTCGCCTTAGCTCAGAGGCTATAACAGGCCTACCATATTAAGCCCTTCAATGCACATTGCAAGCTTTGACGAAATATTTCCGGAAATTTTCAGACGCGCCCTCGGAGACAGCCTTGGCTTTTGGACGGAACTTGGGTTCCCTGTTAAACTAATTTTTGGAACTTTCTTAAGACTTGGTTTTCCTAGAGTGGCTATTCGATCAGATAATTCATGTAACACCTTATTCGGGCTTAAGGCCTTCCGCCGATTGGGGGTATATAGAGGAAGAAAGGTTTGTCAGGTTTTAGCTTACCGTCACAACGTATAAGAAATATAAGATATCATATGAGTTGTCTTACCCTCACCTGGACGAGTTAAATCTTTCCAGATGCCCATGAACTTGATTAAGACTTTGCAATTCTTTCTGCCTCTTTTAGCAGTCTCACGAGTTCTGATTCATCAAAATCGCTCATGTTTTTGATTTTAACTTGACTCGGTTCGTTTTCTGACCCTCTTCCCTTCAAAAGGCGCGAGTTACATGTTGTTCCACATACAAAGAGCATGTCAACGTGAGATTTGGTAGGTCTTATTGACAAGAAGTCTTTTCCATTTAAGATATATGTGATTCTCCCACGTCTAACAATCTCAGTTGCATCCGGAATTGTGTTCTTGACCATGGAACGAAACTTTTCAGTTATCTCTTTCCTTCCTGGTTCGAGGTTGCTTAAGATGTCAATCACAGTTTTTTTGTTAAGCTTTACCATAATAAAATGTTTAGGCTGAAGAAGTCTTTATATTTTTGCTGTTCAAAATGAATAATTCCTATGTTCTACAAATGCAGCATTCTCCCAGAAAGGCTCGTAGATACAAAATATTATTCCTTGTAAGTGAGTAACTAGATTATTTTGGACTTAAACTGCCTCGAAAGGCCTTAGACCAGCGGAATATACGCTGTAATCTGATACGAAGGCGCTCAATTTTCTGGGTGTATAGTAGGAAGAAGCTTTTAGGAAATGGCTTACCATCAAAGCAACAGCTAAGAGAGCAACAATCAAGACAATCAATATTGTTCTTGTTTTTTATTCATTCTCTGTCTGACATTTTCTATTTACGATATGCAGATTTAGGATTTTGTGCTGTGGAAAAGCTGGTATGAAGAAATGTCGTTAAGAACAGATGAAAAAGCCAAAAAAAATAATAAAATAGAGTTTGCTCAAGACAAAAAAATACGATCCTAAACTAAAGAAAGATCCGAATAGGAGATATGATTAGCACACGCGTGCTAGATAGTCACAAATTCTCTTAAATTCTTTATTTATTATGGACGTTTACTGTTCCTTCTGGTTTTGACGATTTGATTAAATACCAGCCGTATACGAACAGGACGAGTGCTACTACTAACAAACCTATTCCTAATGGGATAGCCAAGCTCGCCTCCCGAAACTAAAAAATCCCAACGTAACTGCAATTCCAAAAATTCCTAACAAAACGGCTAATACACAGAGCACTCGACCACCAAGATAACCTGCAAAACCCATATCTTTTCACCTTTATCTCCATTATTTCATCTTTTGATTGTTTATTAGTTCGTCACAATTTAAACGTTTTTTCTACTGTAACCCACTACATAACAAAGTCAGGAGAAAAAGATATGATTTTGATTAAAAAGAAATTTGCTAATGTTGTTAGATAGTTTTCTATGGTCAAGATAGGCGAAATTATCAGGATTACTGTCCAAGTTATGAATATGGCGGGGCGCCCCACTGAAAATGAAATTTGAAATAACTGTTGATAATTGAAATGGCGATCAGGAAATTGGGGTCCATTTAGTTTCTTCGAATAATCCAAACCAAGCAATAAGGTTAAGAACTGCAAAAACAGCGGCATCAGTAACCGCTACTGTGTAATTAACAGCCAAACTGAAGCGAGCTTCCAGTTCTCTCGACAAAGCGGGTTTCTAATCTATATAATTATTGAAGTAAATGGCAATAATTGTTGATGCCGTTAGAATCAACAAAATCTTGTGTCTTAAATCCTGCATGGTGAAATCAAACAGGTGCTTGAATAAAAGTTTGAGCTTGGTAAAATCCGATGCAGATTAGCCTGAATTAAGACTTGGTTTTTGCAGGCCTCGCAAAGTACGCTGTGTTTGGGCATGGGCGAGATTGAAATGGAAATCTGGTTTGTTGCAAAAGCTAGCGGCGAATCCTTGGAGCATTTGCGTGAAGTAGTTCTTAGGAACATTGCGAAGGTTGAAAGCATTAAGTCTACCTTAACCTTAATGATAATTTAGTTTTGACTTCAAAGAAACGACCTAATGCACCTTCAATGTATGCTAATATGGTCAGCCCAAGGAGTAAAGAAAATTTTTTGGGGGGTATAATAGGAAAGGCTTTCGGGTTTAGGCTTGTCAAAAGAACATATCGAATTAATAAATAATAAAATCCAATCTACTTATTTTATCCCCTCCAGCTCTTAACTAGCCTTCTTGATTTGTTATGCTATCGGCTAAGATGCAGGTTACATGTGGCTTACGGAATTTGAGGGTTCTTTCTGGGCATTGGCGCTTTTTATCATGGAAATAAAGTTATCTATAGATAGAGCAGGCATGCTTGTTATCTGCACTGTCCCACGAGAACCTAGCTCAATTGAAACGTTTGTTATCGCCTCATTGCTGGGCGCTTCGACAATGTTGACAAAATCGTAAGGTCCAATCACTGAGTATTGTTCTAGAACTTTAGCCCCAAAAGCTTCGATCTCACGGTTTACCTCTTTTATGCGTTCAGGTCTTGCCTTAATGGTTCTGCGGCCTTCAGTTGTAAGTTTCGACAAAAGAATATAGATTGGCACAAAGATACCTCAAAAGACAATTGGCGAATGAGGGATTTTAGTTTTGCTATTAGCGATTTGCTGCGTTTTCTCAAACTATGCTATTGACGTTTGAGCGAAGGTCTTCCAAAATCTGGGTCCGAACATATAAAATGCAATAAATAATTTCGAGGTTGACTCTTTCTATCAGGGCCAATCGGCGACAGATCTTTGCCCAAATCATTGCGTCAGTGTTTTTTTGCCATGATTAATCTATCCGAACGCTGAATTTAGACTTACAATCAGAAACGGAAAACAGTTTTTTATCCCAACTCAGCTCTGATGTCTAAGGAAGATACGGATTTGAATCAAAAAAGAATTCTATTATTTTCATTGTTGTTTCTGGCGTTCTTCTTGCTTATTGCATTCTTCAGAGAAACCTTCAATCAGATAAATTCAAGTGTCAACATATGGTCTGTGTCTATTAACTCTGGTTTTTTCACTTTGACAGCCAAAATAATCTCGGTTGTCTTTGATACGACTGCTTTGGTTATTTTGTCAATTGTTTTGGCGATTCTTCTATTTGTGTTGCATTGCAGAAGGTTCGGTTTGTTGTTGCTGGTTGCAATGGCTGGAGATGCTTTGCTCGTAACTTTTTTCAAAACGGTAATTATGTCTCCAAGACCTTTAGATGGGATTATTGTTGAATCGGGTTACTCTTTTCCAAGCGGTCACATGACGAGTTGTGTGGTTTTTTTCGGGGTATTAACGTATTTTGTTTGGAAACATTGGAGTTCTTTCAAAATTAAGGCGTCAATGGCTGGACTCTATGTTTCCTTAACTGTCGCCGTGGCTTTTGACAGGATATATCTTAACGTTCATTGGTTCAGCGACATCATAGGTGCAGTTCTTTTGGGTGTATTTTGGTTGACACTTTGCATATTTCTATTCAAGAACCATTATACCCTATTGTTAGATGAAAGGTTTTTTCGCCATAATAAAGGCAGTAGAACTTGAACGAAAACATCTAATTGGCAGGATTTTATGCCCAATCAATGTGTCGTTTTGCGTGAAATTTTTCGGCACGCCGACACACAGGAACCTAGCCTTTTGAAGGGCTTTGGCAATGGTCCAAAGTTGTCCTTACTGCGGCTTGACGCACCTTAAGAATCTCGGGATTGATCAGGGCTCGCGGCTTGGCGAAAATTGCAGTGTCCTGATCACTTGGTATAAGTGCAAAGATTGCGAGTGTGAGTTCTGCGAATTCATGATAACGAACTGGGAGATCGAGGTAACTTAGCAAAAGCCAATTAGAGAAGCTGTTCTTTGAGGCTCCGGCATGATCTGCCCCGAATGTGGCTGCCTGAACACTAGAACCTTTGTTTTCGTCGGATCAAACACGGTAAAGTACCAATGCGAGAACTGTAGATTCATCTATTCTGTCCAGACAATAGTTTAGATCGAGGTCATGAAGCATGCCAGACAGCTTGAAATTTACCTTAGCGACCTGACGCGTGAAGCGCAAAAGAGAGTTTTGGAGTTTCTCAGAATTAAAGCGGCTGAAGAATCAAACTTAGATGTCTTTCCCTTGTCAGTCTTGCCAATACCTAATAATGACTCATCGAAAGTGTTTTAAGCTAAAAGGAGCTAATTGACTTTTGTGGTATTTTATGCCAAGAGTAGATGTTATTGACGGAGTAATCGTGGACGCTTCGCCTATGGTTGCCTTTAAGGCTATTTTGGATGAGTATTCAGGGGTTACGAGTTTCTGGAAGCCCATAATTGAATTCAAACCGAGGGCGAATAAACGCGTAGATTGCGAGGCGCAATTTGCGATGTTACAGCTCGAAACAAAGGAATCGCGGCAAAGTTTGCTGCCACAGTCATAAAACTTGATCCAGGCAAGTCAATAGATTTGGAGTTATCAGGCGACCTTTAGGAACCGAGAGATGGACATTTGATCCTACAGATGATGGAAAAACAAATGTTCAAATCCAATGGAAAGGCGGAACAAACAAACTGCTGTTTTCTCTCTTATCTCCGTTTGCAAGCATGGAAAAAATTCACTCGCAATCGATACAACAAGGGTTCATAGCTTTCAGAGATTCTTTTTCGAAGAGGTAATCTCAACCAAGGCCCCCACGACATTGGGGAGTACAGAGGGGAGAAGGTCTTACGCGTTTAAGCTTAATCTTCACAACATATAAAAAATAAATGATATTACAACTTGTTTCTCTCTATCCCCCTCAATCTGTTGAAGGCCTTTAGCTACCGCAAGAAACTCTGCAGAGGCGATTAAATATCTCTCAGGGCATATTTTTTATGCTTTCAAAAACAGAACAAGAATTTCTTCGAGATCCATCCCAATTTAACTCGAATTATCAGCGCTCACTGCGTCACCGCTTAAAGATCAAAGCCGAAAAAATGCGCACAGACCTTAGCGTTGTTGAAGACTGCGGCGGCGCCGTAGAATTCTTCAGCAACGGCAAAAGCCTAAATCACGTCCCTACAGTGAATCAGGGCGGGATAGTTGGAGCCTTCGGCGGGATTTGGACCCGCGACCATTACCTTACCAAGGTAACGCCCCACCGGGCTAGGCTACGAAGGCAATTTGTTTCTGTGAAAGAACTGCTATTAGTCAATAAAATGCTTACGGTCTAAATATCCTCAAAATAGGAAATATTAAGAAAATGCTTTAGCTCAAACCTGCAAAAAATCAGAGATGCCTTGTAATAGAGTCGTCAACATACTTTTGCACTCACATCCACACTGTTTTGCATAGGTTCCATGTTGAGCTGTGTGAGCAAATACCACTTCCCACACAGAAACCACAAATGCAGAACAATCCAAATCAAAAAAGCAAACAAATCCAAAGCCACAAGTGTAGTGTGCAAATTTAAAGCCCCACACCCACACAAAGAAAAGAAAAACAGATCCACAATAACCAATTTGCAGTTTAACGGAATGTTTATGTTAGTTATGCACACAATACTCGTTTATGTCGGTGAATGCAGGGGTCTCCAAGCCAGGTCAACGGAGTAGGGCTTAGGACCCTATCGCGTAGGCGTTCGTGGGTTCGAATCCCACCCCCTGCACCAACATAAGCAAAACTATAGAGGATGCGCACTCGAGTAATGCTTCTTAGTTCTCAAACGCTAAAGCTTACATTTTCAAAAATCTTGGCACCATCAAACTCTGACATACTCAAAGCCTGCCTCTGCTGAAAAAGCCTGATAATTATTAACTAATTTATATGTTAAGCATGCGCGAGTTCTTGTTAGAGTGTCGTGTGTGTTTGATTATTGATCTATTGGGTTTTTGCGTTTGATTAGAGCTACTGCAAACAGCATCGCTAGTGCAAGTGGGAGCAGTATTATCGATGTGAATTCTGGGGTTGTTGGTGCATTTGTTACTGATGGTGATGCGGCGGTGGGGCTTATGGTTGCTGCATCTGAAGGGAGGTAGAGAATTGCAAAGATATTGTAAGTTGTGTCGCCGTTGGTAAAAGATGCTATAGGTGTCTGACTTGAACTGTAGATTGCTCGGAAGTTGGCTACATTTGAAATTTGTGTGTCTAACTTTGATGTTCCCGGAGCATTTAGGTAAGTGGAACCCTGGTAGGATACCGTTTGGACTGAGCCATCAGTGCTAATAGCTATAGCATTCCAATCTTCATAGTTTCCAAGAGTTTTTGTAAATATCTGACTTGAAGATGGTAACGAATGTAGGGTCTCCAAAAACTGAGGACTAATTACTCCAGATAAAGAGGGATTACTATCAGTCTGAAGTTTAACCAGAGTGTCGTAGATGCTCAAGGTGACATATCCTTTATTCCCGAGCACCATTAACCCGATCTGTTCATTACTAAGAACAATTGTTTGAGCACTCGTGCTCTGCGCGTTCACGGGTAGAGCAACAGCTATTATGCTAAAAACAAGGACAAAAGTTAACGTAAATACGAAGAGTACGGTTTTTGCTGTTTTCAAATCTAGCAACCTCCACTACTCTTGATAGGTTAAAGAGGTTAATATTTTAGCTCTTTTGGGTAAGCCCAAAATAAGGAATAGAAACAAGCTTGAATAGGCAAAATAAATCCTTTTTCAAGAAAAAAGAGATTACGCAGGTGATTTCTTCATTCACAGAGGGTTCGAATCCAGCCCCTTGAACCATTATAGTAAATATGTTGTAGTCGGTCATCAATCACAAATGATTAATTTGCAAGCCCCAGTTAATCTCTTGAGGTTCAGTACTTTATGGAAAAAGAACTGCTTTTTGAAGGAAAAGAAAACACCAGCTCGGTCAACATAAGGGAATTCACTCCATTAGGCGTAAGACTTGAAATTACGGTTGCTGGCAAAGTAAGTGGCAAGGTGGCTGGACAAATTATGTCCACACATAGCATTCTCATGAAGCCAGGCGGAACAAGCGACCTTGAACTCAAATCAATCATATTCAGTAATGGTGAGCCTATTTTCGTAATGGGAAAGGCAACTGGCAAACTCGTAGATCCCACTCCTATTGGGCAGATTGAGGCAAACCTAACATTCCAAACGCCTTCTCAAAAACTGGCATACCTAAATACAATAAAAGGCTGGTCAGAAGCAACCTACAATATGGCAACTGGCGAATATACCTTCAAGGTTTATGCTGTTAAATAGCATCAAGGATGCAGCTCATTTTAGGTAATTCCAGTTTAACCTCAAGAACATCTTTCTCTATTCCTTGAAGTCTTCAAACATATTTGCAGCCAAGGAAGCTTGAGCTACTTTTCGCTTTTCCTAAAGGAGACAAAAAAACAAAGAGTTAACTTTCAAGACACACAAAACAAGATGTCACTTGCTATTCAGTACCTTGCGCATAGCAGCTTTAGCTTGCGATATTGCGAAAAATTACAAAAATAAAAAATAAAAAAGAAGGATATTATTTTCTTCTTTTGAACATAAGCAGCATTATAGTGCCAACTATGGCGACTGCAATAATTACTGCTATTCCAGTTCCCAAGATTGTCATAGTATAATCGGGGGCAACTTTTCCTTGTTCTGTCGTTGTACTCGTTGTTGTTAATGCGGGGCTTACCGTCATTGTGGTTGCTGCTGTGGAACTTCCATATGAATCATCTCCAGCGAAGGAAGCGATGATTTTGTAGTCTCCTGCAATTGGTGGAGTCCAGGTTTTGCTGAAAGTACCATAGTAACCGTCTGTTGTTACCGTTCCAAGGTCTTCGTAATTGCCGTTAGAATCGAGCGCTGTTAGTTTTACTGGAACACCCGTTATGGTTGCATTGTTCCAGAATCCGCCGATTGGCTGTTGTCTATGCAAGTATTCCATTTGTGTTTTCATAGAATCGTGTGAAACGCAAGGGGTGTCAGGTTGTGCAGGAGATTGATCTAATATAGAGCCTTTTATTACGACTGCTGTGCCCTGTGCTATTGCGACATCTGGGGCGGAAATTGTTGTTTTACTTTGACCTCTCCCGAAGACGTACTGGTAGCCATCGGTTCCAGAAACTGATAAGTAGCCATCTGATATTGCGCTTGGAGCGCCAGGCGTTGTTATGTTCCAGATTTCTTGACCAGTGTATGCGTTTAAGCACCATAATGACCAGCCTCTAGTAATTGGTTGAGTTGCAGTGTGTTCAGAGTTATATATGTAGACTTTTCCGTCAGCGACTATACCGCTCCCTGAATACCAGGGAAGGACCGCTGTTCCATTTTCGTCTGTATATGGTGTTTCATACGGAGTGGCTGCTGGGGCCAAGAATTTCCATACCATATTGCCATTAGTCCAATTGTAAGCATAGAATGCACCATATTGTCCATGGAACCACATTCCATAAGCTGATGATATGCCATAGGCACCAAAACCGGTTATATCCCAAGGGGCATCTGCTTTGGGCGAGGTTTTGAATAAGAGTTTTCCTGTCGCCTGATCAAAGACATCAAAGGTCCCGTCACGCATGGCTATCGCCACTTTTCCATGGTCAGCTATTTCAGCTGATCCACTGTATGCTGAGTCAGCGGCTGGGTCGTTCAAATCATTCATTACTATAGTGTAGGCTCTTTTTCCAGTTGTCAAACTTATGGCTTCTAATGTTGTTCCAAGACGAACTCCAGATGCGTTGTCTGCTTCCGACGCAGGAACGTATGCTAATGGATTAAGATTGTTTTGCACAGCTACGAATGGGCTGCCCATGTTTGCAAGGTCTTGGAAGTTAGATTCATGGCCTAGGAAGGTCATTCCTGTATTGAAGTCTTGGAAATTATAAGAACCACCAAATTCGCAGTTAGGCCAGGTTGTGTTGCTAGCTATTCTTGAAGTGAAGTTTGTGCTGGTTCCGAAAGTAGTCCAGTTGATCATGCGGTAGATTCCACTTGTCGGTGTTCCAGGTTCGCCAGGTCCTCCAGTTGTATTTACGGTTTGTATGCTCATGACATACCCATTCATGTAGTACATGTGACTTGACATTACTGGGGTTGGCAGCGTAATGTTTAGGGTTACGGCGCCTGTAATGGGGTTGTATTTTACAAGAGTTCCTGGATTCGGCGTAGATGTGTTAGTGTAGACAAATCCTCCTTGAGTTGAGGTTCCTGGATAGATTGGGACATTTGTGGCAGCGTTTATAGCAATTAAGCTAACAGTGACTCCGGTGGCAGCTTCCGCTCCTGGGACTGCTTCGGCTCCTGTTGAGTATTCAATGTATGAGGGCGCTGACTCTGCGGGACCGTATGTGCCACTTGAAGGAGCCAATGGTCTATTCCAGTATATTTGTCCGGTTCGTAGGTCGTAACATTGCCACATAGTGCATGGGGTTCCGGGGCTGTTTGGAAGTACTCCTTGGTAAGTTTGGTAGCATCTTCCTTGGTAGATTATGTTTGGTCCTCCGCCTGCGGTGGTTACACTTTTTGCATTATACCCTTCGCCAATAAGTCCTGATGCGCCTCCGAGTGGACCTTGTCGTTTCCAGACAATGTGAGCACTAGTTGGACCTTGGACGTATGCAGTGAATTGATAGGTTGCACTCCAATATGGATTGGTGTCTGCTGGCCAGTTTGTTCCTCCTCCGGGGCCTGACCAGGGAAAGTCTCCTAGGATTGTTGCCCACTCTCTGTTTTCAAACTCAACTGGGCGTGTCCAATAGGTGTTTGTTGGGAGAGGCGCTGGGGGCCATGAGGCTACTGCTTCGGATTGGACTGTAAATGTTTGTTGAACTGCACTTGAGGGTTTGTAGTAGAGGGATCTGGTGAAGGTTTCAGTGTAGGGGACACCTCCAGCTCCTGCTATGCCACTTATTCCTAATGGAACGGTATAGTTTCCTGCTGGGAAGTAGGCTCCTGGCATTGTTAGATCAACTTTCCATGTGCCAAGTTGGTCAGGTTTGATTTCAGCATATCCGGTGCTGTCACCTTGAAATGAATTTAGCGTTAAGGTCTCTACGGTTCCATCAGGCTTTGTTATTGCTAATTGGAATCCCGCGATGTATCGTGATAAGGCAACAGGAGGTTCCATCCAGAAGTTTATCAGAACTGGCTGTCCTATGCCAACAGTGTGCGGTCTGACAGCGACGACAATAGTGTCTCCGATCGTCATATCAGCAGTAACACCTGAAGGCAAAGGTATCGATCCATTTGGCACTCCACTCGGTGAACCTCCATGAGAAATATCCTGCGCTTGAACTGGCGTTGTCAACATAACTGATGAAGTCATCAAAAGAATGGCAAGAATTGCAACTGTGTTAAGTATTTTTTTAGAAAATTGCATTTTTCCTATTCTCCTTGCCCATTTAGGGCTAAGTCTCTTTTCAGATGTTTATGCTTATATATCTTTAGATAACAGACTGATTTCGTATGTTAACAAGGAACTTTTATAAATGGAAATATTTCTAAATATCTTGGACAAAAAGGCAGTATTATTTCAATCGCATCTATTTCATATACAATTATTTATTATAATTAAGATTCAGACATCATTCATGAAATAAAAATCGCGAAGAAAAGAGAAAGACGGGCGATGTCGCCATTGCCGTCTTATTAAGGATTTATCCACGAGAGATTTGTTTACTTTTTAGATTGATAAAACTGGCATAGCAATGGGCTTAAGTTATGTTATTGTGCCCTACGCGTTTTAATAACAAAAACCGCAAGTAACCCTCCAAACATGAGGATTATCACCATGATTGTCACAGTTGGGAACTCAGGAACATTTGTATCGGTGGAGATGTAGCCAAGATAAATTGGATCATGCACTATCGGCAAACCATCCCAAACTGGAAAACAAACTCTGTAAACCATTGAAGACGCACTATAATCTGTGTTTATGTTTGTCCATGAACCGCCGAAAAGGGTATTCAGGTTTAGTTCGTCTCTGAAAAAGTTGATGCTGCTAACTACAGGACCGTAGATTTGGAATGGTAGACTTGAAATCGAAGCTACTTCAGCTTTTGCCTCGTACGTATGAATGCTTGCTTGATGGATTTCGTTGTTTTCGCCTCGGTTTAGGGTGTAGTTTCCGCCGAAAACATATTCATAAGCCTTAACGTCGCCTACTGTAACTTGTGCATTGTCAGCGATGATTGTTGAATTTTCTGTAGTTGAAGGGTTGTATGTTTGACCATTCACTGATGTAGAGAATTGTTGCGAGGCATAAGTTGATGTCGGGTAAAGCAGAGATAGGCTCAAGCCATCAAGTGAGAAGTCTGGGTAATTGAAGACATCGAGACTGGAAACATCTCCTATGTCAAAGTTCGTCTTCAAATTTGAAACGTTCTCATTAATACTGAAATCATAGCTAAACGTAATATGGTCAAAGATGAGTTTAGCAACAGTATCTACTCCACCTGCAGCTTTTGGCTGAAGAAAGTAAGCGTAAACATTATCATACCTGAAGCCCCACTGATAATGAGGTACATCGCCAACAAACGTTTTCTGAATCGCAATAGGGCTGGCGCTTTTGCTCATATTCATAAACATGTAATAGAGTATTTCACTGCCTGTAGAAGCGAAGTTACCCTGGGGATACCGTCACCATTCAAATCACGGTAAACCTCAAACTTATCCAAAGAACTTGCAACAAAAACTTCCGAGCCATCAGCCAACTTTAGATGTTGTCCAACCAAATTAACGACAGGACCAGGATATGGAAAATCAGGACCAGTATACATCGCATAGTTGATCACTTGAGTTCCTGAAACATTTACCCAATCATACCAAATCTTCAAAGGTGAATTTGGAGAAACAATTGTACCGTTTCCAAACTCCTCATTCACAAAAGGAAAGTTGGGCGAACTTTGAGATGAAACCACATCAGTCTGAAACAAAAATGCAAACTGAAAAAATAGAACAACAATCAAAGGCAGGATGACAACAGTCTTTTTCATTTTAACCGCCTGACAAATATTCATTCGGATGGCGTATTAAGCTCTTGCTAAAAAAGAAAGAGGACAAACTCTATTATTAAATTAAAATTAAAAAAAAAGAGATATGCTGGAAATTCTGCACTTTTATTTTTATGGAAGCCACAGAAGATTAGTTTGGAGCTAGACGACTGCTTTCTTTTTCTAAGGAGTTTGGCGCTGTCATTGTTATGCTATTTCCGTCACAACATTTATGCCATTATTGCTATTTCCAGCGAAAAAGCGACAAAACGCATTAAAAAAAGCGTATTTCTTAGTCCATCAAAACCGTTGCTAAAGTTTGTCCCTTATCAGCTCCACGTTCAACAGCAATTGCAAATATGTAAACCCCAGCTTTCCACGTCTGAGTATTTATTGGAACAACGTTAATATGGTAAGAACCCAGGAAAAATTCCGCCATATACATCCACTGATATTTACAAGGGCTCCGCCAGGTCCAACAATCAATGGTTGCACTTTAAAGTTTGCTACAACAAGTCCAGTAACTGGCATGCCATTTGCATCAGTGACGGATGCTACAATATAATTGGGTTGTCTATTACCTGGAGCTGCAATGGTATCTTCTGAAAAGGCCTCAACAATCAACCTTGCCACAATTTCACCTCCTTCACAATTTCGTTATCCAAGAAAAGTGATTACAAATTTCGCAAATATACAATTTTCTCCATTTAAAATTGATCAATTATCGAAATTAACAATTCGTCAATTTCCTTCCTGTAACTTTTTCTTCGTTTTTGAGCAATGCTCAAAGCGCTTTAATATTCAAATTTTGTTTTTCTTGAAAGGCAAACGAACGAAGAAAGTTGTTCCATAGCCTTCTTGACTTTCAAAAGTTACAGTTCCTCCTAAAGATTCAGTCATTCGTTAAGCACAGCTAAACTGAAATCTTGAATTTTAGATTTAATCGTAAATAATGGCGTAAACATGCCTCATTAAGCCACGTTAATTTCGAATAGGTGTAATGTCTTAATTTTTAGGTAGCTATATCCCTCAGGCAGTGAGCAGAAGTTTATTCATGTTGAAGCCTTCGGACTTGAACGAAAAAGACAACAGCTGTTTTATAGTCAATAAATTATTTGTGTAACACTTACGAGAGTTTGGGCGTCAATATTTTTCCCGAGAAGCACTGAGTCAACAAAAGAACGTTTTAACATCAGTGTTACCCCAAATTTCTGCACATAACCGTTAAAGACTGGTTCGCTGAGAAAAACGCTTTAGACCCTTACTTAAAATGGTTTGTAGATAGCATTTGATGAGGCTCAAAACTTTAATTTTCAATGTCAAGGGTGAAGGAGGTCTTTTCAAATGGCTCACGTTTATCTCTGGGTTCTTTAACAACTCGTAGCTTCGTATTGATTTGGATAGTTGTTACATAAACAAATTTTACATCGTTTAACGTTTTGATTAAGTCCAAGATTTTTTCTAAATCTTCAAGTTAGCCATCAAAATCAATGCTCGTGGCTTAATTTTTTTAGCTTTGTAGTCGGCTATTTCTTGCTCCATACTATGTCCTCCATGCAAAAAAGGTGATTGACTGTACCATCTCAACCAATTTTCCAAATAATCGCATTTGCAAAGATATATATTGGCAAAGGGTTTGCTGAGGCTTCAATAAACTTAAAGGAGAAAAATCAATTGAAAACCCAAATTCAATCATTTGTAGTAACATGAAGCCTTCTCAGCCTCTTCTTTTACAAAAAAAAAGAAAAAAGGGTTTTATGTTTGTTTCATTTTCGGTTTTAATGTTTCCTTAAGATGAGTACTGTAGCGATGGCGATTGCGATGATGATTGCTATAGCTGCTATTGCAATGTTCATTGTTAATTCGTTTGAGGTCGCAAAGCCCGTGACGGTTGTTGTTGTAGGTGCTACTGTAGTTGGTGCATTAACCACGTTAGAGTATGCCGTTGCGAATGAGCTGCCGTAAGAGTCGTCACCTGCGAAGGTTGCCATGATCTTATAGTTGCCAGCTAACGTTGGAGTCCAAATATATGAGAATGTTCCGCTTGCTCCGTCAGACGTGACTGTGACTAAGTGTTCAAAGTTGCCGTTTGGATCAACTGCATCAATAGACACTGGAACTCCTGTTACAGTTGAGGGTATTTGGTTTTGCATATGTAAGTATTCCATGTATGGACCCATTGATTGTGCTGATACACAAGGCGTACTTGGTTGAGCGGGTGACTGGTCTAAGACGGTTCCTGAGATAATTGCGTTATGTCCTGAGACTATTTCTGTTTGTGGTGCTGATACTGTTGTTGTTGATTGACCTTTGCCGAAGACGTACATGTATCCATCGTATGAGTTTCCTGCGGCTAGATAACCATCTGATATTGCGCCCGGAGCCATCGGACCAGTGATGTTCCATATACCTTGGCCTGATGTTGCATTGATACAGTAAAGTGACCAACCTCTCGTAACAGGCTGGCTGGGTGTGTGCTCTGTGTTGTATGTGTAAAGCTTCCCATCGGCCACCAATGATGAACCAAAGAATGAGTACTCGCTAGTGCCATTGGGCATCGTGTAAGGCGTTTCAAAAGCTGGTGCTGGTGCTTGGAATTTCCATACTCGTTGTCCTGTGTTGCCATTGAAAGCTACTACGCCATCATATGTCGGCCAGTAGAACATACCATAGGCTGCTGCAGAGCTGTATGCTCCGAACGCTCCCCATGGATAGTCAAATTGATTTGATTGCCAAAGGAGTTTTCCAGTGATTAAGTCATAGCAGTTAAGGAATCCCATGTCCATCGGAACGAACAATTTTCCGTCAGCAACTGAGTTTGAGGCTGGATAAAATGATGTATCGTCTGTTGTGAAGTTGTAGAGTACTTGTCCAGTAATCATGCTAACTCCGACTATGCGTGTTCCATAAGCTCCACCAGCTAATCCAAATTCGCCTCCTGTAACGGCAGATCCATTAGACGCTGAACCGTATATGCCCGCAACTGTTCCTACTGCAACGCCAGCATCAAAATCCGCTAACATTCCTGTACCGCCAGGCGACATGCTGACTGGCCAGCTAACGTTGCCGACTATTCTTGTTGCAAAGGTAGTGCTGGTTCCGACGGTAGTCCAGTTTATCATCCGCCACGCTGTCGAGTTAATAGTCTGTACACTTAGCACATAATTGTTGTTGTAGAAAGTCCCTGACGTCAAAGGAGAAGTCGAAACATTAAGCGTAACTGCGCCACTGAACGGATTTATCTTGTATAGGCGACCACCGCTAACACTAATTAACTCAACCGAGAAGCCGTTCGCTGATGTACCGAGGTCTTGCGCTGAAGTTGTTGCCGGTGCAATGTAAGAAATTGCCGTTGGGGTAGTTCCGCCTAGTGACACTGGTATAGCGTAGTATTGTTCTCCTGTTTGCAGATCATAGCATACTGCGCAGCTTGTGGGAACTCCACCGATTGTTACTGTTTGAGTCTGGTAACATCGGCCAAGGTAGATTACGTTGGGAGTGCCTGCCGAAGCTTGAATGCTGTATTGTCCTGCTTCACCGCCTATTATGCCGCCTAAGGCTAATTGTTGTCGCCATACGATGTGTGCCGTGTTTGGAGCCATGACAAAGGGACCACAGTAACGTTGGACATTGTTGAAGTATGCATATGGGAAGTTTCCTGCAATTGCAGCCCATTCCCTGTTGTTAGGGGATATTGGTCTTGACCAATAGTCAGTTGGCATTGGTGAATACCAGGACATTACTGGTTGGTCTTGTACTACAAATGTTTGTACTGGTGTTTCGGCTGGTGCATAATATGTTGATGGGTAATCGCGTTGGTCCATGAAGCTTGATCCTGCTGATGCTGAATTGTTTAGAATGCCGTTGACGTATCGTCCTGCAGGGTAGTAATCACCTGCATAAGTGAATTGCACTGTCCAGTTGCCAGTTTGGTCGGGTTTATAATTAAACCAGTTTGTACCGTCTGCTACGAACGAATTGAAAGGTCCGATGACATCTTTTGATCCATCAGGCTTAGTGAAAGTTACTTCATATCCTGTGTGTGCTCGGTTAGCTCCAGGTGCTGGTATGGTCCAAACATTTACTAGTAATGTTTGTCCAACTCCAATGGGGTTAGGGCTGAAGCTTAGATAGACTTTAGGGTGCATAGTAAATGTGGGGGTAACTCCGGAAGGTAGAGGTCCGCCTGCAGTGTTCGAGTCTTGGTTTTGCTGAGCTTTAGTAGGCATTGCAACTATAGCGATTGAAGACAATAGAAAGACTATAGCAATTGTTGTTTCTATAATAATTTTATTTTTTTTGTTTATTTTTATTTCCTCCTTCTTTTCAGATTGCAGTTTCTCTCAATTGCCATTTAAGCTTAACCATTTTAGACAACTTAATATTGCAAAAATTGACTATTTATCTTAGTAAAAGACATTTTCGCAGATTTCGCAGATTTTTTCAACAATAAATATTTATTCTTTAAAACAACCACTCAGTTATGGCTATGACACAGAAAAACAGTAATGCTGTAAAAATTGATTTGGTAGACACACAAATTCTCAAAGTTCTTATGGTTGATGCTAGAACAAATCAAAAAGAAATAGCAAAAAAATGTGGAATAACGCCTGCAGCTGTTCTTAGAAGAATAAAAAGGTTGAAAGCAAATGGTGTTATTGTAGGGACAAGAATCTTGTTTGACGAAAATGTAGTTGGCAATCCATATAATGCCACAGTTTTAATAGACGTTGCTAACGTCGTTTGAGAATGATGTTAAACAAGCAGTAAGAAATTTAGAAAATGTAGTGGTCTGCGCAGAGAGTATTGGAAGATATAATTTATGTTCTCTTGTTATCGTTCATGACTTAGCTGAGCTTAATCGAACTGTCGGTAATATTAAAAATATTAGAGGGGTGAATAGTGTTTCAGTTAATATTTGGGCTGGCAAGCGGCATATTGATTTTGCAAGGGATTTAGAAGCGACGGGAAGTTAGCATTCATGGACCCCTTAGATACCCAAATATTGATGGAGTTGATGGCTGATGCACAATTGCCTTTTTCTGAAATTAGCCAAAGAATAGGCATATCTCGGGAGACGGTAAGAAAGAGATTTGAAAAAATGAAAAAAGATGGAGTCATAAAAGCGCTTATGGTTCTTGTTGATGGCCACAAAATTGGAGAGCAAGGTGCTGCTTTCCTGATGATAACCTGCTTGAGAGGAGCAAATAAAGACGCTGTTTTTCAGAACCTTCGAGTTATTCCGGACGTTTGTATGGTTACTGAATTGATGGGTGACTTTGATTTCTTTCTTTGGGCTAGGGTGCGAGGCATGTCGCAAATCGGAGAGATTGTAAATGACATCAGAAAGTGTGAAGGAATTGACAGAATAGAAACTCTACTTTTACCTCAGACTTATTTTGCTTTTTCCTTAATTCCCAAAGTTTCAATAAAGTGTGATGGAATGGACCTTCCAAAAAGATAAAGGGTCATTAATTTATCCTCACGATTAGAGTACAAATCAATTACGACTCTAATGTTTTTCCAAATATTTTTTTTAATCCTTAAAAGCTATTTTGCACTAATCTTAGAAGACTATGGAATAGAAATTTGCTAACTTGGTAAGCATTTCTGTGAGGTTTTCCAAGGCTTCACAAATTTAGGAGAAAAGAATTTGCGTAACTTAAATGTTCAACAAAAATAGCTTTAAGACCTTTTGTTTAAATATTGTACAGTAAGACATAATTAAGTATATTAGGGGTTGTACCCTGAATCGAGCAGAAGCCATTGCTATATTAAAGAGTTAATTTCTGAAGATTTAGTCCACGCCAATTACGTTAACATTTGCTCCATAGAACCAAACCATTGCCAAATCCAAATCTGATCTAATAGCAAAAAAGAAGCGATCAAAAAATATTTGTCTATACATAGTTGATCATTCAAGAAGAAAAAGAAAAAAAATACCTAACTATTTACTGCTATATCTAATAAAGAAACTTTACTAACTTAATCTGGTTAAGGTTTACTCGAAAACTTGCCAATTCAAAACTTTCGATAAGCGTTTTACATGAGATGAAATTTTGAAAATGTGGGTGAGACTGTTCCTATTCGACATTTTCACAAATTTAGGAGAATAGAAATTGAACAAAAACTAAACTCATTATTCTTAAATCGATGTCTCAAAGGCACTCCTCACCCAAATGCACTTTCTATTATATTTCTTTTTTAAGACTTCCTCACTTATAGTGAGAAAATTAAGAAAAAAGAACTATTTGCTTTGTAGGTATTGCTTTTTTTTGGAGTCAGAGAATTATTAGGCTCACTCGCCAAAAAAGCAGAGATGAGATAATTATTGCTTTTTTCTTAGCAGCCATCATTATAATCGCAACGATTATAGCAATTGCTATTACGATTGCTATTGCTAAAGCACCAATAGTCATTGTATAGTAAACGTTTGCTGAAGTATTGTTTGGCGTAGGCGTCGCTAATGTCAGATAAATCTTAAAATTGTTAGAAACACTCAATAATAATATGTGAATAATCTTGAATCCTGTTGGTTTATGGACTTTGCATTTTGATTGGGGTCCTAGTGGAAATTATCATTGGATTCCATTATACTTCAATTTTGACGGCACTTTTGCATATTTAGCTGGAGCAAACGAGGGAACATGGTCGCAGTTAGATGATAACATAATTTGGAGATTCAAACATCTTCCCGAATCAGAAAACAACACCGTTTATTCTGGCAACTCAACCAGGAATTTTATGTCTGGCACAATGTTGTCATTTCAGGGAGAGAGAGGACATTGGTTTGCAGTTAAGAAAGGAACAAAGGTCTATTCACTAACGGACAAAGTAAATCTACCTTATCTGGTAGATAGAGAGACAAAACTAAAACTTGAACCAATTGGCAAGAAAACAGAATAGAAATGTTATATTTTTAGAAAAAGTAAGGTTTGCGGTGTGTCAATATGAGCAAATTATTGTTTCTAGCGGTTCGGCTATGCCCATGCGTTCCATAAAATCAAGGATTTTCTTGTACTCATCAAGATACTGTTTGCCTTTTTGCGTAAGGTTATATCTGACTTGATCTTCGATTAATTCAAGGTCTTCTATATCCGAAATGTAAGTTTTTAAACGATCGAAAGGAACATTCATTTTAGTTTGAATGTGTGTTAGAACTATCTTGTCTACTTTATTTTTTTCAGACTTAAGAGTATCTAAGAGATCACCGTAAATTTTCATTTTGTCTCGTCTGGCTTTTTTCTTCATTTAGGACTCCTTTTATTCGCCCCATAAAAGGTTCTATAAGCGATCAGGAGAAAAAGAACCAATCCTATCCAACGAAGTACCAACCCTCCGTAAAACGGGAACTCATTTCTGACATCTCCCGTATCCCAAATCAACAAGGAGTATTGACCTATTAAGAGGAACAGATATCCAAACGGAGTCAATATTGTTTTTGAATCTTGAGCGGCTAAATGGCTTCTAAGTGTATGGATAGTAATGTAGAGCAGGCACACTATATTAAAAATCCTGACAAAAATGCTTAAGACCATGATAATTTCCCAATTCGAATTGCGGGGCGACAAAAAAGAAAATGCCAAGGATGTTAAAGCAACGATAATTGTACTAAGTGTTACATCCCACATTAGTCTAGTGTTTTTTGAAGATTTCTTTGAAAAATAATAAGTAAATGCAAGGAATAGAATGGAAAATGGTCTCAAGAGAAGTTGGAACCAAGCTAAAGGAAGACTCGAAAAACTTGCAAGAGGATACAAATGAGTAAAAGCTGAAACAGCATAGGAAACACCGAGGAAACCAAACCCAAGCGGAAGACCCAAATGTCGAACTTCTCTAGTGACTTTATATGGCTTAATTAGAAACCATACAAGAATGAGGCATATTGCTGATGAAAAAGTTTCTTCCGCAATTAGGAATATTTGTTCTGAGATTAGAGATGCCTCCTTCTTAGCGTATTATTGCTATCGTTTATGTATATTTGATTTACTCTCTTAGGGTGACTATACAGTGAACTCTAATTTCTGTAGATCTAAAATAATTCCGTTCTATCTCTTACTAAATCGCTTATCTCGTTAACTTGCTTTCTTCTACCTTTTGCCATTTAATTTATGAAACGAGCATCAGCAACACATTTTCATATCATTTTACGTTTGTTTTACTCACTATAAGTGAGTGATTCTTAAAAGAGATATGCCTGCATAAGGTTTACGTTCTAAAATTAAAAGGATGAAAAATAAAAATGGAAAACTCTACAAAAGTAAATTTTAGACGAAAATCTTTTGCTTTAATCGCTATCGTTCTAATGATGACTTCTGCCTATGCTTACAACAGCCGCATTCACTGCTAAAGCTGCTGGTGCCGACTATGTCGCTGGAAGCCCTATGCAGGGAGCAACCTCCGGCGTCGTCGGTGACTTACCTCAGGCGCAACTCCAAGTATACAATCGACTCTGTCGCTTTCCTAAGCGTAAGCCCAAGCCCAATTGGAGTTGGCCAAATATGCACTTGTTAACATGTGGATAACCCCGCCAATCAGCCCAAATCGATTCTTATCAGGCTTTTACGTAGACATCATAAGACCAGATGGAACTACAGAAACTGTTGGCCCAATGGACTCATACCCAGCCGACGCCACCGCATGGTTCCACAATCGTACCCGACCAAACTGGAACCTACCAATTCAAATTCAGATTCACCGGTGAATACTACCCTAACGGAACATAGCTTATCGGAAGACTTGTTGCCGCCGGAAGCTCAAGCGCAGCATACTATCTAGACTCATCATACTATAAAGCCAGCTTCCACTGGATGGCAAAACCTAACAGTACAAAGCACCATAGTTAGCCTCATGGCCAGTCGCAGCATTACCGACAGACTATTGGACAAGACCAGCAAACGTTAATGAACCGAGAATGGTGGCCAATCCTCGGCAACTACCCACCCTACGGAATCGTAGGCGGCGGACCAAATTGGCCAGCAGACACTAATACATACATAACTCACTCAAACTTTGTCCCATACGTCCAAGGACCAAACACATGCCACATCGAATACAAGCAACAAATGGTGATTCCGGCATAATCGGTGGAACAGCAGGATCCATACAGTCTCGGTGGAGACGTAGGTACTCCAAGCGTAATTTACAACGGACGATGCTACCAAACCATGACTGTACCAATCAATGGCATTCCAACCAGCTGTGCAGTATGCTGGGATCTACAAACCGGCAAACAATACTATGCAATACCCACAACGGTCAAGTACACCTGGCACAATTAGGCGGAATTACACCGAACATAATTTCATATACACCACCAGGAACATCAGGTCGCAGCAGTCGCAGGTGAAGTTGGCGCTGACAGCAAGCGGCACTTATTCAGTTTCACTCATATCCATTGCCAGCGACGGCAGCTTCTACAAGATCAATCCATGGACAGGAGCAGTTACCTTCAACATGTCATCTACAGGCTACAAAGCCTTGTCTCCACAACTAATGGGCGGTATTCAAGGCAGCAACTCATACACTGGCTTCTACAAAGACCCATACGTACTAAGTGTCCAAACAATCACAACAGCAGGCGTATCCAAATACTATTTGATTAACTGGACTACAGCTGGAACTACAACCAACTTCACACAAAGAATCATGGGTAACGTAAGCTTGCCATTTGCCGTACCAACATATCCAGGCGGTATCTTAGGTTACAACACATTTGTTGTCGACCCAGAAACCAACAGAATGTTCTGGATGGCAGGGCTTGCACCATTAGGTGTAGGCGTTTACCATGGAACATGGATGATGGCAGTTGACATGACTACAGGCAACATTGCTATGGAACCGAACATATCCAGACATGACAAGATACAGCACAGCTTGCTTTGGTGCAGATCATGGAATCGTTATTTGCTTGATGGAAGGCGGATACTACGCTGGTTTCAGTGAAACGAACGGAGACTTAGTCTGGAAGACTCAACTGATGGATTATCCGTGGGGTTCAGACAGTTTCGGCGGCTACCAATACATATCTGCTTATGGCATGTTCTATCGTTGTTCATATGATGGTATCTACGCTTTCAACTGGACTAACGGAAACATTGTCTGGCACTATGTTGACCCAGCAGTCCCATTCGAAACTCCATACACAGATGTTAACGGATCTCAATGCTACTCGTTCAATGGCGGCGGCTTTGCTGCGGACGGCAAACTCTACACTTACAACACTGAGCACACACCAACCTATCCAATTACCAGAGGATGGGGCTTAATGGCTCTCAACATTACTAACGGAGAACGTGTCTGGAGAATAGAATTCTCAGGCAGCCCAGGTTCAGTCTCTGACGGATATACTGGTAGCAGGCAACGGATACGATGGAAAAATGTATGTCTTCGGTAAAGGTCAAAGCGAAACTACACTCTCAGCACCACAAACAGCAGCAACAGCTGGACAAGGCATAATCTTGACAGGAACAGTTCTCGATCAATCACCAGCACAACCAGGAACAGCATGCGTTTCAACTAGCTCAATGGCAACATGGATGCAATACTTACATATGCAACAACCATTAACCGGTCTATGGGGCAACGAAACAATAACTGGTGTACCCGTCTCTCTTGATGCAGTTGATCCAAACGGCAACTTTGTGCACATTGCAACAGTCACAACTGATGGAACCACAGGCACCTATGGATACACATGGACCCCAACCAATGCAGGCGACTACAAAGTAATGGCAACATTCACAGGCGACGATTCATATGGAAGCTCATGGGCAACAAACTACGCAAGCGTCTCAGCTCCAACAGCAACACCAGCACCAACTGCCACAGCAACAATTGCATCGAATCTAGCGACTACAACAGACCTAATGACTTACATGGTTGTTGGAATAATTGCAATAATTATTGCAATAGCCATAGTCGGCTTAGTCCTGTACAGGAAAAAATAAACAACCAAACAACAAAATAACAATCTTTTCTTTTTTTTCTTTTAAATTAATGAATTAAAAGGACTTAAAAGGCTTAAAAAATTCTTGCAATAAAAATATGCAAATAAAACTGAGGTTTGTAATTTTTTTCTGTTTAGTGAGCCTCATCAAACTCTACAAGATTTTAGATTTGAAGTATTGTTTTTTCCTCACGATAGGTGAGTGAGCGTTAAGAGTGACTTGCTATGCAAAATAACTGAATGTATGGGAGATAACAAGGTGACTATTGATTCTATTGATTCTAAGCTGATTACTTTATTGCTAAAAGATGCTCGGACAAAAACAAAGGACCTAGCCAAATCATGCGGCATAACATCCACAGCCGTAGGAAAACGAATACAAAAACTAAAAGAAAACGGCACTATAATAGGATCAACTCTAATGTTAAACATGAGTCAAATTGGCTTTATGTATCCCGCGTCAATAAGCATCGAAAGAATGAATGAAGAGCAATGCGCAAAAGTAATTTCTCTTGTTAAAAGTCGTTCAGGTCTAGTTGTTTTTAATGTCAGTTTCGGCAAATCAGATTTCTATATATTTTTGGTTGCTAAATCACTCAAAGATTTGGATTATCTAAAACAATCAATAAGAAGGCATGTAGCTGGTAAGGTTTCAATGAATTTGTGGAATACTCCATATCTTTGCTTTGATAACATTAGATTTAATAAAGATAGGCAGATTGAAGAACTTGGATGAGATAGATCGAAAAATACTCAATCTACTTTGTCAAGATGCCCAAATGCCATTTTATAAAGTCGCGAAAATAGTTGGTGTTTCTCCAAGAACAGTAGAACTTAGATTTCGAAAATTAATGCAAGAAAAAATAATTCTTCAATCGACAATTCTGCTTGATCTTAGAAAAATAGGATATGCCGGAAAAGCGTACATATCAATAACCACTCGCCAGGAGGAAGACCAGTGTACTGTCGTAAATGAGCTGAAAAATATTGAGGGTATATTTCTTATAACACAGGTAATTGGTGATTTTGATATTCTTGCGCTTATCACTGTAAAAGATTTTACTATTGTTATGGGAGTCATGGATCACATTAGAAAACTACCGACCGTTGAAAGAGTTGATGTTTCTTTCGTTCAAGATAATACTTATCCGGTTGACCCATGGATCCATAACCAATTGTATTAATCAAATATAACTTACAAGTCTAAAGGAATGATTCGGTTGGTGTTAATTTGTTATTCAAAAGAAGAGATTATGATTTTAAAAAGGGCTTTTTGACTTGGGATTAAAGATTAAGGTTTTGCAGGAGTTCTCAACAAAATATCCAACTTAAAGAGAATAGTTTTGAATACTCTGATAGCGTCCTTATTTCAAGAACTCTCCAACCTCATTCTTGAAATCAAAAAAAGAAAATGGGAATTTTGTTTCAGCTTTTAGTGTTTGCGAAGTAATAGTATTAGTCGCTACTGCTATTGCAAGAATTATAGCGATTCCAACGATAGCTATGTATGTCATTAGGTCGGTGGTTGTTGCCAGATTTAAGGGTTCGGCAATTGTTGGAGTAGATGTTGCTTGTGCATTGACTACGTTTGCATATGTCTCTGCCCATGAACTGCCGTATGAGTCATCACCCATGAATGTTGCAGTGATTGTGTATGTTCCTGGTATCGTTGGCTTCCAAACATAGCCGTAAGTACCACTGACATCGCTTATAACGTCGCCGATATGTACGTAGTTGCCGTTAGGATCAGTAGCGTCGATTGATATTGGAACACCTGTTACATTGTCCGGAATTGCTAAACCTTTGTGTATATGTGTCATCCATGCACCCATTGATTCTTTAGAAATGCATGGCGTGCCTGGTTGGGCTGGAGACATGTCTAAGACCTTTCCTTTGATTATAGCGGTTTCTCCTACCACGATTTCTGTCATTGGGGCTTCAACTGTTGTTTGGCTTTTGCCTTTTCCGTAGAAGTATGTAAAACCATCACTGCTCATTACTGATAGGTAACCATCTGCAATTGGACCAATACTTGTAGTGTGCTTTGACATAACTCCTGGTAGCATAACATTCCAAATCTTCTCGCCTGATGTTGCGTTGATACAGAAGAGTTCCCAACCTCTGGTGATTGGCACAGTAGCTGAATGTTCAGTTGTATAGGCATACATTTTTCCGTCTGCTATTCTTGCACCAATATTCCATGAGTAAACAGTTGTTCCATTTTGGTTAACATAAGGTGTTTCGTAAGCGTTTACTGCAGGTGCCTCAAATTTCCATACACGTTTGCCTGTTTCCCAATCAAATGCATATACTCCAGAGTATGCTTGTCTGTATAGTAAACCGTATGCTGTTTGAACATCATAGCCTCCAAAGCCTGGTTCATCCCAAGGATAATCAAACTGATCGCTCTTCCATTTTTGGCCCCAGTATTGATATCTAAAGCTAGGAAATAGCCCTGTTCGGTTAAGATTGCTAATTTTCCATGGTCTGCAAGGTTGCATGAGCCGCTATATGCTGTTTCTCCTTGCCTTGTTACGTTCCATAGTACTTGTCCTGTTGTTAGACTGATGGCATATGCATTCATACTAACGTAAATTCCACCTTGAGATAACGTGCTTGCTGTAGCAGCTATGCCTGTTTCAAAATCAATGCATGTTGGCAAACTGCTGATTGGCCAGGTTGTATTGCTGATTATTCTATTTCCAGTACTGGTTGTCAAATTAGCAAGGGTACCTTGAGTAGTCCAGTTGATTAACCGATATCTTTGTGTACCTGCACTTGTTCCTAAGTCTTGTACACTGAGGCAGTAGCCATTCATGTAATAGACAGCGTTTGTCAACGGGGAAATTGAATAGTTGCCTGTTAATGCGCCTGTAAATGGACCGTACTTTAGTAGTCTTTCACCTCCAATATACAGTAGACTTATCGCTGTGACGTGGGTTGGATCACCACCGCCTCCAGGGTTTTGTCCAATTGCATATTCAATAACGTTGGGCGTTATACCTGAGGGTATTGTTTCTTCCCAATATACTTCACCAGTCTGGAAATTATAGCATGTAAATACTGGCTGCGTTACTCCGTTCAAAGGTTTGTTGATGACTTCGTAAGCTCTCTCTGAAAGTACGACTGATGGAAAACCAAATGTGCTAATTGTGTCGGTTCCTAGACTGTTTCCTTGGAATAATGCTGTTATAGTCTCGTCTCCGTAGTCGCCACCGATTAATCCTGCAATTGCACTTTGTCGTTTCCATGAAACGTGTGCGCTGTTGGGACCTGTAACCCAAGGAATGAAAGTGTCCAGTCGTCCTTTTTGCATCCAATATGGATTTGTGTTGGGGTAGAGTTGGTCCCAAGTTGTTCCTCCAGTTTGTCCACGCCATGGAAAATCACCCAAGATTGGCCACCACTCCCTATTCTCGTAAGGTACTGGTTCTGTCCAATAATCAGTAGGTAATGCTGCTGGTGGAAATGAGGTTACAAAGTCTTCTTGAACTACTAGTTTTTGTTCTGATGTTGAACTTGGTTGCATATAGACTGATTCTGTATAAACTGAACCGCCAGTAGTTGTACTTACAAGTGATCCGCTAATATATCGCCCTGCGGGCATGTATGTTCCTGGAAAATCAAATTTAAGAGTGTATGTGCCGATTTGGTCTGGAACGAATTCGAACCATGCAGTTCCGTCATCAGGATATGAGTCTTTTTTTATTACTTCTTTGGTACCGTCCGGGGCTGTAATTGTTGCGGTTAAGTCCAAGAATTTACGTGCTGCTGCTGGGGCTGGAGTTACCCACATGTTTACTAGAACTGTTTGGCCTATGCCGATCGGGTTTGGTCGAAAACTAAGATATGCTGTTGATTTTGCAGTGACATTGGCTGTAACGCCGCTTGGCATTGTTCCACTAAAGGGTTGTGTTGTGTCGACGGCAGATGCTTCAGGGATCCCATATATAGCTAAAGACGAAGCTAAAAAAAGAAATATGGCTAATCCTGCGGTTATTTTTCTATTTATCTTCAAAATTTCTTATCTCCCTTATAGTTTTCCTCAACATTTATCAGGAAAGATATTTAACATTTTGCAATAAGACTTCAATAAAGAAAATCTTGAAACAATATTCGCTAAATAAGTTGATTATTTTTACCAATTCCTGTTTTACCGGCAAATCTTATCATAAATATAACCCAAATGAGGTTACTGGAAGCCAGTGGGGCAACTATTGCTTCTATTGATGCTAAGTTGATTTCTTTACCGCTCAAGGACGCGCAAACAAAACAAAAGATTTAGCCAAAGCTCGCGGTATATTCTCCACAGCAGCAGAAAATCGAATAAAAAACTGAAAGAAAACGGCACCATAACAGGATCGGCTCTAGTAATAAGCATGACTGAAATTTGATATATGCCTCCAGCGTCTATACGTGTTGAAAGAGCCATAGAAGCAATGCTAAAAAAAGCGCTTCCTCAGTTGAGCAAAATTCTGGGATTTTTTATTAGAACTAAGCTTAGGAAAATGCACACTTCAAAATTTTTTAGTTGCTAAAAGTCTCAAAGAGATTGATATTTTGAAACAACTAATAAGAAAGCATGTATGATCCAATTTCAGTGCATTTATAAATGACCCCTGAATATCTTGAAAATATTAGTATTAAAGTTGAAAAAGTTGGTCACCGTGGATGAGATAGACCTGTAAATACGTCGTCTATTAAATCAAGAATCGCAAATCAATTTTATAAAGTCGCTAACTAATCGGCATTTCACCAAGAACTGTTGAATTGAAATTCCACAAATTAGCGGAATAACGAGTAATTATGAAGTCAGCGATAAAAATAATCTTTGCAAGATAGGTATTAAGTGCTGTGTTGAATAACTTAAATATTAGTTCTGTACAGAACGCTTGATTATGAGTTAATTAAGAGATTGGAATAGCTACAATGAAGCGTTAGTAAAAAGAGGCTTAATACTTCTTGATTTAGACTTTGTTGCAGGCTGGTCCAGAGAACTCAAAGCAATGAACGACGGCAAAGAAGGAGGCAGATACCGCTACCCAGAGTCCTTCATCAAGCTTCTAGCTGTGGTTCACACCTACGTTTTGCCTTATCGACAACTGGAAGGCTTCATGCGCGGACTAAGCCAATACGTGGACGGACTCAAAGCGCCAGATTACACAACTATCTGGTGGCGAATCGCCAAGATGAAGGTCAATTTAGAATCGTCTATTGACTTAGACAAAGACGTCACTATCGCGGTGGACTCAAGCGGCATTAAGGTCTCTAATCGCGGTGAATGGATCCATAAGAAGTGGCGAGTTCAACGCGGCTTTATTAAAGTGCACATTGCCGTTGACACTAAAACTAAGCAGATACTCGCTATTGAGGTAACTAAAGAAGACGTTGGAGATGGCCGCATGTTTGGCAGGCTTCTTAAGCGTTCAGCCGACATTTCTAATGTTAAGAAAGTGATCGGTGATGGCGCTTATGATTCTAAAGTTAACTTCCGATTGGCAAGCGATATGGATATTGAGCCTTTGATTAGAGTGCGTAAGAACGCTTCATTTAATGCTGATGGTTGTATGCCGCGTAAGTTTGCTGTTATGGAGCAGCTTGGCAATGATGGATGGAGACGTGAGAAGGGTTATGGGTATAGATGGATGGTTGAGTCAGCGTTTTCATGTTTGAAGCGGACGTTTGGCGAGTACATATGTGCGGTGAAGTGGTCAAATATAGTGAAGGAGCTTCTGTTGAAGGCGTCAATTTACAATCTTTTCATGAAAATGAATCTGAGCTAAGCTCTAAATTGGAAAGCAGACGAAGATTGGCTCAAAAATCAATTCAAAGTTGACTTTCAGTCATTCAACACAGCAGTATTAAGGGAAAGCATTTATACACATTATAATATTTCCGAAGGCTGAAAAAATATTATAATTGAAGTATTGAAGAAAATTAACGGTATATATCCTATTGCAGAAATAGTTGGTAATTACGAAGTTCTTGCATTATTGCTATCAAAAATTAGGCTATCGTGATGGGAGTTATTGATCCGTTAGAAAACTGCCAAGCGTTGAAAAAGCCGATATTTCTTTCGTTCAAGATACAACCAGCCACATTTCAAGATGAATTAACAAACAGATAACTGAAGACATAATGAAGTCAAATAAAATGCAAATGTCTCTTCCATGATGAATGTTATTCTTCTGAACCTGGGGCTAGAAGAAAATACTGATTAACATTGTTAGCACTCTAAATTTTTTATGAGCTTTTCTGATAAAAAATATCAACCTACTAAAGAAATAAGATACATTTTTTTTAATATATTTAGTTCAATTAAAAAGTCTTAAAAACGAATTGGAAGACACTTGTCAACACGGAAAAATAGGAGAATAAAAAATGACGTATAATAAACGAAAAAAAATCATGGTGTTTGCATTGATTCTACTGCTTTCGACGTTCGTTCTACCAACACTATCGCTTGACATAGCCAAGGCGCAACTTACTGCGCAGCAACCTGTTAGTGGACCATTACCCTCTGGTGTTACAGTTGACTCGACAACTCCGACATTAGCCAGCATAAGCTTTCGACCTAATCCAATAGGGATCGGTCAAGCTTTAATTGTCAACATGTGGGTCACCCCTGGGGTTTCCTCAAACAACCGACTCTTGCCACAAGCGTTCATAGTTACGATAACAGCGCCAGATGGAACTGTCGATAAAAGAACTCTATCTTCAGAACCTGCTACTGCTGCACAATGGTTTGAGCTTACGCCAGATCAGGTTGGGACATGGCAATTCAAATTCGAATTCATTGGTACATATTTTCCGGCAGGCTACTACTATGATGGTAAAGTTTACAACACATCTGTAACTGGAAGCAACCTTTATGGTTCAGCTTACTATTCGCCCAGCTCTACTCAAGTGCAGAATCTGACAGTTCAGCAAGACATGATATGGTCATGGCCGCCAGCAGCACTACCAACTGACTACTGGACACGACCCGCTTCACTTAATAACCGAGAATGGTGGCCAATCCTTGGCAACTACCCTGGTAATGGATACCAAGGTGACGGTTACCCTAACTGGAATACTCTATACCCTGACACCAACCCCTACGACAGTCCCGGCGTCTACAATTTCATACCATGGGTACAAGCACCAAATACAGCACACATTGTATGGACAAGACAAGATGCAATAGCTGGCTTAATCGGTGGACCTGCCACACAATATGGAATCACCGCCAGTCCAGGAACTCCCAGTGTTGTCTATTCAGGAAGATGCTATCAGACAGTTACTTTAGCAAATGGAACAAGCGCTTCACAATGCTACGATTTGCGAACAGGAGAGATATACTATGAGATTCCTGGTGGCGTGACGCCAGCTAATGTCGTGTATAATAATCCAGTGGCCTCAGGTACAACAATCGCAGGGAACGAATTGGGGTCTTCAAGTTGGAGTGTAGAGCTCATATCAATAAGCGGATCATCACTTCTAAAAATCAATCCTCTTTCGGGCGCAGTAAGCAATTACTCAATTTCACCATTATCAGGAGGCACGTTTGTTAACCAACTTGGTGGTTATGTCTTAAGCTTACAAACACTTGGCACTACAGCAAATCCACAGTATAGATTGATAAATTGGACTACAAGAGGCACAAGCACAACCTTAGCTTCAAGAATTGCAAGCAACATAACTTGGCCATGGGCTCAATTGCCTACAAACACATACACATCTGCAGCCGGCATGTGCGTCGCAGATTTCAACGCAGGAATAGCCGCATACATCACCAGAACCATTCAACCTGGCTCAAACATCTATTGGAACACAAACGTAACTGCTGCATCACTAACCACAGGACAACTTCTACCTTGGAAAGTAGTGATCACTGACGACACCACCTACGCCTCACAAACCTGCCTTGCTGATCATGGAAAAGTTGCATTTCTAGGACAAAGAGGGTACTTCTATGCATACGACCTAGCTACAGGACAACTGGCATGGAAGAGCGAAACTATGGATTATCCGTGGGCATCAAACAGCTTCGGAGCATACAATATAGAAACAGCATATGGCATGCTATTTAGACAAGCGTATGATGGCGTTTATGCTTTTAACTGGACCAACGGAAAAATCGTATGGCACTATAAGGCACCAACCCAGCAAACTTTGAAACTCCATACATAGACAACGGAACTGAAGTCTATTCATTTAACGGCGCAGCAGAAATAGCTGATGGCAAGATGTATGTGTACAACACAGAACACACACCGACTTGGCCCTTGACCAGAGGTTGGGGACTTCACTGCATCAACATCACAACAGGCGAAGGAATCTGGAAAATTAACAATCCAATGCAACAAGGAGCGATCGCTGACGGTTACCTAGTAGCACCAAACCCATGGGACGGAAGCTTGTATGTTTTCGGCAAAGGCTTAAGTGCAACAACTGTTTCAGTGCCGCAAACGCAAATCATAGCTGGTCAAAAAGTTGTCATTTCTGGTACTGTCTTAGACCAATCCCCCGCTCAAGAGGGTAAACCATGCGTTTCAGCAAGCTCTATGGCAACTCAAATGGAATACTTGCATCTGCAGATGCCGATCGGTGGTCTATGGGGTAATGAAACATTAACAGGTGTTCCGATTTCACTGGATGCTATTGATCCTAACGGCAACAATGTACACATTGCAACTGTTACAAGCGAAGGATATAGCGGCACATATGCATACACTTGGACACCACAAAATCCGGGCGAATATCAGATTACTGCAACATTTAATGGAGATGACTCATACGGAAGCTCATTCGCAACAGCATACGCAACAGTAGCCCAAGCTCCTTCAACTACAGCCACACCAACCCCAGTAATAAGCCAAGGGTTAGCTGCAAACGAGTTTTACCCTGCTTTGATAGGTGCAACGATAGCAATAATTATCGCTATGGCAATCGTAGCCGTTCTATTGCTTAGAAAAAGGGCATAAACTAATTCCCTTTCTCTTTTTTTTAATAATGACTTTTGGATCTTTTGAATAGGCATTTGCATAGTAGCTATAACTTCAGCTAGCCATAATCCTGCACAACAATTTAGATAGTGACCAGAATAGTACTTGTTATTCTAATCAAAAACGAATATGATTCCTCCGTTGAAATAGTTTGAATCTTATTAGTAAGAAATAATGATTATGCAGACAAAACAGTAGAACATTAAATAAAAGGACTTCGCAAATCCTTCGCTGAATATTCATTGTAGTTCAATAGAAAATAGTTTTTCGGTATGTGCTCTTCTACCTGGAATTTATAAGAGTCTTTTTAGCTTTAAGAGTCAGTTTCAAGAGTAAAGAGTGCTTTTTCAAAGGGTTGTCTGTCATTAGGTTCTTTTGTAACTCTTAAGGATGTTGAACACGGTGCAGTTGTCAGATAAACAAGTTTTACCTCGCTGAGTGTTTTGATAAAATCTTTAAGTTTTTCGAGGTCTTTCGTCATTGGCCAATAAAATAATGCGCTCGCGGCTTTATTTTCTTAGCAGAGTACTGTATCAGTTCCTGCTCCATACTAGCACGTCCCACAAAGATGAACTGCGTTAGACATTAGCAGATCGATTGAAGAAATCATTCATGTTAATGATCACTGTTGTTTGCTGAATAGAAACTGAATTAAAAGTAATCATTTTAGACCCAATTTTTCTTTCGTTCATTTTACCCCTTCACCTAGTTAGCCCTTATTTCTACCATGATTATTTAAATTATCGAAAAAAAGTATTTATTGTTAATAATAGTCAAGTTATAATTGCATAAAAATTGATTCTTGCTGCAAGTAACCCTGCGAAGATTACTTTAAGTATCTCAAAAAAAATAAAACTTTGGCTTAACAATATTTCAATAATTGCCATTTTGTAGCCTAACAGAAAACACATAGAGCCGCTTAAGTCTAATTGTTACGTAACGTCTAACTCGCAAAAATATGCAAAAGTGATAAAGAATAATCAACTTTTATAGAAGATAAAAAAAGGAAAGAGAATTATTTTTTCCTGTACAGAATTACTCCAACTAACGCAATTGCGATTATGACTGCAATTATTCCGCCGATAATAGTCATGGTGTAGTCAGGAATAGTAATTTGTGTTGTTGTCCTGTATCTGTTGATGTCGGTGCTGGGCCAACTGAGATGGCGGTAGAGGCTCCTGAGCTGGCATAAGAATCATCGCCTGCGAAAGATGCTATAATTTTGTATGTGCCTTCCGTTGGTGGTGTCCAAGCTTTCTCGAATGTGCCATAGTAAGCGCTTGTTGTCACCGTGCCTATGTCAACGGAATTGCCATTATCGTCTATTGCTGTTAGGATTATGGGGACGCCGGTCATGGTGATGTTATGATTGAGTCCATCGATTGGGTGCTGCATATAGAGATACTCCATTTGGATTGGCATTGAGTCCTTGGATACGCAGGGGGTTCCTGGTTGTGCTGGTGATTGGTCTAAGACTGTGCCTTTTATGACTACGCCTTGTCCTTTGGTCACTACGACGTCAGGTGCTGTAACTGTTGTAGTGGTCTTTCCTTTGCCGAAAACGTACATGTATCCATCATACAAGTTGCATGCTGTAAGATAGCCGTCTGCGACAACGCCGGGCGCCATGCTTCCTGTTACGTTCCATATGCCTTGACCAGATGTTGCGTTAATGCAGAATATACGCCATCCTCTCGTGAGTGGTGCGCTGGGCGAGTGTTCCAAGTTGTATGAGTAGAGTTTTCCGTCTGCAATGATGTTGCCAGAGAACCATGCGTATTGTCCTTGATAGGGAGTTTCATATTGGTAAGGCGTTGGTGCTTCGAATACCCATTTTACTTTGTCCAGTGTTCCAATCGATAGCTCGCATGCCAGCGTACGTTGGGTCATATAAGAAGACCATAAGCAGATGATACCCAATAAGCTCCGAAGGTGTCCCATGGCCAGCTAGTAGATTCGCTCTTCCAGAGTTCTTTGCCTGTTTGTAGATCTAAGCAATGGTAAAAACCGTCATTCATGCGTACGGCGAATTTCCCGTGGTCTGCACATGCTGTATTCCCACTGTAGATCCCGAAACCTATTCCTAGCGTTTTATTCCATAATATTTGCCCCGTGCTAATGCTGATAGCGGTTACGATTGCGTCTGATGTAACTCCGACTGCAGATGAAGTTATTCCAGTTGTTGTGACAGCTACGCCTGCTTCGAAATCACATGTGCCTGGCAAGCTGCTTAATGGCCAAGTCGTGTTACTTATTATTCTGGTTGTGAAATTGGTGCTTGATCCTTCCATAGTCCAATTGATTAGGCGATATCGCTGAGCGCCTGCTGAAGCTCCTAGGTCTTGTACGCTGAAAACATAAGGATCTGCGTAGACAGTTCCTGTGGTGAGAGGCGAAATTGATATGTTTGAACTTACTGCCCCGTTGGTTGGACTGTATTTTATTAGTTGTCCGCCGCCTAAATATACCAGCGTCATGTGTAGTCGGTCTGCTCTCTGTGTTGCACCTGGAACAAGTGGTGTGTCAAATGCCGTTGAAACTATCGTCGGCATTTGTGAAGTCCATGGCTGTTCCCAAATAATTTCTCCTGTGCGTACATCTGTGCATCGCCAAACATACATTGGGCTTCCATTGAATACACTCATAACTTTACCGTAGAGGCGCCCTTGAAACAGTATTGCCGGGTTGCCGTCTGTGCTGGGTCCTGCATTGTATGCGCCTGTTGCAGTGCTGAACGATTCATCAAATCCTACTGGCGCCGACAACTGTCCAGTTTCTCCGCTTGGAATACCTGCAAGTACGCTTCCCTGCACTCGCCAGGCTACGTGAGCGGAGCTCGGTCCTTGCACCCATGGGGTGAATCTATAGTTGCTCATGTAAGTGTTTGTGTCAGCTGGCCATTCAGTGCCTCCACCTACGCCGTTAAATGGACAATGACCGGCGATTACCCACCATTCTCTGTTCTCTGGTGAGATTGGTCGTGTCCAATAATCTGTTGGCAACGCTGCTGGCGGCCAAGACATTACTTGCTGTTCCTGTACAACGAGTTCGCGGTCTCCTGTAGTTGCTGGTTTGTAGTAGACTGACTGTGGAAAGCTTGAAGTTGTTCCTCCGCCAAAGGCTGCTCCGGTTCCGGTACTGTAGTTTCCTGCTGGGAAGTATCCTCCTGGAAAGTCAAACCTAAGTTTCCAAGTACCAATTTGGTCAACTGGATATTCAAGCCATGCAGTTGCATCACCACGGTATGTTGTGATTGGACCTATTGAATCAGTTTTACCGTCTGGTTTGGTGATCACTATTTGAAGACCGCTTAAGGCTCGGCTTACATGGGTTGGTGGCTGGAACCAGACGTTAATGAGTATTTTTTGTCCATTGCCAACTGGGTTTGGTGTGAAGCTTATGTGAGCTAGTGTGTCTAAAGATACATCCGGTGTGACTCCGGATGGAAGGGCTATTGAGGCTGAGCTTTGAAGATTGGTGGGTGTAACGCCTGCAGGTACTGTGGTTTGCGCTTGCACTGGGACTATTATAAATACGATAGATGCCAAGGTTAGAAATATCATAAGTGTTGCAGTTGCTTTTGCTAATTTCTGTTTAATTTGCAATTTCCATTTCTCCATAAATTTCAAAGTTGTCCTATTTTCTTTTTAAAACTATCGCACATATGGTTATGGATTAAAAAAAATTGCGTAATTTTCTATTTAAGGTTAATATTTTATACCCATTTAGAAATTATCAGCTGAGCTTCTTTTATTATTTTTGCTTCAGAAAAAACAAACTCGGAAGAAAATTGTATTGGACTATACCAATAGAACAACCGCATTTCATAAAGCGGTTTCCATAATCTAAACTTAATTTAGACATTTGCAACCATCAAGGTTATCACGTTAAAAAGACGGTTGGATAGCAAACCAGCTTCAATATTCAACTCCTATGAAACTATCTCAAGATGACGCTCAACCCATCCTTGTTTGCTGATGATAGCAAGATTGTCTCTTACAATTTAACGATTTATTTTAACCAAAAAAAACTAAATATATTTTAAGGAAAAAAAGAAAGATTGGTGAAATTGAAGACTTTTAATTATTTCTTTCGACTTGCAAGCATTATTAGAACGCCGACTTTCACTCAAAAATTATAGGCTTGAAATATGCTTTTTGCGCTCACGATAGGTGAGTGAGCGTTAATAATGACTTGCTTGCATTTCTAATTTACACGCAAAGGGGAATAAAAAATGATTTCAATGAAGACAATTATTACTGGCTTAGCAACGGCATTAGGCATCTTGACTCTCCGTTCATTGCTCTCACTTCCAGTCAAAGCTTTCCTAACAAAGACGGAGGATATATCAACGGACTCAGGGTATTGGAGGGGCTGAGAAGGCTCGTAAAATTGTTTAACGACGATTGTAGTTATGTTTAGGTTTTCAAGTCTTTTCTCCAAAAGCGAGCCTCAGCAAACCCTTCAAAAAAAGCTTGACGAATGCTTAACTCTTATTTTGCTCACGATAAGTGAGTGAGCGTTAAAAGTAACTTATTATCTACCTTGATTTCAAGGAGAAAGAAAAAGAATGAATCAATTAAGTAAAAACAAAGCTTTAGCTACAAATTTTGCAATTCTTCTGATCGCTTCGAGCGGCACTGAAAGCATTGGAATTTTAGACAACATAAGGAGATAAACACATGAATGTTTTTACAAGCAAGCCTACAGCATTATTGGCAACAATACTTCTTGTGCTAATGGTGCTGCCAACAGTTCTTATTGCACTGCCAGTTCAAGCTCAAGAAAATCAAGATATAACATCTAACGTATCGCACGGTGGAAACCCAATTACCCCTACAGGTGGGTCTATACCTTCAGGAGTAACTCCCGCATATAGTGTACCTACAGTTGCACGTATGTCCCTCGGACCCAGCCCAGTCGGAGTCAACCAACCTATAACGGTCAATTTGTGGACATCTCCTGCACCTGGAGCACAAAGAGCACAATCAGGCTACACCGTCACAATCACAGCGCCAAACGGAACAATATTCACGGTCGGTCCATTGCCATCCTTCATTGCTGACGGAACAAACTGGTTCACCTTTATTCCTGACGTTATTGGTACATGGAAACTACAGTTTGCTTTCGCAGGAAACTATCTTCCAGCCGGAGTATATCTTGCGGGACAAACATTAAACAATGCATCCCTATACACTGCAGCGTTGTTAGCAATTTTGTATCCAGCAACTGCTTTTGGACCAGCACCAACTACAATCCCTGTTATCGGCACACAATCATTAGGATACACTGGTCCTATCAACTACACAAGTTCAGTCTACTATCAGCCAAGCCAAACCCCAGTGCAAACACTTACCGTGCAACAAGATATGGTTGCTTCTTGGCCACCAGCATCACTACCTACAGACTACTGGACCAGACCAGTAATAGCAAACTTTAGAGAATGGTCAACAATTATGGGCGACTACCCCTGGTATGGCCCAGGCGGCGGCACAAGCTGGCCAACAAACACAAACATCTACTACAGTCCACGCGAATCATACATACCATACACTCAAGGACCAACAAGCGCTCACATAGTTTGGCGACGACAAGGAGTCTTCTCAGGACTAATCGGAGGCATAGGTGGAACTCAATCCCTCGGAGGCACCGCAGGCGGTATCCAAACTCTTCCATCTGCAGGGTTGCCAGCCATCGTTTACAACGGCAGAGCATACCAAACTATCAGCAAGCCTATGTCGCAGTTGATTAACGGTTCACAAGTAATTGAAACAACAAGCGTTTGGGAATGCTATGATATTCGCACAGGACAAATATATTGGGACCAAACAGGAATAACACAGGCTCCAACAGCCATTGAATACGCCTATGGAGGAGCAGCAATTATCGGCGGCGGTGCTCAAGCAACAACAACTGTCAGTCTTGTATCTGTTGCAAGCGGTCGACTAATAAAATACAATCCTTTCAGTGGTGCAGTAACAGTCAACGTCTCAATTGCCCCATTAACTACAGGCACATTCTACATGAACCAATGGTGTTTATCTGTGCAGACACTTGGCAGTGGATTAAGCACCCAATATAAATTAATTAACTGGACTATAGCAGGCAGTTCTACGGATGTAACAACCAGAGTCGCAAGCAACATTTCTTGGCCAATCAGCAGTTTACCAACTACTTGGGATTTAAGCGCAGGCATAGTCGCTAACGTCGTAAATGTTCAGGGTGGCGGAACATATCTAGGAATAAATGTTATGGGCCTTAGTTTAACTACGGGAGCAATGCTTTGGAACACCACAATTATGAATGAATACCTATACAGCGGATCATGCCAAGTTGCAGATCATGGATTAATAGCAGTTTTATCGTCAAACGGTTATTGGCTAGCATGGAACCTCAATAATGGGCAATTAGCGTGGAAAGGTCAAATTATGGACTATCCATGGGGAGCAACAGCTTTCGGCGCATATGCAGTCCAATCAGCTTATGGCTTATTCTACTGGGAATCCTACGACGGCGTGTATGCGTACTATTGGAATAATGGTTCAATAGCTTGGCATTTCCTATCACCAGGCACTTACCCATATGACAGCAATTACTATGATAATGGAACAGCACAAAATCCATTTGACGAAGGTGCAACAGTTGCGGGCGGAGTTCTCTACACCTATAACAATGAGCATTCAGCCATCAACCCAGTTGCGAGAGGATGGCGATTCTTCGCGATTAATGCTACCACAGGACAAGGATTGTGGAATGCAACTGTACCTGGACAGCCTGGAGCAGTGCAGGATGGATACTTATTTGCTGACAGCTTTTACGATGGGTATCTTTATGTTTTCGGCAAAGGCAGAAGCGAAACCACAGTTACTGCTTCTTCAATGGGCAACAGTATTGTGATACAAGGCTCCGTATTTGATAAGTCACCTGGCGATTTAGGCACCTACACTAATCCTGTAGCAAGGAGTGATTTTCCAACGAATATTCCTTGCGTCTCTGATGAGTCTATGCAGACATACATGGATTACCTTTATATGCAAATACCGATTCCAACAGGCTACAGTGTAACTGGAGTTCCAGTGCAGCTTTATGCTACTGATCAAAGCGGAAATACTGTCAGCATAGGCACTACAACTAGCGATCTGAACGGATTTAGATTCTCATGGACCCCACCAAGCAACAGTTTATGGACAATACAAGCAGTGTTCCCAGGAACAGATGCTTATAGCAGCTCATACGCAGGAACTAGTGCAGCTTACAATATAGCTTCAGCATCACCTACACCAACAACGACTTCAGCACCGTCAAATGCAGCAACATCATCGGAACTAATCACCTACATGATCGCGGGAGTAATTGCTATAATAATAGCAATAGCAGTACTGGGCGTTCTGATTCTAAGAAAACACTAGCTAAAAAGGAAAATAATTCCTTCTTTTTTTTGAAAATTTTTAATATTAATTCAAGAATCCTACCACTGACTTTTGCTAGAATTGAATTGATTTGTTAATTATGGATTATTTTAAGGCTAATCATCTATCCTTACTTTTTTGGAGACTAAAATGGAAAAGGCAAAAATTAGGTTGTGTACCCAAATTGTCCTACAACAACCAAAGGAAGAAAAAACATTAAGACCTAAACGTGTATTGAGCAGTTAATCTTTAGCTTAGCCGACAAAATTTTACATTGAGCGAGCTTGGAACTTGTTCAAAATATACGATCATTAAAAATTGAATTATCCTTTTAAATGGCAGAATTGAGTAGTGAGTTATGAACTCTGAGTTGAAGAGGTGCTGGAGCACTGTTGATCCTCTCTACATTAAGTATCATGATGAAGAATGGGGTGTCCAAGTTCATGAGGATAACCGGCTTTTTGAGTTCTTAGTTTTGGATGCTTTTCAAGCAGGACTTTCTTGGTTGATAATACTCAGGAAAAGAGAGGGTTTTAGAAAAGCTTTTGATGACTTTGACCCTGAGAAGATTGCAAAGTTCACCGAGAAAGACATAGAACGTTTAGTTGCAGATAGTAATATAGTGAGAAACAGATCCAAGATTCTAGCCACAATCAACAATGCCCGTTGCTTCTTGGAAATTCAAAAAGAATTCGGCTGCTTTGATACTTATATTTGGCAGTTTGTTAAAGGCAAGACAATTCAAAACTCTTTTAGACATTTATCAGAACTGCCTGCAGAATCGGATGAGTCGAAAACAATGAGCAAGGATTTAAGAAAGAGGGGGTTCCGATTTGTGGGTCCAACTATATGCTATGCTTTCATGCAAGCAGCAGGATTAGTTAATGACCATTTAGTCACTTGTTTTCGATATAATCAAATTCAAAAAACTTTACAAAAATAAGGTACGACCAAAAATTCAGCTAAAAACAGAATTTTTGCAAAAAAAGAAAAAAGAGAAATAAATGTGCTCATTCCGAGGTTTTACTTTTTCTTTACTGGGGCTTTCTTTACTTCTTTTTTAGCTGGTTTCTTAGCCATTAAAATTACCTCGGGAATTAATATATGATCGTAATTGTATATAAAATTTGCTAAACAGTGGCGGAAAAAGAAAACGGCGCTGAAAAATTGCTTTAAAAACAAAAAGAAACTGCGATGAAATTCTAATTCAATCAAACAAAACAATCTTGTCTCCAATGATTGCATCATGTTAGAACGCAGAAAATGACCGGATTTAGAGATTAATGAAGGCAGTTCTAAGAGCTTTTGAACAGATTGCCATTAAGGTTAGGAAACGCCAATATATTTTGAACCTATCTTTATTTTTTTTAATAAATTTTGACTTAGCGTTGTTAAGAGACTTTGATGAAACGTTCGTTATTTTTTTAGCCACAAAACCTTTTGTCTACCCTGGCTTTTTTCACCAAATTCATTTTAGGTAAAAGAGTGCTACAGCAAGAAGCGAAAATTTGGAGAGGAAAAATCCAACAACAACCAGTCAACAACCCGACAGGCATTGCTGCACAGAGCAAACTTTAATCCGACTTGGGAACTTGGGAGCCCAAGCATTTCCCAAGCACTCCCAAGCGCATGTAAAAAATCTTCTCACAAGCCCAACTCCAAGCAATAAGCCCAAAAAACAACCTAAACACACAACAACAAATAAAATAAGTTTAGATTTTGAGATGTTTTATTGTATCTGATTTCTAAGATAAGATAGACGAGATAGGCTCCTATGTGCCAAATCAAACCACACTTACTTTTGATTTCTGAAGAATAAGTTTAATGCTTCTTAATTACTAAAACTTTAACTAATTTTTTCCTTAATAAAATAATGTTTTAGTTTGAGATACTTGCTCTTGATGCACTTGCAGGCTATAAAGCCTTGAATATGAAAAGTTTATAAATAAATAGAACGATTTTCTCGGTTAGAAAGTAAGAATATTTTGTTATTGCCAAAAATCTTTTGCTTTCGAAATTAAGGAGAAAAAATCTTGAATATAAAAATTGGAAATAGATTGTTAGCTTTGCTCATAACTGCAATTCTTGTGATTTCAACCGCAGCAATGATTCAACCCATAAACGCTCAAGATCAAGATCAATCCCACGGGTATGTAAATATCGGAACGCCACAACAAACCTTCACAGGCGGCCCAGTTCCAACAGGTGTCACACCAAGCACAAACATTGAGACAATCGCGTACATGAGCTTTTCACCAAACCCAATCGGCGTAAATCAGCAATTACTAGTTAACCTCTGGGTTCAACCAGCCACTAGCGTCGCACGCGCGCACACAGGATACACAGTGATAATTACAACTCCAGACGGAAGCGCAATCACCGTTGGTCCAATGGTTTCATACGGCGGAGACACAACCGCATGGTTTACTTACGTGCCTACAGTAGTAGGTAACTACACACTTCAATTCTTCTTTGCAGGTGACTACTATCCAAAAGGTCTCTATGTCAATGGAATAGTAAACAATACAGCTGCACAATATTCTGCAGCTGCACCTTTCAATGCAACCCAAGACTGCTTCTACAAACCTTCACAAACAGTCAAATACACATTGAATGTTCAGGAAAACTTTGTATCAAGCTGGCCAGAGTCACCATTGCCATCAGACTATTGGACAAGACCCATTTCACCAATGAACCGAGAATGGTGGGTTATAGGAGGAAATGACCCAAGCAGCGAAGTTGGCGGAGGAACAGGAACAACAGGATTCCCAGACAACACCAACGTATACACAAACAATTACAACTTTGTTCCTTATACTCAAGGTCCAAAAAGTGCACACATTGCATGGAGACGACAAGGAGCTCTCGACGGAATTTTCGGAGGATTAATCGACGGAGCATACACACAATATCAGGCACCAAACCTAATGTACAACAACGCAGTAAGCACCTTCCAGCAAGTAGGACCTGGACAATCAGGAAACCCCAATCTCGTCTTTGAAGGAAGAACCTACCAAGCCATAACAAAACCATTCAACGGTATCACACAAACAGTCTGGGAATGCACCGATATACAAACTGGACAAATATACTGGGACCTCACAAACGTAACCCGCATACCTACTTTGATTTCGTTCGCTGAAAACACACCTCCAGTACCAGGAGCATTGGGAAGAACTGACAGAACCGTAGCAAGCCTAGTATACATAGGTTCAAGTGCAGTTTCAGGAACAGGTCTAGTCGTAAAATATGACCCAATGACCGGCGCTGTAACACTGAATCAGACAATACCCTTGACATCAGGCACTCTCTACGCGGACCCCAACGTCTTAAGCGTACAAACGTTAGGTAGCGGCTCAAACACCCAATACCGCTTAATCAACTGGACGCTCAGCGGTCTAGGAAGTAACTTCACGGCAAACATAAACAGCAACATAACATGGCCATTCGTATCAATAGGCACAGCCGACTTTGAATCAATGATTTCATGTACAACCTACAGTTCATCAGACCCAGCAACAGGTGTTGCATCAAATGTCAACATTGCTGCAGCTAACCTACTAACTGGACAATTGCTATGGAATAAATCAGCTGACATAGGCTACCCGGTCTTTACTGGATCAGCAAACGTTGCGGACCACGGTAAAATAGCTCTGCGCTTTGACGACGGCTACTACTATACCTGGGATCTGAAAACAGGCTCGAAACTCTGGAAGAGTGAGCTCTCAAGTTATCCTTGGGGAACCTTCGGAGCCTACGCAGTCCAATCAGCTTATGGCCTACTCTTCTACGAACAATATGATGGCATTGTAGCTTATGACTGGGCAACAGGAAAAATAGCATGGTGGTTCCAAGCTCCCGCAACACCTTTCGAAACACCCTACACGAACGGCACTGGAGTACTCAACAGCCAAGTGTACTCGTTCTTTAGCGGCGCAAGAATCGCTGACGGAGTATTATACGCACAATCAGCTGAACACTCACCAACTGCCCCCCACATCAGAGGATGGAGGCTATTCGCAGTTAACGCAACTTCAGGCAAAGAAATGTGGAGCACACCAGGCGCATTAGCCGGCGGAGTCATCTCAGACGGTTATCTTACAGCATCCAACTACTACGATGGATTCCTATACGTCTTCGGCAAAGGACCTAGCACAACTACGGTTTCAGCCCCGCAAACCCAAATAACAATTGGACAAAACGCAATCATATCAGGCACAGTAATTGACCAATCACCAGCCCAACCAGGCACACCATGCATTTCAGAGACCTCTATTGGCGACTGGATGGCTTACTTACATCAACAACAACCATTCCCAGCAAACGTAACCGGAGTTCCAATTTCAATCGACTCTACTGACCCCAACAACAATCCAGTTCATATCGCAACCGTAACAAGTGACGCAAGCGGCACCTTCAGCTACACATGGACACCAATAATCCCAGGAAACTACAAGATAACTGCTACATTTGCAGGCGACGGCTCATACGGCAGCTCATGGGCACAAACAGCCACAAACGTAGTATCAGCACCAGCACCAACAGCAACACAAACAAATGCACCCGCGCAATCAGCAACAGATTATAACATAACGATAATCGGGACAGGCATAGCAGTAATACTCGTAGTCGCAATAGTCGGCGCACTAATCCTTAGAAAAAGGCCATAAAAACAAACACAAAATAAAAAACAAACCTTTCTTTTTATTTTTTTTTTAAATATTTTGCAGTCTTCAGGTTTTAGAAGCCATTAGTTCTTCTTGAAAAAAAGGTCAACTGAGAGAAAACTAAATAGTCAAAAAATGGCTTAGAGCCCTAGACTATTAATTATCCTTCCTGAGTTTGCGTCAATAACGAGGACAATCTTGTTTCCATTGTGGTCATATTTTGCGAACCAAACTGGTGCATGCAAAAGTTCAACGTCGCCAATATCCGAGTCAGTGTGAATTGATTGTATCATATGATATTGCTCATGAGCTTTTTGCGATTGCAGTTGGTCAACAAGGGTTTTTGCTTGAGATTTAGCAACCTCTTCACTTATGTCGCCATTAAGAATCTTTACGTTTTTGGGTAGATTGGATATATCGAATAGTTCTCTTTCATCAAGATTAAATTGATAGTCTCTAGGCTGATAATCCGTAAGTGCCTTGAGCGCAATAACTGGGAAATTATAGTTCGTGTCTAGTTGCTCTGACTTTTTTGCTCCGCCACCGTGTAGCCCATGCCCATCCCCCAAGCATTAATTCCAATAAGTTTAAGCCCAAGAATACCTGCAAAAGGATTATTAATTAAGAATTTGCCGAAATAGGCGCGTCTGCCAAATCCTCCTCTTCCGAAACCACCGCTCATTCCACCAAAAATTACACCCATCAACGCAGCAGTTGTAGCAGCTTGCGCAAATGCGCTGTTTCGTCAGTGGCAACAACACTCGTTCGTGCGGAAACGCTCACGATCCAGTAGGGCACATATGTGAGACTCATTTCTTCTTGTATTGAGTCTTCATGAAGGTGCCTATGCAGAATTCCCCTGTCCATTAGAGGCGTAATAATGCCGTTGACTTGATCGACAGAGGCAATTTTTAATGCTAACATTGTTTGTTTCTGTATGTTAGTCCAGCCTTCGGTGCCTAACGTGATTGCGTTACCGCAATATTCACAGGATATTACCATTTCACCAAACTTTGGCGAGATAGGTGCGCCGCAACTGGGGCATTTGAGTGATGAAACACCTGAAGGTGCAACAATTGGAACTACAGAAGAGGCTGTTGGCTTTGGCATGTTTAAAGATGTGCTTGTTCCACATTTAATGCAGAATGCAGCGTCATCTGGAAGTTGGGTACTACATTTATGGCAATACATTTTTTCAACATTCCTTGTTTTGATTTTTATTGATAAAACAGCAATCAAATTTCTCGCTGTTGCTTTCTTCTATTAGTTTTCTGTTATTATTTTTGAATTTTCTTTGTAACTCACGTAGATTGGGGTTTGTTTCTATTTCTTCTAATGACATAACCAGCGACTATTATTATGATGATTGCTAATGCGACTAATATTACAAATGTAACTGTCATGTTGGGTCCATGGCCAATATCAATAATCAATGTTGATGACGGCGTGGGCTTTGATATGTAGTTCTCTATGTTTGAAAAACAGTAAAGGTTCCAGTCATTGCATCCTATGTAGAGTCTTCCATTAGCGATAGTTGGTGAAGACCAACTGCTAGATGGAGTAGTATAAGTTGCAAGTTTCGCTCCCTTGTTATTGGTGTCAAGGATGAATATGTCCCGTTGGCTTGTAACAACATAAATTTTATTATCTGCGTAGGACGGTGAAATGTATAGTTCGTCACCGGTGAAGAAGCTCCAGATGGTGTCTCCAGTCATGGCGTTTATGCTTCTAATATCAAATTTATCAATAATGTAAAGTTGTCCGTTAACGTAGATTGGGGCAAGAACTACAAATTCTGTGGCAGCTGCGATCTGTTACGGTCCAAACGATGGCACCATGTGGTATCGTTAATTCCATAATATGTTCTGATATTGGCTGTCGCGAAAACCATGCCATTTGCTACTGATGGTGAACCCAACATTTCATCTCCGCCTGTAAACTGGACCTCATAAGGCAGGTTTTGTTTCCAAACGATGTTGCCTGAATTAGCATCTAATTTGTACAATATTCCAGTATCTGGTTCTTGCGCGGTAAAGTAAACTGCGTTGTATGCGGCGGCTGGTGAGCTTTCGATTGGTCCATTCGCCTTAAACTGCCACAATACCGTGCCTGTGTTTGCGTCGAGGGCATACATATTGCCGTCCAAAGAACCTATGTAGACTTTGCCACCAACAACTGCCGGTGAAGATTTTAGCACTACTGAGCCGAAAGTGAATTCTTGATTACCATTAACAAATGTTTTCCATAATAATGCGCCATTATTAGCATCTAAACAATATACGTAGCCATCATCTCCTCCAGTGTAAACTTTGCCATTAACAACTGCGGGCGAAGATTCAACAGGGCCTTGAGTAGCAAACTTCCAAATCAGGTTTCCACCCCATGCTCCTATAGCGTAAATATTTTTGTCTTGGGAACCAAAATAAACTATGCCGTTCACTATGCTTGGCGAGGAAATAACTGAACCGTTAGTTGTGAATTTCCACGTTAAACTTAAAGTTGAAGGTCCTTGCTGTGCAGTTGAAGAATGTGTTGGGTCTGCTCGCCACATAGGCCAATCGCTGCGATATAATGTTGCTTCCGATAGCCCATACTTCGTTAACTCGACTATACTCATTACCTGAAACTGAATCTACAGCTGTGGTTGACGTTTCCTGGAATCATGTATAAGTTGCCGTATGCTACGATTGCAGATTCTCTAGGTGCCAAGGCTTCTATTGGCAAAGTCCAAATTGCTTTTCCAGTGTAGGCATTCAAGCAGGCGTACTGTGAGATTCCGACTTCACCGCCATACATTGCAACTTCGCCAGTTGTTACGTAGACTTTGCCATCTGCGACTGTGGGCATGCCAGGCCATAAGAGATCCTTATCTGGTCCATGGTATTTCCAAACGAGGTCTCCATTGTTCATGTTAAGAGCATAGAAGGTTCCCGTCTTTGTTCATTTCATAAACCATTCCATATCCTAAAGCAGATCCAGTAGTGAAGTATCCATTGGTTCCTGGCGAGTAAGTCCATATTATTGTTCCATCTGCTGCATTGAAGCAGTATAGGGTGTTGTCATCTGTTCCACCTCTGTAGAATTTGCCGTCGCTATAGGCGCCGTTAAAAATCATTGGCCCTTTGGTTAGCGTGTCCCAAACTACTGCGCCTGTTCTGGCGTCAAGAGCCATCTGGTGATTTTCAAATGAGCCTGGAAACACCAAGCCGTTCCCATAAGTTGTGCCAAGACCTGTTGTTCCGCCTCCGGGGACATAAACTTTCCAAGTCATGGTTGGTGGAACTGATGGGTCAGCGAAATCCCAACCTTCAGTATATGAGCCGACTTTTATGTAGAACATTTTTTGTTCTGGACTGTAAACATTAGCGTTAAAGATTCCCGTGTCAACATTAAACTTTGAACTTGTCCAAAGTATCTCGCCTGTTTTTGGGTCTAGGCAAGTGCTTTCTACAAGCATGTGGGAATCATCAATTTTATATGCTATTGGCCAGCCAGTTGGCATTGGAATGATTGTTTTCCAAGCAATTTCTCCTGATTGTTTCAAAGCAACTACTGAGGTGTTTGTGCAGACGTAAATGAAGCCATCAAACGCTGTAAGGTAACTCTGCACCCCCGGAACGTTAGCTTTCCACAAAACGTTTGATGTGTCTGGGGCTGGTCCGGCTGAGAACCGAGTAAGTGAAGCGTCACCTTGAAACTGGGGCCACTCATATTGATTCAAATTAACGTTACTCGAAGTAGATGCAGACTGGGCATTCGCCTTGGAATAGAAGTTGATTGAGGAGAAACATAATGAAGTAATCAATAAAGCTAAAATGGCTATTACTTTTATTTTTTTAGGAATTCTCTTTTGCCCCCGCTTAGATTTTGATGGCGACAATTTTTGAAACTTAGTAGATACGCCATCAATAACGGTATGTCTGGGCTTTCACTATAAAGCTTGCGGAAAACTGAGGTTTTCTTTTTCTATCACATTTGACCTAACTTCTAAACGAACAAGTTATTTTCAATACAAATATCTGAAAAAAAGCTAAGTATCTTAGCAATTTACGAGAATTCTTTGGTAGCGGGGAGTAGATTTGAACTACTGATCTCTGGGTTATGAGCCCAGCGGGTTAATCCTGGCTACCCCACCCCGCTACATTTTGCTCAAATCATTTTTGAGTATTCTATTACTCACGTATGACGAATATTAATAGTTTCTTTTTCACATTTCGCAAAAGAATTTTAGTATCGACTTATACATGGTTTGCACAAGGATGTTTGTTAATGGAAAAGCCCTATTTGCTTAAGCTTTCAGAGCCCACGTTGGAAAACCCCGTATTTGTTCAGGGGCTTCCAGGTTTCGGAAACGTAGGCAGAATTGCAGCGCATTTACTCATAAAATTCTGCGACGCCAAACTATTTGCAGAGTTCTATTCGCCAACATTCCCAGACTATATATCTATAACACCTAAGGGCATAGCCCAACTTCCACACTACGAGTTTTATTATGCACCCATGGAGAAAAATAACCTTGTTATCATGACAGGGGAAATTCAGCCTTCTTTTGAGGATGTGGTTGCACATTATCAAGTTTGCGAGGACATAATTGATTTTGTTGCCTCATTAGGTTGTCACTTTATTTTTACAATGGGTGGAATCCCGATAACTGAGGAAAAAGCCCAAGTATACATCGCCGCTACTTCACCCAGATTAGCTGCTGAATTTATGGAGAAAGGCGCAGTGATTTACAGCAAAGGCAGAATTGTCGGCGGCACAGGTTTGACGTTGGCGTTGGCAAAAGAACGGAAGTTAGAAGGAGTGAGCTTGTTGGGTACAACAACTGGTTTTAGGGCTGATCGTGAAGCTGGATTCTTGGTTTTCAAATTTTTAATGAAGGCTTTAGGAAAAGAGATAAAAGAAGGTTTATCAGAAAACAATGCACCAGAAGAGTAGGCTATGAGTGGTTGATATGACTGAAACTGAAGAAATGGAAGTTGGCGGTTACTCAAAACTAACACGGATTTCTATGATAATTATTTCGATGCTTCTTATCTTTGGCGGACCAACATATGTGCCGTACTTCATGTCTAAGGCTAGTATTGACGCAACAGCTACTGCAGGCATAGGGGCATTATTGTTCATCGTGGGAATAGTGTTCATGATGTATCTGGTTAACAAGAAAGTAATTACAAAATAGTTTTTTTGCCTCAGATACCCCAGGGTGCATCATCAAATCAGCAGTTTGGATTCTTCATTGGCACGTTAGAAGGATAGAGCCTGTTTTATTAACTATTCTTTAGTTTTTCCGGTAAAAAACTGAGTGCTAATACATTTCCAGAATACATAAGGCATATTAAATATGGACAAAGCAATAATTCATATGCAGGATTCCACCCGAAAAACTCATGAATTTCCAATAGAGAGAAATGGAGAAGCCAAAAGAACAACAATTATATTGGAAAAAGACGAGCGGGACTTTATTGAAGGCTTAATTAGAGAAGGAAAAGAGCCTGGGATTAAACCTCTAATCTCTAAAATGCTTGAAATTTACAAGAGCATGATGGTTTACGATTGGCGTTTTCCTGGCGAATACTACTGCGGAATAAGCAGAATAGCTCTAGTCAACGTTGAACTCTTCAACATTCTAACCCAAGAGCTACCAAAAGAACAATGGCATGAAATTGGAGCAAAGATGGGCGACGCCTTGAGAGTTTCCATTCAATCAACGCTAGGCTTGGATTCCGGTCAACCGGAAAATTGGGAAAAAGTGTTCGAGCGCTTAAAAATACAGGGTTTCGGAGATTTCTATCTGAAAGACAAGTTTCTGTTGCTTAAGACGCCATTCATCAATGAATCCGAAATTTGGAAGGGAATATTGGAGGGTTTGCTTGATGTGGCGTTGGAAACAAGAGTTAGTTTGCCTCCGCTCGTTTTTGAGATTAAAAAACGCAAACAACCCACGATTTAGCGTCTTTTGCTATTTTGACAGTTATATATTAGGAAACAGATTTATTAGGAGCACCGACATTCAGGTGTCTTTCAGTGGTATACGATGAGGGATTGTGTTCATACAAGGCGATTGCATTCATCAGTAGCAATCCAACAAGCCTAAGCCAAAACAAGATTCGTTATTCAAAATTAGGCGCAAACCCCGCAAGTACCGTTTTAGCGAAACAGAAATCTCTCAGAAGTTTTTATAAAAATTTAGGTGAAAAATTATGGATAAATTGAAATTTGCAATTCCTAAAGGTTCTTTAGAAAAAGCAACAACGGAATTCTTCTCTAAATCAGGATATAAAATTGGTGGAACAGAGCGAACATACCGCCCAAGTATAAACGACCCTCAAATAGAACTCAAAGTATTAAGACCTCAAGAAATCCCTGTTTTCGTCAGCGAAGGATTACAAGATCTCGGGATCACAGGGGAAGATTGGGTTAGGGAAAACCGTGCGGACGTAGAAATTCTGCAAAACCTAGAATATGGAAAAATTAAGCTTGTAATTGCAGTTCCTAAAAGTTGCGAAAACATGACAATGGGTGAATTCATGGAGTCCATCTGGAGTGAAGGGAAGAACTTCAGAATTAGCACAGAATACCTCAATATAGCATCTGAATTTCTCAAAAACACTCCGCAATACAAAAAAAGATTTGGAAATGCTGACCCAATGCTTGTCACACCCTGGTGGAAAAAAGGCGACAACCCGAGAGCTAAAATCTTCTTGTCTTTTGGAGCAACGGAAGCTAAACCACCAGAAAACTCCGATGCGATAATGGATGTTACTGAAACCGGAACAACAATTGAAGCTAACAATCTTAAAATCATAGACACTGTGCTGCGATCATCCGCTATACTTATTGCCAACAAAAAAGCTCTCGAAGATCCTGAGAAGCGAGAAAAAATCTATGATATCGTTGCATTGCTAAAAGGCGTTGTAGATGGTTCAAAGAGAATTCATATATTTGTCAATGTGAAAAAAGCAAATCTGCAAAAGCTCCTAACAGAGTTACCTGCACTTAAGAACCCAACGATATCTCCCTTGGCTGATGACACCTGGGTCAGCGTAAACACAGTGATTGAGAAAGATTCTCTTATTGAATTGTTACCGAAAATACGCAAAATCGCCCAAGGATTAGTAGTTTATGAGCCTAGGCAGGTGCTGGCTCTTGACGAGCTTGCTACAAGAGTGGAGAAAACATGCAAGAACAAATAAAAATAAATGTCTGGAAAACTGAACAGCTTCCAGTCGACTGGTATAAAAGGCAAAAAGCTGACCCTAAAGCCGCTCTTCAGCTTGAAGTCGACGTAAAAGCTATAGTCAGTCAAGTTAAAGAAAACGGTGACAAAGCACTTATTGAACTTGCACAAAAATTTGACAAAGCTTCTCTAACCTTTAAGACTTTGAAAGTGCGATCGGAAGAATTCAAAGATGCCTACGCAAAAACCAACCGTGAGCAAATGTCTGCTCTACAATTCATGAAAGCAAAAGTGAGCGCTTTCCAAAAACAGTTGCTTGCACAAACCGAAATCAAAAGCGTGGACGAAGGTATTTATGTTCAGACCATTCTGCGTCCAATCGAAAGTGTAGGTTGTTACGTACCCGGTGGGCAAGCGGCGTACCCAAGTACACTTGTTATGACCGTAGTACCTGCAAAAATCGCAGGCGTTCAACGAATTGTTGTGTGTTCACCAAGCGATGATAGAGGAAGAGTTAACCCTCTAGTTCTGGTTGCTGCTGACATCTGCGGTGTCGACGAGGTTTACAAGGTCGGGGGAGCCCAAGCCATAGCTGCATTAGCTTACGGAACTAAAGGCATAAAGCCGGTAAAGAAAATCGTGGGACCAGGAAGCAAATATGTAACGACAGCCAAAGTTTTGGTTTCATCTGATGTTGCGATTGACATGCCTGCTGGTCCAAGTGAAGTACTTGTTTTAGCTGATGAGTCGGCTGACGCACGTTTTATTGCTTATGATATGGTTTCGCAGGCTGAGCACGGAGACGACAGTATTGCCGGACTCATAACTACGTCAGAAATAGTTGCCCAAAAAGTCCAAGAACACCTCACAACCATTGCAGCTTCAGCACAAAGAAGCGAAAAAATAACTGAGTCACTTACAAAATACGGCTTCATCATTGTCTGCAAAAACATGGCTGAAGCAACTGATTTAGTTAATCAGTTTGCTCCCGAACACTTAGAAATCATGACATTTAAACCCAAGGAGATCGCCGAAAAACTCACTGCAGGTCTGATACTTTTAGGGCCTTATACTCCTGTAGCTTTAAGCGACTATGGCAGTGGAACCAACCATGTGCTACCTACTGGTGGGTTTGCGCAATCTTTCTCGGGCTTATCTGTATTTGATTTTATGCGCAGGGTCAGTATCGTTGAGAGTTCAAGAACGAGTTTGGATAGGGTAAGAGACACCTTAAAAGTGTTGGCGGAATCGGAAAACCTGCCAAACCACTCCAAAGCTATTCAGGCAAGGTTTGAAAGATGAGCTTGACCTATAGAAAATGGTTACAACAAAAAATTGCAAATCTACAAAATATAGATTGCTATTCAGTTGGTTCCACGCCTGAATCAATTGCCAAACGGATCGGTGTCTCCACGTCGGAAATTGTGAAGTTAAACTTTAACGAAAGTCTCTTTGTTGACAGGTTTGCTCAAACAAGGTTAATGAAGGAGTTAGCTGACGAGTTTGACTTGCGCCTCTACCCAGAAGACGAAGTCCCCAAATTTCTAGCTAAGCTTTCAAGTTATGTTGGAGCGCCAGAAAATTATCTGTCAGTCGGCAATGGCAGCGACGAGTTAATCGATCGCATAATTAGGCTTTTTGTTGATGAAGGCGAAGTCATGCTTTCATTTTCTCCGACATTTAGTATTCCAAAACTCTGCATGAAAAGGCAAAAAGGCGAATACGTCACAGTTCCTTTGAAAAGCAATTTGCAGCTTGACGTAGAAGCTATGATGACGCGGTTTAGCGACAAAACAAGGTTGCTTTATCTTTGCTCACCAAATAATCCAACTTCAACTCAGTTCAACCAAGAAGACGTGGAAAAACTAACCAAAGCTTTCCCCGGCATAGTCATTTTAGACGAGGCTTATGGCGAATTTGCAAACTACTCTTTAGTGCCCCGCATATCTGAATTTTCAAATATGATTATTTTACGCACATTTAGCAAAGCCTTCGGGTTGGCAGCATTGCGGCTTGGTTACGCGGTGGCAAACCCGGAGATAACGAAAGTAATTACTGAAAAAGCACCTTTGCCGTATCCTGTAAGCGGTTTCACATTACGAATGGGCTCTAAAATGCTCGACAACGTGGATCTAATGAAGAAAGCTGCTAAGGAACTCATAGCGGAACGGGGAAAACTGATTAAGGAACTTAATAAAATAAATGGTGTACAAGCTTTCGATTCCCAAGCAGATTTTTTGCTTATGAACACAAGCAAGCCCGCTGATGAGGTCAACGAGAAACTGTTACAGCAGGGCATTATGTTAAAGAAATGGGGAAGAATCCTTCAATATCCCAACTGCTTCCGCGTTACTGTAGGGTTACCAGAAATGAATCGAAAGCTAATTGAGGCATTAACAGAAATTCAAAGTGACTAAAAATGAGGACACAAGAAGTTTACCGTAAGACCAAAGAAACAGAAGTCAAAGTCCAAGTGAACCTTGACGGAGAAGGAAAAACAGCCATAGCAACAGGAATTCCGTTTCTAGACCACATGGTAACCAGTCTAGCCACTCATAGTCTGATTGACATCTCCGTCTCAGTCAAAGGCGACTTGGTTCACCACTCAGTTGAAGATTTAGCCCTTGGCCTCGGAGAAGCACTCAACAAGGCATTGGGCACACGAGAAGGTATAACAAGGTTTGGTGATGCGGCGGCACCAATGGATTGCTCCTTGGCATTCGCAGCCGTTGACTTAGTAAAACGACCATACTTCAAAATTGACCTCAAACTGCGAGGTAAGAAAGTAGAAGAAATGGCGACAGAAGACATTGTGCACTTCTTTGAATCATTAGCGACCTCACTTGGATCAAACATACACGTATATGTAGAATATGGCAGCAACGACCACCACAAAGCAGAAGCTGCAATCAAAGCACTTGCCCTTTCGCTTAGACAAGCAGTAGCAATCGATTCACGACGCAAAGGTGTACCTAGTTCAAAAGGAGCTATGTAAATGGCAAAAGCCGTCATCTTCGACTACGGTGTAGGCAACCTATTAAGCCTTAAAACAGCCTTGGAAAAAGTTAGCTTGCATGCTTCGATTGGAACTTGTGCTAAAGATTTGGCGGAAGCTGATGCGATTGCCTTGCCTGGCGTAGGCGCTTTTACGGCTGCAGCTAGAAAAATTGATGAAGTTAAAGCAACTATTACTGACAAAATTAAAGAGGGTACCCCGATTCTTGGCATTTGTCTTGGTATGCAGCTTTTCTTTGAAACAAGCGAGGAAGGACCAGGAAACGGTTTAGCGCTTTTCAAAGGCAAAATCATGGAGTTGCCCAGAACCGTTAAGGTACCGCATATGGGTTGGAACACATTGAACTTCGTGAAGCCAAATGAGCTCTTCAACGGCGTAGCAGAGGGGAGCTACGTATACTTTGTCCACTCACTATATCCACAGCCAATAGACAAAAACATAGTTTGCACAACGACTGAATATGGAACAATCTTCACATCGGCAGTAGCTAGTAAAAATATTTATGGCACCCAGTTTCATCCTGAAAAATCAGGTGACATTGGGTTGATAATTCTTAGAAATTTTGCTAAAGAAGTAGTCAGGTGAAAATGAATGCAGTTAATTCCAGCAATTGATTTGATGAACGGAAAAATTGTACGTTTAACTCGAGGTGAAGCGAAAACCGCAAAATTCTACGAAAGTCAATTCGGGACTCCTTTAGAAGCTGCAAAACGTTGGCGCGATGAAGGCGCAGCCAAGCTGCACATCATAGATTTAGACTCAGCTTTTGGACTTGGCAACAATCATTCTGTCATTGCTGAAATTGCAACAAATGTAAAATTGCCTATTCAAGTAGGCGGGGGGATTCGTAGCAACGAGGCTGCAGAAAGACTCTTTCAAACAGGCATAAGTCAGGTGATACTCGGCGCTTTAGCTTTCAGCGATTCGTCAGCTATTGGAAAAATCCAAAAGAAATTTGGTATGGATTCCGTTATTGTCGCTTTGGACAATAAAGATGGACGCATAATGGTTGAAGGCTGGAAAACCGAAACATCCATGACTGTTGATGAAGCTCTCGAAAAATACACTTCTATGGGAGTTCTACATTATTTGATAACTTCTATTGCACAAGATGGCATGCTTAGTGGTCCTGATTTGTTCACTCTTAGTGGAGCAACACAATTCCCGAACGCAAAAATCATTGCGGCAGGAGGAATTGGCAGTATCGGCGATTTAGTTGCCCTAAAAGAAATTGGAGTAGAAGGCGCAGTCATCGGGAAAGCCCTTTATGAAGGCAAATTCACTCTAAATGAAGCCATTCAAAAAATGGGAGCCTAAGAGATGCCGCTTGCAAAACGTATCGTTCCTTGCCTTGATGTTGATCACGGCAAAGTCGTTAAATGCATTAATTTCCTTAACCCAAAGCGTGCAGGCGACCCGGTGGAGATGGCTAAACAATACTCTGACCAAGGTGCCGACGAATTGGTTTTCCTCGATATCACTGCTTCTTCTGAAAAACGTGATATCTTAAGAGGTGTTGTGGAAGGGGTAGCCAAAGCGATCAGCATACCCTTCACTGTTGGAGGCGGAATCCGCAATGTGCCAGATGCTAGGCTTGTTCTTTGTAGTGGCGCTGACAAAGTATCGGTTAACACGGCAGCGGTGGAAAACCCCAATGTTATAACTGAACTTGCAGACGTTTTCGGTAGGCAATGTGTAGTGTGTGCTATTGACGCACAGAGGAACCGCACGCCAAACGAAGGCAAAGTAATGGTTGATACCGTTGAAGGCAAATTGTGGTTTGAAGTGGTCACGTATGGGGGGCGCAAACCGACGGGGATCGACGCTTTAACTTGGGCAAAGCAGGCAGAAAAGCTTGGCGCGGGCGAGTTTTTGGTAACTTCCATGGATCGCGACGGTACAAAAGACGGTTACGACATCGAATTAACCAGAGCCATATCCGAGCGAGTAAACGTGCCCATCATTGCGAGTGGGGGCGCCGGAGAACCCAAACATCTCCTAGAAGTATTAACTGTAGGGTAAGGCAGATGCGGCTTTGGCAGCTTCGATTTTCCATTATAATCAGTATCCTGTTCCAGTGGTGAAAGATTATCTTCGTAAGATGGGGGTGACGATAAGACAATGACAACCAACGAATTAATAGACAAACTTGACTTCAAGAAAGGCAATGGACTTATACCCGTCATAGTTCAAGACGTAAAAACCAAAGAAGTAGTTATGCAAGCTTACGCGAACCGTCAGGCTGTGGAGAATACTCTCAAGACTGGCAAGGGCACGTATTGGAGCCGTTCACGCAATGAACTTTGGGTAAAAGGTGAAACTTCAGGGCACACCCAAAAAATCGTGTCAGTTTCAACAGACTGCGATTACGACTCATTACTTTATGTGGTTGAACAGACTGGACCCGCATGCCACACAGGTCAATACAGCTGCTTCCACAACACTATGCTTCAAGCAAAAGAAACTTAATTTTTCTTAAATTATTAGTTTGTCAAGCATCGCTTTTAGATTTTCTTTTAGGAGAAGTTCATTAAGTTCTTAATATAGACTTGCTTAACTCTTCTTTATCTGAAAGAAAGAAGAATTGTTGGTGCACACACACTCTTTTTTCTTCTCGTTAATTACGCCGGTTTCTTGAGTGCCTAAATGCTTTTAGCAAACTCTTGGGCTCAATCCTTTTAAACAAAAACTGTCTTCTCTATTATTTTGGAGACTGTTAGATAATGTCGCTTCATGAAGCTATGCTATACGAGAAGCAAACTGAAAATAAAGTTAAATGTTGCTTATGTGCTCGTCGTTGCTTAATCAGTGACGAAGGTCAAGGTTTTTGTTTAGTGCGCAAAAATCAAGGTGGCACTTTGTACGCGCTCAATTATGGCAAAGCTGTGTCGGCTGGTGTAGATCCGATTGGCAAAAAACCTCTTTCACATTTCAATCCAGGCGCTTTGGTTTTGTCGGTGGCGGCTGCCGGCTGCAATTTCAGGTGTCAATTTTGCGACAATTGGATGATAAGCCAGGACAAAGAAATCGCTGGCACTCTGTTTCCACCTGAAGACGTAGTAAAGTCAGCAAAAGAAAACCAGTGCCAAGGAATCAGCTATACTTACACGGAACCAACCATTTTCATGGAGTACGCCTATGACATCGCTAAGCTTGCTCATGAGGCAGGATTGTTTAACACTTTTGTCACCAACGGGTACATGACTCCCGAAGCAGTCAAAACTATCGGGCCGTATCTGGATGCAGCAACGGTGGATTTTAAAGCTGCAGGAGACCCAGATTTTTACAAATCAGTTTCAGCTGTGCCAACCGTCGAACCAATTTATGAGACGCTTAAGGAGCTCAAACTTCAAGGTGTGCATATAGAAATTACCAATCTCGTTGTTCCAAAGATGGGTGATTCTATGGATAAGATACGTACAATGGCAAAATGGATCAAAGATTATCTTGGTGAAGACACACCATTTCACCTTCTACGTTTTCATCCAGATTACAAAATGACCACGATTCAAGCAACCTTTATTCCTGACATGGAAAAGGCATGGATGACTGCGAAAAATCAGGGTTTAAAGTACGTTTATCTTGGTAACGTCCCAGGGCACGCAGCTGAAAATACTCATTGCCCTAACTGTGACACGGCCGTAATCAAACGCAGCAGCTTTGAGATCAGCCAGTGGAACCTAACCAGTGATATGCATTGTCAAGTGTGTGGATATTTAATTGCAATAAAGGGCAAGTTTTGGCAGAATGACCTTCGTTTCCCATTTGCCCTTTTCTAGAAAGAACACTCTTCAGAAAGACCGCGTTGACTGCAGATAGAAATTAACTCTTATTAGCTTAAGCTTAGTCTGCATCTGTTGAGTGCTTACTTTCAATGACTCGATACATTGCTTTGGCAGTTGCAACTGGTTTTTGGAAACCAAAAGAGAACTACATCAAAAAAATCACAGATGTCATTGAAGACAAAATTGAAGACGGTGACTTTGTTGTATTGTCTGAAAAAGCGATTTCAACCGCGTTGGGCTACATGGTTGACGAAGCCTCTTTTAAGCCGAGTTTGACCGCTAAGGTTTTGGCGCGGTTTTGGATGCGCGTTATCTGGGGTTACCCACTTGGTATTTTATGCGGTTTTGGGCATCGCTTACTGAAGCGGTTGCGGAATTACCCCTTAACCTCTGGGAGTCGACACAAACAAGTCGCTCTGCAATATGCTGGTTTTTGGCAGGCACTTATGTTTGGTTCTGAAGGCGGAATCGACGGCTCGAATTTGCCATATTCTTATGTGAGTTTACCGTTAGCGAACGCTGATGTTTTGGCTAGGAAAATTGAATGTCAAATCTTGCAGAAACTGGGTAAAACGGTTTGCGTAATAATTGCCGACACCGATAAGACATACAGGCTTCGCAGTTTCTTTTTTACTCCGAGACCCAAACCACTTAAAGGCATTTATTCATTGGGTGCCAGCACGAGTTACATTTTAGGTCGGATCCTCAAACTTAAGAAAAGTTCTACGCCATTAGCTGTTTCAGGTTGCAGTCTCTTGGCAAGAGAGGCGTTAAAAATTACCAACATCGCTGACAGAGCCCGCGGTCCTGGCTCGGGAGCTACGGTTTGGGATATGGCTGCAAGGTTTCATGCACAAATCGATGAGGTAAGTTGGGACATGCTTTCCGCAATCAAGCATAAACCCATAGTGCTTGTAAGAAAAATTCGACAAGAAGGTTAATAGGAACAAAACAAAGAGTTTTCTTTGATAGTAACAAATAAAGCTGGGTTTGAAAGCACTTAGCGGAAAGACGTGATAATTATGGAAGACACAGTTCAGAAGATGGATACTTTTTTCAACCCGCACTCAGTCGCAGTAGTGGGCGCAACAAAAAAGGTTGATAAGGCAGGTCACGTAATCTTCAAGAACTTTGTCACCAATAAGGATCGTGGCGTCTTCAAAGGTGAACTTTACCCCGTTAACCCGGGTGAAGACTCGATTTTAGGGTTTAAATGCTATAAAAGTCTATCTAAAGTTCCAGGCGAAATCGAACTAATCGTGGTTATTGTCCCAGCAGCCGTTGTTCCCTCTGTTATGGAAGAGGCAGCAACAAAAAAGGTTAAAACCGCCATTATCATCAGCTCTGGTTTTAAGGAAATTGGCAACAAAGATCTCGAAGATCAGGTTGTCGCTATTGCAGCGAAGGCAGGTATCCGCGTTTTGGGGCCTAACTGCCTTGGTATTTACTATTCAAAGACAGGCATTGATACTTTGTTTCTGCCTGAAACTAAGGTTTTAACAACTGGTGAAGACGTAGTCGCGACTCCAAGACCTTTGCCCGGCAACATAGCCATGATAACGCAAAGTGGAGCCTTCGGCGTTGCAGCTTTAGACTATTTAACTGGTCGCCAGATGGGCGTTAGCAAATTCGTAAGTTTTGGCAACAAATGCGACGTTACAGAATCCGACATCCTGAATTATTTGCTACATGATAAAGAAACCAAAGTCATTCTGGTCTACTTGGAAGATATTAACCGCGGACGAGAATTTCTCAAGATAGTAAAGAAGGTTACCTGCAAAAAACCCGTTGTAATAATAAAATCAGGCCGAAGCGCGGCAGGAGCAAGAGCTGCAGCTTCCCACACAGGGGCCATTGCGGGGTCCGATAAGATTTATGATGCAGCGTTTAGGCAGGGCGGAATCATTCGTGCAAGAGATATGGAAGAGTTTTTTGACATAGGTAAAGCCTTGGCCATGCAGCCGCCAGCTGTGGGCAAAAACATTGGTATATTAACTGACGCAGGTGGACCTGGCGTTATGACTGTGGATGAATGCGAAGCCTTAGGGCTAACAGTAGAGCGTTTCTCCAAGGAGACACAGAGGAAGTTCCAAGAACTGAAAGATCAAAATATTATCTTAAAAATTGCTGCTACAACAAACCCTGTAGATCTCACTGGTTCAGTGACTGATGACATGTTTGTTATGGCCGCCGATCTAATGTTCCAGGACCCACAGATTTACGGAATAATTCTTCTTGGGCTTCATCATATGCCTGGGCTCCGAGAGGTTTACATTGACGGTATAGTTAAGATTGCTTCAAGCTACACCAAACCAATAGTTATGTGTGATATTGGTGAAACAGAAATGGCGCTCTACACTCGCAGTCGCTTTGATAGATTAGGTGTGCCTTCTTTTTCTTCACCTGAAGATGCTGCTAGAGCAATGAAAGCGCTCGTAACATATGGCAGTTACCTAAAACGAAACAACTGTGAAGAAGAATACATAGCAGCGCAAAAAAAGCCCTGCGTTAAAGGCTAACCATAACCTCGGTTTCACTGCCATCTACTAAATGCAGTCGCTGCCTTAGAAAGACTGGTGAAATAACTTCCACCACATCAGGCGGGTAACCTTCCACCAAAGGAATAATCAAGGCGCAATCTAACTCCGTAATCTTTGACTTAATCAAAACGCCTTTGCAGTAACCTTTTTCTGGAGTTATTTCGATGCACGATACTTTAGTGAGTATTTGTTTGTTGGTTAATCCTTCTCTATTTAAGCGGATATTTAATGTGCCTGCAAACGGAACAAAACCTAGTTTTTCTCTGATTTGATGTTCAACCCAAGGCAACGTTATGAATTTTTTGCCTTCGCCTTTACCCGCGAACACTTTTCCTTTGAGGCTTATGATAGCCAAAACTGGTGCCTTACGGTTTAGGTAGTTCTTTTAACCAGTGAGCTACACTTCGCAAAATGAGATCATTCGAAATGTCCACAACAGGAACAATCATCTTTTCCTTAGTCTCAATAACCTGAATGTATTTTGGCATAGGCGCATAACCCACAAAAGTCCAAAATACTTTACGATTTTCCAAAAGCTCCTTAGCCACAGCAGTGGTTGAAGCCGGTAACGGGAAGTATAGGAAAACGATGCCGTCAACCCAATAGAGACCTGCAAGTTTGCCGCCTGCAATCACAGATGTAAAACGCGCAATTTCTTCAGGTGAATTAAAATAGGTTTTCTCTAAGACCACGATTTCTTTGAAAGGAGAATAACTGATGTTAACTTCTGGTGCAGCCATAACAATTCAACTTCGACTGTTATCTAAATGTGTTAGTGTTCCCTTTTAATTTTGTCGTGAATCGAAAATAGAGTTTGAAAATGATTATCTTCTCTTCAATGTTTGGGTAAGCCGTTTTGATATTTTTTCTTTTCTTTGGTTGTTGTTGAAGGAGTTTTTGTGTGCACATCTAATTTTTTGTTTGTGTTTTGGGTTGTGTTTTTTGTTTGGGTCGTTTTGGGGGTTTTGAGCTTGGGAGTTGGGCTTGGGCGCAGGTTTTTTCCATGTTGCTTGGGAGTGCTTGGGAAATGTTTGGGCTGCCAAGTTCCCAAGTCGGATTAATGTGCGGCATGCCTATTAGGTTGTTGACATGTTGAATAGTTGTTGTTGGATTTCTAGTTTTTTTGGTTTTGTTTATAAAAAACCTAGCAGAATACCTGCCGCGTTAGCGGCAGGATGAATGCGTCCAACCCGCAGTTCTATTAGTTCTACTCAACGATAGGTCTGTCACCATTGGATAAGGAGGTGAGAGACCTGGAGAAAGCAAGATCGTGTGTTTTCCAAGCCAACTACCACCTTATCTGGGCCACTAAATACCGCCGCAAGGTACTTTTGGGCTCAGTTGAGGTTAGGTTGGAGGAGGTACTTAAGACGATTGCTAATCAGGGTGGCTTTCAACTGCTAGCTGCTAAGGTTCATCATGGCGATCATGTGCATCTGTTTGTTTCTGCTCCACCTATAGTATGTATTCTTGATATGGTGCGTGTTTTGAAATGCAATTCTGCTAAATCGCTTTTCGAAGAATTCCCTTTGCTGAAAGAGAAGCTTTGGGGTGGGCATTTGTGGTCGGAGGGTTATGCTGTTAGAACTGCCGGCGTTGTGACTAGCGCTAAAATTGAAGAATATATCAACAGGGACTAAATTGGAGATGCTCGCCCCGTAAGGGGCGAGTAGTTCACTTTTTTTTGGAGTTGTGGGTTGGTTTTTCTGTAAGGTTATTGACTGAAAAAATTATTGTTTGTTGGTTGAGTGCATTATTGGAGAGCTTAGTGGTTGAAAAAGCGCTTTTTCGCTTATTTAATAAATCAACGTTAAATGGCAACTTGTTTAGTTATAGCCCAAGGGATTTGGAAAAAGGTTATAGCTGTGTTGATCATTAAGCCTTCACTTAACACAGAACGTTTGGATGGTTAAAGTGTCATGCCTGAAATTCGTGTAGCTCTCGTCGGCGTTGGTAACAGCGCTTCCGCCCTGATTCAAGGAACCCAATATTACAAAAACGCCAAAGAAGACACAACAGTGCCAGGCTTAATGCACGTAAACTACGGCGGCTACCACATAAGAGACATCCGTTTCGTCGCAGCTTTTGAAGTTAATAAAAACAAAATCGGAAAAGACCTTTCCGAAGCCATCTGGCTAAAACCCAATGTCTGCGAGAAATTTGCAGACGTTCCCAATTTAGGCGTCAAAATTTCCCCAGGCATCATCCTTGACGGCGCCGCTCCACACATGCGCGAAACCTTCAACGTTTATGACGATAGCAAAACCACCAAAGAAAGCATACTTAAAGTTTTGAAAGATACAAAAACACAAGTTCTTGTTAATTATCTTCCTGTCGGCAGCCATGACGCTGTCCGCTTTTACGCTCAATGCGCTATTGATGCAGGATGCGCCTTCGTAAACTGCATGCCTGAATTCATCGGTTCAGACAAATCCATGGAGTGGCCAAAGAAATTTGAAGCTGCGGGCTTGCCAGTTTTAGGTGACGACATCAAAAGCCAAGTAGGCGCCACCATTCTTCACCGCACCCTTGTCCGATTGTGCCTTGACCGCGGCGCAATTGTAGATGAAACATACCAACTTAACCTTGGCGGCGACACAGACTTCCAGAACATGACAGTTGAAAACCGATTAACCAGCAAACGCATCAGCAAAACCGAAGCCGTCACAAGCCTTGTCCCCTACAATTTGCCGACAAGAATCGGACCCTCTGATTTTGTTCCGTTCCTAAAAAACAAGAAAATCTGCTACATTTCCATGAAAACACGCGCGTTCGGTGATAGACCAATCACAATCAACGCCAAACTGGAAGTTGAGGATTCTCCTAATAGTGCAGGAGTAGTTATTGACCTTATTCGCGCTGCAAAAATCGCTTTGGACCGCAAAATCGCGGGGCAACTCATAAGCATGCCATCATACGCCTTCAAGCATCCGCCCGTTCAGGTTCCAGACGATCAAGCGCGCCAATGGACAGAAGAATGGATAGAGGGCAAACGGGAACGCTAAAGGATTTTTCTTTTTTGGTTTTTTCTTATTTTTTTTAGCAAAAGGTTCTGTGAAAGCTTTTAATCTCCGATTTAAAACTGGGTTAATCATCAAGTTATTTGAGGTTTAAGTTATGGTAAAAGTTGAACAGTACGAAGTACCTGAAGGTCTTTACTTCTCAAAAGATTTTGAATGGGTAAAAGTTGAAGGCGACAAAATCCGCATGGGCATCACCGATTACGCCCAAAAATCCCTACGTGAAATCGTATATGCGGAACTACCAAGTGCAGGCTCAGAAGTAAAACAGAACGAGCCATACGGAACCCTAGAATCCGTCAAAGCTGTATCCGACTTAGTTGCCGCCGTTTCAGGAATCATAGCGGAAGTAAACGAGGAAGTCGGCTCAAAACCAGAAACCCTAAACGAAGATCCATATGGCAAAGGCTGGCTAATCATTGTTAAGCCTTCAAACTTGCAAGCTGAACTTGCAAACCTGATGGATTTCAACGCGGCAGTTGAATGGCACAAAGCCCAAATCCAATCCAAATAAGAAGGCACAAAGATGGCAAGACGCATAATCGTTATCGGCGCAAACGCATCAGGCATAGAAGCAGCTTCATCTGCCCGCAAAAAAGACCGCACAGCTGAAATCACCCTAATCACCCGAGAAAAAAACGCCGGTTACTCCCGATGCGGATTGCCCTTTGTCATCGGTGGACAAATCAGCAAATTCACAGACCTAATCGTTTACCCGCCAGCATACTTCCAAATGCTAAAACTGAATTTGCGCACTGAAACAAAGGCAAACTCAATTAACACAAAAGAAAAAAACGTAACCGTCACCACAAAAGAAGGCGCCACAGAAACTCTTTCTTACGACAGCCTAATAATCGCCACAGGCGCTGACTCATTCATGCCCCCAATCAAAGGCAAAGAAAAAGCGGGCATCCTCAGTCTTCGAGGAATAGAAGATGGAGAAAAAATTGATGCAGCCGTTAAAGCCGGAGCCAAATCAGCCGTCATCATGGGCGCAGGCTTAATAGGGTTGGAAGTAGGCGTTGGCTTAATAGAAAGAGGCCTCAAAGTAACCGTTGTTGAAATGCTACCTCAGATTCTGCCACAGTTGCTCGATGCAGATATGGCAAAAATGGTGCATGAACATTTAGAGTCGAAGGGTATGTGCATTTTAACCAGCAAAGGTGTTGAAGAATTCCTTGGCGAAGACAAAGTTACAGCGGTTAAAGCTGGAGAAGAAATAATTGAAGCAGACATGTTCATTAGCGCTTTTGGCGTCCGCGCAAACACGAAACTGGCTGTTGACGCTGGAATTCCTTTGGGTTCGTCAAGGGCCATTAAGACGAATGGCCGAATGGAAACCGACGTAAAAGACATCTACGCTGTTGGTGACTGCGCTGAAGCTCCAAACATTATAACGCATCAACCTACGTGTGCCCAATTGGGTACCATAGCGGTTAGGCAAGGCAAAGTTGCAGGTGCAAATGCTGGAGGCGACTACTCACAGTTTTCAGGTGTTCTCGCGTCAGCTGTTACTATGCTGTTTGGAATTGAAGCAGGCAATACAGGTTTAACAGAAACTGCTGCCGCACGCAACCGCATCGAAGTTGTCACAGGAGCCATAAGCAGCAAAACCAAAGCAGATTATTTCCCCGGCGCAAAACCAATCAAAATCAAACTTATCGTCGAAAAAGAATCACAACGCATCATAGGCGGACAAGTTATCGGCGGCGAAGAAGTCACCCAACGAATAAATTGCCTAAGCTTTGCGATCCAAAAAGGCATGACTGTACGAGAACTTGCTAAAGCAGACACTGCCTATGCACCGCCGCTCTGCGAAACATGGGAACCAATGGTGCTCGCAGCCGAAATGGTCCTAATGAAACTGCGTTAAAAGCAGTCTTCTTTTTGCTTTTGATTTTCCGAGCATAATTTTTTATTATTAATTCGTACATAACTTATTTTGGGTACAGAAATGAAGACTTTGATTGTTTATGGTACTCGCTACGGCGCAACAACTGGTACCTCCGAGGAAATTGCGCGGGTTCTTCAAGCTGGATGTTTTGATGTTAAAGTTGTCAACGCTAAAGAAGAGAAAGTAAGAGACATCTCACCTTATGAGCTTGTTATTGTTGGCAGTGGAATGCAGATTGGTAGGTGGACTGGAGAAGCTGAGGATTTTTTGAAGCGATTCCAAGCTCAACTTACCCAGAAAAAAGTCGCCATTTTTATTTCTTCAATGAAAGCAGTTCCGGAAAAAGAAGGCAAACCGGATGAAGTTGAAAAAATTCGGAAGGCTGGATTAGATGATAAAATCGCCAAGTATCAGTTGAATCCAATTGCTGTTGGTTTTTTTGGCGGTGTCATGAACTTTAACAAGATGAGCTTTATTTTCAAAAGAACGCTCGGAGCACTCAAACTCCAACTTGAAAAAGATGGTTTTAAGCAGACTGAACCTGGAGTTTACGAGCTAAGGGACTGGGAAGAAATACGTAACTGGGCTAAAGAGGTTGCAGCCAAAACGCTTCAATAACGGGTTTAGATCAGGTAAGCTTCGGTTATGTATCTTCGCACTACCCATTGTGTTTGGAAATAGTAGGCGATTTTTGCAATAGAGTTTTTCATCAAAGTGACCCAGGTGTCTCTTTGGTTGTAGAAGGTTGGAATAATTAGGTATTCTAACTTGCTGTAAAGATCTTGAAGTTCAAGTTCTCTTCGCGCGTTTTCTACTAACAGTTCTCCAGGATGAGGACCTATAGCCCACCCAGTTACCCCTTCAATACAACCTTCCATCCACCACCCATCTAAAACGCTAAAGTTAATAACGCCGTTATGGGCTGCTTTCATGCCGCTAGTTCCTGAAGCTTCCAAAGGTGGCAATGGTGTGTTAAGCCAAACATCTACTCCGGAAGTGAGTTTAGAGGCGATTTCCATGTTGTAGTTTTCTAGGTAAACGATTTTTATTTCGTCTTTTAACATGTTTGCATAATCGTGAATTTGTCGAATTAGCCTCTTTCCGTCTGTATCATTTGGGTGTGCTTTTCCTGCGTAAATCATCTGAATTTTTGTTCTTCGATTTATATCTTTAAGTCTATGTAGGTCAGAGAAAATCAGTGTTGCCCGCTTGTAACCTGTTGCTCTTCGGGCAAAGCCAATAGTTAATGCTTCAGGGTCTAGTTGGATTCCTTTGGTTTTTTCGACAAAAGATAATAAGTTTAGTTTGGATTTGCAATGTGCATCCCAGATTTCGCTGTTAGGAATCTCACTGGCTTTTGCTAGAAGAATTGGTTCGTTAGCCCAACCAGGAATGTACTTGTCAAATAGTTGCCTAAAATACAAGCTCGTCCAAGTGTATGAATGTACTCCGTTGGTGACTGCTCTAATATATCGTCCAGGGAAAAGTTTTCTCGAGTAATCTACGTGTGCCAATGAAACGCCATTGATGTATTTGCTTAAGTTTAAGGCTAGGTACGCCATGTTCAAGTTTTCTATGCCAGCATAACGTTGCATGTCAGATAGTAGATATTCTTTGTCAAGCATTTTTTGGACAAGTTCATATGAGAACTGGTCGAAAGCAGCCTCGACTGGGCTGTGTGTAGTGAAAACACATAGGTTTCGGACTTTTTCTTCGTCTGAGCCGTTTTCTTTTAGTAGTTCAAGTGTTAAGAGGCTAGAGTGTCCTTCGTTCATATGGTATTTTCTGATTTTGAATGGCAAGGTTTTCAGAAGTTTAGTTCCTGCAATGCCCAAAACAATTTCTTGTTTTAATCTGTAAGTTTTGTCTCCACCATACAGATGATCGGTTATTCTTCTGTCTTCAGGGTGGTTTTCTTCGTGATCGGTGTCTAAGAAGAGAATTGGCACCATGCCGCCCGTGGCGCTTTGGTATTCATAGAGCCACGCCTGTACTTTGACAGGTCTTCCTTCGATTCTTAACGTAACTGTGTTAGGCATCAGGGTTAATGATTTGGATGGATCCCATTCGTCTGGTAACTCTTGTTGGTCTCCTTGCTCCGTTAACTTTTGTCTAAAATAGCCTTTTCTGCTAACAAGGCTAATGGCAACCATTTGGAGCCTGAGGTCAGCGCTTGATTTTACTATGTCTCCCGCCAGAACACCTAAACCTCCGCTGTAAGTTGGCATATTTGCTAAGACGCCTATTTCCATTGAAAAATAAGCGATTCTGGGATCATCTTGGAAGTGCCGTCGGCAGTTTTCACTGCAGAAATTGTATTTTTTGCCCCCTAAACTATCAAATGCTATGTTAGTTCTTGCAGAGTCGTCATGTGGATCTATTTGGATTCCGCAAACTGGGCATCTTAATGAAGGATTACTCAAACTATGGCACCACGGACAAACCATTCATCCGAGGTTGATATAGCTGACTGTAGGCAAGGATGAATGTTCCAAGATTGTTATCCTACTCGTGATATTTCAGGTTGGGTGAATGGTTCTGTCATGCCGACAAGCAGTTTACCAAAAGTGTTAATATGGTCTTCTTCTTCTGCTAAGATTTCTTCAAGCATTCGTCTTGTCGTGTAATCGCCTTCGCGTGCTGTAGTTTGGATTGCTTCTTTGTAGAGTTCGATTGCTGCTTCCTCGTCTTGTTCATCTTGTTTGAGCATTTCAATGAGGCTGCCCCCAACAAAAACTGGGTCAGGCTTGGTTGTAGCAACACCATTTAGATAATCTAAGCGCTCTGCTAGACGTTCGGCGTGTTTCATTTCTGCGATGGCTGTCTTGCGGAAAATATCTTCAACAATGACGCCGTCGGTGCCTGTTACCTGTACGTGCTGCCACATGTATTGAATGCTAACTTGGAGTTCTTGGGCGATAGCTTTGTTTAGAAAATCAGTTATTTTTTCAGAAACCAAAAATTTTCACCTAAAAAATTATGGTTAACTTAATATTTAAACAAGATTCAAAATTTCTTACACGCTCTTCCCTCCAGAAATTGTGTATATTTGAATCTGAAGGCTTTCGGAACAAAATTCTAATATTAACCGAATGCAATTGCTTATTCCAAACAGCTTAAATTAAGCTGAAGAATACAAAAATGCGGGGGCCGGTCGTCTAGCCTGGTTAGGACGTTGGCTTTACGAGCCAAAGGTCGCCGGTTCAAGTCCGGCTCGGCCCACTTTCTTTTTAACTATCCTTGGATTTTTGTACTTTATTAATTCGAAAATTAGAAAAATCAAAAATTGTTGCAAAATTGTAGTAAGCCCAAAAGAAAAAAGAAAAGAGGTATTTTTTGCATGGCTATTTGTGTCGTCTTCGAAGAACCATGATTGCAACAGCGATTATCACAATAAGCACTATGATTACGATTGCGTAGAAAACTAAATTAGGAACGTTGGGAAGGCTTGAACTGCTTGAGATTTTACCGACTGCATATACATTATTGTCATCAGAGCCGAAGTATGCAACACCATTAGCTACTGTGGCGGCTGAGTAAACATTGCCTTTTGTTTGGTAGCTCCAAATTAAAGCGCCTGTTTGTGCATTTAAGGCATAAGTTTTGTTGTCTAATGCACCTGAATATTGAACATTACCTACAACAGCGTTTGTATAGACTCCGGAAAGCGTATAAGATCCTGAAAATTCGTTGTTGTTGAATGTGATCGTATAACTGCCTGTAGTGTAATTCCATTTTATTGCACCGTTTTTCGCATCTAAAGCCAAAACATTACCATTGTACGAATCTCCTGTGTAAACTATTCCGTTAACAAAAGCTGGAGATGCTTGGATGCAGTCAGCGTAACCGGTTGGAACTTTCCATACTAATGCTCCTGTGTCAGCGTTTACTGCGTAAGTGTTATTGTCATGGCTGCCGACATAAATTGTGCCATTTCCGAAAACAGGCGAGGATTCTATAGCACTTCCAGTGGGGAAGCTCCATTTTTCGGAGCCTGTTTGAGCATCAAGGGCGTAGAGATTGTGGTCATAAGAGCCAACGAAAATAACTCCATTAACTAAGCATGGTGAAGAAATCATGGAGTTACTTGCTGTGAATTTCCAAATCACTGAACCATCAGTCGTATTGAGCGCATAAAAGTTATGATCACTGGAACCAACGTAGACTATATCATTTGAAACAATGGCTGAACTTTGGACTTGACCATCAGTAGCAAATTTCCATTTAAGAGAGCCATCTTGAGAATTCAATGCATAGAAGTTTTTATCGTCAGAGCCAACGTAGATGACGTTATTGGAATAAGCTGGAGTTGGATACACATGGTCGCCTGTGGTATAATCCCAAATTTTGCTTCCATTCATAGCATCGACAGCGTAAATATGGTGATCTAAAGATCCAAAATAGACAACGCCGTTGGCAACGATGGGAGAAGACCACACTTTACCCTCGGTAGGGAAAACCCAAAGGGTCTGATTTGATGTTGGACCAGTATTGGTTGAGTAACCAGTATGCGCTAGGTCGTTGTGAAACATAGGCCAAGATTCCGTTGATTGAGCATCAGCAGCAAAAGAAAATACTGAAAAGAATGATAAACAAAGAACTGCTAGAATTAATATACCGAAAAAATTTTTCATTATAATCTAACCTAACTAATCTAAAGTTTAACTCGGTTTTATCTTTTGCCCCTAACAGATTAGGGAGGCGCAAGAAACTGAAACCACAAAGGTTAGAGTTAACATAATTGACCTCTCTAAATTGGCTAATTATCCTACAAAGCCCAAGCATCCTAAAGGTCATTTTTGATCAACGATTATTGCATATCTGGTTTTTGACATACTGCTTAAATTTAAAAAAAGGTTTCTTCCAACGATAAAATTGGATGGACGCTATAGAATGATGCCAGAACAAGTTGAAGATATGTTTATTGCTAATAGCGAGCGAAGGATAGCTCAGAAAGTAATTGAAACCTTGAAAAGTCACCCTGGCAGCGACATATTTGACCTTTCAGATTACATGTCTCCTTACAAGACAACAAGCGCTAAAATATCAGAACAATATGGGCTCAACCACATCTTAGACGGCTTGCGTGCATTAGGATTTATTACTTGCACCAGAGATCACTTTTGGCTAAGCACAAGAAAGAACAAGTTTTTTGCTTAACACGAAAAATCAGTATCAAACCTAAATCACAAGCTCGATACGTTGTCTTTGAATGTGACATTTGCGGAGCAGCGGTTGGTACTCGAAGTTCTCAGCGGTCGGCTATTTGCACTTCTTGCAATCATAAGAATTTGATTGATTTCTGCAAAGTTGTATGTAGAACCAACAGTCTTCTTGTGTTGCAGAAAGCTCTTCAAAATCAAAAATTTCTAGATTAACTGACAAGCAAAAAAATATTGTGTACCAGAGCTAAATTTAAAAATAAAAAAAGAAAGTAGGTGATTTCAGGCTCTAACTGCTCGCGAACTTCTCAGCTTGTTTGATGGCTGTACCCAAATAGTTTCGCGGGTTTAGCGCTGCATCTATCTCTTTCTCGCTAAGGGTACTTATGACAAGTATGTCTTGTAATAGGACTTGTTTGAAGTCCCGTTTCTCTAGTGCACTTGTGATTGTGAGTTTTCTTAGGAGTTCGTGTGCTTCCTGCCGATTCACACCTTTTTTTGCCAACGCCATCATAACCGATTCCGACATAGCTCGTCCCTGAGTCAAAGTCAGGTTTTGAAGCATCTTCTCTTTGTCAATGCGCAAGTTAGCAACAATATTGCACATGAGGTTGAGAATGTAGTCAAGTAAAATATTTGATTCTGGCAAGATGAATCTTTCAGCTGAGGATTGGGTTAAGTCGCGTTCATGCCAAGTAACCATGTCTTCTAACGCTGGGGTTTCAAGACTGCGTACAATTCGGGCTAAACCACAAACACGCTCGCATGTTTCTGGGTTCTGCTTATGAGGCATCGTGGAACTGCCCACTTGTTTTGTAGCCTCAAACGCTTCGAAAACCTCGCCGATTTCTGGTCTCTGCAACTCACGAATCTCCGTGGCAAAATTCTCAAGTGAAGTAGCAATCATAGCGTAAATAGAAATTAACTCGGCATAGCGGTCACGTTGGACAATCTGTGTTGAAATTTCAGCCGCATTAATGCCCAAGCGTTTCATCACAAGCTCCTGAATTGCTTCGGCATGTTCACCTAAACCTGCTTGAGTGCCGACTGCCCCGCTTACTTTGCCTGCCAAAACACGTTTCTTGCATTCTGCTAATCGTTCAAGATGCCTGTTAACTTCATAGCCCCAGACGGCAAACTTGAAGCCCAATGTTATTGGTAAAGCATGCTGCCCGTGGGTTCTTCCGATCATAACTGTGTCTTTGTGACCGTTTGCCTGTTTTTGTAAAATGGTTTTCAAATTGGTTAGTCTTTTCTCAATTATAGCTTCTGCATCTTTTAGCTGTAAAGCATTCGCAGTGTCAACGATGTCATAGCTGGTAGCACCAAGATGAACATAGGCGCCGCTTTCACCGCACACTTCAGAGAGAGCCCTTACCAGCGAGGCAATATCATGTTTGATTTCCTTCTCAATTGCTTTTACACGTTCAACCTTAACGTATTTGGTGGAAGCCATAGCTGCAATTTTTTCTGCATATTTGTGTGGAATGTTGCCCACTTCAGCATGTGCCAATGCTAAAGCTGCTTCAACATCCAAAAGTTTCTGAACTCGGTTTTCTTCCTCAAAAATCTTTAGCATTTCAGACGTTCCGTATCGTCCAGTATCTATTGGTGTAATCGGCACGAGTTTCTTTCCTCAGAAAAGAAGGATATGCAGGTTAAAGATTAATGTTTTACCAATACATTCTGAATTGTAGACAGTTTCAATGTGGGGTTTGATATGAAAGTTACAATTGCAGTTTTGGATAAGCATGGTACTAATGTGGTTGATCGGGTTCTTGATGTTCTTGAAACTTTTTGTGGCAGGCATCCTTCTCATTTTGGGTTAGCTGCGCCACAGAAGGGTGTTTTGGAGAAAAGCCCTGGCATTTTGAGAAGGCAAGGCTTAGATTCATCTGTGGCAGTTGGCTATGTTTCCTCAAAACCTGGCTCGGCAAGCAACTATGAATTTTTGCAGTTAGATGAAGCCTCGCTCATGTTTGAGGGCAAAATCTACGGAGCCGTACCCAAAACCGCCGCCATAGAACAGCTTAGCAAAGATCCTAAACATTGCGAAACCATCCTGCAAACCCTAATTCGCAAAGCCGACGGCGACTATGCCTTTTTCATGCTCAAAAACGGCTGGATAGCAGCAGGCCGAGACCCGGTAGGCGTCCAACCTCTATATTACGGAGAAAACCGCGAAATGGCTGCCCTAGCCACAAACCGAAAAGCACTCTGGAGACTCGGAATAGAAAACCCCGCCTCTTTCCCGCCTGGGAACCTGGTTTTTGTAAACAAAGAAGGGTTCCAATTCAAACCAGTAAAAACTCTATCTTATGCTGAACCAAAATCAATAAACCTTGATGACGCGGCAAAACATCTTCAGGTGCTCATTGAAGAATCGATCAAAAGACGCACAAACGACGTGAATGAAATAGCAATTGCTTTTTCTGGAGGATTAGACAGCAGTCTTGTTTCTCATTTAGCGAAAAAACAGGGGGTGAAGGTTGATTTGATTCATGTGAGCATGGAGAATCAGCCCGAAACTGAAGATGCAATAGCCGCCTCAGATTCGTTGAATCTGCCTTTGCAAATTCACCTTTTCAAAGATTCTGACGTAGAAAATATAATTCTATCTGTTGTAGGTCTGATTGAAGATGCTGATCCAATTAAAGTCAGTGTGGGCTTGCCGTTCTATTGGGCGGCGCAGAAAGCGTTTGAGGCTGGATTGAATGTCATGTTGGCTGGACAGGGTGCAGACGAGTTATTCGGAGGCTATCAGCGTTACGTGAAAGAACTTTGCAAAGCTGGCAGCGAAAGAGTAAGAGAAACAATGTTCCAAGACGTAATAAGTATCCATGAAAGCAATTTGGAGCGCGATCTCAAAATTACCCGTTCCCTTGATGTAGAGTTGCGTTTGCCTTTTGCTTCCTTTGAAGTTGCAGAGTTTGCAATGAGCCTGCCTGTTGATTGCAAAATGGAACCAAAAGCTGAAACGTTAAGAAAACTTGTTTTACGTAAAGCCGCATTAAACGCTGGTGTGCCTCAATCAGTTGCTGATAAACCAAAAAAGGCGGTACAGTACTCCACAGGCGTCAACGACGCAATAAAGCGCATAGCTAAAAAACAGGACAAAACAGTCAAACAATACATAGCAGATTTATTCGAAGCAACTAAAGCATAAAAATACACAAACGTTGAAATAGGTTTTATCAGCGTTTTCGTTTAAGTTAAAATGCAAAGGGGAGTTTATGGAGTCAATCTTACTCTATCTCGAGGATACAAGGTGACTTCTCTAATGTTCTTTTTACCCGTCAAAATCATTGTTAATCGTTCGAGACCAATTGCCCATCCAGCATGTGGAGGCATGCCATAATCGAACGCTTGTAGGTGATATTTGAAGGATTCAGGGTTCAAACCTTTCTCTGTCATCCTTGTCATTAGTTGGTTCTTATCGTGAATTCTGGTTCCGCCTGACACTAATTCAATGTACCGCCACATTAAGTCGAAGCCTTCGCAGATTTCTGGTTTGTCGTCTCGTGGTTTAATGTAGAATGCTTTTGCATGTGTTGGCCAGTCAGTTATGAAATAGAAGAATGGGTAGAGTTTGGCGAGTTCTCGAAATGCTTCAGTTGGGATGTCTTCGCCCCATGGAATCGTTACTCCTTGCCCTTTCAGGTCTTCTAAGACTTGGGTATAGGTTAACCTTTTGAACGGTACTTCCGGGATGTCAAACTTGTATTTTAGAAGTGAGAGCTCAGTTGCGCATTTTTCTCTTACTGTGACACATGTGTGGTGAATGACTTGTTCCAAAAGCGCCATGACGTCTGTGGCGTTGGCAAAAGCCTGCTCAATATCTATTGAGGTGAACTCGCTAAGATGCCTTCGAGTATGTGATTCTTCAGCTCTAAAAAATGGTCCCACTTCAAATACTTTCTCAAGACTCAACGTTAGCTCTTCTTTGTAGAGCTGAGGGCTTTGGGCAAGGTAAGCTATCTGATCAAAATATTTTACCGAGAACAATTCCGCTCCACCTTCAGTTGCAGAAGCTATGATGCGGGGAGTGTGAGCTTCCAAAAAGCCCTTCTCAAATAAAAAATTTCTGATTGTCTCAAGTGCAACGTGTTGAATTTTGAAGGCTGCTAACACTTTGTCTTGAGTTAAGTCTAAGGCTCTAGCGTCAAGCCGCACTTCTATGTTTGCTGGTGTTTTCCCAGTAATGTCTATAGGTAGTTGTTCTGTAGCTGCACTCAAAATTTTGATGACGCTGGGAATTACTTCAATTCCTCTTGTTGTCATGTTAGTTTTTTTAACTATGCCTTTTACTGCCAAACTAAATCTTTTTTGAAGTTGGTCAGTTTTTGCTAAGACTTCTGGAGCTATTCTTTTCTTTGGAATTGTTATTTGGAGGGTGCCTTCTCGGTCCTGAATTATTATGAAGCGGATTCCGCCTAAGTCGCGTATTTCCTGTACCCATCCAAAAAGTGTAACTTCTTGCCCGTCAAGTTCAGGTAAAACTTTGCTAGTGTAGTGTGTTCTAATCCAGTCGCCGATAACATCTAAATTCATGCTTACCTGTCAACCTGTTAATCAGATATTTCAACGCGCAGAGACATTTTGCGTACTTTAAAGGCGATTTCTTTTAACGCTTTCAGATCAAAAGGCAATTGAGTGCCACGTTTGCGTTTTAGGATTACTCTGGTTTCAGTGGTTCCATCTGGAATCCAAATAGTGTTAATTGTTAAGATACTGAAGGGTATAAACAGGTCTTCAAGGAATTTACGGTCGTCTACACCATACTCTAAAACTTTAACGTTTTTGCCTGTTTCATCGCCTATGGCTTTGATGATTTTTCCGCTATAACCTAAAATTTTCGGTACATCACCATGGCCAACAATTAGAGCTAAGGTTTTTTCAACATCAACGGCCTTATAGAAACAAACGTTTTGCAGGGTTGGATACTTCTCTTCAAGAGAAAGCAGTAAACGAGCAACTTTAAGATCCATATCACTGATTTCTCCAGTTTTCACTTTAGCTGAGCATTTTTGGCATAGTATGCCGCTTTTTAGGCAGAAACTGCATAGTTCTGTTTTCATTTTAGCGTCGTTTATCCTGCAAAGTAAGGAGTTTTGCTACCTTCGTGATTTATCTGATTAGGGTTATTTCGATTGTGCTTACGTTAGTTGTTGCTTCACTATCTTCTTGTGAAAGAAGCTTGTCTGTTCCGATACCTATTCTTTTGATTTTTACGTCTGGCAGGAACCGGTGTCTAACCACTTCAGCTACGTCAATTGCTCGACTAATGGCTCGTCCTCGTGCTTTGATATTGACTTCTTTTGCTCCGCCGTGGAAGAAAGTGATGCAGGCCAGAACATAGTTCATTATTGGTTTTTTGCCGATCAAGACCGCGCCGCTATCGATGCTCTCCGTCACGCCTTCGCTTCACTCCTAGTTTACTTTTAAGTGGCTTCACTAAAGATTTTATTCAAAATAAATACATTGTGGTAAATCCTCAACATTCTAAGTGAATATTTGAATGTCGATTTGTACGTGATTATACATCTATTTTATAGATACAAGCTTCAACCTATTCATGCGGATCTTTTCATAAAGTTATGTTTCACTACAAATGCATTGTTTCTATAACACTTCTCAGCATCAAATTCTTAAGCAACCTCACTATTGTAAAGGTTTAAGTTAACAAAACATAACAAAAGTGAGATATTGGAACCATTAACTAAACGTTCAATTCAACTCTTAAAAACTCTCTATGAAAAAGGAAAATCAACTAATACCTACACTTTAAGAGTCAAACAAGACGAACTATCTAGCCAATTAGGCGTTAGCCGTCAAGCCTTAAATGTTCACCTAAGGAAACTGAAAAGTCGTGGCTACATACGTACTGGCAGGGGTTTTATTGACGTTACTGATAAAGGTTTAACCGCCCTTGGCGTATCCACTACGCCGGCTTTTATTCTTCTCAAAGTTTCACCAATTAAACGAATACACGTTTATGATCAGATTCGTGAACTTGCCGTTTCAAGAGCTTTCCGCATTGCAGGAGAAGTTGATGCGTTAATAATTGTTGAAAGAGAAAACCTGGATGAAATTCTAAAGAAACTTTATGGTATAGATGGTATAGAAGATACTCGTTCGTATGTTACTATTGAAGAGATCAAATAGAGACACTACATCTACCTTTACTATTGCTTTGCAGTATAAACGCTAAGTAGCGGCAAAAGGTATATTTGATACTTAATCATCAAAGAGTTAGCCCAAACAGAAGGAACTTAAAATGCCTATATTAGACCCAGTCAAAAAAGCCATAGCTCAAAAGCACAGACTATACATGAAAATCTGCAGAGACTGCGGCTCTCGCAATGCTGCAACCGCAACAAAATGCAGAAAGTGCAAGGGCAAAAACCTGCGCTGGAAGAAACGAGAAATCGTAAAGTAAACATAGATTTCTTTCTTTATTTTATTTTAATAACCTTGCTTTTATCTAGTTTGAACTTCCTAAAAATTGTCGACAATTAACTTGACTAAGGAATTTTTTGTCAGCTTAGTTTAATAACTTCCTATGCCGCCTTTACCAGTTTCCATTTAAACTGAACCACGTTCTACTGGACGAGAAAGTTTCGCTCTTAGACAACGGAATTCTATCTTCCTCATGTTTGTCTGTGCAGAAATGTGTCCATAATCCTGATACAGGGCATTTTTCGTCTGTGCGATAGAATTTTTTTGTTTTCTCTTTCGCTTTTTTCTTTGGCAATTTTTTCCCTGATCTAATTTGCTTGTGTCAAAATTATAAACTTTAGTAAAGCATAGATTTTACGCTTATCTCAAGTTGTTGCTAAAGAACTTTTGTTAGTGTATCCACGTTAAAAATGGTGTTGGCACATCCATTCTTAATTAAAGGAATACCCTGCCCCGCTACTTTCATGGTACTTAGTAGAGGTGTCATAAACTTCATTTCTTCTCCACATGCAACGCCTACAATACCCTCATAACGGTGAGTCTTGAGAATTTTTGGAATACAAGAGCCACCAGGTAAAAGATACACATCATATCCTTTTTGCTTGGCTATTCCATCTGCTTTGTTAACTAAACATTCCGTGTTGCAATGCATGCACACATAAGTAGGAATGCCGGCATCAAACTGGGCTTTACATCGACCATCCATGTATTTCCTTAAACAATGTGGCAGGAAAAGCGCTCTTTTCTTGGTTTGCAAGAACTTGTTTCGTTCAATTGTGTTTATCGCTTGCAGATCAATTAAGTCCTGAAGTAAAACCACAGCATCCGAAAGATTAAGCCCTGTTGCTTCTTGAATTCTAAACTTTAGTATTAGCTCATGTAGTTTGGTGAGAATTGCTTTATGCATGCCCTTTTGGTAACTTACTGTGGCAATTTCGGAAAAGAGTAGCCGAGGGACATTTGAAAGGTCAAAGGTAAACTTATAGGGCATGTGTTAGAAAAGCCGTTGTCTTGCTTAAAAAAATAACTGTGTCTTTGCAATTAATCCATATCCGAACTTTTCTTTAAACCTAAAATCGAATGTAATGAATTGAGTTCCTTTTTCAAATCTTCAATCTCAAATTCAAGGTTACAAGCATTGACTCAACGTCTGTAGACTTTCCAAATCACTAAAAATTTCGCTGAAGGTTCAAGAAGGCTAAGCTTATTCACTAAATTAGCTAAATCCTTTTTTTCAAGACCTGTTTGGATATCCCTAAACTTAGGTTCTTTCTCCTCTCGTTTATGCCTTTGAAAGTTTTGAATTCCCAAGCCTAGAAAATACCCAATTCTTTTTTAATTCAAAAAAAAAGAAAGAAATGAGCTTTTATATGCTTATTTGGAACGTCATTCGTTCAACGAGTTCCTTGTATCTGTTCCTGATTGTAACCTCAGTGACTTGAGCAATTTCGGCGATTTCTCTTTGTGTCTTACGTTCCCCCGTTAGAACTGATGCAACGTAGCTTGCTGCTGCTGCGATTCCAGTTGGGCCTCTGCCTGAAGTAAGTTTAAGCTCTTTTGCGGCTGCCAAAATTTTATGAGCGATTTCCTCTACTTTTCCCTGCATAGTCAACTGGTTGGAGAACTTGGTTATGTACTGGCTTGGTTTTACTGGCGGAATGGAGTAGTTTAGTTCTCTGATGAGGAAACGGTAGCTTCTACCAACTTCTTTCTTGTTTACAGTTGAAGCTTGGGAAATCTCGTCAAGAGTTCGCGGTAATCCGCATTGCCTGCACGCCAAATAAATCGCGGCTGACGTAACGCCTTGAATTGACCTGCCACGTATTAATCGTTCTTTAACTGCTTTTCGATAAATCACCGAAGCTGTTTCAAGAATATTTTTTGGCAGATTCAGGTTGTTGGAAATCTTTGTGATTTCTGAAAGTGCAAAAGCCAAGTTTCTTTCTGTAGCGTCAGAGACTCTGATGCGTCTTTGCCATTTTCTGAGGCGGTAAACTTGCGCTTTCTGTCCAGGTGAAAGGCTTTTTCCGTAAATATCTCGGTCATGCCAATCAATTGTTGTCGATAAGCCTTTGTCGTGAATTGTATATGTTAATGGTGCCCCAACACGGGTTCTCTTTGACCTTTGCTCGTCATCGAAAGCTCGCCATTCAGGCCCACGATCAGCTATTTTGGCCGCCACTACTACGCCGCAATCCATACATACAATTTCGGCCGCTTCATAATCTCGCATGATCCTAGTGCTACCGCATTCAGGACATGCTTGCACCTTGATAGGTTCTTTAGAAGATTGGTCTGTCTCTACATTTAACTTGCTGTCTCCACTCATCATCTTTGCCCCACTTTTGTTTTCGAGAGAAGCAAGTATACTGGTCGATTAACCAATTTAGCCGGTTCCCTAATGGAAGGTTTCACAACAGCATAAGGACTTGACACTGGCCCAATTATGTCAAAAATTTTGCCCACAGCACTTAAGCTTTCGTCAACAACTTCTAACCCAATTTTTGGAGCTTGTTCAGTCTTTACAATCAAGTTTTTTGATCGAGTAAACGCCCGCACCCTGCCCAATTTCTGCAAACGCGCCCAATTCCCCTCTCGAAAAACAAGTAGGACACCGTGGATGCGTATTTAAAGTTTTCTAAAACCTTTAAAAGGTTAACACTAAAATCATCCGTTTTATAGTCGAAAGCTTCTTAAATAAGAAGTGTGGATAAGACTGTGCCTTAAAAGGGTGAGGCTAATATGTCAAAACCATTTTATGTAAAATATGAAGTACCAAAAGAAATCGTAGATGCAGCCTATGAAGCCCTAACGATTGCTTCTAAGACAGGAGTAGTTAGGAAAGGAACAAACGAAGCAACAAAAGCTGTTGAACGATCACAAGCAAAACTTGTCGTAATAGCAGAAGATGTTGATCCACCAGAAGTCGTGGCGCACCTACCGCTTCTATGCGAAGAAAGAAAAATACCATACGTATTTGTCCCAACCAAAGAGCAACTCGGGAAATCAATCGGAATCGACGTTCCATGCGCAGCCGCATGCATACTCAGAGAAGGAGACGCTGCAGGACTAATCAAAGAAATAGCAACACGCATAGACCAGGTTAAACGAGGATCTCAGTAATGAGCAAAGAAGCAGCTGAAGAACTTATTCCGTCTGAAGTCATACAAGTCATTGGTCGTACAGGCGTTACTGGTGAAATCACACAAGTGCGAGTTCGCATAATGGAAGGCAAAGACAAAGGACGTATCATTACACGAAACGTTAAGGGACCAGTGCGGGCTCAAGATATTCTGATGCTGCGAGAAACAGAAAGAGAAGCAAAGAAAATCACAAGATAAAAAGTCTAGGAGAAAATTGTCATGCCAAAAAACCGTAAATGCTCGTTCTGTGGTGCTGATTTTCCAGCTGGCACAGGCATGATGTTTGTAAAAAACGACGGCTCAATTCTGTGGTTCGATTCTGGCAAATGCAAAAAAAGCTCGTTGCAATTCAAGCGTGATGCTCGTAAGCTGAAATGGACTAAGTACTTCGGAAAAGAAGAGAAAGGAAAAGGTTAAACCGACTCCGTTCTCAAGTTTTCAACCCAATTTTATTTTATTTTTTTAGTATTCGATTTTTGACTTAACGCTTATCTTTACTTTTAGATTTTTGTGTTTAGGTGTAAAATGTGCCTGTTTTTCGCACAAAAAAAGAAGCGTTTGATTGGCTAAGTTCGGGCAAAAAAATAGTTGATATAAGAAAAGGCAAGCAGATTCGAGGACAAATCGCTGTTTTTCTTTCAGGTAAGAAAGTATTGAGGCTTAAAATTGTTAAGTACGAAACTGGTAGCTTACAGAACGTTGTTAGGTTGGATAATTTCCGGCTCATTGTTCCTTCGGCTGAATCTCTTGATAATGCGGTTGTTTACATAGAGGCACTTTATGCGGGTTATGCTGGAGTTTTTACGGCTTATTATGTGGAGCCTTTGAGTATTTGCGGAAAATGCTGAGTGAGTGTTCTTATGTCTCATTTTTTTACTCTATTTTACGTTTTTAGTAAAAATTATATTTAAAACGTAATGCTTAAATATTATGTTCAAGAATTGTTCCCAACTATATTGAGGAATTAAAATGGTTAGATTTAGCGGATGTTACACAGCGCTTATTACTCCCATGACAAGTAATCGACAAATAGATTACGACGGGTTACGTCAACTGGTAGATTTTCAAATAGAAAATGGTGTTAAAGGTATACTAGCCGTAGGTACAACCGGAGAAAGTCCTACATTAGATTGGAACGAACACAACCACGTTATAAGAGAAGTATTTGAGCGCTCAAGCGAAAAGTCATTAACAATAGCGGGGACAGGAAGCAACTCAACCCAAGAAGCGATGGAGGGCACTCTGCATGCACAACATCTAGGCGTGAAAAGTGTTTTGCTTGTAGATCCCTATTACAATGGACCTAGCTCAATGGAAATACGAAGAGAATACATAGAGCCGATAGCTAGCAAATTTCCAGATGTTCAAGTGATTCCATATATAATTCCAGGCAGAACAGGAACCCAACTATTTCCACAAGACCTCGCAATCTTGAACAAGCAATATTCCAACGTGAGCTGTGTTAAGGAAGCAACAGGCGACCTAAAAAATATGGAGTTGACACGGCAGCTTTGCGGAGAAGACATTGACATTCTATCAGGGGATGACGATAAAACCTATACAATGATGATTTCACCTGATATTCAAGCAAGCGGTGTCATATCTGTAGTTTCCAACGTTGCTCCAAGTTCTGTAGTTGATATGGTTCATTATTTACTGGATGGAAACGAAGAAGCTGCTGATGTAATTGCACAAGCACTCCAACCGCTATTCAATTTAGTCACGGTAAAAACTCAAGAGCAAACACAGTACGGGCCAGTATCCTGTAAAGCGAGAAATCCATTGGCTTTCAAGACTATGATGAATGTTCTTGGCATGCCGTCAGGACCATGCAGGCAACCGTTGGGAAAGATGACTCGCGCTGGTTTAGAGGTGGTGCTCACGAATACCCGTAAAGTCTATGAAGCTAATCCCCAAATTTTGCAGCCAATCGCCGATTATTTTGGTGTGGACCTCAAAGACCGATTATATAATGAGAAGTTCATAGAGGGATTATACTATGCTTAAGCTGTGTGTAGCTGGCGCTGCAGGCAGAATGGGCAATGCCATAATCAATGAAGCTACCGCAAGAGGGCATCAAATAGTCGGAGCCATTGAAGCTCCAAACTCACTATGTATAGGCAAAACTCTTCAACAATTAGGTATCGCCAACATCGACACAACTATTCTTAGCTCCGACAAACTAAACGAAGCCATCTCAAGTGCAGACGTTTATGTTAGTTTTACCTCGCCAGTCGCTGAAATAATCAATATTCCCTTAGCGGCAAATGCTGGAAAACGCATTATACTAGGAACCACAGGTTTCACTCCCGAACAAAACCAGCGAATAGTAGCTGCCATGACGGGAAAGGTTCCCGCCGTGTTTTCACCAAACTTTTCTGTAGGCGTCAACATCTTCTTCAAGCTTGTTGAGTCTCTGAAGGCTTTTCCCCAAGGATATGACTTTAGTATAAATGAAATTCATCATACTGGCAAAAAAGATGCTCCGAGTGGGACTGCAAAGAAACTTGGGGAAATAGTTGCCAATATGCGAGGTTACACTAAGACTGTCTCAGGCAGAGAAGGCATTAGTCCAAGACAAGCTGGAGAGCTTGAAATTACAGCTCTGAGAGCTGGTGGCGTTCCTGGCATTCATGATTTAATTGTCGCAGGACCATACGAAATGCTTCGAATTGAACATACAGCCTTTAGCCGAAATGTGCTGGCCCAAGGCGCAGTCCACGCTGCCGAGTGGTTAAGCATGCAAAAAGAGCCTAAAGTTTACACTATGGCGGATGTGTTAGGTTTATCTTAAACCATTAACTTTTTTATCAAGGATAAACAAGAGAAAAGTGCACAGGAAGAATAAATGATGTCAATGAAGCGTAAAGTAGCAATATTAGGAGCAACCGGCGCCGTCGGGCAAAGGTACATTCAACTTTTGCAAGGGCACCCTTGGTTCCAAATTGAAGTACTTGCTGCTTCCGAGCGGTCAGCAGGAAAAAAGTACAAGGATGCCTGTAATTGGCTAATGGAATCTGAGTTGCCAAAAGAAATAGCTGAAATGCAAGTAGTTAACGCTGACATAGTATCCGTCGAAAAAGCAGGCGACGTCGATATTGTTTTCTCTTCTATGCCTGGTGATTTAGCTGGTCCAGTCGAATCAGAATTCGCATCAATGTATCCTGTGTTTAGCAAGGCAAGTGCACACCGCATGGAAAGAGATGTTCCACTAATTATCCCAGAAATCAATCCTGACCATGCCGAATTAATCAAAGTACAGCAGACTTATAGAGGTTGGAAAGGTTTTATTTCCACTGACCCAAACTGCAGTACAATCCAAATGGCAATCACACTAAAGCCACTTATGCAATTTGGCTTAAAGCAAGTAATAGTTAATACCATGCAAGCCCTCAGCGGAGCAGGTTATCCTGGAGTTGCTTCACTGGACATTATTGACAATGTCATTCCCTTCATTTCAGGCGAAGAAGACAAAATGGAAAGCGAAGCCCTAAAAATACTAGGAACTTACAACCTAGGAGTTATACAAAACGCCGACTTCAAAATTAGTTCAAGTTGCAATCGAGTCAACGTTAAAGATGGACATTTAGAATCCATATTCGTAAAACTAGACCAAAACCCCTCAATTGAGCAAATTGAAGCAGCATTCGAAGATTTCCAAGGTGCTCCACAATTGCTCAATTTACCTTCCGCACCAGAAAGTCCAATCATTGTTCGCCCTGAAAAGAACCGACCTCAACCACGATACGATAGAGATGCCGGCTGCGGCCAAAGTGTAGTCGTTGGCAGAATCCGTAAAGATCCAATTATGAGCTTCAAATACATGTGCTTAGGGCACAATACGGTTCGAGGCGCTGCAGGCGGAGGTATTCTGAGCGCAGAGCTGTACGTTGCTAACGGTTTAGCTTAAACTCCTTTTCTCTTATTTGTCTGGTGTTAGCAGAATGGTAAAAACAAGAAAGCTTCGTGAGCCTTTAGAGGATAGAAAAGGCAGCTTGTTCTTTGATGGCGTCTCAACAAGGGAACTGGCTCAACGCTATGATACCCCACTTTACGTGGTAAGCGAAAAACGAATTCGAGACAATTACAACCGAATTTTCGACGCTTTAACACGTAACTACAAGTATGTGAGAGTCTACTACGCTGCAAAAGCCAACAGTAACCTCACCGTTCTAAAAATTTTGCAATCCCAAGGCGCCTATTTGGACACGGTTAGCCCAGGCGAAGTTTTCTTGGGATTAGTCAGTGGATATACGCCAGACCGATTAATGTTCACAGGAACAAGTGTGCGAAATGATGAACTAAAATTTCTTGCGGACGCAAATATCACTGTAAACATTGATTCCCAATCAGAACTAGATAGGCTACTGAAAATTACTGTTCCTCCAATTGTGTCTATCCGAGTTAACCCTGAAATCGGTGCTGGTCACCATAGCCATTGCATCACTGCTGGTCCTGACTCAAAATTTGGGCTTTGGGAAGAAGAAACTATCCAAGCCTACGCTATCGCCCAACGAGCTCGAGTGGAACGTTTTGGTATTCATATGCATATTGGCTCAGGCATCTTAGAGATCGAGTCCTATGTGCAGGCAGTTGACAAACTTTTAAGCATCGCAAAGCGCGTACACGATGAGGTAGGAGTAAACTTTGAGTTCATCGATATTGGTGGAGGATTTGGAGTTCCCTACAAGCCAGAGGATAAAGACTTTGACTGGCCCGAATTTGGTAGCAAGGTAGTAGGACTCTTCAAGAGCAAAGTTTCAGAGTACGGTTTAGGAAAGCCCTTCCTCTGCGTTGAACCAGGAAGATATCTTGTCTGCGATGCAAGCATATTATTGACTTCTGTGAACACAGTTAAGGCTACGCCTGCCAAGAAATTTATCGGAGTAGATGCAGGATTCAACACACTTAATTCGGCCAACAATGTATGGATCATATCATCCCCTTCTAGTTGCGAACAAGCTTGGAGCGGCAGAAACCGAAACTTACGATGTGGTCGGTCCAATCTGTGAATCAGGTGACACCCTAGCCAAAGACCGCTTATTGCCTAAAATTGAGGAAGGCGATTTGCTTGCTGTACTAAACGCAGGAGCATACGGTTTTAGCATGAGTTCACAATACAATTCCAGACCAAGATCTGCAGAAGTCATGATTACACAAGGCAAACCGTTCGTAATCAGGGAACGGGAACAAATCAATACTTTAATAGCTAATCAAAAAACAACAGAGTGATTTAGAATGCAGTTTTGGAAAATGCATGGTTTAGGTAACGATTACATTGTAATTGACAACAGAGATGAGAAAATCAGTGGCAAGAAGGCTGCAGGTTTGGCCAAGAAGCTTTGTGAACGCCGTTTCTCTGTGGGCGCAGATGGACTGCTGCTGGTTTCAACTTCTAAAGTGGCAGATGCAAAGATGCGCATTTTCAACGCTGACGGCAGCGAAGCGGAAATGTGTGGAAACGGCATACGCTGTTTTGCTAAATATTGCTATGAAACTGGCATAGTTGCTAAGTCAGAGTTCATGGTTGAAACCCTCTCAGGTGTTAGGCATATTTGGTTAATGATGGAGGGCAAGGAAGTGTCCATGATAAAGGTAGATATGGGTGCACCTAATTGGCAGCGGAGCAGTTTACCAATGACTGGACAGGACACATGCATAAATGAGGACTTAGATGTTGATGGCGAAACAATGAAAGTAACGTGCCTTTCAATGGGTAACCCTCACTGCGTTATTTTTGTTGACTGTGTCGACTGTTTCCCGGTAGAAGAATTCGGCTCAAAAATAGAAAATCATAAAGCATTCCCTAAAAAAATCAACGTCGGCTTCGTCGAGGTATTGAACAAAAAAGAACTTAACGTTCGAGTTTGGGAACGAGGTTGCGGCGAAACTTTAGCATGTGGCACGGGAACGTGTGCTGCCGTTGCTGCTGCAAACAAGCTGGGATTAGTAGAAGAACAGGTAACAGTTCACGTATTAGGCGGAACATTGGAAGTTGAAGTTGGGAAGACTTTGTTTTTGAGTGGACCGGCCGTAAAAGTTTATCAAGGAACGCTTTTCGGGGATAGCTGATATGGAATTTGAGTTTGCTAGCAGAATCAAGCGTTTGCCACCTTACCTATTTGCCGAAATTGAAAGACAAATCAAGGAGAAGAAATCTCAAGGAATTGACTTAATTTCGTTAAGCATTGGTGACCCAGATCTTCCACCCCCAAAATTCATTTTAGATACCCTGAAAGAGGAAGCTGCAAACCCCAAGAATCACAATTACTCGTTCAGCCAAGGAGAACCTGACTTTCGATCGTCAGTAACAAACTGGTATAAAACACGTTTTGGCGTCGATATGACGCAGGATCAAGTTGTTGCCCTTTTGGGTAGCAAAGAAGGCATAGCAAACATTGCTCGAGCATTTGTAAACCCAGGCGAACGCGTTCTCGTTCCAGACCCAGCTTACCCAGTTTACGCAAATGGAAGCACAATTCTATGTGATGGGGTCTCTGAGCCACTGCCATTGTTGGAAGAAAACAATTTTAGGCCTGACTTCGAAGCAGTCGATGCCCGCAGAATCAAAATGCTTTTCATCAACTACCCCAACAACCCGACGGCGGCAACCGTTGATCGGAAATGTCTAAAAGAAGCGGTAGATTTCGCTAGAGACAACAATATAATCCTATGCTACGACAACGCCTACTCAGAAATTACTTACGATGATTTTTCAGCACCAAGTATACTTGAAATAGACGGCGCAATGGATGTGGCAGTGGAGTTTCACTCGCTTTCCAAAACCTTCAACATGACAGGCGACCGCATAGGATTCGCAGTCGGAAACAAGCAGCTAATAACAGGCTTAACTAAAGTAAAGTCGCAGATTGATTCAGGGCCACCCGTTTATACACAAAAAGCAGCCATAAAAGCATTAGCAAGTTATACCAGTCAAACACCTCCAGAGTTTCTGCGCAAGAATAACCAAATTCTACAAGAACGCCGTGACCTTTTAGTTGACACATTATGCAAAATCGGCTACAAATGCGACAAACCCAAAGCAACCTTCTATGTGTGGGTAAACTGCAAAGGCGATTCTATGAAGTTCGCATCTAAGCTGCTTGATGCTGGAGTAGCAGTTACGCCAGGGGTCGGATTTGGTAAGTACGGCGAAGGATACGCACGCATAACCTTTACTCAGCCTAAAGAACGCATTGTTGAAGCTTGCAACCGAATCGCAAGCGCGTTCTAAAACTCAGCCTATATTTCTTCTAGGGCTTTTAGGATTTCCTGATAGTTTGGTTCAACCGATGGATCTTCAGAGGCCCAGACATATCGCACTATGCCCGTCTGGTCTAAGAATAAAGATTGAGCGTTTAGCAACGGTGTAGCCTTCTAAACCGGCAAAGTTGAATGATTCTAAATCATAGGTTCTGATGGCTTCTCTGTTATAATCGCTAAGTATTGGGAACATGAGCCTGTTTTTTTCTCTGAATTCTTTGTTGCTGAACGGATCGTTCACACTTATTCCTATGACTTGAGCCTCTAAATCGACCAGCCGAGCCATAGAATCCCGAAATTCACATACTTCTTTTGTGCAAGTAGAGGTAAATGCTCCTACAAAAAAAGCTAAAACTACCTTTTGCCCAGAAAATTCTTTTAAACTTCTGGGTTTCATTTCGGTGTCAGTTAATGTAAAGTCTGGTGCTTTGTCTCCAACTTTTATTTTTGTTGACATGAAAATCAGTCCAAAAATCTAGAAAGCAGGTTAGGGTATAAAAGGTTGCGTTTAGCCGAAAGTGAATGCGCAGGGGCAAATTTTGTTGAGGACACAGCCTTGGCAATTCGGTTTTCTGGCAAAGCAGACTTGTCTGCCGTGAAAAATTAACAGGTCGGTAATTTTCATCCATTTCTCTTTTGGCGTTATCTGCATTAGGTCTTGCTCGATTTTGTTCTGATCTTCGTTTTCTGTTAATCCAAGCCTTTGTGATAGTCTATGCACATGTGTGTCGATCGCTATGCCGACGGTTTTTCCGTAAGCGTTGTAGAGGACTATGTTGGCGGTTTTTCTTGCGACGCCCGGTAGCTCCACAAGTTCATCCATTGTTTTTGGCACTTGTGAATGGTACTTTTCAATAAGAAGTTTTGCGGCGTTTTGTAGGTTTCTGGCTTTGTTATGGTAGAATCCTGTTGAATGTATGTCCTGCTCCAGCTCTTTTATGTCGACTTTTGCGTAGTCTTCTGGGGAGTGGTATTTTTTGAAAAGTGTTTGTGTTACGATGTTAACTCTTTCATCTGTGGTTTGGGCAGAAAGCATGGTGGCTACAAGTATTTCTAATGGATTGGAGTAGTTTAGTGCGGTTTTTGCGTTTGGGTATTGTTTTTCGAGTAGTTCAATGATTTTTGCTATACGTTGTTTGGGTTCGAGTTGTATTTCGGGTTTATGCATATTTTTGTTCTCCTTAGAGGTGCTTCTTTGGTTTGTTAATTGACTCTGGCAAAATAAGAAGCTTGCTTGGTGCGGTAACTCAGAGCATTTGTTTAATTAGAGACTAAATTGTTACAAATTTGTTAATATTTGTCTTCTTAATACAACATAATGTTTATATGATTTAGGCTTTATTGAAAATACGTTAATTGCTGTAAGTGAGTATAATGGTGAACCCTACACGCATAACCGTTGCATTCGATAAAACAACAGCCGATCTACTGGAAAAGATAAGCACCGAATCAGAAGTATCACAAAGTGAAGTCATGAGACGAGCAATAAAATTCTACAATGAAAACAAAGCCCTCGAAGACCCAACGATAAAAAAGAAAATTCACGCGTACTCAGATATGCTTCTTAACGGGGAACACATCATTTTAGACGTAGATCACTGGCTAATCTTCCTTGGGTTAATTGCTTCTTCGCCTGAACGCGAAAAGTTTTGGAGTGAACATAAAGAAGTTGCTCGAGCACATTGGGAACAGCTCAAAACTAAAGTTCATTCAGCAGATGAAATGCTAGCTAGACTTGAAATCTGCAACTTTTACCGACTAACAAAAAACGCTCCCAACGACTACACGTTGGTGCTTGTATCTGATACCTCTAAGGATTTCATCAGAATATTTCTTGAAGAATACTTTGCAGCTATGGGCGTCAAAGCAGAGATTAAAGAGAACTTAACAAAACTCCGAGTTCTAATTAAGCCAACTACGACGCGTATGTAGCAATTTATTTAAAGTTGCTGCCTGAATCCTTTTTACCTAACTCTTCAACCTAAAGTGACAGGTGAACAAATTTGACAATGAAATTAAAGATTGATGGAAAAGAAATACCTCTAAACGAGTTCGTGGAAAAATTCATAAGCGGAAGCATAACCGGATCAGTAACTACCCTGAAGGGAATTAATGAAAATTGGGAAAAAATTGAAATAGAAATCCAAAAATAGATTTGTTTTAACCAGTAAAATCGACTTTGACTTCTATTTCTGCAAAAATTTCCTTTTTCGCCTTGCAAATCGGGCAAACATAAGGTGGGTCTTCCCTAAACACGACATAGCCACATTGTTTGCAATACCATAACTTTTTCTTAACTGGCGGAGCTTGAGGTTTTGTTGGTTGAGTTGCAGTTTGGGCTGTTGCGGCTGGTTTTTCTTGTTCTGATTGTTCAGGTTGGGTGGTTGTTTCCTGTGCAAATTTTTGGGTCCCGTAGGCTCTTCCCTGTTTTTCTAGAGGTCTTCGTTCTGGGACTTCGGGAAGGTTTTGGCTTTCGTAAACTTGTTTGGTAACATAAAGTCTGCAATAGCAGGCGCCGTATTGGGCGACGTCTGGGTCGCGATAGTCGCATGGGCAAATTATATCTCGATCATAGTCGAATATTCCCGTTCCAAGCCTGCATGGGCAAACTGGGTAGCCATAGCGGTCTTCATTAGCTTTTAAGCCTTCGAGGAACGCTTGCAAGAGCTCTGGCTGAGGCGTCAAGTAATAACCAAATGTTTTAGCATCAGCTTCAGCCCGCTTCCTAGTCTCCTCTAAAGTGGTCACAGACCTAAAACCTCTTTGAGTTTATCCTTGCGAAAACCAGTAATCACATTTTTATCATCAACAATGGTTGTAGGGTAACTCAGCGAGCCGCCTTTGCTTAGAACAGTCTGATGAACCTTGTCTTTGTCCTCGTCATCAAGCAAATCAACATCAACAAACTCGTATTCGACACTGTTTTCGTTTAGGTATTGTTTTGTAAGTTTACACCAAACGCATGTGCTTAGAGCATATACTGAAACTTTATGATTATTTTTTTTACCAGAAACCTTTGAGAACTGCATAAAATCTCACATTTAAAAAATGGGATTAAGCCGAATATAACTGTTTACATTTTCAACCGCCTAAGCTGCAGTTTAGCTTGGAGCTTAATTACCGTGGTTCAAGACTGCCAAATGCGTTCTGGACAACCTCAGACAATGCAGGGTGAATATGCATGGCTTGTGCGATTGGTGAAAAGCTTCCATTTCCAGATGTCATCGCGTTAACGATTTCTTGAATTAGAATAGATGCTTCGGGACCAATGATATGTGCCCCCAAGATTTTGCCGCTTTGAGCATCAACGATGACTTTTACGAAGCCATCTACATATCCCATGGCTGCGCCCATAGCTGTATCCTTATAGAGGGCAACCCCGACCAGCACCCGTTGTTTTTGGTTTTTCGCTTGCTCAATGGTTAAGCCCACGCTAGCAACTTGAGGATGAGTAAAAACCGCATGCGGGACAGCTGAAAAATCAACTTTTGCTTTGTGATCATGCATGCTGTTATGCCAGGCAATTCCTGCTTCATAATTAGCCGCATGTTTGAACATTTGAAAGCCTATGGCGTCTCCTAAAGCCCAAATGTTCTTTTTGGATGTTTCCAAATATTCGTCAACTTTAATGAAGTTGTGATCATCTAATTTTACACCTGTTTTTTCTGGTCTTAACAGGTCAGCGTTTGATACTCTACCTGTGGCAATCATCAAAGCTTCCGCTTGAAATTCTCTTTGGCTGCCATCTTGGCGGTTGCGCGCAACGATGGTTTTGAGGTTGCCATCTTGTTTGACTTCCAAAGCTTCAAAACCAGTGAATATTTCCATTCGCTGCCCCATCTCAATCTTGAGCAAATCTGAGACTTCCGGTTCCTCATCTGGCAGAATTCGGCTTGGTCTTTGCAGCACAGTTGTTTTGACGCCCATTTGAGAAAAAAAATGCCCGTACTCCATTCCAACATAACCTCCACCTACAATTATAATGCTTTGAGGAGGCGTTTCCAGCTCCAACACAGTATCGCTGGTTAGATAAGCGATTTTGTCTATGCCATTAATTTGAGGAACAGCCGTGCGGGCGCCTGAAACAATGAAAATTTTTGGTGCAGTGATTATTAGTTCACCAACTTGCAAGGTATAGTCACTTATGAATTCGCATTTTTCTTTAAACCAAGTTAAGTTAGGAGTAGCTTCTACGGCGGCGGATTGATGAGCAGTATCATGAGTAACAAGTGTATGCATCCTATTCATGATATTCTTAAAATCAACCGAATCCACCGTTGCATGAATACCTAGTTTAGAAGATTCCTTGATTGCGGCTATGACATCCGCCGGGTAAATCAGCATTTTCGAGGGAACACAACCAACATTCATGCATGTGCCGCCCATTTTTCCATGTTCAACTAATGCAACTTTTAAGCCCTGGTCAACAGCGATTGAGGCAATAAGCATCCCTGAACCTGAGCCAATAACAATGAGATCAAAGCTTTCCATACTGCAAAACCTTGAAAATAAGAAGAATCCATATACAAATAAACTTTTCAACAATGAGTGATTCGAAAGTCTTTTATGCGTTTTATTATTAATGTGGTTTAGGTGGTTTTATGGCTAAAAAAGCGAAACCTGCTGAAGAGCAAAAGAAGAAGCAGGCTTACTATAGTAAGAAAGAGAAAAAGGCTAAAGAAGTCAAAAAGTAGGTTTGCCCAGAAAAGACGGCAGTACCCGCTTGTCATGGATTGGGTCGAATGTTTGAAGTTCGACTTTTGTTAGTGGTAACACGATTCTTGAAACAAGCCCGTTGAGGCTGTATGGTAATCTGATTAAACGCATTTCGCCAGCAGTTACCCATTCGTCAATGTGGAATCCTTCTTTTTTAACCTGTTCTGCGAACTCTTGTCGCTCTTTTTGATTTAACATGTAAGCTGTTTTGTCGAAAACATGCAGGTGAAAGCCTCTACCAGAATAAACCGCTTGCACGCTGGAGAAGCGGTCTTCCAAAAAGTCAAAAAGCGTCATCGCATCTCGCTGTGCCATCTGCAATTCTAATTCGCAAAAACTTAAACCCTGCTTTCGTTTCATCTTATCCGCTAAGCTACCATGAATTGGACAAGTGATATTTTCAGGGTCAATATCAAAAGCCAACTCCTGTCCAAGTTTAACATCGTTTTCGCCGTAAATGTTGCGGTCATAATAGACGGCTTCAGGTAAAAACTCTAAAATCTGTGACCTCAAATCTTCAAGGCTTGAGTACTCATCAATAATGATTGTTGTTGAGGCATCATCTTTGTATTTTTCTGGAAAAATTTTTGTATGTCTGCCAATTATTACTGCAAACTTGACCTTTATTTGTTCATTTAGAAACCACTGAGAAACTTTTTCCAAGTTAAATTCAGAATTGTAAAACCGTTCCCGCTCTTGCAAAGATGTATATCGCATACCAGTCGGCAAGTAATATTGGGCCATAATTTCCCAATTAGAAATGGTGGGCTTTAACAGAAATGCTTTGCGGCAAGCGTTTTGTAGAAACCCTAATATGACTGGTTCCGCTGATTTTTAGTGGTGAAATTTTTTGCCTATTGAAGCTGATTTTCAAACCAAACGACAAGTTGTAAGTGAACACAATGGCCATAAAGTATGGGGGCCAGTTGAGGCTCCTACCAAACTTGGAATTCATGGAACAAATGTAGCCGTTGACTGGGATTCATGTGTTGGCGACGGCGTATGCGTGGACGTTTGCCCCGTTTCCTTATATGATTGGGCTGAATCGCCTGGGCATCCGCTCTCTGAACGAAAAGCAGACCCAGCACGCGAAAAAGACTGCATTCAATGTCTCGCCTGCGAAATGCAATGCCCAGCTGCAGCAATAAAAATTACTCCGCCATAATAGTGGCGGTTTTACCCTATTTTTGGCAAGTATTATATTGCCCAAGCCTGAATAACTTCTAGGCATCGCTTATGAGTCAACCAAGTGGCAAATTTATTATAATTCAACCCTCAGATTTCTCCTTAAAAATTACTGACGTAGTTGAAAGAATTATTTCCGGCATTCTTGAAACAGGCGAAATAAATGTAGTTGGATTAAACGACTCAATGTTTATAGTTTGTTCAGCAGTTAACATGGCAACGGAAATCGCCAAAGTATATCTTGACGACATCTGCATAGGCAACATTGAAATGCCTAACATCGGCAGGGCAGCTGCGATTTCAGCGCATCTAGCACAGAATCAAACATGGGATTATTCTAAAATAGCAAAGCAGGAAGAAGAGGCAATGGCTGACTTAGCTGAGCAGACAATCAGTGTCAGTCGGGCAGCGACTATGGAACGGCTTGTTACAATTAGTCTTCTGCGACTTGCAAAATTTGACGAAATCAGAATAGTTGCAGCGGGAGGCTCAATCAACGATGCGATTGCACTTGCTCTAAAGTTGACTAACGGACAAATTTCCAAAGACCCAATCGGAATAAAACTTTTCCACTTATATTCCATCATAATGAGAAATGACCCAACAAAAAGCATCGCTGCCGTATCTATTTTTCTTCACAAAGACATCGCAACAAGATACACCAAGAGCCAAATTGAAATGCTCAAGAAAATAGAAAGCGGTCAACAACCAACTTCTTAAAAAAAAAAAGAAAAAAGAACATAGGCACTAAAAATTGCCAAAAAGACGGTAATTTAGAGTCTATTTTACTAGATTTAGGTTTTTGTTTACGTTTTCCCAGTTAACTATGTTCCAAAATGCTTCTATGAACTTTGGACGCTCATTCTTGTAATCCAAGTAGTATGCGTGTTCCCAAACATCAAGGACCATTATTATGTTGAATGTTGGATATACGTTTGTGTTGTGTTTTTCAATTTGCATTATTAGTGGTCTGCCTATGCATGGATGAACCGCCAGAGCTGCCCATCCAGAACCTTCAACGCTTTGGGCAACCATCGTGAACTGTTTCTTGAAGCGCTCGAAACTTCCAAAGCCCATATTAATCATGTCTGCAATTGCGCCGTCAGGTTGTCCTCCTCCGCCTTTACCTGCTGGGGCAAGGTTATCCCAGAAAAGTGAGTGTAGAATGTGTCCGCCTATGTTGAAAGATAATTCCTTTAGAAGAGGTTTCATTTCGAGATCCATGTTCTCGCTGTGGGCTTTGTCTATTTTTTCAAAAGCTGCATTGGCGCCATTGATGTAAGCTTGATGATGTTTGTCATGGTGCAGTTTTAGTTGCTGCTCAGAAATGTAGGGTTCCAAAGCGTTATAATCATAGGGCAGTTTTGGCAAACTAAATGCTTTCAATTTTTCCATAAAAGTCACCTAAAAACTAAATCAACCAAAGAAGAAAATGACTAATATACTTTACTTTAAGTAGAAACGGCGGTTGCCGTCTATAAATAAAAAATTGTTTTTTTAAATCAGGCACGGGTAATATTTGCATTAATGATCCCAATGATTATGAATTTAATCAGTGCTAAAGCTTCATTTGACATTTACGGGTTAGCCAACCCATAGCTGATATTTGCCATTTCCATACTGATATTCAGTTGTCAGTTGTTACTTCCTTTGCAACTCAGGACCGAAACTTCAAGCAAGCAAATCCCCAACGAAAAATGACGCATCAATCCAGCATGAAAACCCTGCATCCTAAACTGTATGATAAGTTTTAGATTAGCTTATTACCTGCTTTGTTTTACTTATTTTTTAGTGATTTTAAATGACTAAAACTGATGAGAACCTAAAAGCTGCTTTTGCAGGCGAATCCCAAGCGAACCGGATGTATTTGGCGTTTGCAAAGAAGGCAGAAGAGGATGGTTACCCGCAAATCGCTATGCTGTTTAAGGCAGCGGCACAAGCAGAAACTGTGCATGCACTCAACCATCTGCAAGTAATGGGGCATGTTAAGTCGACCTCTGACAACCTTGGCACAGCTGTGTCAGGAGAAACCTACGAGTTCAAAAAAATGTATCCAGACTTTATCGAAGACGCCAACAAAGAAGGAAACAAGAAAGCCCAAGTCAGCTTTGACTACGCAAATAAAGTTGAGCAAATCCATGCAGCCCTCTACCAAAAAGCCCTTGACGCGCTTAAGAACAAACAGCCACCAGCTATGGCTCAGTATTGGGTTTGTCCAGTATGCGGAAACACTTTCGAAAATTCAGCGCCCGACGTGTGTCCAATCTGTGCGACTAAGAAAGAAAAATTCATGAAAATTGAGTAGTTAACGACTACTTTCTTATTTTTCTGCGTTTTTAACTCTGTTTTTTTGTTAAAAAATTGAAAACCCCTTAAAGAAGGGGTTTAGGCTTTGATTTTTTGGGCGATTTGCGCTCCAAAATCAAAGCATCGTCTTAAGTCGTCTTTATCGGGCACATACTTGACTTCAACAGTTGGTTCATACACGTCAAATCCAGCTTTCCTTGCCATCTCTACCATGCTTTTGACTGCACCGCCTCCCCATCCGAAAGATCCAAAGAAACCCCAAAGTTTGCCTTTTGGTTTCAACCCTGCGGCATAAGTTAAGAATTGGCTTAGTGTTGGGAACATTCCATTGTTTAGCGTTGGTGAGCCTACGAGGACGGCTTTGGAGTCGAGTACTTCAGTCATGGATTCTGATACGCTGTAGGAACGCAGCTTGTAGAGTTTGGCTTCTACGCCTTGGCTGATTATGCCATCTGCGATAGCTCTAGCCATTGTATCTGTGCTATGCCACATTGTATCAAAAACGATGACTACCTTGTTTTTGCTCTCCATTGAACTCCACTTAAGGTAAGCGTTGATTATTTTCATTGGGTCTTTTCGCCAAATGATGCCGTGGCTAGGAGCAATCATGTCAATAGGGATTTTCATATCAATGACTTCTTGAATCTTTCGAGTAATTAGCGGGGCAAACGGCATTAGGATATTGGCGTAGTACATTGCTGCTTCTTCCATGAGGGCGCATTGGTCAACTTCGTCGTCAAATCTTCCAGAGTCTGCGATGTGTTGTCCAAACGCGTCGTTGGGCAACAAGATTTTGTCTTCAATGTCGTAGGTGAACATGCTGTCAGGCCAATGTAGCATAGGTGCCTCAATAAACTGCAGTGTTTTCTTGCCAAGTTTAAGTTGATCACCTGTTTTTACAGGTTCAACTCTGTCAAATTCATGTCCATAGTGTTTGATTAGGGCGTCTTTGCCTCTGGCTGTGGCATAGATTTTAGCGTTTTTTGCAAGTTTAGCAATGATTGGTAGGCCACTGGAGTGGTCCATTTCCACGTGGTTAACTATGATGTAGTCGATTTTGTCAAAGCTTGTCAATTCTTCAACGTGAGTAATTAAATCGCTGCAGAACTGGCTTTTAACAGTGTCAATTAATGCAATTTTTTCATCTCTGATTAAATATGCATTGTAGGTGCTTCCTCTGTTTGTGTTGTAGCCGTGAAAATCATGTATGTTCCAGTCGACAGCTCCAACCCAGTTTACTCCTTCTTTCAAAACAACATTTGGCAATTTTGTTTACTCCATTGATACGTTTATTTTTATAATTTATTTTTACACCTGCTTTCTCAACAGTATTCTCACAGGACAAGTTTCGAGGGTTAACTTATGTAATCTATCAATTCTATCCTGCGATGCATCCATTCTAATTTGAATGTCAAATGTTTCCTCGCTTATTGTTCCCGTCTCGTCAGATTTTGTTGCTTCAACTTTTACTTTAAGTCCTTTTAATTCTAAACGCATTTTTTTTGCTGTTAAAGCAAAAATCATTGCGTAACAACCTGCATGGGTCATCACGCAAAGTTCAAGAGCTGAAGATCCAAGCCCTGTTCCAAGATCAGGTGCGAGATCGACTATATAACTGTGGGCTTCGTTATCATCAAGCATAATTTGAAAGCCCTCAATTATCTTGGCATTGGCATAAATTTTAGTAGTTAAGTTTTTCACGCTCCAATTAAACGAACAAAAATCAATTTTTGAAGTGTTTGTTAGCGTTAATATGCCTTGCGTTCGCACATTTTTTGAGGAACAACAGACTGATCTTTTTGTGGAGCGTTTAGGGGCGGAAAAATCAATTATTGACTGCTTTCTTGCCATAGCTTTTTTTCATGAAATCTTCTATTGCATCAAAGGCTTTTTCGAGTTCAGGAATGGGCGGCAGGAAAACTGCTCTAGCATGTCCTTTTCCATAGAGCGGGTCAAAGCCTGAACCGTTAACGATTAAGACGCCTGTTTGTTTAAGCAAGTCAATCACGAATTCCATATCCGTTTTCCACCGTGTTCCAACTCCGTGAATTTTGGGGAAAATGTAGAATGCCCCTTCAGGCTTGCTGGAGCTTATTCCTTCAATTTCGTTTAGCCGGTTGCATGAATAATCTCTTCGTTGGCGAAGTTTTTCAACCACGCCTTTTATGTGGTCTTGTGGTCCGTTTAAAGCTGCGGCTCCGGCTTTCTGCACGGGCGTGTTGGCGCAGAGACGTATTCGGCATTCTTTTTCGATACCTTGCCTAAGCTCGTCAAGCTCGCCTTCAGCACCTTTAAAGTACAGGTAGCCTAAACGCAATCCAGTCATTTGATAAGCTTTAGAGAAGCCGTTAAAACCCAAAACAGGCACATCTTTAGCTAAGCTTGCAGTACTGACAAAATTATCTGAGTATGTAATTTGATCATAGATTTCGTCTGACAAAACAAGAAGTTCGTTCTCTGCAGCGACGTCAAGCATTTCTTTGATCATTTTTCTTCCATAAACGGCGCCGGTAGGATTGTTTGGGTTTATTATTACGAGTGCTCGGGTTTTTTTGGAGATTTTTTTGCGTAGGTCATCGACGTTTGGTTGCCAGTTTTCGGATTCTACGGTTTCATAAGCAACTGGTGTGCCGTCAAAGAATTTTGTGTACGAGCTATAGGGTGGATAGGTTGGTCCTGGGAATAGGATTTCGTCGCCTCGCTCAACGATCGCTGCAAGCGACATCTGTATTCCTTCAGAGATGCCCTCGGTGATTAGTACGTCTTTTGCGGTTATGTCTACGTTGTTTACGCGTTTTTCTTTTTTGACAACTGCTTCTCGTAACTCGAGGAGTCCCTCTGAGGGTGAATAGTAGTTATTGTCTTCTTGCAGAGCTTTGCAGAGGGCTGCTTTGACGTGTGGAGGCACTTGAAAATCAAATGCTGCTGGGTCTCCGATATTTAAGTAATAGATCTTTTTACCTTCCTTCACAAGCTGTTCCGCGTAGGGTATTACGTCTCGTATAGCATACTCTATGTTTGATGCTCTACTAGTTACTTTGATATTTGCCAAATGCAAGCGACCTGATAACCCAACCATTTGCTAACCAAAAAAATAAAGGTTCCTAACCAAAAAACACCATCAACAATTTGCTTTTCTGGTCAAACACAAAACCTCAAACCTTTCGTTTCTAATCAGGTTTTTATTTTTCCCTTTACAGTTGAATAGTGTAAAACGTTTTGGTGAAGACTTTGTTAGGATGGACAGGTAATTTTCTGCAAGTAGACTTAACCAAAAAGAAGGTAACAAAGCAACAGTATAGTGAAAATTTAGCTTTGAGTTTTTTGGGCGGTAGAGGTTTTGCTGTTAAACTTCTTTGGGACACTTTGCCGCAGGGTACTGATTCATTGTCGCCTCAGAATAAGCTGATTTTTGCCTCTGGGCCCTTTAACCGCGATCGGGTTGCCTAACAGCGGCAAATTAGTTGTTGCCTCTAAAAGCCCACTCACGGGTGGGTATGGAGACGGAAACATTGGGACGTTGGCTGCAGTGTATATGCGAAAAGCGGGCTATGATGCGCTAATAGTAGAAGGCAAATCAGAAATCCCTGTCATTATTTACATAAAAGATGGCGCCACAGAATTTCTCAATGCAACTGACTTTAGGGGTCTAAGTTCTTTTGAAACAGAAGAACGTCTTCGAAAACAGTATGGGCGCGGAGTGGGTATCCTCTCTATCGGGCAAGCTGGAGAGAATTTAGTCAAATTTGCAACTGTTGTTTCTCAGGAGGGTCGTTCTGGAGGAAGACCCGGAATGGGTGCAGTTATGGGCAGCAAAAACCTCAAAGCCATCGTAATCGAAGGCACCCGTACAATTCCACTTGCTGACCCAGATGGCATGAAAAAACTGGTAACAGATGGATACAAAGAAATCCTAACCAAACCTCTGTACCAATTCTGGAAACGCCAAGGAACAATGTCCACAATTGAATGGTCGGAGGAAAATAGCGTTTTACCAACTCATAATTACAGTCAAGCGGTTTTTGACAAAGCTCAGGATATCGGAGGGTTCGCCATGGAAAAAATTAAAACTTCAAACCGTGGCTGCCCTCAATGCAACATGACCTGCGGCAACGTCGTTAAAGACAGCGAAGGCAAAGATTCAGAAATAGATTACGAGAACGTTGTAATGTTAGGTTCAAACATTGGCTTGGGCAACCTCGCGCAGATTTCAACAATTAATCGATTGGCTGACGAATTTGGTGTAGACAGTATTTCTCTTGGTAACGTGATTGGTTTTGCAATGGAAGCGTCCGCCAAAGGCTTGGTTACAGACAAAATTGAATGGGGCGATTTTGAAAAAGTAAAAACTATAGTTAGCGACATTGTATATAGGCGAGGGTTAGGCTTAGTTTTAGCTGAAGGTGTGCGGTCTGCTTCCAATGCCATTGGGGGCGGTTCAGTTGATTGGGCAATGCATGTTAAAGGCTTAGAAATTTCAGCCTATGACTGCCATGCTGCTCCTGGAATGGCGTTGGCTTACGGAACCAGCAGCATCGGTGCCCATCATAAAGATGCGTGGGTCATAACGTGGGAAATCAAAACAGGCAGAGACAATCTATGATTCAGGCAAAGTTGACTTCCTTATTAAAACCCAGTTGATCAGAGGCGGACTCTTTGAGGCTTTAACGGTCTGCCGATTCCCATACAATTCATTGGGTTTTGAGCTTGAATGGTACCAGAAATATCTCAAGGCAGCAACGGGCAATGACTTCTCGCTGGACGACTTGAACAGAATCGGCGACAGAATCCTAACTTTAACTCGAGCTTTTTGGGTTCGAGAATATGCCGACAAGTGGAGCCGCGATTTGGATATCCCGCCCATGCGGTGGTTTAAAGAACCCTTAACTCAAGGAAACCTCAAAGGCTCAGTATTAGACCTGCAAAAATACAGTGAAATGCTTAGCAGTTATTATGAAAAGAGAGGTTGGGATGCGCGAGGAGTGCCCGCTAAAGCCACATTGGATCAACTTGGACTTGTTGAGGAGGCTAAGCAATTAGATAGTTTTGTTCGGTTGGAGCAACGACCGCTGGTTAATACGATCGTGCAAAATACGCCACTTCTTTAGCTTTCTGTCCACAGTAGACGCAGTTAGTTGTTGGCTCCTCTTTTTGGAAGGGTCGGACCCTAATGGTCGCTCCTGTTTCTTCTTTAATTTTAGCTTCATCGTCAGCGTTTCCGCACCACGCAGCTTTCACAAAACCGCCTTTATCACAGATGATCGCTTTGAACTCATCATATGTTTGCACTGATGTGGTTTTTTCTTGGAGAACAGCTTTGGCTTTAGCAAACAAGTTATCTTGAATTTGCTGCAGAAGGCTGTCTACGGTGGCTTGTATATCTACTTCTTTGACCGGCGTTTTCTGTCCTGTGTCACGGCGAACCATGACAACTTGTTCCTGCTTTAGGTCTCTTGGGCCTAGTTCAATTCGGATTGGTACGCCTTTGAGTTCCCACTGGTGAAATTTCCAGCCTGGAGTATACTCGTTGCGGTCGTCTAAGATTACACTGACGCCTTTAGCTTTGAGTGTCTCCGCAATTTCCTTGGTTTTTGCTGCGATCGCTTCAGCTTCTAAACCTTTGAAGGGGATTGGAACGATGACAACTTGGGTTGGTGCAACTTTTGGGGGCATAATCAAGCCTTTGTCGTCGCCGTGAACCATAATCATAGCGCCAATAAGCCTGGTGGTGATACCCCAACTGGTTTGCCAAACATAATGGTCGACTTTGTCTTCACCAATGTATTTAATGTCAAACACCTTGGCGAAATGCTGACCAAGATTGTGGCTTGTTCCCATTTGCAGAGCTTTTCCGTCAGGCATAATTGACTCCAAAGCTGTCGTGTAGAGTGCTCCTGCGAATTTTTCGCTATCACTTTTAGTTCCAATCAATTACTGGGATTGCAAGGTAATTTTCCATGATGTCTTTGTATTCGCCAAGTGCATACATGACTTCAGCTTCTGCTTCTTCGCTGTAGCATGTGCAGTGTGGCCTTCTTGCCAGAGAAATTCTCTTGTTCGCAGAAACAGTTTTGTGGCTTTGGTTTCCCATCTTACAATGTTGCACCATTGATTGATTTTGATTGGTAAGTCTCGCCAACTTCGAACCCACTTATTAAAAGTATCATACATGATGGTTTCACTGGTTGGCCGCACCGCCAGTCTCTCTTCAAGCGGTGTATCTCCGCCCTGAGTTATCCATGCAACTTCAGGAGTAAAACCAGCAAAATGCTCAGCTTCCTTTTTGAGGAAAGCTTCTGGAATAAACATTGGGAAGTAAACGTTGCGGACGCCTGTAGCTTTGATTTTTTTGTTTAGGATTTCCTGTATTTTTTCCCAAACGGCATACGCATCTTCTCGTATAATCATGCAGCCTTTGACAGGAGCGTAATCTGCAAGTTCAGCTTTCTGGACAACTTGAACGTACCATTCTGAGAAGTCCTCATTTTTCTTTACAGTAATTCCAGTATCAGACATAACTAGTCTCTCTTGTTTGGAGATCTATGCTTGCAGCGTATAAAACCATAACGGGAAAAATCTATAAGAACAGAAAAAAGAAAAAATTTATTTTTTGAAAAGTCCCTTTTTTTCAGGGTAGTCTTTGCATTCGTAGATACGCAGTTGTCTTTGGGGTTCGATGCGGCAGCGTTTGCGTGCGTTTTTGCGTCTAATCAAAGGGGCAAACCCAAAAAAAGGGCATTTTGAGCAAAGTGTACTCATTTTTAATCTCCTACCTCGTCATCATCCGTCTGAACACTGGTAACGCAATTGCAATCATGACTATGCCGAAACCGATGAGTACTATGAGTTCCGTCGTAATCTGTGGGACGCCTGCTCCTAGTACCATGACTTTTCGTAATGCGTCGGCAGCATATGTTAACGGCAGGAACTTTGCGATGTCTTGCATATACCATGGCATCTGCTGTATTGGGAAGAATACTCCGCTTAGGAACATCATTGGGAACATCAATGTCATCATCAACATCTGAGCAGTCTCTTGGTCTTTTGTAAATGATGTTATGACTATGCCTAAACCAACGAAGCTAAACACACCGAGCAATAGCAACGCAAATACTAGCAAGATGCTTCCTTGTATGGCGACTCCGAATATGCCTATTGCTAAAGCGAGGATTATGACTCCTTGGATTAAGCCTCTTCCTGTTTGAGCCATCGTTTTACCTAGTAGGATTGAAAGTCTGTTTACGGGTGCAACCATCATGCCATCCATAGTGCCTATTTCTTTTTCCTGTGAAATTGCAACTGGTAAGCCTGTCATGACGCTCATCATTACAGTCATAGCCATTATACCGGGTGCGATGAAGTCAAAGTAGCTTGGGTGACCCGAAATTACACCTTGAGTTTGTACGGTGTAGGGTTGTACAACTGCGAGCGGGTTTGTTGCATTCAATGGCAAAACGTTGTGGATGGCTAACTGTTGACCCATTGCCCCGAATACTCCGGTTAATGCACCTTGTATGGTGGCTGAAATCTGTGGGTTAGATTCATCACTGACTATAATTATCGTGCTTTGTTGCCCAGCTAAGAAGCTCTGACTGAAGTTGCTTGGAATCACTATTCCGCCTTCAATTTGTCCTCTCTGAACCATATCTTTGAGAGTAGCTGTACTTGACACGTTAGTTATGATTAACATGTGGGTTTGATTGTTAATTGCATTTAGACCTGCAATAAAGCCTTGACTGGGTGCAAATACGCCGTTAAAGCCTGAGTCCTCGTTTACTATACCGATCTGCAGATTACTGATTGTTCCGTTGGATGGATAAATAAAGCCAACCATGACCATCATGAACAATGGCATAACGATTAGAAGCACTAAGCCGAGCCTGTTTCTGAACAGTTCGGTCAAGTCTTTTTTAGCAATTCGGAAGCTATGGGTAAGAACAGTTTTTACAGTCATCTTTATCACCGTACCCTCTTTGGTGCTCCACCAAAACGTCTTCCTGGACCCTGCTGCATCGGAATTTTTTGGTCAGCATTATCTCTAACTTCGTGGCCTGTAATGTGTAGGAAAACATCTTCGAGTGAAGGCTGAAGATTTGCCATAGAAGTGATTTTTCCTTCTTTTGTTCTTACAGCATCAATGATATTGTCGAAAGCATCTTCACCGTGAACAATGAGATGTAGACTTGTCGAATTTTCTTGGGTTACAGCGTCTGCGCATTTAAGAGCTTTTATTGAGGCAACTAATTCTGGTGTTAAATTTGCGATTTCAAGTTTTACAATCATGGTGTCTCCACCTGAAATTATCTTTTTGAGGTTAGTTGAAGTATCGAGTGCAATTATTTTGCCATGGTCAACAATGGCTATTCGGTCGCATAACAAGTCAGCGTCAATCATCATATGGGTGGTTATGATGACTGTGGTTCCTTGTTCTTGGTTGAGTTTCTTTATGAAATCCCGAATTTCAACAGACGATTGTGGGTCCAAACCTAAAGTTGGCTCATCAAGGAACAGGACTTTTGGCATGTTAAGTAACGCTCGAATAACATTCATTCTTTGACGCATGCCTGTTGAGAAGGTGCCGACTTGGGCATTCTTCCATTTAGTTAATTGGACTAATTCTAGTAATTCGTCAATTCTTTTGTTTAATGTGTCTTTGGGAATGTTGAATAGGCTGCCGAAGAACCAAAGGTTCTCTTTAGCCGTTAAACGATTGTAAATTATCATTTTTTCTGAAACAATTCCAATTAATTTGCGGACGTCCATGTCGTTTTTTACAGTGTCGTAGCCTCCGATTGTAGCTGTTCCTTTGTTGGGTCTTGAAAGTGTGGAGAGCATGCGTAAAGTTGTGCTTTTGCCTGCTCCGTTTGGACCCAGTAATCCGAAGATTTCGCCTTTCTTTACGTCAAATGATATGTCGTCTACGGCGGTGAATTTGCCAAATGTTTTTGTTAGGTTTTTTACTTCAATGATTGATTCATTTGAAATTGTCATTGATTAATCACTCTATATTGAATATTATTCAGTGCAATATATTGCGGCAAAATATAAGTATTCCCCCACATACAATATTAAACTGAATCACGATGGCTTCAGAATCAGAAGAAAAGACAACACAAAGCTGGATGAAAGAAGCTCAGAAAGGCTATATCCGCATGGGAGTACTAATGCTTCTTAGCAGAAAACCCTCACATGGCTACGAAATTATGAAAGAAATCGACAGCCGAACCAAAGGTTTCTGGCAACCCACCCCGGGCGGTGTCTACCCAATTCTTCGAGATCTAGAAAAAAGCCGCTACATCAAAGGCGAATGGCAAACTCAAAGAAACCGTAGACTCAAAGTCTATAAAATCACAAAATCAGGTGAATTAATTCTTCGCAGGGCGGTAATCAAGCAATCGGAAATTTCAAACAACATTAGCACATTATTTCGTGAGTTTGCCAGAGATGTCTTAAACATTGAAACCTCTGAAACCTTTATGCCCAACATGCCTTCGATTTTTTCACCGTTCCTCGATGACAAAACAGACAGTACTCAAACCCTCAAACAATTGGAACACCAACGCGAACACATTAATGAAGGTTTGAAAAACATGCAGGGACGCAAAAAACAAATAGAACAAAGAATAAGAGAAATAAAGACACAACAAAAACAAACTAACCCTTCCCCACCTCCAGTCGATACAAAATAATTACTAATAACAAAAATTTTTTTATTGAAGCTCCGAAATTACGACTAAAATAACTTATGGAAATTTCTTTAGATGGGGTTCTACAGGATTTAGAATATTTCAGCTTTACGGGTAGTCTAAAGAATTAAATGTATGAGCTAAGTAATCCTACTTAGAAGTGAAATTTGCATGTTCCGCGTTAGAGTTAGCAAAATCGAGTCAAACCGCGACTTAGACGGTAACCTTGGAAAAAGAATTGAACTGCTTGAAGAAAGAGAAGTCAACCCCTACATCGTAAGACCACAATCTGATGAAGCAAAAATGGCGCAAGATATAATGCAAGCACTCCAGCAACAAATGCCGTTTTTGCCGCAGAGAACACAACTTGCGACGCCCAAAATTATTCTGTTCTTAACCGAGCAGGAATATGATAGTTTAGGCATTAGCTTTGACGTAAATCAAGTCTATGAGGTCATATTAGAAAACCAAGCAATACGCTTTAGGAAACTTTAAGCAATTCTCCCCTCATTTGTCGCAGCACGGAATGTTTAGGATGAAAAGATAAGACAAACATCATATTTCTTAAGGCTGAAGAGATTTCTTCTAAATCCGATCTTTTGCCTTCATCGCAATAGAGAGGTATTGGTTCTTCGTCTCCCTTTTCTTCGTAGTAAACATAAATAGGTGAGCCTGTCTTGTCCAATTTCACCATCTCAAAGTCAAGTCTTAAACGTTGAGCGGTTGCTCGAGTAGCAGTTTTAACTGAATCCAATCTTTTTCTGCCTGGAAATCCGGGAGATGCGTAAACCATTAGTTTTCCAGAATTTTCTTTGAACATGGCATATCACAAATGTTTAGTTGCCCAAAATTGCTTTTAAGGTAAGTCATGAAGCGTCATTTACGGACAGGGGAGGGGTGACTGAAAATGAAGGTGATCAAAGTGTGCTGTTGTAGTCAATTGCCTATCACAACTTCTTAAATGGCGAGAAATCCCAGTTTTTGTAGAGGTGAAATAAATGGTAATTGGCGAAAAACTATGGGAAGGCAAAGGCAAAGGCGGAGCAAGCTTCATAAAATCGGTTGGAATGGAAGGCGTAACTTCAGTTTACACTTGGACAGCGCAAATGAAGGGTATGGGGAAAGCAAAAGGCGTGGACGTAAACTTAAACGTAACTGGAAAAAGTATGTCTCCTCCTAAAGGCATAGCTTCATCGATGGATCAAGGAATGATGATGTCAATGACGGGCGATATGGGCGTTTTGAAGGGATATAGTTTAATGAAGATGGTGCCTGGAAAGAACCCTACAAGCGTAGGCTTATGGACTTTCATGACAATGTCTGAGAAACTAGGCTGGCTCAATGATACGATTACTCTAGTCACTTTTGAAGCAGCTGACCCAATGTGGATGGATCTCAACGTAACAATCTGGGACTGGAAGTAAGTCTCAGGACTGATTTTTAATGGAACAACAACACTGGCAAATGCCTGAATGGTGGTACCGAGAAAAACGTCCAAACACCGACACTGAATACTTCGAAAATATGTGCAGAGTAATTTTCCAAGCAGGATTAAATTGGCAAGTAATTGACAAGAAGTGGTCCTCAATAAAAAGAGCATTTGCGAATTTTAGCATAAACAAAGTCGCCGACTTCACAGCTACTGACGTTGAATGCCTCATGAAAGACGAAGGAATCATCAGAAATAGAGGTAAAATCAAAGCAATCATACAAAACGCACAAAACTTCATTGCCATTGAAAAAAAACACGGCTCATTCCCAAAATACATAGACAGCTTGGACAAATCAAACAATTATGCAAACGCAATCCAGGATTTAGTGAATAAGTTCAAATGGTTAGGTCCACCTTCAGCAAGCCTTTATCTATACACTGTAGGAGAAAAAATAAGCGTTTGGGACTGAACGTTTTTCCTTTTTTTATTAGCCTTAAAGTTCTTAAATTTGAATTAAATACTTATTTTGAGATATTGTGAAAGTTAGAGCTCATGTGTTTGTAAGTGGTAGAGTTCAAGGTGTTTTTTTTAGGCAAACTACTCGACAGAAAGCTCAAAGTTTCGGAGTGAAGGGGTGGGTAAAAAATTTGCCCGATGGTAGGGTCGAAGCAGTTTTTGAGGGAGAAGAAAACGCTATAAAAGAGCTTGTCGATTTCTCCAGAAAAGGGCCAAGAGGCGCCTTAGTGACGGATTTTTCAGTGGATTGGGAACCGTTTGCTGAAGAATTCGATAATTTTGAAATCGCGTACTAATTATTGGTTAAGTTTTCTTTGAATTTTTAGTCTAATTAATAATAATCGCTCATTTTTCTATGAACCGCCCCCCTCGAATGCATGGAGACTCTTTTCCGCCTTCCTTTTTTGTTTCTCATTACAAAACAAATAATGATGGGGCTGACGTCTTGATCTTTCCTTTAGAAATGTAGCTGTTATGAAACAGTGAATGTATATTTGTCCAGAAGTATTTTTATTTAGTTAAAACTTTTTCAATAATTATTAATTTTTATGAACAAATCATAAATATATTTATATTTAGTTGAGCGTATATCCATTTTTAACTGAAGGTGGAATAAGAAGATGTTAAGCGTAATAATAATCGGTTTGAGTCTGATCGCAAGTGCGATTGGCACCTTAGCAACTGAAATATACGTAGCAAAAAAAGTCAGCAAAATGAGTGACCGCTTAAATAATAGGACATACTGAATCAAAAGGTGATTAGCATAGACACAGTAGCTTTTTGGATTGAATCTTTCGATGCAGACTCTTTGTTTGCTATTTTCGCTAAATATTCAAGGCCAAAAGGAAAGAAGTATTCTTTAGAGCTCATTACAAGAAATTCCTCATGGATTTCTAAGCACTAACTGGAGGGCACACATTTTTTTATTGTGTTCTAAAGACTTTTAATCTTTCAATAATGAATTTTGACCCCTTAGACAGAATTTTCCAAATTATTATGCAGTATTTTTCATGATATAGGTGTTCATTTTTAAGTTCAAATTATTTTCGCAACACCGTATCAAATCATTATCAATGTTTTTAGTTTAGTTTTCTTACATTGAGGGGGTAAGAGCTCATAACATGAAGATTCTTGGTTTAGTTGGAAGCCCGCGCAAAGGAAGCAACACAGATCTTCTAGTAAGCGCTATTCTGGAAGGCGCAGAGGCAAATAACCATTTAACAGAAAAAATTTACCTCTATGACTTCGACATTGCTGCCTGCGTCGATTGTAGAGCATGCAAAAAAGGCAACTATATTTGTGCAATTAAAGATAGTATGCCGTTGCTTTATCCTAAACTTGAAGAAGCCCATGTTATCGTTTTTGGGACGCCACTTTATTGGTATGGTCCTTCTGCAAAAATGAAGTTGCTAATCGATAGGCTAAGACCGTTTATTGCCTCAAAGGGGCTGAAAGGGAAAAAAGCTGTTTTGGTTATTCCATCCGAGGAAGGTGCAGAAGCCTGCAATTTTGCCATCGGGATGTTCAATTTGTCTTTTGAATATTTGGGAATAGAGATGTCAGGCAAAATGACGCCTAAATCTTCTGAGAGGGCGGAAATAAACGGTCAGCCTCAAATACTAAAAGAAGCGTTCGAGCTTGGAAAAGCTCTCAAATATATTAAGCCTTTTTCTTAGGTACCCTAAAATGAGAATCTTTTCCAGCGCTAATGTATTCTCCGCCCATACCGCGAACTGCAGAAGCAATTTTAGCGAAGTTTTCAGAGCCTAAAAACTGTTTGGGCTTTATGATTATGTAGTCGCCTTTGTCTTCAAAACTGAGGCGTGTTTCCAGTTCTTCTGGGAATGACATGCGAATATCGTCAAGAGACCTAAGTTTTAAACTTGTCAAAGTTGGCACCGAGGTAGGTGAAGAAGGGGCATGAATGGTTACGGATGGTGGCTGAGTTATTTGCCCCACTGCCAGCGATTTTAATGAAGCTGAAACAGAATGTAACTCATCTGAAATCTTGCTTAAAGTTACTGTTAGCTCGTCAACCTTGACTAATAACTGATTAAGTTTTTCTTTGTCAGCACTCATTCCCTTTAATCCTCGAACTCCTAAATAACCCAAGACGCCTATTAATTATTTCGCAAAGGGCAGCCTTGGAAGAAAAACCTGATGGTTGAAATCGACGGAAGCCAAAAAAGTGGAAGCGGCACAATTTTGCGATTATCAATAGCTTTAGCCGCCATTACAAAACAGCCTTTGCACATATTCAACATTAGGCAAAATCGTCCCCAACCAGGTTTAAAACCTCAACATTTGGAAGCAGTGTTAACCGCAGCTAAACTATGTAGTGCTAAAGTTCAAGGGGCAAAATTAGGTTCAAGAGAACTTTGGTTCACTTCTGACCAAATATGTGGCGGGAACGTTGAAGCTGTTATTGAAACAGCTGGAAGCATTCCGATGCTGTTGCTTGCGGTAATGCCAATTTGTGCCTTCGCCGAAAAACCTGTGCGTTTACATGTAGCTAAAGGCGGAACAGACACCACTCATGCTCCAACTATCAATTACCTGCGGCATGTTTTTTTGCCAACGCTTAGGCGAATGGGTGTTGATGCTCAAATAACAGTGCAGAAGTACGGCTATTATCCCAAAGGCGGCGGAGAAGCAACAATGATAGTGACCCCAAACCGCAAACTCAAACCTTTTGAACTAATGAAATTTGGCAAACTCGAAAGCATAAAAGGTGTTTCTGTCTGCACTTTCTTAGCAGATAGACAAGTTGCGGAACGACAAGCCCAATCAGCGCAGAACTATCTCTCACAAAACAGTTACAACTCCACTATCGAGGTGTTTAATGATGAGTCAAATCCTTACCAGAAGGGAAGCTCGATTGTGTTATGGGCGCAAACAAGCAATGGCGTAATTTTGGGTGCTGACGCGATAGGGGAGCTGCGTAAAATGAGTGAGGTAATTGGTAAGGATGTGGCTCAAAGGCTATTTACTGAATTGTCTGTTCAGCCGACGGTTGATGTTTACCTTGCAGATATGTTGATTCCCTACTTAGCTTTAGCAGAAGGCAAATCGTCCTTTCTAGTTCGAGTCATTTCTGAACATATAGAATCTAACATTTGGCTTATTGAAAAAATGTTAGATGTTAAATTCACAATTCAAAAGGAAAACAATCTCTACAAGATAGAAAGAAATAGTTGATACAATGTCTAAAACAGCCTTTTGCATAAGAGTTTCAACGAAACATGGACAAACAGTCATATCATTTACAAGAAATCTTGGGCTTTTCGATACATCGCTTGAAATTCAGCGTGACCAAACAAATCTTTGTATTCCACTTCGCCGCCAACCTAATGAAGCAGAAATAGAAAAATTGAAAAAAGAGGTTTCTAACTTGCAACTTGGCCAAAACCAATTTGCGGAAAAGCAGGTCGTGCAGGAAACAATTGCGGACCTTCTTGAAAGCTCGATGCCGCCGAATATACTTGAAGGTTTGCCTCAAGCCTTAGATATTATCGGCGATATTGCGATTTTAGAAATCCCCACAGAACTTGAGCCATACAAGAAAACCATCGGAGAAGCAATCCTAAAAACTCATAGGAACGTAAAAACTGTCCTTGCCAAGGCAGGAGCAATAAGCGGAATCTACCGAACACGAGAATACGAACATATCGCTGGCGAAAACAAAACCAAAACCATCCATAAAGAATTCAGCTGTCAATACCACGTTGATGTAGCTAAGGCATATTTTTCGCCTAGACTTTCGCATGAACATGAGCGTGTTGCTTCGTTGGTGAAGGCTGGTGAAACTGTGGAGGATTTGTTTGCTGGTGTAGGTCCTTTTTCTGTTTTGATTGGAAAAAAAAACCCTAATGTCACGGTTTATGCTGTTGATCTTAATCCTGATGCAGTTGAATTGCTTAAGATCAATGTTCGAGTGAATAGGGTTGAGAATAGAGTATTTCCAATTTTGGGGGATGCGCGGGAAATTTCCTCTGGCAAACTAAGAGGTAAAGCTGATCGGGTCATTATGAATTTGCCTGAAACGGCTATTGACTTTGTTGATGCCGCCTGCCAGACCCTAAAGTTAGAGGGCGGCGTGGTTCATTTTTACGCATTTGTGAGGGCGCCTAAAACAGTCGAGGAACTAAAAAACGATTTCTCAAAAGCTGTGGAAGATTCGGGCAGGAAAGTGGATGATTTCTTGATTGCGAGAAGCATAAGAGAAACTGCGCCTTACGAATCACAAATTGTCTTAGACGCCAAAATCGCTAGGCAACAATAAGAGTTATTTTTATTTTTTGTTTTGGATCTTTGAGTTTTTTCAATAATTCGATTGTTAGATCACTTGATGATTTGTTTGCATGGATTGCTACTGTTCTGTCTGAAATGTAATCGCTTTTCCTAATCACCATATCGACGGTATTGGACAATATCAGTTTTGGGCTGCCCAAAGCATAGATGGTCTCTTTTAACTCGTTTGCTTCTATGATTATCGTTAACTTGGCGTTTTCCGTTTTTAGTTTTTCTTTGAATTGCGCGTTAAAGTCTACTGGCGCTTTGTCAGCTGAAACGGCGACAATGCAGTCGCCTGTTTTTGTTAGATGCCTGTCTTTAGTTATCATCAATGTTGATGGGTGAGTTGCTAAAACGTTCTCATGGCCGAATGCATTGATGGTTTCTTCCAATGGAGTTGAGCTCAATTATTCGTTGACCTCAATAGCATCCACTTTGCCGTCGCCATCTAAGTCAAAGCCTTGAATCACAACTGCAAAGGTATCTTCGCCTTTGTATTTTTCCAGAGTTTTTTTACAGAAATTTGTTAATGCTAGAACGCAGGCTTTTGTTCCCACTGCTTTGTTTCCTGCTAAAATAATGATGCGTTTGGTTTTGTCCCATGGGTTGATGATTTTAGCTATTACGCCTGTTGCATCTGAACTGTACACCTGTTGAGTTTTCTGCGATGATAAACCGCCAAGCAAAAATCCTTGATCGGATTCTCGCATTATGAATTTTATGGGTAAGTAATCGTTAATTTCTTGTGTTAAAAGGTTTGTGCCGGGTCCGCCGACAAGGATCAGATTGTTTTTTTCTTCTTTCTCAACTTTCACATCGACGTCGAGTTTAACAGCAAAATCCGAGGGCATTCTAGCAAACTGACCTAGAAAAAGAGCTAAGTGTGCGGCGTAGTGTCCGTCTCTTGCGCTTGTTTTGAACGGGCCATGTGGTTGAGGGCTGCCAACAACAATTTTTCCGTCAAAAACTCCATTTTTTACGAATTCTTTGAAGAATTCTTGCAAAGGTTTGTCTATGCTTGCGAGACAGAGGTTTTGGATTGGCTTGTAACCAAAAGGAAATTCGATTCCGAAAGCGGGAGAAACGGTTTTGTAGTATTTGGCTGTTGCGCCTTTCTTTTTTTCTTCTCGAACGACCGTTATGGCTCCGGCTTTTGCAAGTTTTCTTATGTGATAGTATACTTTTTGTTCATGGATGCCGAGCAGGCGTGCAATCTCTAATGGGTACATTTCTCTTTTTGAAAGAATTGTGAGGATTTTCCAACTTAAGTCACCGAGTATAGTTTTTAGTTTTTGTGAGTCATTGGTGATGCTTATTTCTTTTATTTCTTGATTGGAGCCATTGTTCTGCAGTAGAATTTTTTTATCCATGAGCTTTCAGGAGAAATTAAGCTTGCAGTACTATAAAAAATTTATTTATAGCGGTCGAAAATTACTTCATAATAATTGTCTTTAGACTCGCCATATGTTGAAGAATCAAGCGAAAACACCTAAAAAAAATTTTTTAGTGCTCAAAACTTTATCCTAAAAATGCTTATTAGCAAACCGAGATCTCCTATACCATTCATTATGAAAAAAGAGAGGGATAAAACATGTGTGGAATTTTTGGTTGCGTACTCTGTGAAGGCAATGCCGCGCCTCTAATACGATCATCACTTAAACGGCTTGAATACCGAGGCTATGACTCGGTTGGTATAGCTACAATTTTCAATGGAAAAGTTTTGGTTCGAAAGGATCAGGGAAAAATTGATGATGTTAACGCTCTAATTGATCTTGATGGTATGCCTGGTAGTTTAGGCATCGGTCATACTCGATGGGCAACTCACGGGGCACCCCTAAAAGTTAACTCGCATCCTCACGGCGACTGCACAGGAGAAATAATGGTCGTTCACAACGGCATTATTGAAAATTTTTCGGAACTAAAAAACGAACTCGAAAACTTAGACCACACATTTGTTTCTAAAACCGATACTGAAGTAATCCCTCATCTTATCGAGCAAAACCTCAAAGACAATCCTAAACTTTCTTTCGTTGAAGCAATCCAGCAAACCCTCAAACGTTTAGAAGGTTCCTATGCTCTTGCCATAATCTCAAGCAAAGAGCCTGACAAAATTTTCTGCGCTAGAAATGAAAGTCCACTAGTACTGGGCATTAACAGTAAAGGTGTTTACTGTGCTTCAGATATTCCGGCGTTTTTGCCAATTACCAACAAAGCAATCATGCTAAACAACGGAGAATTAGCCATTCTATCCAAAAAAGGCTATGAATTAAAACGTATCCAGGATTTAAGCCCTGTTCAACGGGACCCAATAACTATCGAGTGGACCTCTGAAATGGCGGTTAAACATGGATACCCCCACTTTATGATTAAAGAAATCCATGAACAACCTGAAACCCTGCGCAACACCCTTCGAATGCAAGATCACTACTTAGATTTGCTCTCAACTTTTTTGGATAGGGCAAACGAAGTTTATCTTGTTGCTTGCGGAACAAGTTACCATGCTTGCCTTGCAGCTTCTTACATGTTTTCCAAACTTGCCTTTCTCCCCACTTACCCAGTTTACGGCTCAGAGTTTGTGGAGCAACATGGTAAATCAGTAAGCATTGACAGCACCATTCTGGCAGTTAGCCAATCAGGAGAAACAGCAGACACCATATCATCAGTATCTTGCGCACAGCAGCGCGCTGCAACAATTTTAAGTCTCACAAACGTTATCGGCTCAACCCTAACACGCATTTCAAGAGTTTACATTGGCACCCAAGCTGGACCAGAAATCGGTGTAGCGGCGACCAAAACCTTCACCTCACAGCTTTCAGTTTTGGCACAGCTTGCGCTAAAGCTTTCTAAAAAACGTGGAAAAATATCTCAGGACGAAATCGATTGCTTAGAAGAAAAACTCCTTCAGATTCCAGAAACCGTTGACACTATTGTTAAGACGCAGGAAGAGAAAATTAAAGCAATTGCAAAAAAATACCAGGATTCAAAAGTTTTCTTCTTCCTAGGCAGAGGAATCAGCACCGCCACCGCATACGAAGGCAGACTCAAACTCATGGAAATAGCCTATATCCCCTCAATAGCATTTCCAGCAGGCGAGAGCAAACATGGACCAATAAGCCTAATCGAAGAAGGGTTCCCCGTGGTTTTCATTTGCCCCAGGGATGAAACTCATAAAACAGTCATCGGCAACATTATGGAGATGAAAGCCAGAGGCGCCCACATAATCTCCGTTATTGAGCAAGGCGATGAAGAAATAAAATCGCTTTCAGAGGATTACATTGAAGTTCCAAAAGGCATTCCAAGTGTGCTATCACCAATTCCATTTATTGTGCCTCTTCAACTGCTTGCATACTACACTGCACTTGCAAAAGGCTACAACCCGGACATGCCAAGAAACCTTGCAAAATCGGTTACTGTAAAGTAAAATATGTTTTTTATTATTACTTTACAGCTTTTTCCACTTTCTTCCTGGCATTCTCCAAAAAGATTCTTAATTTTATTTTTGAATTCTTAACCACTTTTCTTCATCTAAGATTTGTGAAACAAGGTCGGCTAATTGAGTATCTATAACGGAAAAAAATTTTTTATATTAAAACAAAAAGTTAGGGTTGGTGACTAGTTGTTTGTTTATGTGAGTTTATTTCCGCATTCGCCACAGAAGCTGGTGCCCGCTGGGTTTTTAGCCCCACATTTTGGGCATACTATCAATCCTAATGGCGCTCCGCAGTTATTACAGAATTTGCCTGAACCGGCTGGTTTTCCACATACTGGACAAATTGTTTGTCTTTGTGTTATTTCACCCGTGTAGACTTGGGTGGTTTCGGCTTTTTGTTTTATGTCTGAAACCATTTTTTCGGCTCTTGCTGCTGCTACTTCAGTGCTTTCTCTTGGGGCATCGTCAGTGCATAGCCCTTCTTGTTCGTTCCAGTCATTTTCGCAGACGTATTTGTGGCATCTTGGGCATCTGTGGAAGTGTCCTTTAGCTTCGTTTTGGGCGAGCTCGAATGCTTGTTCATGTTCTTTGTGCCATTCTGGTGTCATGCCTTGGAATCGTTCACTCATGGCGTCTGCGCCTCGTTGAATTGTGTAGCCTCCACGCCCAGCTAACTCTGATCCTATGGAGGCGACTTGACCAAGCCCTCTCCACAAGCTTTTTTTCTTGTAGGTTTTGCTTGCGATGAAGTTTGTTTTGTAGCCATCGTTGCATATATCACAGTTGAAGGTGAATTGGAACCCAGCGTCGGTGCTGTTGTCTTGGTAGTTTCTTGTAAAAGGTTGAAGTGGCATTTTTTTTTATCTCCCTGTTATGTTTAGGGGCTTGCCACATTTTATGCATTTCTCTCCTAGAGACGCCTGTTCCGTTTTGCATTTTGGACAGATAACGGTGAGTCTTTGGTTGCAGTTTTGGCAGTAGTCTCCGAAGAAGGTGAGTTTTGTGCAATGTGGGCAGTTTATTTGAAGTGGCAAGCCACAGTTGCTGCATTTGATTTGTCCCGTTTCAGTTGGGTTTCGGCATTTTGGGCATCTTTGAGGTCCGACTGGATTAACTTTTCCACAGAATGGGCATACATTGTCGTCTTCGGGTACGAGTTTTCCGCAGTATTTACATGGATGTTTATAACCTGGCATTCATGCGTCTCCTTTCTTCCATTTTTCTGTATCATCCAAACTTTTAGTATTGAAAGCTAATAAACTAGCTACATTACTCTTCCACTGTTCAGGCGATGAGTGTATCACTCTTCCGATGAATAGACTTCTAAGCATCCTAAGTGAAGGAATTCTTTTAATGGCAAATCGGTATTGAATGTATTTGGGGCTGTCCAATTGTTCTTCGGAGAGGAATATTGGTTCCCTTCGGAAGTTTACGTCGATCATGGCACGGTTGATGTTTTTGGTAAAATTCTCCAGTTCTATGTTTAAGTCTTCGTCTTTTGTCTGTGAGTATTCTTTTCGACTCATTGTTCTGAAAAAGTAGGTTGCTCCTTTTGTGGTGGATTTTTGTTCTTCGTCCGGGTTTTGGTTGGTTTCTTCTTCTATTTCGGAGATTGCCTTCTCTGAGTTCCTTTGTTGTTTTTTGTTTTCTCCCGTATTGTCCTTGGTGTTGAATGCTTCGATGGCTATTGTGTTGCTTAGTCTGTTCGTTCCTGGGTTTACAATTGGGAACATCATCCAAATGTAAGTGCCAGTTAGGTCGCCCATGAGTCCACGTTTTATTCCCACACACACTTGGTCTCTTGCAGAGAGCGAGTTTAGGAACTCATATTCTTTAACTATACCTGCTGTGTCTATTTTTTTTTCCAGGCGTCGCCAGAAATCTTGTGACTGTAATTCAATCTCCTTTCTTTTTGCTGCTCGTCCGTCTTTCATGAGTGTTGCTATTTTATTTATCGCGACGGGGGTGGCTTCGGGAATTAGTTCTTTTATGTTTTCCTGCGTTCTGAGAATCATTTTGTTTAAAGCGTCTGAGAGGGCTTTTAAGAACGGATCGAAGTTTTGTCCGAGTTGTGCAAGTTCAATTCTTTCTAGGAATTCGGTTGTTATTTTTATTGTGTAGTCTTGTTTGTTTATGTTGGTTATGTAGCAATATGGCAGACGGATGGGTTCACTTTTTTGTGGTAGAAGTACTACTGCAGTGTCATAGAGGCGGATTTCACAGTTTCCAGTTTGGTTTATTTGCCCGTTTGGATCAAGTTGTTTGTATTGTGCTTCGAAGCCGCCCTGAAGGAGTGATTCTTCAATTAGTAGATATTTGAGCATTAGCTCATTTCGAAGCTTGTATAGTTTGAAGAGAAAGTCCTCATATTGGTACCCTAAACCCCAAAGGTTTAGTTTTTCCTTAGAAGTTAGGAAGAGGTCGACTTTATAGTTGAACTCTGATATTTCTTCAATTTCCGTATATGCGAATAGCATCGGCTCCTTGAATGTGGCGTTTAGAATCAGATATTGTTCGTCGAGAGCAACTCTGGCTTCTCCTTCATTTTTTATGTTTGCCTCATCGTCGTAGAGTATGTATTTGACTTCAACTTCCATATGTCTAACCTTTTGTAATTACTTGTGCGGCAGTCCGATATCTAATTTTGCACCTTGGTTTTGTACGTTTCGATAAGATGGGGATGGGCTAAGTTTTCCTTCTCATGATAACCCAAAAGTGAGAGTATAATAAACCCCAGTTACAACAAACTGATAGAGATGTGTGTTTATATGAACAAAACAGAAGCCTTAGCTGTGTTGAGTGAGATTCGTGATGCCTTACAGAAGTCAGGCGGCAAGAACTGTGTTTCTCTCGACGGTTCACAGGTATCTCATGTGTTAACTGGTGGCTATGAGATAAAAATTAAATGCGAATTAGACACTGTTTCAAGGGATATCATAAACAGCGTATTGAAAAGGAATGAGTTGCTTTTGAAAGAACAAAACGGCTACGTCATTTTACGTTCACTTAAAGATTGACGCACAAGCAAAGTAAGAAATCACTTAACAAAACCTCGTTTATGTTAAAGTAACCTGTCCTTTTTAGCCGAACCATTTTTCAAGCGATATTTTGCTTTTCTGTTTTTTACTTCCTTCCATCATTCGCCCCACAGATTTCCTAATGCGATCTTCCAAAAATTCCTTTTCACGGAACATAAAATCCACAATACCTTCAACGTTAGGTTCTTTCCACTCCAGCTTATAGTTGCATTTCACTTCTGGATGTAGAAAAATCTGGCGTATGCAGTTTGGTTCAACTGGGAATTTGGCGTTTTTTATTTGTGGCAGGGCATCTTCTAATGTGCCGTATTGTTTGATTAGTTTGAGGGCGGTTTTTGGGCCGAGCCCTTTTATTCCATCCGGGTTGAAGTCTGTTCCGATGAGTATGCCTACATCGATTAGCTGCTCGTAACTTAAGCCAGTCTGGGCAAGGGTTTTTGAGAGTTCCATTACTTCAGGAACAACTTCGATGTAGACGTTTCCTCTTTTTCGTCTGCCAGAAATTGTGATGTTTCTCAGCATTTTTGGGGCTCCAAAAAGCAGGCTATCATAATCTTGACTTGCGCAGTAATCCGCATCGCCCTTTTTGGTCATATATGCCGCTTGAGCTTCTCCTTCACTTGGAGCATTAATCCAGGGTAAACCCATTAAATCCAAAAGCCTTCGGCTATCATCCAACATGTAATCCTTCATGCTCGTAGCAGCCTGAGCAAACATGTTCATCTTCGCTGTGTCTCCAATAGTTACTGCTTTTTCATAGCTGGCAATAGCTTGGACTTTGATTTGTTTTCGTCTTTCAATCTCTACCGCCTTCAAAGTTGGTGGGATGCCGTCAAAGACATAGACTGGTTTCAATCCCATTTCTACAAGATTACTTGTGCGGTAAAATAAGCCGCTAAGGTGACTCGTGATTTTTCCTGTGCTGTCTTTTAGTGGAGTTCCGTCCGGTTGGCGAATAATTGATAGGAATTGGTAAATGGCGTTGTATGCGTCTACCGCGATGATTTTGCTGCTTAAATCTTCAAGTTTAACAGGGGTTTTCGGAACAAGATCTTTGAAGTCTACGCCCAAAATACATCACAGTTAAAAATAGGCGAGAACGTTTCTTAATAAACTTACTAAATTTTAACTTGTTGGCTAATCGTTTAAAACAACCCCTTATTTTCAGTCATGGAGCATAGCAGTTATAAGGAACCCTTACAATTTATGACCCCAAGAGATGTAGCGTTATGACTGAAAGAAGACTCCAATTGGTCACCTGTACAAGCTGCGGTAAACCAATTCCACCAGGCAGCGAATCAACAAAATTCCTCTGCCCAAACTGCGGAGAAATCCAAATGAAAAGAGATGGCAAATGCCGCAAATTCGGCAGATTATATAAATGCCCAAAATGTGGGTTCCAAGGACCATAAAAGGCGAAGTCTAATGGGGTCTATACTTGTAGTTTACAAAGTTTTCCCTGAAGACATAGTTCAAGATTTTGACCCAATGAAAGTAAAAATCAAGGCGATGCTTCCAGAATTTAGCTCTATCGAAGGATGGGGTGAAGAAGATGTTGCTTTTGGACTCAAAGCTTTACTTGTTCAGATTCGTTTTCCAGAAGATAAATCGGGTATTGTTGAAGAGTTTGAAACTTCGCTCGCTAAAATTCCAGGTGTAAGCCAAGCTGAAGCTTTCAATATCCGCCGAACAAACCGCTAGCGCGGTTTTTTTACCTAAAATATCCTTAATTTTGCATTATTCAAGAACTTGAAAGTTTCTAAGGTTAAGCTTTAAAGTTTATATAGGAATAAACGTTCCTTTTCAAACAACCTTTAGCATCAGATTATTTGGAGGATTCTGTTTGAGTGAAATTCAACTACGTGTCGGAGATGCACGTCAAAGAGACGTGGGCAGAGGAATCGCCCGTATAGATCAGCGCACAATGCAGAAACTTGGAATAAGCGCAGGCGACGTTATCGAAATCATAAACAAACGTACAACGTCAGCTATAGCTTGGCCAGCTTATAGCGAAGACCAAAACCGCGACATAATTCGAATTGACGGCTTTACCCGCAAAAACAGCGGTGTTGCCATAAATGAATATGTTGTTGTTCGCCCAGCCAAAGTTAAAACTGCGTTAAGTCTCACACTTGCCCCAGTGGACATGCGCCTCAATGTTGATGAAGATTTTACTAATTTTGTTAAGAACCGCCTTATGGAACGAACCCTTGTAGAAGGTGACACCACACTAGTTATGATGCTTGGACACGCCATTCCTTTCACAGTGTCAAAAACTCGACCACATGGCATCATAAAAGTAACAGCTGAAACACATTTAACTATACTCAACGAGCCAGCGCCGGAAGGCAAAGGCTTACCGAGAACAACCTACGAGGATATAGGCGGCTTACGCGAGGAAATCCAGAGAGTCCGAGAAATGGTTGAGCTTCCATTGCGGCATCCTGAACTTTTCCAGCGACTTGGAATTGAGCCGCCAAAAGGTGTGCTGCTTCATGGACCTCCAGGTTGTGGAAAAACTTTGCTTGCAAGAGCTGTCGCTAACGAGTCAGAAGCCAACTTTTACTCAATTAACGGTCCAGAAATAATGAGCAAATTCTACGGCGAATCCGAAGCTCGTCTAAGAGAGATTTTCCAGCAAGCTCAGCAGAATGCTCCAAGCATAATCTTTGTTGATGAACTTGATGCTATAGCGCCTAAGCGTGAGGAAGTTACAGGTGAAGTTGAAAGACGAGTTGTCGCCCAACTTCTTGCATTGATGGATGGCTTGGGTGGAAGAGGTAACGTTATCGTGATAGGTGCAACCAACCGTCCGCAAGCACTTGATCCAGCTCTTCGCAGACCAGGTAGATTTGATAGAGAAATAGAAATCAGCGTGCCAGATAAGAAAGGACGTTACGAGGTCCTTCAAATCCACACAAGAGGCATGCCTCTATCTCCAGACGTGGATCTTCCCAAACTCTCAGCGATGACACACGGCTACACAGGCGCCGACTTATCCGCGCTAGGTAGAGAAACAGCCATGAAAGCACTGCGTAGATACCTCCCACAAATAAATCTCGAAGAAGAACGAATTCCACCTGCGGTTTTGGAAAAAATGGAAGTTACCATGGATGATTTCTTGGGCGCATACAAAGAAGTTACTCCGACAGCTATGCGAGAAGTTTACATCGAAGTTTCTACTGTTCACTGGGACGATATAGGCGGGTTAGACGAGGTCAAGCAGCATCTCATAGAAGCTGTTGAATGGCCAATTAAGAATCCTGGAATGTTTACTCGACTTGGAATCAGAGCGCCAAAAGGCATTCTGCTTTATGGTCCACCTGGATGTGGCAAAACTCTTCTTGCCCGTGCCGTTGCAACTGAAAGCGAAGCTAACTTCATTACAATCAAAGGTCCAGAGGTTTTCTCCAAATGGCTCGGCGAATCTGAAAAAGCGATACGCGAAGTCTTCCGCAAAGCCCGTATGGCGGCTCCTTCAGTTGTGTTCCTTGACGAAATTGACTCTCTAACTCCAAGACGTGACATGGGTATGTCTGACAATGGTGCCTTCGAGAGAGTCATAAGCCAATTGCTGACAGAAATGGATGGCATAACTACTCTACAAGACGTTGTAATTATTGCTGCGACGAATCGTCCAAACATGGTCGATCCAGCTGTAATGCGCCCCGGAAGATTTGACCGCTTAATCTATGTTCCAGAACCTGACGAAAAAAGTCGTCTGCAAATCTTAAAGTTGTACACAAAAGTGATGCCGATAAGTGCCGAAGTGGACCTTAACCAGCTTACAACGCTAACAAAATACTATTCTGGTGCTGACATTGAATCCCTTTGCCGAGAAGCAGCAATGCATGCTCTAAGACATGATGCAGAAGCAAAAATAGTCACTATGAAAGACTTCTTAGATGCCCTAAAAGAGATGGGTCCATCAATTTCGCCTGATATGGAGAAATGGTACAAGAGCTTTAGCCAGCAATTCCGACAGGTACAAAAGCCTGGAACACCAGTTGCGTAGAAGGAACAGTTTATGCCACAGATAAAAATATGGAAAACACGACCAGATTATTTCTTTGTATTGGAGATTCTAAAAAAGAAAGGCGACCTGACAGATGACGAACTTTTCTCTCAATTGAAAGGCGAATTTGAAGATTTAGGCTTTAAAGACTTTAATGAAGTGTTGCTAAAACTCGAGGTAAGCGGAAAAATCCGCACTTCATCCATGGCTCGTGGAAAACGCCGAATCGAACTAGTACAGTAAGCTTCACGATGATTACGGACACAAGGCAGCCATCAGGCAACTCTGCAGATGTCACGGTTGTTGGAGCAGGACCAGTCGGTTGCTATGCAGCGTTAAACCTCGCTAAACTAGGCGTTAAAGTCTCTGTTTTTGAAGAGCACCCGCAAATAGGGTTGCCCTCACATTGCGCAGGACACATAAGCATCCGTAGCCTTCGCACTATCGGCATGTATCCACTTCCAAATGGAATAATAGAAAATACTTTTAAAGCAGCTAATTTTTACTCGCCAATCGGCACTAAATTTTCGTTACATCTCAATCAACCTGTAACATGTGTTTTGAACAGAGCACATTTCGATCAACATCTGGCACAACAAGCGAAAGAAAACGGTGTACATTTCAGACTAGGATCTCGTGTTCAATCTCTAATACGTTCAGACGGCTCTATCAAGGGCGTAAACATCGAGCAAAACGGTAATCAGCAACAAGTTTACTCAAAAATCGTTCTGGATGCTGAGGGCATTTCGTCAAGGCTTGTTAGGCAAGCAGGTCTGCAAGCTCTAAAACCTGAAGGACTAGTTTATGCGGTCGAAGCTGAGGTTGAAGACGTTCAAAATGTTGAGCTAGATGCTGTTGAGGTTTATTTTGGAAAAAATTATGCTCCTGGCTTTTACGGTTGGCTCATACCAAAGCCCAACGGAACCGCAAAACTTGGTTTAGCTACAAACCAAGGAAACCCACAAAAATACCTGAAACAGCTTATGACAAAGCACCCAATTGCTAAAGAACAACTTGCCAAAGCCAAAATCAGCCAAATAGGCTATCATGCCATCACACTTGGTGGGCCAATTAGGAAGGCTTATGCAAATGGTTTTCTAGCGTTAGGAGATTGTGCCTCACAAGTGAAACCGACTACAGGCGGGGGAGTGATTTTTGGGTTAAAATGCGCTAAAATCGCAGCGGATACCGTAAACCAAGCTCTTAAGCAGGAAGATGTGACATCTGAGGCTTTGCAGCTCTATAAGAGACGTTGTTCTGACTTGTTAAGTTTTGATATTCAGGTTATGCTAAGGCTAAGAAGATTTTTGGATTCTCTATCGGATGAGAAAGTTGATGAAATGTTGCGTTTTTGCGGAAAATTGGGGGTTGACAGAGCGCTTAGTGATATTGACGAGATTGATTTTCAAGGAAAAATGATTTTGACTGCGTTGCGTAAACCTGCAATGATAGCAGCGCTTGCGTATTTTTCTTTGCTATATTTGTCGGCGAATCCTTAAAATCTTGGAGCGTCAACATAGAGGCGGGAAAAAGCTGATGGGCGAATTCGAATACAAACAAGTTCTAGTGTTCAGATCCGATTTGAAAATGAGCAAGGGCAAGATTGCGGCACAAGCTGGGCACGCAGCAATTTGTTCAGCTCAAGCAGCTTTTCAAACACATAAGAAATGGTGGGAAGCCTGGATGTATGAGGGCATGCGGAAAATTGCCGTTAAAGTTCCGGGGGAAAAGGAACTCAGCGAACTTGAAGAGGCGGCTGATGATTTAGGTTTGCCTCACGCTCTTATTGTTGATAGGGGTTTAACTCAGGTTCCTGAGGGGTCTGTAACCTGTCTTGGGATTGGCCCTGCGCCAAATGATAAAATTGATAGGTTAACAGGCAAGCTCCAGCTTCTTTAGGCGATGAGGTTTGTCTGTTCCGCCGTTAGATGAGGAACTTGGAATTCAAGTTTACGCTACTAAAAGTTTAGGCGTTGGGGGATTAATTCGCGAAACTGTTGACGATTTTGTTGTCCAAGAAGTTCTTGTTGACGGCTCAAGAGCACCTATAAATGGAGATGTTCCAGCTAAAGTTTTAGGGTCCACACTGCAGAAGCATCGGTTCTTGCTTTGTATTTTGGTTAAACGTAACTGGGATACATTTGTTGCAGTGAAAAATGTTGCACAATCTCTTGGCGTAGAGCAGGGTCGAGTGCAGATTGCGGGCATAAAAGACGCCAAAGCTGTAACGGCACAGCACTTAACGATTGAAGGATGCTCATTTGAGGTAGTCTCCAAAATCGACATTAAAGATATCCAAATTCATCCCATTGGCTATGTTAGAGAAGCACTTTCCACTTTTTACCTGTTAGGCAACCATTTTACAATAAGCATCAAAAATATTAAAGAAAACGAGGCAGATGTTAAGCAACGAATTTTCCAGACATTGCAGGAGCTGAATGCAGAGGGCGGCATGCCAAACTTTTTTGGGCACCAACGCTTTGGCACAACACGTCCAATAACTCATTTGGTCGGAAAAGCTATTATAAAAGGTGATTTTGAGCAAGCGGCAATGCTTTTCTTGGCAAAACCAAGCCTCCATGAACACCCAAATTCAAGACAAGCACGCCAAGCACTGCAGGAAACGAAAGATTTCAAAGTTGCGCTGGAAGCTTTTCCTAGGCAGCTTCGTTTTGAACGCTTAATGCTCAATCATTTATCGAATAGCCCTTTGGATTTTGTTGGTGCTTTCCAAAGATTGCCGGTTAAACTGCAGGAACTTTTTGTCCAAGCTTACCAATCATACATATTCAATCGCTTTCTAAGTGAGCGAATTAAACGGGGTTATTTCTTGAACCGGGCTGAAGTTGGAGATTACGTTGTTGCTATTGAAAGAAATGGATTACCCTTAACCAGCTTAGCCAGAACGGTAACTGAGGATACATTAGTATCTGTTAACGAACAATTAAGAGCTGGTAAACTGCGTGTTGCTTTGCCTATCGTTGGTTTGCGCCAGAAACAGTCACAAGGTGTTATGGGCGAGATAGAACGTGAAGTTATTGTACAAGAAGGCATTGACTTTGAGACTTTGATGCTAAACGAGTTGTCAAGAATGGGTGGTAAAGGCGGGCTTAGGGCGGCTGTAACGCCGCTCAGAGAGTTCAATCTGCAAAACCTTTCCTACAAGGCGAGCGGCGAAGGTTTGTGTGTTCAATTGAGTTTTAGGCTTTTTAGAGGTTCATATGCAACAGTCCTTCTAAGAGAAATAATGAAGCCGTCGGAGCCAATAGCAGCTGGCTTTTAGATATTTTCTTAATCTAAATACATAATTTTGTTTTCATTTTTAAGCATGCTTTGAGCAAACGTCTCGGCTTGTTTGAGGTCATCTTGGTTTGGTCTGCCCTTCTTTATTCCGCCACCAATTTTGAGAAGTCCAAATGTATCAAAGCCTGGAGAACTGAACTCGCCAAGAATTGTGTAACCTTTAGACGAAAGCTTCGATCTGAGGGCTTTGTGGAAGTCAGCTGCAGATTTACCTGCTCTGCCGCTCGTGGAAAAAATAAAAGCGTTTTTTTTATTGACTTGCGGAAGTTTATCTGCAAATTCAAGAAGGTTCTTGTAGAGTTTTCCGAAGTAGACACCTGAGCCAAAACCGATTAAGTCATAATCTAAGATTGCATCAGGGCTCATTTGAGTTAGCGTTTTTATTTCTGCTCCCAGAATAGGCGCCATTGTTTGAGCAATTTTTTCTGTGTTTTTATGGTGATACGAATGTACGATAATTAGGCTTTTCATTTTGCATCACAAACATATTTGTCGCCTGATATTTTAGCGCTTGTTTTGAAAAAAGCTGATAAGGAAGATGTTGATTTTATTTTTGTTGGATGTTTGTTTTTTATGCCAGATAGAGAACCACCTTCCTGTGTCATTTCTCTTCACAAACCCAGTCATAAAGAGTTAGCCTTCTTTTTTCTGTCTGGGATAGTTGTCAGTTTTCCTTTCGCATTGTTCTTTGAGCAAATTTCGGCAATAGTTCCAGCTATATTATCCATAGTAATTTTGGCTCCCTTAATAGAGGAACTAGCAAAGGTCTTTCCCCTGTTCTATCGGCATGGCGAAACAGAAAGATCTCTTGTAACGCTGGGGTTACTGCTGGGCTTAGGGTTTGGCATCACAGAATTTTTCCTCTATGTCTTTGTAGCAGGCGCGCCTATTGCCGTTAGGGTTCCAGGCATTATTTTTCACTCTTCAAGTGCAACCATAATTGCTTATGGCATAGCTAAAAAAAACCCGTTGCCTTATTACTTAATTTCGGTAATGTTTCACGCAGCATACAACTTTATTGCGGTAGTTTTGCCTTCTGGTTTCGGATTACTTATTGCTCTAGCTATTTTGATTCCCGCGTATTTGTTAGCTTGGCGCTTCTATCAGCAGTCTTCGAAGGAAAAAATAGTTGTTTAGACTACCCTGTCTGTTTGTGCAAGATCTCTTAGTCTGTTAACTCCGTCTATTTCTTTGATGAAGTTAGCTACGCTTTTTGGAACAAGTTCAGCCCAGTTTTTATCATTGACCATTTTTTCTCTGATAATAGTTGACATGTAAATATTTCTGTTGTAGTATGGAATGCTTTTGACTACATAGCCTGCTTCCATGAATAGTCTACGCGTTAAGGGTTCATTGGAGTAAACAAGGTTGAATTTTGGAGTATAACCTTCAAGTGCGCTAACCCATAGCATATGCAAATGAACATCTGGAACCGGAACAATCCAGACCTTAGAAATATCAACTTTGGCTTCTTCGAGGGCTCGGCGAATCATGACAAGCCGCTCCCCAGCCGTAAATGGATTGCTAGGATTATGACTGTATTGAGCACTGCCAATGACAATAGCTAATTCATCAATTTCCTCTAACACTTCTTTAATGGCGCCCAAATGCCCTAAATGAAAAGGTTGAAACCGACCAACATACAAGCCACGATTAACCAACAATGCTTCCTCGCTTTCACGTTAAGCTTGGCATAATTTATCATTTGTGTAATCCAAAACCAAGTTATTTTTAAGTTGAATTAGTTGCCTTTCGGGTCAAATTGACTTGAGCAATGAGTCAAGAAAGGAGATTGTGTAAAAAGGCATTTTGGATTTTGAAAATTGAATCATAATTGTTAAAAATAGTTTGTCACATCATTGATTTTTCAATCAAATCAGCATTTTTCCGAAAAGCAATTGAGTTTATCACACAGACTCAAAGTTTGACTAAAACAAGTCAAGAAATCTTAAACCAGAATGCTTTTATTTATTTTGCATTCAAAGGCTTGATAGTGATATAAACCGAAAAATTCGAAGCCGCAAAAAAGATGAAGCCAACTTTAATTCTCGGAATTTCAATAATTCTTATTTTATCTTTGGCATCCCTTACGGGTTCTGTTCCATTTATTCGACCAATAGAAGCTGAACAAACAACATATTTAGATGATTTTACATCAGAAACAGGTAATTGGAACTATTTAGGAAGTGCAAATAGAGACCAATTAAATCAGAACTTGGTCCTAACTAATTCCTCAAGTGACCAAACAGGCATTGCCATTTTCAATGCTCCTATTCGTAGCTCGTTTGTTGCTAATTTCAGCTTCATATGTATGGGTTCTGCGAGCGATGGGTTAGTGATGTTTTTCTATAAACAAAAGTATCCTCAGAACATTGATTACACGACAAGTTACGGTGCAAATGGAGTTGCAGGAGGACGTACAGGTTTTAACTCTATGACAATTATTCCTGGATACGGGATCCAATTTGACGGCTGGCAAAACATAGCTTATGAATTTGCTGATATTGCTGGAGGGCAACCAAATCCATCAAAAGATCCAAATAGCAACCATATAGCTTTGATAAAGGACTTTATGGCAACCATTTGGCTTGGATCGACTCACAAACAATTTGCTCTAACGCCATTTGGCATCAAGTTTCTGTACAGGTTCAAGGGTCATCGATTGTGGTTTTTGTTGATCAAAAAATAGTTCTTCAATGGAGCGGGACTATAAACAGAACTTATGACGGATTTGGGTTTAGCTGATCTAACGGACAATGCCTATGCAACACTCACATAATTGATAACTTCTCAATAACTGCCCGAGATCTTCACACTCCAGCTCTTACCGCTTCCTGCATAAGCAAAACAGCTCAACAAACTTTCAACGTTTACACTATCAGCGGAGACTTAACTTTTAATGGTGCAGGTATTTCAGGTGCACCAATATACATTTCCGAGAGCGTAAATGGGGGCGAGTCATGGCGGGACTTAACACTTGTTTACACTGATTCTGACGGAAGATACTCAGCGATGTGGTTACCTACAATTACCGGAAATTACATGTTGAAAACAGTCTTCAGAGGTGATGAAAACTATTTAGGCGCCGCCAACCTCATCAGCTTCGCCATTCAGCCCAATAGTGACCCAAATGTTTTCTCGATAACCTCAAACTCAACCATCACAGCATTAAACTTTGATGCCGTAAGCAAACTATTAAGTTTCAACGTTTTAGGCACAAATGGAACCTCTGGCTACACCTATGTTTTCATTCCTAAAGCCCTGCTAAATGGCACGTCTACTTTGGATGTGCGGTTGGACGGCAACACGATAGATTATACAATGCAGTCTCAAAATGATGGCTGGCTTCTCTACTTTTCGTATCATCACAGCATGCATAGGGCAACAATAGGCTTGGGCTCCTCCGTTTCTTCTATTCCCTGGACAAGCGGCATTCAATTTGACGTTGGTGGCCTCATATTAATTTGTGGTTAGTGCAGCTATTGTTTTATTTGCTACTGTTTTGGTTGTTGCTCTATTGTCTTGGAAGAAAAACATTGTTGGGAGAAACAAAATAGTTGACGAGAAATAGCCTCAAGTTTCTTGACTAAATTATTTAAGGCATGAGAAGCTGAAGTAGCATTCAGGTTAGAGGGCTATGTTAGACGGATGGGAATAGATAATTATAATGGTGCTTGGAGCTTTCGTAGTTGCGGCGGTAATAATTATAATTGTAGTTTTTCTATCGCGACATAACCAACAGCAGAACAATTCAATTCCAACTCCGATGCAAAATTCCTCTAATGACACCTTTCAAAAACTTCAACAACTAAAAACAATGCTGGACAAAGGCTTAATCACACAGGCAGATTATGACGAACAGAAAAAAAGAATACTTGCTATGGTTTAACTTACATCGCAAGGATAAACTGATTTCTTTTGAATGGCAAAATACTTAGGCATCGCGACTTAAATCTGCAAAGCCTCGCTTTTGATGGTTACACATAAACTTTAATCAAACACAGATGATGGAAATACCTTCTACGTGAAATATCTCTTGTAATAGATGAACAAGGGGGAGACTTACTGATAGTTCTTAAGGGTTAGAATATTACCGCTAAATAGGAAAATATGCAAATTTTTTAACCTATCAGAATTGCAGGCGATAGTTTTAAAAATAAAACAAAACAATTCTAAAAAAGGAGAAATAGGAAATGTTAAAAATAAAAGCATTAAACAAATTCTTATCATTAACGCTTCTGATTCTATTGATGACATGTGCTACGCTGTTGATAATGCCTAGTGAAGCTCAAATGGGCGCTAATAGTGGAATATCTGCGCAACCGAACGGTTCCATTCCTTTGCCCGCTGGAGTCACTGCCGATACTATTGTCAAATCGGATATCTACCTAAGCTTTCGTCCTAACCCCGTTGGTATCGGTCAACCCATTTTGGTCAACGTGTGGTTAGATCCTGGCCCATCTTACGTTCGTCATTTAAATGACTACCGAATAACCTTCACTAAACCTGATGGAACTAAAGACGTAATAGTTTTGAATTCTTATCCTGCTGATGGCACCGCTTGGTTTGAATACACCCCCGATCAATTAGGCAATTGGTCAGTGAAATTCGAGTTTCCTGGCGGTTACTTCTCTAAAGGTAACTACACGGTACCAATCGGGTCAGGTACAGCTTACGACGGATATACCGAAAGCTACAATCAATCAGTATACTATCTACCTGACGCAACCGGTGAGCAGACTTTTACTGTACAACAAGACTTAGTGGCTTCATGGCCAGCAGTACCTGCTCCGACCGATTACTGGACACGTCCCGTGGAGCCTGAGAATAGGGAATGGTACTCTATAATCGGCGACTTTCCATGGTATGGTCCAGGAGGAGGCCCTGATTGGCCAGCAAGAACCAGCACAACTTGGAACGCAAGGCAGGCTTTTACACCATATGTGCAAGCACCTAACACAGCACATATTGCTTGGACTCGACTAGATACAATTTCAGCTGGCATCATTGGCGGAGCGAATGGATTCACGACGCTTAGTGGAAGTGGCACTGCTCCCAGCATCATTTACGCTGGATACGCTTATAGCAGCATCACAAAGCCCTTTGACGGAACAACACAAAGTGTATGGACCTGCACAAACATACGCACAGGCGAGGTAATTTGGGAACGCACAAGTGTAACTGCACCAACTGTCATTGAGTACACTTCAAGCAACGACGTATCAGTGCCAGGTGCCACAGAATCAGGCTCAGTTTCTGCCAGCCTTATAGCAATCAGCGGTGGAAGACTAATGAAATATAACCCATCGACTGGAGCACTGTCATTAAACGTTTCAATCTCGCCGTTGTCATCCTCCACCTACTACATGAATGGTTACGCTTTAGGCGTTCAGGACCTAGGTAGCACTCTTCCGCTTGACCAACGTTACCGTCTAATCAACTGGACAACACTGGGAACCAGTACCACCCTTACCTCCAGAATAGCTAGCAACATAAGCTTTGCTTTGGACAACATTGGACAATCCCAAGACTTCGACACAAATGTAGCATTCCTGATTAGAGAAATAGACGCATTTGCACCTAACGGCCTTGCAGCGGTTGGAGGCTTTCCATTTGTTAATGTTGATGAGAGCCAAGGCACGGGAATTAGACTAGGATACCGATTGATCGGAGTCAGCTTAACGACAGGCAAAATATTATACAATGTCACTTATGCTGATGAGCCATATAGCGCTGACCAACTCCCATACAGCCAGTCATGCCACGTAGGTAACGATGGAAAACTTGCTATACTCATGAGGAAAGGCTACTACAACATCCACAATGACTTAACAGGAGCCCTTCTGTATAAAACCGACGTAGGAGATTATCCTTGGGATGAACCAGGCTTTAGCGCTTACACACAAGCATCAGCTTACGGATTAATCTACAGATTAGGGTACGGCGGAGTCTACGCATATGACTGGGAAACAGGTAAGCAAGTCTGGAAATACTCAGCTATAGCCTTTAGCCCCTATGAAACACCATATACAAACGAGAATGGAACAACCGTTTACTCTTTCAACGGAGCCAATTTAGTTGCTGATGGAAAAATCTATGTTCAAAACACAGAGCATACACCAACCCAGCCAATTACCAGAGGCTGGGGCATTCACTGTCTAAACGCTACAACTGGAGAGCTTCTATGGAAAATCATTGGAAGTATGAGGCCTGCTGCAGTGGCAGACGGTTATCTTGCGGCAAGTGACACATACGATGGCTATCTCTATGTGTTCGGCAAAGGCCTAAGCACAACTACAGTCCAAGCACCTGACACAGCAGTTCCTAAAGGGACGGCAATAGTAATCAAAGGTTCAGTTCTTGATTTGTCGCCGGCTCAACCAAACACACCAGCAGTATCAAAAGACTCTATGACTACTCAAATGCAGTATCTACATAAGCAACAACCAATAGGCGGGCTATGGCACAATGAAACCATAACAGGTGTTCCAGTAACTCTAACAGCACTGGATGCTAACGGCAACTATGAAGACATCGGAACAGCAACAACTGACGGCTACTACGGAACGTTTAGCAAGACATGGACTCCACCAATAGAAGGTGATTACAAGATCATCGCTACTTTCGCAGGCGACGATTCATATGGCAGTTCCGGAGCATCCACAGCAATTACAGTTAGCTCCCAACCACAAACAACTGCTCCTACTCAACAGCAAACTGAAACTGCAGATTACACAATGACTATCATAGCCACAGGAATCGGCATAGCGCTCGTAGTAATAATTGCGGCTATAGCCATTATTCTGGTGCTCAGAAAAAGGTAGTAAAAAACTTTTCAAAACTATCCCTTTTCTTTCTTTTATTTTGGAGACAACTAAAACGAGAATCTTAACGTTATCGAAGTATTCAAGATCTTTTCAAAACAGTATTCTTGATGATTGCAATATGCTTAAATTAAGCTTAGATAATGGAAATACACGCAATGTGAAATGCGGTTGTCGTCTAGTCTGGTTTAGGACATTAGCCTTCCAAGCTAATGATCCCGGGTTCAAATCCCGGCGACCGCACCATCCTTTCCTAATAGAAACTTTTAAAGTTTAAAAGTTTTAACATTTAGAATCTTTTTTATTAAAAATTTAAGGTCAAATCCCGATGACTGCGCAATCCTTCATAGAATCTCATGCGTTACTAATGAATAACTTTGTATTTTACCTAATGCACAGTTTCAATTCTGTTTAATTATATGTCCTAAGCACAAACTTTTTGCAAAAGCATGTGAATAGATGACTGAAAAGAATATGTTTTTTTAGATATTTTTTGTGGAAAGTTTTTTAAGTGCTTTGGTCTTACCAAAAATTTAGGTATGAGAAATTTGGAGAAGTGAAGGAAATGACTTTCTGCACAAAATGTGGCGCACCTCTCAGAGAAGGAGACATGTTCTGCCCAATATGTGGCTCCCCGGTAGCAAAAGTTACGCAAGAAGAATACTCTGTTTCAGGCAACAACTTAGTTGACAAGGTGCGGGATCTCTTGCATGAAGGAAACGTGACGCGGGTTATCGTAAAGGATGAAAAAGGAGCTACACTGCTAGAGATTCCAGCTACAGTCGGTGTCATAGGAACAGTAATTGCACCTTGGCTTGCAGCATTAGGTGTCATAGCTGCTTTGGCGACAAACTGTAAAATCATAGTTGAAAGACGAGAATAAAATTATAGGTCGAAGAATTTTCTTTTGCTGGATTCTTTTTTATCGTAAACTCGATAAAGCCGAAACTATTTTGTTGGGTCTTTAAAAGTTAGGGTGATGTTTTTCCAGGTTATTTTTTGGAGATTTAAAAGTTGCTTGTGATGAGTGTGTAAGACGGGTATTTTGTTTGCTATATAATTGGCAACAATAAGGGCATCTCTTCCGTCTAATCTATATTTTACTGCGAGGTTAAGGGCAACAACAGTGGTTTTTTGTGTTTGATTGTAGAATTCGATAAAAGGGTGTTTCAGGAGTGCGTTTAGTCTTCTTGCGGCTTCTTCGGGAGTCCATTCAGAATAATGGACCAGTGTGTGGTAAGCTTCGTGCAAGACTGTTGGATTTAATGCAACCAGGCTTTCTTGGGTTAAGGTAATGAGTAAGTCTTTGATTTTTTCGTGTTCGGGATATCGGTCGTCAAGGGCATAGCAGAGGATGTTGGTGTCTAAACCGATTATCACTTGACTGTTCTCCAAACAGACTTCATTTCCTCCGGGGTTGCAAGCTTAGGTTTGCCTTTGCGCTCGGGTTCAGACGTAATCAATTTTTTGAATTCTTCCAAAAAATCCTCGCGTATACCTGGGATTAATAGGTACCCTTCTGGAGTTTTCTTCAGGATAGCGGTGTCTCCGATTTCTTCTCTTATTTCTGCAGGGATGCAGAGTCTACCCTTTGAGTCTATTTTGACTGACAACTGTAGCTCCATCTTTTTCCCACACTACTTAGTGGGACGACAAACATTTAAGATTTGCTAAAACCAGCCAAAAAAATATTAGTTCGAATAAATCAAGAATTTGTTAGTTAAGCGCATTATTGATCATTATTTGTGTTATAGTATAAAATCTAAAATAATACAAATATCCATATAGAACAATAGGAAAAAAATAAAAAAATTAACAAAAAAGATTGCTACTGCTAATTCTCTGCATCGATATCTTAATGGGTCTAATTTTCACTGCGTCAAATTTGTGGGTTTGGAGTTGGTTAAATAACTACGTCACTAAAAATTCTTGGGGACCTCTCCAAATAGGGATCGCTCCACAAACAATTGTCAACGATCACGCAGAAACCATTGGTACTTTTTTCCCCGTTCCAAATTACCCCTTTATCATTTTTTGGATAACTCTCATACTTAATTTTCTTGTTGCGTTTTTAGCCATCCGAAGCCGTAAATAAGAAAAAGCCTGTCAAAATAATGGATTCCAAATTTGGGTTTGGCCAAAAAGCTTTAACTTTCAGACTTTTGGTTTAGTCAAGAAACTTTGACTAAGTTTAGTCAAAGAAATTTTACGAATACGCTTTTAACTATAACAAAACATAGGAGAAAATAGCGGTGGTTAACTATTCACACAAAAATGTTAGCCTTACTGGTTATAGCTCTAATGTTACTTGGAGCCTACAATACAATTGGTGTCAGAGCAAATTTTGAACCGGGACCAGTGCAAGTTACTATTGTTTCACCTAAGAGCTATGGAAGTAGTGCAAATCCTGTTTTGCTCAACATTTCAATAATGGCGTTTTTAGATCCCCTCAAAAGCTCAGAAAAGCGATATATTACTTCCAGCATCGATGGAAAAGGCAATGTCAGTATGACACCTGTCTACCAAGGTGTCTCTGGCTCTGGTGCTTATTCGTTTTCATCCGTGACTAGCCAAGTTAACTTGCCAAGTCTTCCTGACGGTTGGCATTCAGTTATGGTTTACGTAAAATATGACTATGGAACCTGGATAAATCAAGGAAGCGCAAGAATCGAGTTTGCTGTTGGCAAGCCGACCACCCTGAATCCAAATGCTCCGTTTTTAAAAGTTGAATTTCCCACTTACACCCAAGTGTTTCCAGAAAAACAGCCTATCCCCTACTTCATAAACATAACCATTCCGTCCTCTTGGTTTGAGAATAACTTACTTAACGGCGAAATATACTCAGTTAGTTACGTGCTAGACAACACCAGAAACATAATCGCCATTGCTGGCAGCGATACATCAAAAGGCAGCCCACATGGACCAATAGTGATCAATGGCAGCACACCCGCATTTATTCCAGTGTTCACAGTTAACTATCCAACAATAATTTTGACTGGAACAATACCCTCTCAGACGACTGGAAATCATACACTCCTCTTTTTGATTTTATGGTCGGATTATGAGGATAATATCATGACGTCTAACTTTCAAACTCGTTTTTCTGTAAGCGATAAAATTAGTCAGCCAGTCAATGTACCACAGATTGCTCAAACACAAGGTGTATTCACTGTTGTCTTGCCAGAAAACCAGGTAACTTACAATGCTAATCAAGTGCCAATAATTTATAGTGTCGATTCAAAGGTTATTTGGTCATACTATGCTTTGGATACAGTTGGAGAACCTGAAAGTTCTGAGAGGAAATCCTTTAATGGCAACATTACACTTACCGGGCTATCTCAGGGTTCTCATAAACTAGTTATTTCTGTTAAAACTGAAGCAAATACTCCATCAATTCCAATATTTGAGCAAACAATCTTATTCAAAGCAGATAGCAACGCCCCAATTGCATCAAATCCAACGTCAATAGATCCAACTCCTAACGTTCCTGAGTTATCTTGGCTAGTAATTCTGCCGTTGCTTCTAACAGTACTCGTTATGGCTGCCATCAGAAGCATTCAATCTAAATTTAGCCAAAGATTGAAACGGCAGAGGTAACTCGAGAAAAATATTTGCTGATGGGGCTAGTCATGGGCGAGTCTGAGGGAGAATTGAATGCATCAACGTTTCAAACGTATGTTTACCTTGTTAAAGTGGGTAAACCTGTTGGTCCAAGAGACGTTATGCGTGGCGCCAAACTAAGTAGTCCAAGCGTTGCCTATCGAAATCTGCAGAAACTCATTGATTTAGGCTTAGTTATCAAAGACACGTATGGAAATTACGTTGTTAAGGAAAAAACAGGAATGAAGGGCTACGTGTGGATTGGAAAAAGTCTCATGCCTAGTTTTGCAGTTTTCGGTTTCATTTTTGTCGGCATTCTTATCGCTGAAGTTGTTGTGCTATTGCCTCATCTGCTGCTGGGCGCATCTGTTGAAGGTGCCTTCTGGCTTCTCATCATAGTAACTATTGTCTCAGCAGCGATTTTTTTGTTTGAAGCCTTAAGATATAGCAAAAGAACCAAAGTAGGCTAATTATTGAGTGTTCCAGTTTTGGAACATCATGTTCCTTGAGTAGAACTAAAAGCAACAAAAAACTGCTATCTTATTCAGGGATGTAAATGAAAAAGTTAATCACTTGGGCAATCTTGGCGTGTGTTGCCGTTTTCTTCGGTTTAGCATTGTATTGGGCTGTTCAAGGAATCAACGGCAGCATCAGCTATCTCTCAAACTCTTATGTGTACCAGAAACTCTCTGCTGGGCCTTCTTGGTGGCTAGTGCTGTATTATTCTGGAGAAGGCGTCGCTGGAACAGTTGGATTAGTTGTTCGAGCGATAGGCGGTTTCTTTGCTCTTTATGCGGTTGTCGTCTATTTGCGGAAAGGTGAGCCGTCAATGCCTCAAGTTAGAGCAAAAATCGGGGCTGCATTATTTCTTGAGGGAATATATTTCCTATCATTAATTCCATCAACCATTACAGCCTTTGCATACTATTTCACTAACGGAAACGTTTTCTACTTTGATCACACACCGCCCCTAATTTTATTGTATGTTGCAGCCTTCCCCACTTTGGCGATGGTTACAATCATGCCCACGATGTTGTTTAAACTGCGGTCTAAAATAGTTGGTAACTATCCAACAAAAGAAATCCTCAAATGGTCATCTCTCACTGCGTTTGCATACATCCTTGTAGTGTTTTGGTTTAGCTACTCGATGTCATGGCTGGGCAACATGGTTCCATTTGATCGCGCCAGAGGACAATATGGCTGGCTTTTTCTGCTTGAACCAGTAAACTTCTTGTGTTTTATCTTGGCGGTCACAGTGCCTCTGCTGATAGCCATTTTCGCTTTAAAACTTACCATGCCAGCCTCAAAAAATACTACCTTTAAACCAAATGTGCGTGCCATAGGGGTGGTTATGTTTGCGTTTGGATCATACTTCATTTTTAATCTGCTCTACTTTTACCTCACAGGGGGGTATGCGCCGCACCCCAACGTTTGGTACGAAATGATAGGCCCACCACATAACGTGAACCTATGGAGTTTAGCCTTTACTTTCCTCGGATTAATGCTTATGATTGCAGGAAGCACCAAAGACAGAGAGAACCTTCAACCAAAAAAGCCTGCAAGTGTATAGTTATGCCTGCTTTTGATAGACAGTTTTGTTTAACTGAAAGCCTTTTAGGGATAACCCAACAGTTTTGGATTTGATAAAATGAAGAGAGTATGGGCTTACTTGTTAATTCTTGTTGTAGTTTTGTCAGTGTTAGCTCTTGGTTCCTATTTTCAAATTGACTCTTCTCCTGACCTACCTTTTGACTACCAACTAAGCGTCTCTCCTATCAGTAATACAACTATGCAAGGTCAAACCATCAAAGCAAATATTACTGTAGCTTATCTTCAAGGCCTTCCTCAACCTGTAACTCTTGCTGTCACAGGTAACTTAACAATTGCAGAGTTTAATCTCTCAAACTCAACAGTAATTCCAAGACCTAATGAACCCTACACGAGTAATTTTACAATTCACTTTTTTGCTTCTGCACAACCAGCCAAGTACATAGTAATCATTACTTCAAGCAGCGGCAATTTGGTACATTCATCAACCTATACTCTAACAGTGATAAGTAGTCAAATCCAAGTTACGGGTGCAGTTACTACTCATTCAACTGATGATATCTACCCAACAAAACTCCAGTTCATAAGCCAAGATGACAACGCCATTTACAATGCAACCCTTAGCTTTTCCAGTCTACCAAACAACATGCTTCAGCAACAGGCAACTTACAGTGTGTCACTCCCTAATGACCAATCCTATAGAGTTATAGGTAGTTGGGCAAGATTGCCTGGTCCATGGATAGAACCCAGTGATTTGCCCGAAGGAACATTTGATTGTGGCATCTTGAATGTTGATTGCAGGACTGGAGAATCCTCAATTGTCAAGGACTATCAAGGCTAATTCTTCGGTTACGAAAACTTCTAACTACTCTATAATTTGGCTTAGTCAAGAAACTTTGACTAATTTTAGTCAAGAAAATTTAACTGCAAACCTTTTATCTAAATATTACTCAAGAAAGAAGTATGGATATGAAATCCAAAGGCTTCAGCTTATTTCTTGTTGCTTTATTGTTAATGTGCTTAGATTCTTGTATGGTGAGCGCGAACTTTAAGCCTGATCCCTTGCCAGCGATCCACATAAGTAATAATGGTGAGGTTTCTCCTCCTTCGACTTTAATCAATAGAACTGGCAATGTTTACACCTTTACCGGAAACTGGAATACTAATGTTCTGCAGGTTGAGCGGAGCAGTATCGTGATCAATGGTGGAGGGTTTTTTATGGTTGGTAACGGTGTAGGATATGGAATTAAACTGCTTGAAGTTAGCAATGTTTCTGTTTATAATGTCAACATTGAGAAAACCCTCTTAGGGATATATTTAGAGAAAACATCGAAAGTAACAATTGACAGCTGCAGCATAACTACTTGTGGCAACGATGGCATTTATCTGAATCAATCCAAAAGCAACACAATCTTAAATAACAAATTATCTGCATTTCGCGGCATATACCTTGAGCATTCAGGAAACAATGTTCTAAAGAAAAATTTAATTGAACACTCAAGTAAGAATTTCATGGTAACTGGTGACTCACTAGCCGATTACATAAATGATATTGACTCGTCAAATCTCATCAATGGCAAGTCAATCATTTATTGGGTAGGTCGTCAAAACGCGGTTGTGCCATCCAATGCATCTTACGTGGCACTTGTTAACTGCAAGGAAATAACTGTCGAGAATCAACAAATATCTAATACCCAGGGCATCCTTCTCGCATGGACAACAAATTCAATAGTTAGCAACAATTACTTACATAGAAATTTCTATGGCGTCCAAGTACTCCATTCATCGGATATAATGATAAGAGCGAATCAAATCTGGGACAATAATGGGCTTGAATCAGGGGGCGACGGCATTAACCTTGATCATTCACAGTTTGTGACAGCAGAGAATAATGAGCTTACTGGTAATTGGAACGGCGGAATTACATGTATCAACTCTTCAAAGAATCAGCTAATTGGAAACTCTATTTCCGAGAGTAAACGCAACGGAATAAACCTTCTCAGTAGCTCAGATTCCAACCTAATTACACAGAACCACCTGTTTAATCATACGACCAATTCCCGAGGAGCAATCTACATTGAAAACTCAAGAAACAACAATTTAGTCCTCAACAACTTAACTGACAATGGCTGTTGGGCAATACAGCTTAAAGGCAGTCAGGGCGACAACACTTTTTATGGAAACAACTTCTTGCATAATTCCTATAGGAACACAAGGGATATTCCTGGAGCGCTTCAAATCTCAACGCCTGGAACTGCCAATAGTAATAATTGGGATAATGGATCCCTTGGAAACTATTGGAGTGATTATAATGGAAGCGGCAAATATTTCATCAATGAAAATAATATTGACCACTACCCGCTGAGTCAACAGGTTGACATTAATGCGATAACTCCAATACCAACAATAAACACAGGATCAGACCCAGGCTCAATCAATCCTATTACCGTTGCTTTTCTATTCGCTGCAATCCTTGCGATTCTTATTCTCTTAATACTGCTTTACAGAAGGCATCGAAAAACCCCAAAAGCATAAACCCTTGGGCACCTTGGATGTTTCTTCTTGAAAAAGCATTTGGAGATCAAGTTATTGAGTGTCAGTTGAAAGCGCTTACCTAAATCAGCTAGTCGTTATGCAAATCGTGTGAAGAGCGACGATAGCGCAAGGCTGTTTTTACTTTTTATTTGGAGGCGCTGGATTGGTGAAAGGAAAGCTCTGGTTTGTTGAGGGTGAAAAGAAGCTCAAGGATTGTGTGACTTTAGGTGTTAGTGTTGATGTTTTTGTTTTTAGTTTTGATGGGTAATATACTAAGGATGTTATTTTCAAGAGAATTGAGTGGTTAGGTTTAGAAGTAGTCGACGAAGAGAAGAAAACATCTGGACTACTACTTCTCAAGTTTGACTGGATAAAACTCAGCTTTTTTCATTATCGAGGACACGGAATATTGGTTCTAAGAAAGATATTTTCTATGGTTAGGGGCGATGATCTCTATGGAGTTATCGTCTATACTTGACCTAAAGTCAAGAAGTGATGATTTTCATACTGTGTACTTTACAAGTTTTACAGACTTTTGGTATTTCAATCAATTAGGGGATTTATTGGAGCGATTACTCGAGCGAATATTCAAATGTTAGTGAAGTTGGCATTCTGGGTATGGCAAATACATCATACGTTTTTGATGATAATAACAAAGATAATTAATCCATTGGTTGAAGCAGCCCTCAGCAACTCTATAGGTCCCGTTCCGTCGCAACTATCAATATCACTAATTAGTCCAGTAAGCCTTCACATATACAAAATCACCGACTCCGACTCCTTCTGTCCCTGAGTTTTCTTGGTTAACACTTCTACCCTTACTAACACCAACCCAATTGCAGTAACTATTGTTAGAAAAAGACTTCTATGAAATGTTTGACACCAAAAATAGTCTAACCCTGAAGATGCTTTTCTCTTGAGTGATAAAAAGATTGTATAAGGAACGCTATACTAGTGCAAAATATTACAAATGAAATTATCACTAAAAGCGCATAGGTTAAAGGAAGTCTAGTCATACCTAAGAAATTTACTCCGTAAACATCAAACCAGTTTCTTGCTAAATTTATGCTTATTCTAGTCTGCCCCGTCAGCAACCACAAATAGTAATTTCCATGCCAACGAAAATCGGTAAATAGAAAGGACAGCATAGGAAGTATTAAAATGACTGAAACGACAACAAGAGCCGAAATTCTTTTCAACTTTACCTATTTTCCCTTTGCTTTATTATAATATAAAATTTTCTTAAATTAAGAAATTTATCCGTTTTTATGCTATGTTGACCAATACCACTTTGAATGAATAATCCTTCTTTTCATTCTAAAACAGCGTTCCAGAGTTTTCTTGGTTAACAATCCTACCCATACTACTCGCCCACTTCATTTGCTCTGTTTACAGTTAGAAAAAGACTGCAGGGAAAGGTTTGATAATGAAAGAATCATTCAATAAGCTTTTGACTGGCTTAGTGTATCCTTCTGCAGAAGCCTCTTTTTTGAAGTCATTATGAAGTTGGCTACTAAATTGAAATACTTTAATTGCTTTAGTCAAGCGTTTTAGCCTCTGTATATACATTTGTACTAGCAAATTGTATCTACTTTTTGCCCGCTATTTTCTAGTCTACTATCAATAGTATAGGCTAAACAGAAAATAGGTCTAATTTCGCTGAAGCGTCAATGTTGGCCCACATCCACCACAAATCGAGCCCTTCCCAACTTTAACAGTCTTAGTTGTTCCCCTGATCGTGACAGTAGCTACTATTACCTTATTGTCACCTTAAAAAAAGAATCGAAAAACCATCACGTAAATCACATGTCGGTTTAGGTCAAGAAAACTTCGCTAAAATAATCAAGAAACCCCTGCCGACAAGGTCTATTGCAATTAAAAACACAAGCACGCAAGAATAGAAATCGTTTGATTTATTAATAGAGTGAACTTTGCAAATTAGTGAAGCGGATTTCTCAAGAAATCTTATTTTAAGTTGGTTGAATTGTTATTGTGGGGGGCGAGAATGGCTAAGAGAATTGCGAAAGCGAGGCTATTGTTCTTTCCGTTTGTGGTTGTTGTTTGGATTTTTGGATGGTGTTTAAGTTCTGTTGGTTGGACGGCTAGTCGCAGAAAATCAATTCAACAGCAAATATTAGTTTAGCTCAACGCTTTAAGAGCAAGAAAAAATATGTAAGTCATTGCCACTTATTAGGCAAAGGGCGAGTTTTAGCTTTGCTTATTAACGCCAGTTTCTCCTTTCTTCATCAAGTTAGCGAATGATTTTTTTGATATTTTCACCAGAGCATTTTGACTTTATAAAAAACCTAGCAGAATACCTGCCGCGTTAGCGGCAGGATGAATGCGTCCAACCCGCAGTTCTATTAGTTCTACTCAACGATAGGTCTGCCACCATTGGATAAGGAGGTGAGAGACCTGGAGAAAGCAAGATCGTGTGCTTTCCAAGCCAACTACCACCTTATCTGGGCCACTAAATACCGCCGCAAGGTACTTTTGGGCTCAGTTGAGGTTAGGTTGGAGGAGGTACTTAAGACGATTGCTAATCAGGGTGGCTTTCAACTGCTAGCTGCTAAGGTTCATCATGGCGATCATGTGCATCTGTTTGTTTCTGCTCCACCCATAGTATGTATTCCTGATATGGTGCGTGTTTTAAAATGCAATTCTGCTAAATCGCTTTTCGAAGAATTCCCTTTGCTGAAAGAGAAGCTTTGGGGTGGGCATTTGTGGTCGGAGGGTTATGCTGTTAGAACTGCCGGCGTTGTGACTAGCGCTAAAATTGAAGAATATATCAACAGGGACTAAATTGGAGATGCTCGCCCCGTAAGGGGCGAGTAGTTCACTTTTAACTGGTAATGTTTAGTGTGTTACTTCTATATTCGCGGGATAAACATGGGTGTTTTCTGTTTGTATTGGCTGTATTCTTTTCCGAATTTTTCCTCAACCTCTTTCTCCTCTATTCTCGCCAAACGATAATACAGCACGATCAGCAACGGCCACATAATAAGCGTGAGAACTGTCGTGTACTGAACGTTCATGCCAAGAGTCAATAAAAGAAATCCAAGATATTGTGGATGGCGAATGTAACGGTAGATTCCATCGTCTACAAGCTTGCCTTTTCCCAGGTGAATTTTTCTCCATCCAACCACAATCAAAAGCAAGCCAACTAGCATAAGAGCGTTGGAGACAGGCAAGATAAACCAATGAAAAATCACAGTAAAAGCATCTGCGCCTACTACGCCTGCCAATAGATACTCAAGCATGTAGACTTTGTTGTAGCCAAAGCCCCAGCTGAAAACATACATGGTTAAGGGAAAACCATACATTTCAGCGTACAAGGCAACTATGAACGCTAATGTGGCGCTTGCTGGTAACCTGGCCATTCTGCGCCTAAACTGAATAAACACAATGAAGACAGCGAAAAAGACGATGTTGAGAGCTAAGAAAAACCAATCGCCAAACCCATAGTAAGCAACTGTTAACCAGAATAAAATGAGCGACAAAACCAACGCTAAAATTACTAGACCAATAATGTTTGCACGTCTTTTGATTGCCTGCAAAATAAATTAACATCCTTTAATTATTTGCTGCCCAGTCGGGTTCTCACGTTTTTTTCCTCTTCTTTCCTTTGTAAGATATGCCGCTCCGACAGCTAGAGCACATATGATTGCAACTATTGCTACCGTATAGAATTCAATTGGCACTAACGAAGCTTCAGAAAGCCCAGTGCCCAACGGTTTCATTAAAGGATAATTGTCCACATTGTTTGAATCCATAACATATGGTAGGTCGCCGATGCTGTCGCTTCCAGTCTGGTTTTGCCAAGCTCCACTTTTTTTGTCGGCTCCAGCATAATTGCTCCAGTAATTGCCGCCACTAGGGTAGCCGTTATCCCATGAATTGCTGTTTTCTCCAAAAAGCCACGATTGCTTCGGGTTAGCTATGAAGTTGTTATGGTAGAACACGTTATCTGAGGAATAAGATAGAAAGATTCCATAGCCGCCGTTGCCCTTCAAATTGTTGCTTGTTACAGTGCAGCCTGAAGAGTTCACTAAGGCTAATCCGCCCCATATGTTCTCGCTGATGTTATTGCCCGTTACTGTGCAGTTGGAGCTTTCAATAAGCCATATGCTGTCTTCACCAAGAGTGCTCGTTATCTGAGACACTTTTGAATCTGTTGTGTAAGCAAACAAAAGGTTCTGCCAATTCTTTTCTAAACTGGCGCCTGAAACATTGATGTCAGAACAGTTTATTGCCGCTATATACCCTGCATTCTCAGGGGTCTGTTTGCTCGATTGGTTAACCCAGTAAATTATTGGTTTACCCTCAACCGTGTTTGATGATCCTATGTCTTGGATGTAGCCTTCAAGATTACTGCTGAAAACTCCAAAATTGAATTTGTTTTCGGATAAATTGTTATTTTCTAAATGGCTTTTGGCAGATTCAAGTATGTAGATGCCGATGTTGTTGCTTATCACTAAATTGTCCCAGATTGATGAGCCCAGGGAGGAGTTTAGGTATATGCCGCTGTCTGTAAAGTTTTTTCCGCTGTTTTGAATAGTGAACCCACTTAGGATTGTGGCATCGGCGTTTATCCAGACAACAGTGCCTTTGCCGCTGCCATCAATTATCGTTAATGCTTTATCTTCTCCCTCTAAGGTTATGGATTTGGCAATTACTATGTTTTCGTTGTAGATTCCTTTCTTCACAAGAATTGTATCTCCATTAGAGGCTGCAGTTATGGCAGCATTTATTGATGAATAATCTTGGGGGACAACAATGGTTTTTGTCGAGGCTTTTACAGGCTGAACAGAAACATCAAACAGACTCACAAGTGCTAAAGAGAAGAGAATTATGACAAATGCTGCTTTGTAACAACTCGCCATCTTACATTATACCCATGAATTCTTAGAAATATGTTTTCCTGAATCTCTCAAAATAGGTCTTTTACATAAAATAACATGATTTCTAAAAAAGTTCAACTGCACCAACAGGACCAAATCATGCAAATTTAATTATTTTTGCAATTTGCGGAGGCGTTAACCATTATTTCTGCTGTGAAGCTTTTCTTTCCCGATATGCATTCACTGAATCTGCTAAAGTTTCACAGGCAAGCCATCTTTCTTCTAAAGAGCCGTCTATCTCTGTTTCATCAATTGTTTTCTTGAAACTTTTGATCTGCTCAAGTATTGGTTCTTTCTTTTTGGAGAATTCACACTCAAGTTCCTCTTGCGCCGCCTTGAAGTTCATCATACATAGTTCCAATTCACTTTGCTTATCATTTAATTCCTGAGTTACAACCATCTCCAAACGTTCACTTTTCTTCTTTGAGGTTCTATGGAAAAAACCTGTTTTTAACCGAATTATTCTATCTTGTTCCTTTTTGAGATCTTTTATACATTTTATAAGGCGTCTGGTTTGACTGGATTTGCGATTTCTAATTTCCTTTGATTTGATTGCATATTCATTATTGAATAGTTTGAGACGGTTTCTAGCGTCAGACAGCTTTTTTTCCTCTCGATCCGCAAATATTTCCCCGCGACGAATATTTTCTAGTTGCAGCTTAATACCGTCAATTATTCGTATGCATTCTTTTTCAAATTGGTCATCTATGCCTATGTTAGGATTCGATTCAAACTCGGCTAGGACCGCAGTTACGTTTGTTAGCCAACGATCAAAATGCTCGCTATATGGAGAAGAACCAAATTTTTGGCTTCCCAAAGTATGTAGCCGCGTAAGGGTCAATTCAGAAATCTCTCTTTCAGATGCAGTAGGTCTCTCTTCTTTCTCTAATGGACCTACCAACATGTCTTTGAACATTTTTTCTATCCTTTCTTTTTTCATGCAGATTCTTTCTATACTGGTGAATTGCGCCCTTAGGCGACTTTTTGCGAGGCTGGTATCCCATAAACAACACTAATGAAACTGCAATTATTTAGCTTGTGCCAAATTACCCCATCGCCCATTTTTTTGCCACTAAAAAACGCTTTATCTTTGCAAAAGTTCAGGCGCGAAAATTCTTTTCTTTTAGGACAAAAGTTATAAAATTGCTTTTGCAACATCAGGGCTGTCAGTGAGGGGCATGCGTAGAGGATTTCTGTTAACTTCAATTCTCTTAATTGTTGCTTGGCTACTAATGCTTAGTTACCAGATTTTTACGCAGACCGCACTGAAAACTGTTGCCAGTTCTGCTCCGTTTTTATCTTCCGCGTTGAATTCTAACGTGTCCGTTGCAGCATTTGTTTGTTCCTTTGCCTGGATGTTTGTGTTATCCTCAGTAATTTCTGGGCTTATTTTCGGTAAGCAAAAAAGAATTTTCATCCAATTCCTAATTGGCTTAATTCTAACAGTGACAGCTTCGGCAATTTTTGAAGCAATAAAAATCACGGGATACGACTTATCCAATCCAAATACTTTGCTCGCTAGTCCCTATGCTCAAATTTTCACTAATGGCTACTTTTCTTTCTTCTACCTTTCCTTGCCTTTTCTCTTTATGATTGTTGTCGACTTACGAGCTATGACTAGAAAATTCAAAAAATAAACAGCAAGAACCTCGTTTAGCGAAAAGGTGAAAAGCCACCCTGAATCTATTATCAAAAATATAGGAGAATTAAAAGAAATGAGCGAGCAACCAAACATAGCAACTATCCAGTTAAACGGCGATAAACAAAATTTCATTATCGACAAGAAAGATTTCAAGACAGGTAGCAGAGGGTATTATGGAACAGGCAAAATGGTAGCCTGCGGCAAAAAGTACCAAATAAGCATACAAGTAGTGGAGATCGGTTCAAAGCCAAAGCCGACCGAAGAAAAGAAAGAAAAATAACTAACCATTTTTTTAGTTTTTTTTGTTTTCGCTTAAGGCAAAATTGACGCACTGATAATTGTCACATTTTCGCGGGGCTTATCGTTCGGCCCTGTTCTTACTGCTCCAATTTTGTCAACCACCTCTATTCCCGATGTGACTTTACCAAAAGCCGGATGTTTGGAGTCTAAGAAGTTGTTGTTTACTAAGTTAATGAAGAATTGACTGCTTCCTGTGTTAGGTCCAGCGTTGGCCATAGATATGGTGCCTCTATCATTTCTATTGTTGGTTGTAAATTCATCTTTGATGTCGGGTATTGATGGGTCGCCATATCCGGTTCCTGTTGGGTCGCCGCCCTGAATCATAAATCCTTTGATAACTCGATGGAAAATTGTGTTATTGTATGTTCCTTTTTGAACCAGATTTTTAAAGTTGCCAGTTGTTATAGGCATGTCGTTTCTTAGTTCGATTGTTATGTCGCCCATACTTGTTTGAAATAAAACTTTGATTGACATAGAGGTACCTTTCCTTATTCAGAACCATAACAAGGATTGTTTTTATGTCTATTGCTCACTACGGTTGATGATGAGAGTTGATTAAAAAAATAAAAATTTAGGAAATAATAGTTGCACTAATTAGTGTTACTGGATTTACCGGTTGGCTGTTTTCTCCGTATTGATTGGTCGTTACTTGTGCGTTAGCAATAGCGTCAACTACGGTTAGGCCTGAGATTACTTTTCCGAAATTGAGTATACACGGCGTCAAACTTTGTTCCTTGAGCATCAACAGCATTGTTGCCGTTATTCGCGACGTTTATGAAGAACTGGCTGGTAGCGGAGTTAGGAGCACTTGTCTTTGCCATAGCTATCGTGTAGGCGACATTGGTATTGTTTGTCCCTATTTCGTCTTTTATGGCTGGAACATTCTGGTTGATTTCTCCGCCTTGAATCATAAAGCCTGCGATGACACGGTGGAATATTGAGCCGTTATACCACCCTTTCTTAACAATATCAATAAAATTGGCGGTGGTGATGGGTTTGTCATCTCTTAATTCTAAAGTTATATCGCCAGCACTTGTATGCAATAGAACTTTAGTGGACGTAGCAGAGTATTCGTCAGTACCTGTAGGGGCTGTTGATGTAGTGACTGTTGAAGTCGGCGTCGGAGTAGGCGTTGGGGTCGGGGTTGAATTTCCCCCAGATTTACCAATCACTGCATAAGTGATCCCTATGGCAAGAACTACTATTACTATTAAACCGATGACAAGAAATAGTCTGTTCATAGATTTCTGTCGTAATGATGACTTGGATTTTTTATTATTGCGAGCCATGCCCTTTCATGAAACGGCTTTTAATATAAAATTTTCTAAATAATTCGCCAAATTTCACTCAGTTATCCTAGAGCTGTTTATTCTGCCTGCGAAGGTTTGCGCCGGGTTTGCAAGAAGCCTTCAATCGTGAAAGCAGCAAACGCCACACTGGTGATGGCCAATATTATTAAGAAGAAAACTTTGAATTCATTAGTCTCATAGGAAAAATGCGCAGCCAAAACGTATAGTTCAAACGCTAAGATTACAAGAAAAACTATTGAGTAACGCCATAGGGCTGGCATCAAACGTTTGCCAATCCATACGTAGCCTCGAATGTGCGCCTTCTTTTTTGCTATATACTCACCATACTCGTTTTTCAGCAGATAACCTATGTCTTCAAGTTTCTGCAGATGCCTATATGCAACGCTGGGGCTACTCAGGTTTGCAGCTTTCATAACGTCTCTGGGGCCAACTGGTTTGCCTTTTTTTATTACTTGCAAATACACTGTTAATGTAATTCCTTCGATTTCGTCACTTTTGCGCTTAGCCATGCTTTAGCCTTCACAAGTTAATCTTTACAATACAACTAACTCGTATTAGTTTTGCTTAAAGAGAAACCAAAGCTAACAGCATTACACGCCAAAAACTGATTACCATGTTTTTTACAAAGAAATCTTAATTGAGAAATTTTCGTTTCAATCAATAGAACGTGTGATAAGTATTAGGAAAGTCTTATAAAACCATTCAGCCCTAAAATGAAAGCAGAAATCTTAGGAGATTAATACAAAAATGTCTAAACCAAAAGAATATTCATGGATGACTAAAGACAAAATAATGCTTTACACTTTTATTGCACTAGTTGTTCTCGCAGCAATTACTGCTATTCTGTGGGCTCCAGTTACCCCTTTTGACCCACTCAACAACGCACAATACCTCAACCTTGGCTTAACAGTAGTCATAAACTGTATCATTGCAGTCGGAATCGCCGTTGGAATGGATGCACTCTTGTACAAAGCCGCTGCTGACAGCCCATTAAACACAATGTCCGCTGCCGTTTTCGGCATGATAGTTGCGCTCTCATACACTTTAGGTATCCCCGCAATGGCAAGCGCGGAAGAATCAATGTTACCCTTGGTTGCTCCACAATGCTTCTTCTACATTGGCTTAATCTCGCTTTTAGGCTTGGTTGGATTCAAGAAACTCCAGGGATTAGCAGGAAGGAAATTCGTTAACCCAGCAGCAACAGCTAAACTATTGGTCCTCTTGCCATTCCTATACCTTGTCTTCCTTCCAAAAGACCACTCAGCAGACATTCCAACACTCGCAACATCACTAGGATACACAGGTCCATACAACGGAGCCACCTCATTCGGCGCCTTTGTCCGCTTCTGCTTCAGCAACCCAAATGAAATACACACAATAACAGTTGTGAACCAACAAACACCAAGCTTCACTCAAAGCGACCTTTTCAACGTGATGTTCTTAGAGAAATTCCACGGTTGGACCGGTGGCGCATCAGCCCTCGCAGTAATCGTTGTCGGTGTTGCACTATTCGTTATTCTTCGCAGATACATAAAATGGAGAGTTACATTATCCTACCTCGTTACAACAATTGTTATGTCTATGATTATGTTCGGCATTTACGGTGGAGATCCAGCGCTAAGACTTATGTTTGAACTCTTCATTGGAAGCTCAATATTCTTGGCATTCTTCATGGCAACTGACCCAGCAACATCACCAATAACCTACACTGGACAGATCATCTTCGGCGCAGGCATAGCCGTTATAACCGTGCTTCTGCAAACATTCGCTAACTTCTTCGGAGGCTCACTTGTCGCATTAATCATCATGAACTTGACGGTACCCTTCCTGGACAAAGTCGGCAAACGAAAACCAATCGAAGGCGGAACAGAACCAAAACTACCAAAAGCAATGACATTCGAAAAAGTCAAAACTACACCCTGCATGAGATGCGGTGCATGCATGACTGTCTGCTGCAACAGACTTAGCCCAATACTGATTAAACAAGCAAGAGACAAAAATGATATCAAAGAACTCATGAAACTTGACGCAGACTTCTGCGCTGGATGCGGACATTGCAACTATGTTTGCCCAGCACGAATCGACCTAAAGAGCACAGTACTCAATTACCCAATGTCCGCTGAAGACGAGCAATCCATTGAACAAAACTATCTACAAGGCACTTCAGAACCAAACATCGGCGTCTTCTCAGAAATGTTCTCTGCAAAAAGCATATATGCAGGACAAGACGGCGGAGTTGCAACAGCACTACTAGTTTCAGGTATGCAAAAAGGCATGTTCGACGCAGCCATCGTAGTAAAACGCACAGAAGGATACAAGTCAGAAGCATTTGTAGCTGAATCAGTTGACGACATCGTTAAAGCAAGCGGAACCAAATACATGCGCGTCAGATTAATGTCAAAACTAGGCGAACTCGTAGCAAAAGGCAAACGCAAGATAGCAATCGTAGGAACACCATGCGAAATTCGAGCAGCAAGAAGAATACAACAGCAACTCATCATGGACTGCCCAGATCTAGAATTAACCATGATCGGCTTATTCTGCTTCGAAGACTTCAGCTACCCAATACTGAAAACCGAAATACAACGCCTGCTAAACGTTGACTTAGACAAAGCAGAGAAGACACAAATCAAGAAAGGCAAATTCCTCGTTTACGTTGAAGGCAAAGAATATTCAACACCAGTCAAAGAACTCAGCGCTGCAGTAGACAACGGATGCTTAGCTTGCCCAGACTTCGCAAACAGATTCGCAGATGTCTCAGTTGGCTCAGTAGGCAGTGAAGACGGACGCTCAACAGTCATAGTACGATCAGCTATCGGCGAAAAACTCATTGAAGGACTTGACCTCAGCAAAGGCGAAGTTAAGAAAGAAGAAGTCGCTAAACTCGCAGCTCTAAAAAAGAAACGCGCAGATTCAAACGATTCAACACCAGAATAAAATCGACTTGCTACATCAAGTAGCATTTCCCTTTTTCCTTTTTGTAATTAACCACTAAATTTTCGACTTATTATTATTCTTTTTAAGAATCAAAAGAGCATACGCTTTTCAGTTGGATTCTAAAATGCTAAGAGCGCTAAAGAAAAGGGGTTTAGGTTGCTGGTTGTTTTCTAATATCGTCACTTTTTGAAGCGAATTCCCAAACAATGTTTCCTTTCCATAAGTCGCCCAATTTAGTTACAGCTATTTCTTTGTCGGTGATTGTTATGAGTCCTTTTTCTTTTAGTCGCTGCAGTTTTTCTGGAAACACATCTTCTGGTAGTTTGCCGAATTTCTGCTTGAATTCCACTTTGTCAACTGGCAATCTAAGGTAGAGTCGAGTCATGACTTTTCGCATCATGTCCTCAGTTGGGGATTCTGCTAGTCTTGCAATGGGCAGTCTGCCTGAGTTGACCGCTGCCATGTACTCGTTGATGTCTTCAATGTTAGAGTAAGAGAACCGCTCGAAATAACCCATAAAACAGCCTGCTCCAGTGGTCAGTTGTGCTGCAAAAGGCCAACCTGTGAGACAGGATTCTTTGAAGTGCCAAGGTTCTCTTGAGAAGCGGTCATGGCCAACGGCTTTGTAACCTGCATCTGTTAACATCTTGTAAGCGTTAAGGTACATTTGAGTTTCAAACTCTGTGTTTCCTGGCTTTGGCATTTTTCCTTCTTCAATTTGTTTGGCAAGCATTGTTCCAGGAACAACTTCAAGAGCGTAGCAGTCAACTTCAATGTCTAACACGATTGCTTTTTTGAGTGTGTTCATCCAACTTTCCATCGTTTGCCCTGGCAAATTATACATTAAATCAACGCAGACGCATACTCCGAGTTTGCGAGCTTTTTTGATAGCTGCTTCCAAATGCGCTGATGGGTCAGGCAAGCAAAGCTTTTTGCGTAATTCATCATCAAAAGTTTGAGCACCCATGTCTAATTGGAAAACACCGTAGGCTGCCAGTTTATCAATTTTGTCTGAGTCGAAGCTTTTTGATGAAGCTGTTACTTTGATGAAGTATTCATCGCTTGTTGTGAATCTTGCTTTACAATAATCTATAAGATCAATTATTTGTTCCGCAGTTAAGACGCTCGGGGTTCCTCCACCCAAGACGATTTCGTCGAAAACGCTAGTTTGAATGTACTTAGTTTTAGAGTACATGTCTAACTCTTTTTTGAGAGCCAACAAATACGGCGGTATATTGGCTTTGCTGGTGGGTGTTGTTGGGAAATAGCAAAAGCTGCATCTCGAGTCGCAAATAGATACCCATGGCTGAAGTTCCATTAGTTTTTTAGATGTATTTTCTGTTTCTAAGAACTCCAAAAATGCTTTGTACATTTCAGGCTTAATGTCTGGGTAATCCCTGTACGTATAAGGAGGCCAATTTGACCTTAAATCATAAGCCGTTTTCTTTTCAGTAGCCTGGTTTTTCATAGTTAGCTTCCTCGAGGTTAACTTTTCATAAGGTTGATAACATAATAAAGTTTCTGTTAAAAAATTACCAAACATCAAAAAATCATTTTTGACCGAAAATTAGGTGGCAACAATTTTACACCTCGTTTTTTAATCACTACAATTGCCAGTATGATTACCGCTAAAGCTACAACCCCTAGTAAAGTGGATAATAAAACAAAAACTGGCTGTGGCGTCAAATCGGGCAGAGTTTGAATCTTGCCAATTGCATAAATCGAATGGTCATAAGAGCCAAAGTAAACCACACCATCAAATACTGCAGGTGAAGAAACAACCCAATCACCAGTCAAGAAACTCCAAACCAAATTGCCGTTCGCGACATCTACCGCATAAAGTTTGCCATCATAGGATCCAAACAAAACCAAGTTGCCTGCAACCGCTGGAGAAGAAGCCACGTCACCCATGGTTTGGTGGCTCCACATATTTTTGCCAGTCAAAGCATCTAACGCATAAATCTTTCCATCGCCCGAGCCAATAAAAACTACTCCGCCTGATATGGCTGGAGACGAAGCAATAGCGCCGCCAGTTGTGTAATTCCACCGGAGTTTGCCGTCAGTCTCGCTTAAAGAATAAACATTGCCGTCATAACTGCCAAAATATACGTTGCCATCAAAAAGCGCAGGAGAAGAGCTAACCAAATCTCCAGTTGTATATTTCCAAATTAAAGCGCCTGTTGTAGCGTTTAAACAATACAAATTATGATCTAACGAGCCGATAAAGACTCTGCCGGCATCAACAGCTGGTGAAGATGTGACTATCATGTTGTTAGCTGTAAAATTCCAAATTAGCTTTCCCGTTGAAGCTTCTAAAGCATAGGTCTGGTTATCTTCAGAGCCAAAATACACCACTCCATTCGCTACTGTGGGTGAAGAGACAACTGCATAACCCGTTTGGTAGCTCCAACTCAAAGAGCCAGTCTCAGCGTTCAATGAATAAAGTTTGCCGTCATAGCTTCCAACAAAAACCGATCCGTCAGAAACCGCTGGAGAAGAAAGCATTACCATGTCGCCCGTTGTGTAGCTCCAGATAACGTTATTGTGCAGTTCCCAATCATAACCTACCAACCCAGTCGAAGCATTCAAAGCATAAACTTTGCCATCATGAGACCCCACATAAACAACGCCATTTACCACAGCAGGAGAAGAATCAACTTTACCACCAGTAGCAAAACTCCAAGCTAAAGTTCCATCAGAACTTGTCAAAGCGTAAAGTTTGCCATCCCATGAACCCACATAAACAATCCCGCTTGAAAGGGCTGGGCGCGTAATTATCATATCGCCTGTAGAGAAACTCCATTGTTCGGTGCCTGTTTGGCTGTTTAAAGCATAGACTCTATTGTTGTAAGAACCAACATAAACTACGCCGCTGGCGACAATTGGAGAAGAAGCCACTCCGCCGCCTGTGTTAAACTGCCATTTGAGGCTGCCGTCAGCAGCGTTTAACGCGTAAATTTTTCCGTCAATTGAGCCAACATAAACTACGTTATCGACAAATGCCGCAGTAGAAAAAATGTCGTTGTCAGTGGTGTAATTCCAAATTTCCGCCCCATCAGAAGTATTTAATGCATAGACTTTGTTATCCAAAGAGCCAACATAAACGATGCCACCTGCAACTGTTGGGGTAGCCACGATGTTGTCACCAGTGCTAAAACTCCAAATTTCTTTGCCGTTAGCTGCGTTTAATGCATAAATTTTATGGTCCAAGGAGCCAATGTACAGGATTCCGCTGGCAATGACAGGAGAAGACAGCATAATTTGTCCTCCAAGAGTGTAATTCCAAGCAAGTTTGCCTGTTTGAACATTTAAAGCATAAACGTTTCTGTCTTCAGAACCGATGTATGCTATGCCGTTTGAAATGGTTGGATCAGAATCCACATAGTACCCAGTAGTGAAACTCCAAATAGGCTCGCCGTTTTCCGCTTTCAAACCGTAAACTTTGTTGTCCTCTGAACCGACAACAAGAATGCCGTCAGCTACTGCTGGGCGAGAAACAACTCTGTTACCAGTCGAATAATTCCAAATCGGAACTCCAGTTGCTGCATTAAAAGCGTATATTCTGTTGTCATACGAGCCCACATAAACTACATCGTCAGATATCGTAGGCGACCCCATTTGTCCCCCAGTGTTAAACTTCCAAAGGGTTTGATTACTGGTTGGAGACAACGAATAATCTGCGGCGCCTGAGTGGGCTGGGTCATGGTGGAACATGGGCCAAGAATCCCCAGTTTGCTGAGCTGCAGAAACTAGAAACAGGGGCATCAAAAATACAGCTAACAAAAACAATGCCGTTAATGATTTATTTTTAATCCTTATTGCGATAGCCCCCAAATTAAGGATAAAGCTGTATATCCTCTAAAGTGGAAAGCATCGTTAACCATAATAAGAATTTCTGCAAAAGATGAAAATGGAAAAATTATTGGGAAAGTGGAAAAAAACTATTTTTTTCTCAAAGCTTTAGGAATGTATACGCAAGCTGGGTCTTCGCCGTAAATGTCGCCTGTGTATGCAAAAGCTCTGTTTCTGCATCCGCCGCAAATATCCATATACTCACAGACTCCGCATTTGCCTTTGAGGACTTTTCTGTTTTGAAAGCTCTCGAAATACGTTGATTTGCGCATTTCATCCCATGTTTGGCTGAGGGTTTTGTCGCGTATATTGCCTAGCATCATGGCTTCCATGGGCCGAAGGTCGGTATAGAAGCATGGGATTAAGTTGCCGTTTTCTGTTACGCTGATGTATCCGCCGAAAGCAAAGTAGGTGCATTTTCCATGGAATTTTTTCTCATACCATTCATCAAAGTTTGGTATGTTGCGCATTTTAACTACTCGGGCATAGTGAGGGCAGTGAACGTGGATGTCAAAGACCCCGTCGTATTTGACTGAGAGATCCCATATGTGATTAAGTGCTTCTTCGTATTGTTCAGGTGTAGGAGTTAAATCCATTGTTTCCTTGGCTCTTCCACTTGGAACAAGATGGTTAAACCATACGAAGTTAGCGTGATATTTTGCTGCCAGTTCACAAACATGATCTAGATGATTGTAGTTAACTGAGGTTATTGCACAAGCTAAGCCATTGAGGATTTTGCCTTCTGAAAGTTTTTTGATGGCTGCTAATGCTTTTTGATATGAGCCTTTGCCTCGTAAAATATCGTTTATTTCTTCTGGTCCATCAATGCTAACTGACGTCCAAACTTGGTTTTTAACTAAGTTATCATAAATCGCGCCGTCAACAAAGCATCCGTTTGTAAGCAGGCAAACGTTGAGTCCTTTGCTTTTTGCGTAAGTTACAATTTCAAAGATGTCTTTGCGTAGAAGTGGTTCTCCGCCTTTGAGTCCAAACCATCTTACGCCAAAATCGTAAACTTGATCTACTAATCGTAAGGCTTCTTCTGTTGTTAATTCTCTTGGCGCATGTGCGTCTGTAGCGTCAACGTTACAGTATTTGCAGCGTGCGTTGCAGGCTCCTGTAGCCCTCCAAGAGGTCATGAGTAATGGGCCTTTTTTCGCCAACTAAAATACACCTTTACCTCAAATATTTTGATGTACCTAGAATTCTCGTAGTAAAAAAAGATTGTGCGGTATCACCCATACTTGTTCCTTTGTTTGCTTCAGCAAGAACCGAGAAAACGTGGCCTTGATTGCCAGAAGCTTATTCCACAAGGTTTATAGTCACAGCCCAAAACATACCAATAAGTCGCCTTTCAAACTCAAAAGTGAGGAATATTGTGCTAGCCGATTTAGTTCTACTAGATGCCAAAATAATAACCATGAATCCAAAGCAGCCCACAGCCGATGCAGTAGCAGTAAAGAACAAAAAAATCTTCATAGTTGGCTCAATAGAGGACATTAGCAAAACTATCGGCAAAAACACAAAAATTATCCGACTCAACGGAAAAACAGTAATCCCTGGCATAATCGACACTCATATCCATGTGGCTGACTTTGGGAGAATTCTTAGTTGGCTTAACCTTGAAACAATTGCATCAATTAGGGAGCTTCAGAATTGCCTAAGTCAGCGTGCAAAGGCAACCTCAAGGGGCAAATGGATTATTGGTCGAGGATGGGATGAAGCAAATTTCGCTGAAAAACGTTTACTCACCCATTCTGATTTGGATGCAGTTTCGGCAGATAATCCTGTGGTTCTATATCATTCCTCTGGGCAAACGTGCGTTATCAATAGCAAAGCAGCAGAGTTGGCCGATATAGCAAAACAATCCAAAAATGGAATTGAAAGAAACCAAGCTGGCGAATTCACCGGCCTTTTGCGCAACGAAGCAACCAACCTTGTTTGGAATATTATTCCTCAGCCAGACGAACAAGAAATGTTTGAATCATCGATATTGGCTCTTCAGCAAATTGCCCAAGCAGGAATAACAAGCATTCATTGGCTACCACTCTGCCCAGACGAAATCAAAGTAATCCACGCATTAAACCAGAAAAACAAGCTTCCTATCAGAATTAACGTTATTGCACCAGCTAACCTATTTGACGAAATTCACAAAACAGCTTTAGAGGTGAACTCGAAAGGTGGAATGCTAAAGTTTGGCGGTTTTGAGCTTTTTGCTGACGGCTATTTAGCTTCAAGATCAGCAGCGTTGTTTAAGCCCTATGATGACTGCCAGGGCGAAACAGGACAACTACTTTGTTCCCAAGAAAACATGACTTTGACGGCGGAGAAAATTACTGCTGCTGGTTTTCAACTTGTGATTCATGCTGTTGGCGACAAGGCCGTTGATGCTGCCTTGAATGTTATCGAGAAAGCCACGGTTAATGATGCAGAAAAGAATCTTCGTTGCCGTGTTGAGCAGGCTGCAGTTTTAACCGAAAAACTTGTGGAGCGCATGAAAAAACTTGAAGTGACGGTTTCTGTTCAGCCACGTGTAATTGCTTCAGAATTCTCAATTTGGTCAGCAATTAACCATTTAGGCGCAGAAAGAGCTGGACTGCTTTTTCCTTTGAAAACTTTATTTGACGCTGGCATTTTAGTTGCTGGGGGGTCTGATTGCCCTATGGAACCCCTAAACCCGTTACTCGGGATCCAAGAAGCCGTTACACGTGAACCGTTTGCTGAGGAGAGACTAAGTGTTGAGGAAGCTTTGCGCATATACACCGTTAACGCCGCTTACATTTCTTGCGAAGAAAATGTCAAAGGCTCAATTGAAGTTGGCAAATTGGCTGACTTTACAGTTCTTTCAGAAGACCTGTTAATTGCTGAGCCCTATAGAATCTCCCGAATCACGGTTGAAATGTCTATTTTAGGCGGGCAAGTGATTTTTTCAAAATAGAAGATAAAACTTAGCTGACCGAACATTTGCCATCATTTTTTTTCTTGCTTTGCGTTATCAAATCGAGGCTAAGGCATTAAATTTATAAACTCGCCCAAACGATAATATGAACAACAATTAATATTTGAAAGGGATTAAAATTGGAAACACAAAAATTTAGACTCGTTGACATTCTATACGGCGTAGTTATACCACTCGTTCTATTCCTTCTCATATTCCTTCTAACAGTCTATGTGAACCCAAGTGGACAATTTCACATCTTTGGCGTAGGCAGCGACTTACTAAGCACCGTCGGCGTCATTCTAACACAAGGCTTCGCACAAATGATCCTTCTTGGCATTCCATTAGTGCTAGGTTTACTTTGGAACAAATGGGCGGGCGGCGCAGCAGGCTTCATCACAGGCAGTGCTTACTATTTGGCAAGCGCAGGTCTCTACAACGGATACTATGCCTCATACCCAGCTGACGTTTACCACAACTTTTACGGTGACCCAAGCATGATGTTCTGGATAGTCTACGGCGTACTTATCGGTTACATGGCAGGTGCATTAGTAAACGGATCAACAAACTTCAAACGCATGCTAGGCGCAGGATTAACATCTTCAGTGATAATTGCATTGCTCCAAGTATACATGAACTACAACTGGGCACTGAACTTCAAAGGCGGATCCACAGGCATTATGGATTTTTCACCAAGAAGCATGGCTCATGGACTTTGGGCAGTTACAGGAACAGGAATACACGACAGTGCAGGAAATCTCATACCATTGCAATACACGGCTGGCTCAATTCTATACGGATTTACATTAGCTTTCATTCCATTGATTGCCCTTGGTGTAATTGTACCCATACTCGCAAAAGTAATGACGTGGTATGGTCTGCAACCACAAAGGCATCAATAAACTCCCCTTCCTTTTCCTTTTTTAGAAACTTATTATTTAGAAACTTTAGTTCTAATCAATCTCTAAATTTGTGTTCTTCAATGCATTCACTCATGAGGGCAAGATAATCTCGAATCTTGAATTCTAGCCATTAATCCAAACTAAATTCCAGACATTTGAATAGCTTCATTCTAAAAATCTAAGATTAACTAATTCATTGTCTTAAAGTTCGGTGACCTTGGTCAACAAGGAACAAGCAGGGCTCAACAACCAGTGTTTTTCACCCAACAACCATGTAGGAAAAGACTTCACAAAACCAACAACAACTACAACCTGTCAAGAACCAAACAGACAATGCCGCACAGAGCAAACATTAATCCGACTTGGGAACTTGGGAGCCCAAGCATCCCAAGCACTCCCAAGCAATGGAAAAAATCTTCTCCCAAGCCCAACTCCCAAGCAAAAAACCCAAAAAACAACCCAAACCAAAAAAACAAACCCCAAAACACAAAGCAAAAATTTAGGTTGTGCACACAAAAACTTCTTCAACAACAACCAAAGAAAGAAAAAAATCTTTACCGCAAAATTGTATGTTACCTAACTTAAACTTGTTTTATTTGCTAAACTTGGCTTTTATCGCTTTTTTAAGGTAAAAGAAATAGGTCATAGTCGCTGCATAACCGTATCCAAATCCTTTTCTCCACATCCGAACAATGTAGCTTGGACGCATGTAAAAGTGACGGAAAGCATAATCGTAGAGTTCCTGCAGTTGTTTCATACTCATAGTTGGGGTTTCAAAAATCGGTCTTGTTGCGTCGTAGTCGTCAAAGTTTGTTACTCGTAACCAACCATTTTTTATTACGGTGTCGTACATGGGGGTTCCCGGATAAGGCGTCGCAATATTGTAATATGCGATTTCGTCCGGGCTCACTTCTTCTGCAAACTTTATTGTTTTTAGTGCGGTCTCTCTGGTTTCGCCTGGAAAACCAAGCAACACATTCGGGGTTGGTTTCAAACCGAGTTCTCTAACCCAACCAAGAGCTTTTCTTGTTTGTTCAGTTGAAATGCCTTTATGCATATCGTTTAGGACTTCTTGGGCGCCTGATTCCAATCCGCACCACATGGAAACGCACCCTGCATCCTTCATTTTCTGAAGCAGTTCTTTAGTAACTCTGTCAACTCGAGTGCCCATATTCCACTGAATATGGTAAATTGCGTTTTTTTATTTCCTCACATAACTGTTCTGTTCTAGCCATGTCAACAGTAAAGGCGTCGTCGCAAAAAGTGTAGTATTTGCCACCATACGTTTTGTGAAGGTATTCAAGCTCATCCACAACGTTTTGGACGCTTCGCATCCGGAACCTACGCCCAAACATACGCACAGCAGCACAGAAATCGCACCAAGCAGTGCAACCTCGAGAAGTTATAATGTAAAACATGTCTTCTTTTTTTCTGATTTCTTCAAGATTCCAAAGATGCCTTGCTGGAAAAGGTAATTCATCCAAATTCTCAATTAGCGGTCTGTCTTGGTTAAAGATAAACTCGTTTCCATTTCTTTGAGTAGTTCCTATCACATCTGTGATATCTTTGCCTGATTCTATTCGTTGAGCAAGCTCAAGAAGAGTATATTCGCCTTCTCTTCGAATCACCACGTCTAGCTGTGCGCATTCTTGCAGTGCTTTCTCATTCCAGAAAGTCACGTGAGGTCCACCCAGAATAGTGACAGCTTTAGGATGTACTTCTTTTGCGATTTTTATGATTTCCAGAGCAGAATTATAGAGACGTGTTGCTGCTGTTACACCGACGATGTCGGGGTTTCTTTTTGCAATCTCACGTTTAAAATCATCGTAACGGAAATCCGAGGCTTGACAATCAATAACTTCAACCTCAAAACCGTTCTTTTCCAAAACCGCCGCAAGATAACCCACCCCCAACGGTGGAAACGGAGGATGCTGATGCGGACGTGTCCGGTAAGGCGGAACAACAAGAGTTACATGAAGCCCCATTAATTCTCTTCCCAAACGTTTTATCGAAAAATACCTGAACGACAGATGTCTTAAAGCTTTCTAAAAAACCGCAATTTGCTTTTTAAAATTTAAAGTGGTAGACCCCAAAGGAATGGCCAATAGAATCCAACTACGAAGATTATTGGAAGAACTAACAGAATGCACAGTACGATGGATAAGTCGCGGATTTTTAGGGAACGCATAATCTTGTCGGCGGTTATGACTTCGATGGGGTCGCCGACAGTATATTTTCCTGGCTTATCAAGTTGAATATGTAATGCACCAGCTATCGCGGCCATCTGCCATCCATGATTTCTGCTCTGTACCCGTTTGTGGTCTCGACGGGCAATTTTCCAAGCGCTCTTATAATCTTCACCTAAAATTGCTGCAGAAATAATCATAAGTGCAGTTGTAAATCTTGATGGAACGTAATTGATTATTGTATCCAAGTTAGCGGAGAACCAGCCAGTGTTCATATGTTCTTTGTCTTTGAATCCAACCATGCCATCCAGAGTGTTTACTGCTCGAAAAGCAACTGCGCCTGGCAAGCCGAAAAACGAGAAATAGATGAAGGGTGAGAGTTTGAAGTCAGTTAAGTTTTCAACCATTGATTCGATAACAGCTGACCCGATCAGTGGACCTGACAGTTGGCTGGAGTCTCTTCTAGAGAAATGAGCGTATTTTCGTGCTTCTTCTAAATTGTTAGCTTGAATAGCTTTGGCTACAGCTTTGGCTCCGTCGGTTTCAAGTTTAATGCAAAGAGTGAATTTGAAAATTATGGATGCGACGATAACAAAAGCGATGGCGCCAAAGAAAATAAACAAGTATTTCAGGCCAAAATAAACTGGCACAGTAATTGACGCTATAACGATGAGCGCTAAGAAGACGCCGCCTAGTTTCTCCATTTTGGCATTGCCACTCTTAAAGTGAGGTTCCAAAACTTTGGTTAAGTTACCAAGCCAAACAGTTGGGTGCAAGTTGTAGATGCGTTTCCAAGGCTTCCAGGGAGATATGTCGCCTATAAGTAGGTCTAAGATTACGGCTAGAAGCAATACGCTAACTCCGATTGCAAATGCTAAGATTGGAGTCATTGTAATGCGTATCCTCACTTGGAAAATTTATCCCTATCGATATTCCTAAGCCCAAACTGAATCCAAATAGCAAAACAAATTGCGATGGGAAAGACTTTTTTCAACTGGCGGCAAATCAACGTACATTTTTATATGTTCCCGAAACCAATAAGAAGGCAAATCTCAAGACCAATCTTTGGAGCACTCCAAAAACATGACTAACGCAGTTGTCTCATTATCAGGCGGAAAGGACTCAGTTTACGCTTTGTATACTGCATTAAAAGAAGGGTTAAACGTAACTCACCTTATGTTCATAAAGACCGGCGGCAAAGGGCACTTGGAAAACCGTTGGTTGTTAAAGCTGGCTTCTGAAGCAATAGGCATACCCTCCATTGTTGTTGGAAGCAAATCCGCAGACATACAAAAAGCCTTAAAAAAAGCAAATGCTGATATGCTGGTTTCTGGGGTAATGACGACTCCTGAGCACTTAGATTATTACAAGGAAATTCTTGATCCAATAGGCGTTAAACAGTATGCGCCTCTTTTTGGCAAAGACCCCATTGTTTCTCTCTCTGAAATGCTGCAACTTGGTTTCCACAACTTAATAATCGAAATAGACACGGCATTGGGTTCAAACAAAAACTGGCTTGGACAAGAAATTGACCAGAATGTAATAGACGAAATTACCCAACTGGTAAAGGATAAAGAAAATGAATCCAATCGGCGAATGGGGCGAATACCACACACTTGTTGTGAACTGCCCAATCTACAAGAAACAGATTCACGTTGAAAAAACCAAAACTACTTGGAAAGGCTCCAAAGGATATTATATTATTAAACAAGCAAGCCTACAACCGAAGAGTTAGCAAAAATTTCGAGTTTTTTTAATTGCTTGCAGAGTTTTGGCAAAATGTTCTTTAGATTGGATGAGGTTAGGAAAACTCAGGGATTTTGTTATGGGTAAGAAATTGATTTTAGTGTTAATTTCGTTTTTTCTGATGTTTAGTTTAATCAGCTTGGCATCCGCAACGTTAACTGTTGGGGTGAAAGCAGGTGACTGGATTGAATACCAAGTAACTTTTACAGGCACACCTCCAGATCCATCTCACTCTGTAGTTGAAGCAAACATGACTAGTTCTGAACGTTTCAGGATCATCTATCAAAGTAAACATCATTTCAACATTATCAAACGGCACCCAACTTTCAACCAATTCTACTCTAAACCTACAAACTGGGCAATTAATTGACAACTTTATTATTCCAGCTAATTTGCAGAAAGGCGACCAATTTTATGACTCAGCAATAAGCGGCAATATTACAATCACAGGCTCCCAACAGGGAACATATGGTGGCGCAACAAGGACAGTTATTAACGCTACAAGCGGAAGTAACACGTACGTGTGGGACCAAGCAACAGGCGTTGACGTCGAAGGATTCTCAAGCGGTGAAGGCTACACGATGCATACATTAGTCAGCGGAACCAACATATGGCAATCACAAGTACCAGAATTCAACGTATCAATAATTGGCTCTCATTGACTATCATTGGAGCAATAGTTGCGGTCTCGGCAATAACAATTGTTATACACCAAAAGAAGAAATAAAGAAACAACTCTTCTTTTCCTTTTCAAGAAATAGCTTTTTTTTGCTTTTCCTGTTTTGATTTGGCTTTTTGTCGGTAGAAAAGAATCCCAACTGCTGCCTTAGGGTTGCGTATCGCTCTTAAAACGCGGTCTCGAGTAACGGTTGGATTCACAAGGTTTGCTTCTGCTGCTAAACAATGCAAGTCCTCAACTGTGAATTCTTGGGTTTCAATTAGTGGTTTTACTTCAGAGAGCGCGTCATCGCTGAAATCCGAGGTCAAGAAGCCGCCTTCTTTGGCTTGCCGATAAAGTTCAGTGCCATAGATGGGAGTAGCGTAGCTAAAGTAGAAGTATTCTGCTCCTAACTGTCTGAGCTTCTGGGCGAATTTGATGGTTTGTTTAATGTCCTCTTTTGTTTCCCCAATCATGCCAAGGATAAAGAAGCAGCCCACTTTTATGCCCGATTTTGTGAGCGGCAGCTACGACTTCTTCAACTTTCTTTAAACTCTGCTTTTTCTTGATAACCTCATCCACAATTCGTTGAACTCCTGATTCAGGTGCTATCAAGATCTTTTTGCATCCAGCAGCTCGCATTTTTGCCAGTAATTCTGCGTCAAGAGAATCTGCTCGAACTCCATTTGGAGTGCACCATTCAATATTCAACCGTTTCTGCACTAACAAGTCGCAGATAGTTTCCAACCGTTTGCGGTTAAACGCTATGTTATCATCCAAAAAATCAATCTGTCTGACCCCATAAGTTTTTACTATCTGCTCAATTTCGGCGACGACATTCTCTGCGCTTCTTCCACGCCAACGTTGCCCCATTACGATTTTATTTGAGCAAAAGATGCAGCTCTGAGGACAACCGCGACTTGTGAGCATCCGGATTGAGGGTTTCTTGAGGTTGCCGCTTATGGGCACTTTTCTTGCTGCTTCAAAAAACTGCTTCATAGGCAGTAAATGTCTTGCTGGAAACGGTAGAGTGTCGAGATCTTCAATGAATGGTCGAGACTCGGTAATAATAACGGTGTCATTTTCCCTAAAACCGAGACCTTTAACTTTGGACAAATCAGGTTCTTTTTCACTAGCAAGGAAATTTGCTAACTCTATTGAGGTAATCTCTGGTTCGCCGATTATGACGTAGTCGATGTTTTCTTGTTCAAGGCATTGCTTTGCCCTTGCAGATGGATGCAATCCGAAAATTGCAACCTTAATGTTTCTGTCGACGGCTTTCACGGTATCTGAAACTTGGAAAGCTGCCCTTGCCCAACCTGAAAAGGGAATAGGCATGATCACAAGTTCAGGCTTAAAATTCTTAATGCGTTCGGCAATAACCTCATTTTTTAAGCCTTGCCGATACATTGCGCCTTCCATTTCCTCCAATATTTCCCATCCCTCGTTTGGCACGTCGATAACTTGGACTTCATGCTCTTTTTCAAGTACAGCGGCGACGTAGGCTAGGTCCATGGGTTGGTAAACGCTTGGTTTTCCCCATGCTTTAGGCTGAATTCTTGGAGGGTTAATGAGGCACACACGCATGCTGATTACCGAACAGTCTTATAGTTTCCATTTAGGGCAGTCTCTTTCTGAAATACTTTTAGTAAATTGCGCATATCCTTCTTTTTTGATAGAAACCAGCAAAAAATGTTAAAAACGTCCTTTTATCCGCCAAATCAAATGGTTCAGTGCTACTCTTGCCATGACGCGGCTGTAAAAGTTCTGTTTAAACAAATGCTTGAGCGCGTATTTTGGCGAGTAGAAGTCGTCATAGAACTGCTTTCTTATTCTCAAAGCCTCCGCGTCTGGTAAAAGCGGATTTTCGAACACAGGTGTTGTAGTATCGTATTTTTCCCAATCACTGGACATTTTCAGTCCCATCTGCTCAACAAGCACTCGAAGATCCGTTCCTGGATAAGGTGTTGCAATACAGAGGTAAACGTCGTCAGGTTCTGCTCGTCTGAGAAAATCTATGGTTTCTTTCCGCATTTCAGCGGTTTCGCCTGGGTAACCAATGATGATGGATATTGCAACGAAAAGGCCTGCTTTCTTAGCCATTTTTATTGCTGCTTCATTTTGGGCAACAGTGGTTCGTTTTTTTACCCAGTTTAACACATCTTGGCAGCCTGATTCAGCGCCAAAAAACATTTGTTGGCAATTTGTCTGTTTCATTTTAGTAAGAATCTCTTCGGAGATTTGGTCAACGCGGGTTTGGCAGTCCCATGGGATATCGATTTTTCGGTTTTTTATTTCATCACAAATAGCGAAAATCCGTTGTTTATCAAGGGTTAAGGTGTCATCGTAAAAGGTGAATGAATCGGCATGATACTGGTTTTTGAGAAGTTCCAGTTCATCTCCGATGTTTTTAGGGGTTCTTGCCCTGTACTGTTTGCCTAATATGCGTGATGTTGTGCAGAATGAGCATTGGAAGGGACAGCCTCTGCTGGTGATTACCGGGAAAAACAGTTTCCCAAATAGGCGGTATTTATATAGTGGGAAATGCTTGTAAGCGGGAAACGGCAATTCATCAAGGTTTTGGATGTAAGGGCGTGTGGTGTTCTGCTGGATTTGACCATCTTTCCTAAATGTTAAGCCTTCAACATTGCTCAAGCTTTCTTGATTTGCGATTTTCTGTGTGAGTTCAAGAAGTGTCAGTTCGCCTTCGCCTCGAACTATGACATCGACTGATGAATGTTCTTGGAGGATTTCCTTATCCATGAAAGTTGCATGAGGTCCGCCAAGGACAACAGTTGCGTTTGGGCAGGCTTCTTTAGATATTTTCGCGGCCAGCATAGTTGATGGTACCATGGGCGTCATGGAGCTTATGCCGATTAAGTTTGGGTTAAACGCGGCTAACTTTTGCTTAAGTTGCTCATGGTCTATGTCGGAGGCTAAGCAATCAAGAACTAAGACTTCGTTGCCTTTTTCTTCTAAAACAGCCGCTAAGTAGGCTAAGCCGATGGGCAAATATGGGTGATGATGAAAAACTCCTTTCATTGGAGGTGGGTTAACTAATGCTACTTTGGCTGTTTTACTCATGTTTACTCATGCACCGGTTAAGTAAGAAAGGGAAAGTTGGGTGGCAACCTAAAAGGCTGCTTTGATTTTCCTTCGCAGATGCGCCAGCGCGGTTCTTGTGGCTGATTTGCCGTATACTCCGCCTTTTCTCCACATCTTGTAAATGTAGCTTGGGCGAATGTAGAAGCTTTGGAAGGCTTTTTCCCTCATTTCTCTTAGTTCTTTTGAGCTTATAAAAGGGGTTTCAAAGATTGGAGTGGCAGTGTCGTAGCGGTTGAAATCTGTGATTTTCAGCCAGCCTTTTTTTGTCACCAGTTCATGCATTGGCGTGCCTGGATAAGGTGTGGCAATATAGTAACCGACGTCATCAGGGTTCAATTCTTCTATGAATTTGGTTGTTTCCCTTAGAGTTTGAGGTGTCTCTTCTGGGAAACCCAAGGACAACGCTTGCTACAGTCATTAAGCCTACTTCTTGTGCCATCTTGAAAGATTTCTTTATCGTTTCTAACTTGTAGCCTTTCCCCATGGCGTCAATAACCATCTGTGAACCAGCTTCAACGCCAAACCAAACTGCTATGCAGCCTGCATCCTTCATGGTTTGAAGTAATTCACGTGTAACCATGTCAACTCGCGTTTCGCAGTCCCATTTGATTTTAAGGTTTCGAGCTTTGATTTCTTTGCAGATTTCTCTGACTCTGTTTTGGTCCACTGAGAAAGCGTCATCATAGAAAGTGAATTGTTGTGCTCCAAAGTCCTTGACTAAATGTTCGAGTTCGTCAACCACGTTTTTGGGGCTACGCATTCGATAGCCTCTGCCAAACATTCGTACAGCGCTGCAGAAGCTGCACCAGAAAGTGCATCCTCGACTTGTATAAACTGGGAAGATAACTACGCCAAACTTGTTTAAGTGTTCAAGTGGAAAGAGATGATGCGCTGGAAACGGTAATGCATCAAGGTCTTGAATATACGGTCTGTCTGGGTTTTTGACGATTTCGCCGTCTTTTCGACATGTCGTCCCAACGACGTCATAGTAAGGTTTTCCCGCTTCGATTCTTTCCATCAACTCAACAATTGTGTTTTCGCCTTCTTTTCGGACAATTATGTCGATTTGTGGGAATTCTTTTAAGGCGTTTTCATCCCAAAATGAGACATGTGGACCGCCAATCAATGTTGTGCAGTTTGGATTAACTTCTTTTGCGATCTTTGCCATTTCAGCAGCAGACTTGTAGGTTAAAGTTGTTGAAGTCATTCCTACAACGTCTGGATTACGTTTTGCTAATTCAGCCCTGAATTGTTCAGGGGTAAATTTAAGCGCTTGGCAATCAATAACGTCAACTGGGTAACTTGCTTTTTCTAAAACCGCTGCTAAATATCCTATTCCTAGAGGAATAAACGGTGGGTGCTGATGTGCTCCCATTGGATAAGGTGGATTAACAAGGGTTACATGTGGCTTCATTGATATCACTGAATTTATGTCAGGTTGATACATGCGCCATTTCAATTAATATATGTTTTCGATTAAACACAAATACTTCCGCAAAATACGTAAAAGAGCTATTCTTGACAAAAAGAGAAGATTAACATGCCCGAAACTGAAACTAAAAGAGAATAAGACGAGTATCTTTCATCTCTTTAAGGGTTAAAAAAAAATCCCTCAACCTTCTGGCTTTAAGCTATCTGGGTGCTTCCTTCAAGCTGCAACCCACAAACATGTTGAAAAATTGCTCCCTCGACCAATAATACCCAAAAATAGCTAAAAAAAAACAAATCTGAAGAGCAACCGCTTTGAAGTTTGCGGCACGTTTGTTACTTATATTATACCAAAACAAAAGAAACTAATTATTTTGCCAGCGTAAGGTGGATTTTCGCAAGTTATATTAGCATTTCCAAACAATACCGAAACGCCTCTAGAAGGCAACATAGGAGAAAGAAAAATGGAAATTTCGAAAAACAAAAACAAAATGTTAACTGCAATTGTTATGATTCTGCTGATGGCATCAATGACAGTATCTATCATTTCCGGTCAGTGCACAAAACAACCTGGCAGCTGGAATAATTCCAACAAATATTAGAGGATGGAACCTCGACTGCGTTACCAAGCGGCGTCACACCTGATTTATCAATCGATACGAAAGCATACTTAAGCTTCAGACCTACAGTAGTTGGCAAAGGCCAAGACGTATTGGTTAACATGTGGATTACTCCAGCAACCCACGTAAGCAGATACTTAGCAGGATACCTTGTAACTATTCAAAAACCAGACGGTACAACAGAAACAAAAACACTGAACTCATTTAGAGCAGATACAACTGGCTATTTTGAATTTAAACCTGACCAAGTTGGTCAATATAAGCTTAAATTCGATAACCCAGGCGCATACTATCCAGCAGGAAACTACACAATCAATGCAGGCGCATTCGTCTCACAAACTGCAAATACATATACTAATTTCACCCAAACATGCTACTACAAACCTTCGTCAACTAATTGGCAAACACTAACAGTGCAAGAAAATATGGTTGCTTCATGGCCTGTTGTTCCATTGCCAACAGACTATTGGACGCGGCCAGTTCAACCAGACAACCGTGAATGGAGCTCAATTCTTGGCGACTATCCATGGTTTGGACCAGCAAAACAGGCAAACTTCCCATGGGACACAACAAACCCATACACCGCATCACAGTATAGATACACACCTTATGTTTCAGCACCAAACAGCGCACACATTGCATGGATACGAACTAGCGCAATCGGCGGCATGCTAGGCGGCGACTACGGAGATTGGTCATTATCATCAGGCGGTGGTACACCGAGCATAATATACATGGGACGAGCTTACCAAGTAATGACAAAGGCAAATCCAAGTGCAGCTGGAACAGCAAGCTTTCTGCAATGCTATGACTTACGTACAGGCGAAATGTACTTTGATAGACTCATGTTCTCAGGTGAAGCAAACCCCTCAGCCATAGAATATGACCCTGGGCACGCAGAAGTTCCAGGCGCAGGTGACTCACCATTAGGACTTGCACAAGCCCTCATAGGGTTCGGCAGCGGTCGATTGTACAAATATAGCCCAACAACTGGCGGTATGACTGCAAACTTCTCTATTGCACCATTAACAACAGCTACCTACATAATGAACGGCTATGCTTTAGGCGTCCAGTCAATAGCTAACACAAGCGGAACATTCTACCGACTGATTAACTTTACAACATTTAGCTCACCCTATCATAGTGCATCCGACACAGTTCTTAATCCTGCATCAATCGTTAGCAATATAACCTGGCCATGGTCAAGCGTTGGCACATATGATATGCAAGTTGGTTACACTGCGCAAGTATCAGACATTAACCCGCCAGCGTCAAGTGCATTCTATGGAACAAACATTAAAATTGCAAACATGATGACAGGCGCAATAATAAGTGACAAAAATGACACATCCACCATGTATAGCAGCTCATGCACAGTATCAGACCACGGAAAAGTAGCGTTTCTAACAATGGATGGCAACTATCACGCATATAATTTGGCAACTGGCAGTTTAGCTTGGATAGGAGAATCTATGGATTACCCATGGAGCAGTCCTGGCTTCGGCGCTTACTCAGTTCAGTCTGCCTATGGCTTGATCTACAGGGAAGCTTACGATGGCGTTTACGCTTTCAACTGGAACGACGGCAGCATAGCTTGGCACTTTGCAGGTCCAGCAGCAACACCTTATGAAACACCATACATAGACCAAAATGGAACGACCACTTACTCGTTTAACGCAGGTGGCCTAGTAGCTGATGGAAAAATCTTCGTCTACAACACTGAGCACACTGCAAGTCAACCCATTACCAGAGGCTGGAGACTTTACGCTGTAAACGCGACCACTGGAGCAGGCATATGGAGCATAACAGGCAGTATGAGCCCAGGTCCAATGGCTGACGGCTACTTAACAGCATCCAATACCTATGACGGACAAATGTATGTTTTCGGCAAAGGACCAAGCCTAACGACTGTTTCAGCGCCACAAACAGCAATCGCAACCAACACGCCAATAATAATATCCGGTACAGTCTTAGACCAATCACCAGCTCAACTAGGCAAGGCATGCGTTTCCAAAGAATCAATGTCAACATATATGGAATACATTCATATGCAACAGCCAATCGACGGAATATGGCATAATATAACTATAACCGGCGTACCAGTCTCAATCGACGCAATGGACCCCAACGGTAACGCACAACACCTCGGCGACACAACCAGCGATGTTAGCGGAACATTTGCCTTCCAATGGAATCCTACTCTTGCAGGTCAATACAAGATTACAGCTACATTCATGGGTGACGACTCTTATGGAAGCTCCTACGGTGAAACAGCAGCAATAATTGTCAACTCTGCACCAACTGCAACAGTAACCCCTAACGTTAATACAGTAATAGGCGCAACAGTTTCGGACGTTATGACATATTCTATGCTTGCTGCAATTCTTGTAATTGTTGCTTTAGCCGTCGTAGCCGTCTTAATCATAAGAAAACGTTAAAAAACAAAATATCTCTTTCCTTTTTTATTTTTTTATTTTATACGTTAGAAATATTCTCTTGTTTTGACACTCTTGCATTGTTTTATGTAAGCCTTAAATCATAGCTGATCCTTGATTTAGAAACCGATGTTATCCTCCATCAAAAAACGCATTCACGGTTTAACTTATCTAGCTTTGAATCCAGTTCAAGTTAAACACCTCGTCATTCGAGAAACCTTGTATCGAAAACGAAACCATAGTCGAAGCGGCTGGGTAGAATGGCAGAAATATGACACTTACATGGCTGCATCAATGCATAGTACTGCAATTGCATATGCAAGACCTCTAAATCTTGCCAGAATTGAAGTTTTTAAAAAAATGATTATTGAAGTCGGCAAAAATTTAACAGTGCTTGATGTAGGTTGTGGGGACGGATTGCTTAGTGAACCAGTAGCTAAAATGGGAAATATTGTAGCATCCATAGATTTGCCAACCATTACACCGGTGGCTCAAAAGCGTCATATAAGTTTCGTTGTTTCTGGTGACGCAGAAAAGTTAGCTTTTGCAGATGGTGTTTTTGATGTGGTTTTGGCTTCTGAAGTTGTTGAGCACCTTTGGAATCCTGATAGTTTTTTGGCAGACGCTTATCGTGTTTTAAAACCAAAAGGTTACCTCATTGTTGAAGCTCCAGAAGGGAAAGAAGGCTTGAGGTATGATGCACATAAAAACTGGTTCACAACTGAAGTTATTCAACATATGCTAGGCAACAAGTTTAGTTTGATTCGTTCAGAGAGATTTTCGCCTGAGTGGGGAGCGCCAACACCAACATTTATTGCGTTTTTCCGTAAAAACTAACAAATCTGCGGTGTCTGTATTCACACATTTACAGAGATCTGTGTTGAATTATGTTTGGTTTTTTTATGGAAACATATTGGAGTTAACGCTTGATTCATATGATAAATTATTCTTTGCTTTTTGAAGTATTGTTGTTATCGGCAACTGATACGGACATTTTTGTTCGCACTCGCGGCAACAATTGCATTTTTCAATGGCTACTTCTAAGCCCGAGTGTAATTTTTTTGCCCAATTCTTTAAGCCGTAAATCTCATTTAGAGTGTGGAATCGAAGGATTGCGGCTATATTGAGTTTTTGCGGGCAAGGATTGCATAATCCGCAGTCACGGCACCACTCAGTGCCAAGCTCAACTTGAAAATGGTTTGTCTCTTCTTTTGTCAAAGATTTGAATTTACTGCCTGCCTTTGCAGCAACTTCAACTTCTTTAGTTGATCTCATGCCAGGAATCGTTACTGCAATGTCTTGGCTCAAAACATACCTCAAAGCGCTGGTTGCCCTTGCGTCCTTATTTTTGCCTAACAATTTCTTTAGTTCCGGCGCATCTGATAACAATGAGAGAGAAGGTTGATAAAGGCAGGTTATCAAATTGGAGGTTTTAGCTGAAAGCGGCTTCATTGCCACTACGCCCACATCATGCTTTTTTGCCACAGGCACCAATTCTTCCAAAGCCTGACGAGTAACTACGTTGAGCGGTACAAGAACTGTGTCAAACTCGCCTGTTTCAATGGCCTTTTTGAGAACTCTGGGTTTGTGTCCTGTTATCCCGATGAAGTCAACCATGCCTTTCGTCGGGCTTGCTTGCAAGTCTGAAGCACACCATCAGTACTCATCGCTTTTGTTAGGGCTTTCTCGTCATCTATGCCATGCAGTTGAATGAGGTCTATCCTATCAGTTCTAAGCCTTCGCAAGCTGCATTGTACATCTTCAAGTGATTCTTTTTTGGTTCTTGAGCCCGTTTTGGTGGCGATTACGCAGTGGTCGCGAACATCTTGCAATGCCATGCCGATTTTTTCTTCGCTGTCCCCATCAAGCTTGGCAGTATCAAAATAGTTTATGCCGCAGTTGTAGGCGTGCCTGACAACTTTGATTGCATCATTTACAGGAAGTTCGGATATCCATGTTCCGCCAAAACCTACAACTCCGACCTGAAGGCCTGTGCGTCCAAACCTTCGAGTCTGCAAAGTGTTCACCTAAGCCATTCCAGCACTGTCTACAGATCCGGGCTGTAGCCTACGCTTAGCAAAGTTTACTACTCCTTCACGCTTAACCCTCTTTAAAATCTGTCCTGGTCTACGGTGGAATTCACGGAAAAACCGCCTCTGAATCTGAGTTAGAGACTCAAAATCATACTCGTCGGTTTTTGAGCTTATAAGAAACTCGTCTAATTGTGTAAACTTTTTGCTTTGCAACATTTCTTGGTAGAGTTTACTATCTGGGTAGGCTATGAAAATGTTAAATTGACACCAGTCAGGGTCCAATTTCTTGGCAAAACTGAGTGAGGCTTCCATATCTGCTAAGGTTTCGTCTGGGAAACCTAGCATAAATGAGCATGCAACATCTATGTCGTTATTGTGGCACAATTTGAATGCATCTTCAATTTGTTGTAATGTAATGTTTCTGCCGATGCGCTGCAAAATTCGTGGAGAACCTGATTCAACGCCAAACCATATGGTTTTGCAGCCTGCCTTGCTCATAGCTGCCAAGAGCTCTTGGTTTATAATGTCTACTCGAGTGTCGCAGACCCATTCTAAATCCAGTTTGCTTTCAACCATCATGTTGCATAGCTCAAGTGTTTCCTTTTTCCTGAGAGTAAAGTTGTCGTTAATGAAGTAGATGCCTTTGGTTCCGTAGCGGGCTTGCAAATCCTGAATTTCCCCTATGACGCGTTTGGGGCTAAAGCTGCGGCACATATTCCCCCAAAGCTTTCGTGTTTCACAAAAGCCACAGTTGAACACACAACCCCGAGAAATACTCATGATATCTGCAGGTTTAGCTTTGAGAAACTCTATTGTTCGGTCATACTGCTCTAGCGGCAAAAGATGCCGTGCTGGATAGGGGATTGCATCCATGTTTTCTATGAATTTAGGTTGGTTAAGGATGTTTTTGCCTTGCCGTTGACAAGCGACGCCTGCAATGCTCATTGCAGCGTCCTCGTTGCTTGATGTGATGGCAATAGCCAATTCAACGATGGCATGTTCTCCCTCACCCATAACCACATAATCAATTTCGGGGTTTGCCAGCAAAGTTTCAGGTAAATATGAACCATGCCATCCACCCACAACAACCTTGCAATTGGGCAAAGCTGCTTTGACGGCTTTCGCGGATTCTACACACCGTCTAAAAGTTGCTGAGCCACATGTAATGCCCACAATTTGCGGGTTAACTTTTGATAGGAGTGTTTTGAATTCTTCTACAGGTTTATTTTGTAGATAGTTGTCAAACATCTGTACCGCAAAGCCTGCTTTTTCCAGTGCTGCCGCCACATACATTAAGCCGATTGGAGGCAAACGTTTGCCATGGTACCACGCGCTGTTCTCAGGCGGTGGTGTGGTCATAAGAAGTACAGTTGCGGGTTTCTGCTGCTTAGACATAAAGGTTGTCTCAGGGTAAATATTTGAATCTTAACTGATTATTTGCGAGTCTAATAGCTTTAACGGAATAAAGAGCTATTGAAGCGAACATTGAATTTTTTGCTGTTGTCATGATCCAAAGTTGAATAAATTATCTTTTAACAAAAAGGAGGATAGTTCAAAGTGCAAGAATTTTGGATTTTGTTTTTGGATTCTTTTTTAATTTAGGGATAGCAGCCTCTGTAGATTGAATATTAATAAGTCCTAGAAAGTATTGCAAAGTTCTAGAAAGTACCGAATAAGGTTTGTTGCTGCTTATGTTAACATGATAAAATAGTCTTAGACTCTATCTATGAGTTTCAACCGTTTCAAGAACATTTAAGGTAGAATTTAACCATCGCAGGTAAGCGTTTAGAGTTGACCGAAGCGCCACTGTATCATCAGCTTCAACTGTGAGGATCAGAAACAAGCTGTCTTGTTCCAACCGCACGTTAGCCCGCCTTGTCGCAGGCGCTTTGGTTTCAGGTGTTAATGCGGCTAGGAGGCTTGCTATTTGCCTTTCAGTCTTGAATTTTAGTCTTACATTCGCCTTTGCCCTGGTTGCCATGGAGCATTCCTACGGTTAGATAGAAGTCCTAGGTTATTAACAAATGATTTTGCATATCTTGAAGATTTCTTAGGCGACGCGACTAAGGTAGAACGTGAGAAAATATTAACCCGGAGGCAATAACTTAATCTGAAACAAACAATTGTTCACGAAAAATCCTATCAAAATGCGTTCAATCAAAAAAAATTTGGTTTTGCTTTTATAGGAAAGGTTTTTAGTTTAGTTATTATATGAGACTGTGAAAAGTCTATAGTGTAAAATGAGGTTAAAATTATGTCAGTATTTGCAGCACCAGGAGCATATGACCGTGCGATTACCGTTTTCTCACCTGACGGCCGACTCTTTCAAGTCGAATACGCCATGGAACTTGTAAATCGAGGAGCCACAATAATTGGTATCCAATGTCCAGAAGGACTAGTTCTCGGTTCAGAAGAAAACATTGAAGTTCTCGAAGAAGCAGGCTACTCATGGAAAATTTTCAGAGTAGACGACCACATAGGCGCAGCCATAGTTGGCTTAAGCTCAGACGCCAGAATACTAATCGATCAAGCACGAATATACGCTCAAAGTAACAAGTTAACTTACGATGAACCCATAGATGTAGAAGTAGTAGCTAAACGCATATGCGACATACAACAAATGTATACGCAACACGCAGGTGTCAGACCCTTCGGAGTATCCATAATTTTCGGAGGAGTGGATAAAACCGGAACACGCGTCTTTGGAACACATCCCAGTGGAACATACAGAGGATACAAAGCCACTGCTCTTGGCGCAGGAAGAGAAACTGTCATATCCATACTTAAAGAAGAATACAAAGAAGACTTAACACTTGAGCAAAATACCAAACTAGCAGTTAAATGCCTGGTAAAAGCGCTTGAAGCAAGACAGCTGCCTGCGAGAATAAAAATTGCGGTTATCCCTACATCTACGAAGAAAATGGAAATGTTAGGCGACGACACTGTAGATACCTACATCAAAGAGCAGGGTTCAAGCAAGTGAAAATTTAATGAGTGAAAAGTTCACTGTTGCACGATTAACTAAGGATAACGAACATTTTGAAGTCCTAGTTAAACCGCAAAAAGCACTCGACTACCGTAATGGAAAAATTCCTGGAATAACGGAAGTTTTGGCTGCCGAAATCATTTTTTCAGATGCTAATAAAGGAACCAAAGTTTCTGAGGAAGCCATGCAAAAAGCCTTTGGAACAATCGATGCATTAAAAGTTGCAGATGTAATCCTGAAAAAAGGTACGCTTCAGCTTACAACTGAGCAGCGTCGAAAAATGGTGGAAGACAAAAGACGACAAGTAATTGATTTTATAGCACGACAGGCGGTAGACCCTAAAACAAACTTGCCGCACCCTCCAATGCGAATAGAGAATGCGATGGAACAAATCCGTTATCCAATTGATCCATATAAACCCGTAGAAGAACAAGCCAGAGATATAGTAAAATTGCTTCGTCCAATTTTACCTCTCAAAATAGAACAAGTTATTGTTGCAGTAAAGATCCCGGCTGAGTATTCAGCAAGAGCATATGGGTCAGTAAAAACTTTAGGAATAATTAAACGTGAAGAATGGCGTGGAGACGGCTCATGGTATGGCGAATTAGAGTTGCCAGCCGGATCTTATGCTTCGTTGCTAAACAAACTTGGCGACGTAACAAAAGGAAGTGGAGAAGCAAAAATAATATCTTAAAGTAATCTGGATGGTAAAAAATATGCCAATATTCTTTGAAAAAAAACAGCTTGTGACCCCAGGTGAAATGCTTGCTGAGGGCGAGTATTTGCCTGGCGAAAACACATACATGGAACAAAACAAAATCTACTCCTCAAGAATTGGGTTGGTAGATACCGATAACAAAAAAGTCAATGTTGTTGCACTAAGAGCTTTTTATGTGCCCAAAATGGGTGACATAATAATTGGAACTATTGTTGAAGTTGGATTCAACGGCTGGACAGTAGACATAAAAGCACCATACACAGCAATTCTGCGTGCATCAGATGTTTTAAGCAGACCCTTCAAACCACAAAACGATGAGTTAGCTTCAGTATTAAATGCTGGCGACTTGATTGTTGCAAAAATAGCTTCTTACGATCGAGCACATGACCCACAGTTAACGGTTGGCGAACCAGGTCTAGGCAAAATTACTCGAGGCCAAATCCTTCAGGTGACACCAACAAAGATTCCCCGAGTAATTGGCAGAAAAGGTTCAATGATTTCAATGATTAAACAGGAGACAAACTGCCAAATTATTTTAGGACTTAACGGTGTCATTTTGGTCACAGGGAAAACCACTGAAGAAGAAGAGCTTGCGATTACTGCAATTAAGAAAATCGAAGAAGAGTCGCATACAAGTGGGTTAACTGATCGCATAACTCAGTTACTCAAAGATAATAAAACTAATGTAAAAGTGGAGGAAATTAAGAATGAATGAAAAACTCGAAAAACTAATCGATAAAAAAGGCATCCGCACAGATGGTAGAAAAGCGGATGAACTCCGACCATTAAAACTTCAAGTCGGTGTCCTACCAAACGCTGACGGATCCGCGTACATTGAACACGGCAAAAACAAAATTCTTGCAGGAGCATTCGGTCCAAGAGAAGTACACCCAAAACATCTAGCACAAGCAGATCGCATGGTTCTCAGATGCCGATATCACATGGCACCGTTCTCAGTGCAAGAACGAAAATCTCCTGCACCTTCAAGAAGGGAAGTAGAACTATCAAAAGTAATTAAAGAATCTTTGGAGCCAGCATTGTTTTTGGAGCTTTATCCTAGAACTGGTGTTGATGTCTACGTTGAAGTATTACAAGCTGACGGCGGAACACGTTGTGCAGCGATAACCGCAGCGGCCTTAGCAATTGCTGACGCAGGCGTTCCAATGCGAGACCTCGTTGTTGGATGTGCTGCTGGAAAAGTTGACGACACAGTCGTTGTTGATCTATATGATGCAGAAGACAAGCTTGGAGCAGCCGATGTGCCAGTAGCTTACATGCCTAATTTGAATGCGATTACTTTGCTCCAAATGGATGGCTTGTTGACAACTGAAGAATTTGAGAAGGCAATCAATATGGCAATGGATGGCTGCAAAAAAATCTATGAAATGCAAAAAGAAGCATTAAAAACAAAATACATGGTTGTTAAGGAGATAGGTGAGGAGTAATGTCATCATTAATAACAAAAGTAAGACTAAAACAAATTGAAGCAGTCCTAGAAAAAGGCAAGCGTCTTGATGAACGCGGCTTAAGAGATTATCGACCAATAAAAATTGAGCAAGGCTTAATTGAACGGGCTGAAGGCTCAGCAAGAGTCTATCTTGGCAAAACCGAGGTTCTCTGCGGGGTAAAAATTGAAACAGGCGAACCATTCCCAGATACTCCAAACGACGGAGTAATGACTGTTAATGCTGAACTTGTTCCATTGGCTTCTCCAAAATATGAGCCGGGACCACCTGACGAAAACAGCATTGAACTTGCCCGTGTAGTGGACCGAGGAATAAGAGAATCGCATGCAATTGACACTGAAAAACTCTGTATTGAACCAGGCAAAAAGGTCTTTGTTGTCTTCGTTGACATTTACGTTTTGAACTACGATGGAAACTTGATTGACGCTGCTGCACTAGCTGCTATGGCTGCATTGTTAAACGCAAAGATGCCAAACTACGAATACAAAGACGGCGAAGTAAAAATCAAACAAGGCTACACTCCATTGCCGATGAAAAGCCACCCAATTACTATCACAACAGGCAAAATCAACAATATCTTGATCACTGATCCATGGATTGAGGAAGAACAAGTTATGGACTCACGTATTTCAATGGCTATCAACGAAGACGGTAACATTTGCGCCGTCCAAAAGGGGCTCTCAGGCTATTTCACACCACAACAGATTTTAGAAGCATCTAAGATTGCTGTGGAGAAAGCAGCTGAACTGCGTAAAAAGTTTAATTGGTGAAAGTAATTGCCCAAGACAAAGAAAGTCGGTCCAACTAGAGGTTTAGGCGTTCGTTACGGAGCTACAGTAAGAAAGCGCTACATTAAAGTTATAACTGAACTTAGACGTCCACATAAATGCCCAAGCTGCGGCTTTGTTAGGGTTCACCGTGAAAGCGTCGGCGTCTGGAAATGCAAAAAATGTAGCTACTCCTTTACTGGTGGAGCATACACACCGAACACAAAACTAGGCGCTGTAGCAAGACGTGCAGCTAAAGGTTTGCCAGTTGAAGAATTAAACAAAGAATCTGCAAAAGCTCAAGCTAACGTTGAACCGGCAACAGAAGAAGAAACCTAGTAAACTTTCTTCTCATTTTAGTTTTTTTTCTTTATTTATTTTTCGTTATTGATTTTCGTTTATCTCATCTCTCACACCGAAGAAAACCTGCTTTGCTCAGCAACATCCTAATTTATAACCTAACAAACATCCTTCTGCATAATTTATCGAGTGGGGAATGGCGCGTGGTTAACCAGAAAGCAGAAGTCATATTACAAGTGCTAAAGCGAACCTTAGCCATGCCAAACTGGACGGTGCAACAACATAAGCCTTTTGAAACCTTAATTGCAACAATTATCTCACAGAACACCACCGATGTTAATACTAAGCGGGCCTTCGAAAATCTGTCTAAACAATTCGAAGTAAACCCCAAAACGTTGGCGAAAGCCGAAATGTTCAGACTTGAAGATTGCCTTCGTATCGCGGGACTATGCAAGAGTAAGGCTAAAGCAATAAAGTCAGTCTCAAAAGTCATTGTCGAAAAATTCGGTGGTTCACTCGGTCCTGTGTTGTCCTTACCACTGGAAAAAGCGAGAAAGACGCTTCTCGAATTGCACGGAGTTGGACCCAAAACTGCCGATGTTGTACTTTTATTCTCAGCTAACAAGCCTACTGTCCCTGTAGACACACATGTTAATCGGGTGTCGAAACGGCTTGGGTTTGCACGTTTAGAAGGGAACTATGAAGCGGTGCGATTGAGTCTTCAAGAAATCTTTGAACCTAATGATTACTTAACGCTTCATCTTTTGCTAATTTCTCTTGGACGTAAGTATTGCAAAGCGAGAAAACCACTTTGCAACATTTGTCCCGTTAATAATTATTGCCCATCGAGGGGATTTGAGGAACAGAAATGATAAAGTTACCAAATCAGGTCTCAGCGTTCTTTCCATATAGCAGTGTACGTCCCCATCAAGATGAATTCGTAACCACAGTCTATAATGCAGTTCGCGAGAGGCGTTCTGTGTTGATCGAGGGTAGCAATGGCTTAGGAAAAACAATTTCTTCACTCTCGGCAGTTGTACCAATAGCTATTGAGAAAAACCTGAAAATCCTCTATGTTGCCCGTACTCATCGACAGCATGATCGCGTGATAGAAGAATTAAGAGCAATCTACAACAAACAACATGTATCCGGCATTTCAATTCGTGGACGTGCCGAAATGTGCCTAAACGTTTTTGCATCACGTGGTGCTTTTGACTCGAAATCGCTAATGGAAGTCTGTGAATTATTAAAAGCAAAAAACAGATGTCCATATTATCTCCATGTAGACGAACGAACATATGAGTACATACAACTTCAGCAACAAGTTGCCGCCCGCCCTTACTCGGCGTCAGAAATCATGCATATATGCAAGAAAAAAGAACTCTGCCCATATGAACTTGTAAAATCAGCCCTCTCTGACGCTAAAGTCATTGCATTAAGCTACATGTATGTTTTCGAACCCCAAATCCGCCAAGCGTTTCTAAAGAGTTTGGAGACAGAACTAAGTAAAATCATTCTAGTGGTTGATGAAGCTCATAATTTGCCTGAAACAGCCATCGATATTTCAAGCAGCACTTTGTCGCTTTTTGTCATGCGGCAAGCAGAATTGGAAGCAGCTAAGTTTGGTAACAAAGACGTAGAAGCTTTCGCGCTTTTCTTCAGAATGGAAGTTGAAAAGCTAACCGACCAAATCTTTAAGGAAGAAATAATTCCGCCTGAGAGAATTTTGGGCATAATTCAAAATCACGGTAACATTAGAAATCCACGTGAATTTTTTGACCAAATGCATAATGCAGGTGCCGCGATCAAGAAAAGCTTGTTAGCAGAAGGAAAAAACCCACGTTCTTATATTCACGCAATGAGCGAATTCATGTTAAAATGGCTTGATACCCTTGGCGATGACTCGTACATTAACGTGGCAAGCCGATACCTAAACAAGGACAAAAATAAAACGGCAAAGCTAGAAATTGTCGCGTTGGATCCTGGCAAAATTACTGAGCCTATTTTTTCGCAAACTTACGCTAACGTAATTATGTCGGGTACTCTTCAGCCACTGGAAGCTTTCTCAAAAATTACAAAACTGCCGTCAAATACAGTTCATTGTATTGTGCCTTCTCCTTTTCCAAAGGAACATGTATTCTCAGCTGTATGTTGCGGCGTTACAACTTCGATGGAGAAAAGAACACCTGCAATGTACCAAATCATGATTCGACTCATAAACGAAGTCGCAGAAAATACTCCTACAAACACGGGAATCTTTGCTGCATCATTCCAAGTGTTAAACGCTCTAATTGCAGAAGGTTTAGAAAACTCATTACAAAAACCCTTGTTTCATGAGCGGCAAGGCATGAGTTCCAAGGCAAATGAAAAAATGGTGCAGGATTTTAAAGCGTGTGGAAACAAAGGTGGTGCAGTTTTCCTTGGTGTTCAGGGCGGCAGAACCTCTGAAGGCGTGGATTTTCCAGGTAACCAAATGGAATCGGTCGTCGTTGTAGGTGTGCCTTATGCTGAGCCGACACCAAGAGTGAAAGCACAAATAGAATATTACGACAAGCGTTTTCCCGGATTAGGACGAGAATATGGCTATATTTTGCCAGCGATGAAAAAAGCTTCACAGGCAGCGGGAAGACCTATACGGACTTTGGAAGATAGAGGAGCCATAATATTCTTAGATTACCGTTTCTCTACTGCTTACTGCCGAGGGTTTTTGCCGTCTTGGATTACTAGCGGTATGAAAGTTCTAAGCAGTGAAAAAGGTGTTTTAGCTAAAGAAATTTGCAACTTCTTTAATCATTAATCTCAACGGGAGCTTCAGCTTTGCCAGAAACTATCTTAACTGTTGTTGAGCCAATTTAGAAACAATGTTATTTTGTGTCAATGTCCGTTGCAAGGTTTTTGTTCCTTGGAAAAGTGTTGCCTGATCTTCCAGCAATTCGAATTGCAGAAGAAATGTGCCTAACTGCTCGACTGCGTTTGTTTTCTTTTAAAGGTTTGTTAGTGCCCCTCTCACTCACCACTTCAAACTTAATTTGCGGTGGCAATGCATGATCTAACGCTTCAAGCAAATCCTTGTAGATAGTTACGCCGTTTCCAATTTTGATGCACACACTTGTTTTATCAAAATTTACGTTTTTTATTGTTTTTGTAACGCAGTTTATTATTTCCTTTGAGCTAAAACAATTTTCTTTTTCTATTATGTTGCCATCAGCAATTATAGATAGCCCCGTTGCTACACCTGGGTCAAGACCGATTATTATTTTTTCATAAGCTTCTTTTCCTTGTAGTGTTCGTTTAATTTCTATTGTTAAATCGTCAAGAGTGTCTTCGCCTGCAAAAGTCACAATTTTATCAAAGTTCACTATGTTTCTTTCTATATTGGTTGTTACAACTACTTTTATTTGGGGAGGCACTCGGTCACCTGGCACTAGACTTACAAATGGGACGTTTTGCTCTCTTAATCTATTAACTATGAAAAAATATGCCTTTCCATCCAACGTTGCAACTGCAACTTTTTCATTCAAGAAATCAACCTTATGTAGTGTTAAATGCAAAACACATTACTAGTTTCAAGTTTATATCAATTGACGTGAAAAAATGATAAGCACAGGCATCAAATGCATTGATAGCATCATCGAAGGCGGAATCTCACAGGAAACAGTTACCTTGGTTTATGGAGAACCAGAAACGGGTAAATCAACTTTAGCTGTTCAGTGTGCTGTCAGTTGTGGCTTTCAAAATCTCAAAGTTCTTTTTGTCGACTGCGACAACACTTTTTCATCAAAGAGGCTTTCGCAGATTACAGATGACAAGTTTGATGCTATTGCTGAACAGATAATTTTGGTAAAGCCTAAGGATTTTAGAGAGCAAACGGCTGTTATTGATCACATTGTAGATTATACTTCGAAAGGTTTTGGATTGATTGTTATTGATACTTTTACTTCTTTATATGGCGCTAAAGTTTCTCAGATTGAAGGGAACGCCTTTAGCATTAACCGGGAGTTAAACAGGCAACTAGCAATTTTAGCTGAATCAGCAAAGATTCGCAAAATTCCCATAGTTATAACAAGCCAGGTTCGAAGCGTTTTTGATGACCCTAACGCGGGAGTTAGACCTGTGGCAAATCGGGTATTAAAGTTCTGGGCTGACACGATAATCTCTCTTAAGCCGACCGAATCATCGATTATTAAGGCGGTAGTTGAAAAATCAAGGGTAAACACAGCTGAAGCCACCTGTTATGTACAAATACTGGAGAAGGGAATAGTAGACGCTGAATTTCATGCTTAACGGTTGATGCACAGATGGATATTGCGCTGCTAATAATTCAAGCGTTAAAGTTTATTTTCCCAGCTTACTGTGCAAACGCCACTCCAGTTCTTGCAGGAGGCGGACCAAAAATGGATTTTGGCAAAAACTTTGTTGATGGCAAACGACTTTTTGGTAATAACAAGACTTTTAGAGGGTTCTTGTTTGGCTGGGTTATTGGTATGCTGGTTGGTTCAGTTGAGTTTGTGGTTTTTCCGGGGTTTCCAGTTCTGTTTGTTGTTCTAATTCCTTTAGGAGCTCTTCTTGGCGATTTAACTGGTGCTTTTATTAAAAGGAGAATTGGAATTGCGCCTGGGGGGTTACTTCCGATTGTTGACCAAGTGGACTTTGTTGTAGGAGCTTTGGTGTTTTCGATTCCTTTAGCTATTGTTAGTTGGGAATTGGCGGTGACAGTTCTTCTAATTACTCCGCCTATTCACTTATTTACAAACTTTTTAGCATACAAGTTGAAACTAAAGAAACACCCTTGGTAGGGAAAACAAAAAATAGCGAGGTTAAGAAAATTTTTTTAGCCACGATAGGTTTGTTTGAAGTTGATTGCGCCTTCAAGGAAAACATATGATATCAATAGCAAGGTTACGCCAATGACTAACATCATATAAGCTTGCCTTGGTTTGTATGCATTTTTTGTACTTTGATATACAAATAGTAAGCCGGTAAAACCAAGGGCATAAAGCATTACTGAAATTACGGTGTCAGCAACCCATTGGTTACTAACATCAGGGTACAGAAATATAAATTGTCCAGTATTTCCGTTATAGAATGATACGGCAGGGTGGTTGATTAGAGTGTATAGGCCGCCTCCAAAAATGAAAACTGCATATGCTACTCCAACGATGCTAATCAAGCCTAATGATGGAGCATTTGTGGAGATTCTGCGGAACCATCGGCTCAGCGAGAAGGACATGTCTTCAGAGCTTTTCTTAAGTTTACCTGACATTCTTATTCCCATCCTTGATTTACTGCTTTAATACATCTTAGCCCATTATCCTGTTAATGAATTTTTCTGAAATAGTTTATTTGGTCAATGCCTAAATCTGGATTACTGATGTAATGATTGGATCTGAAAAATTTACTTAGCAATTATTTTGTTTGTTTGCTTAGTTGGGCAGTTAGGGCTTATGCAAAGGCGCCATGGTTTTCTGTTTTTTATCATTATATAAACAACTGGGGATCCACAGCTTTTGCATTTGGCAGCTAAAGGTTTTATTGTCCCTACTTGAGGTAGTGGAAAAGTCATGTTGCATTTAGTTTTAAAATAGTTGGAGCAACCAACAAAACGTTTTTGTGTTTTTTTTGACCGCAAAACTTCTAGTTTTCCGGTTAGACATTTTGGGCAGGTCCCGATTGTTCTTTGTTCTAGCCGCGATTGGTTTAGTGCCTCAATCAATTTAAGACCGATTAGTGATTGGTTTGATTTAAGCTCAGAGATAACTGGTTTTAAGATTTCAATCGCGTTTTGCAGTGCTACTTCTTTGGTTTGTGTTCCTTCTTGTATTTGGTTCATTTCTTCTTCAAGTTGCTTTGTTAATTCAGGCGAGATAATGCTGGGGCAATATTTGTCCAAAACATCGATGACTTCAAGACCAAGTTGTGAAACAGTAAGGCTGCCGGTACCACTGAGGTATTTTCGGTCGCTTAATGTTTGGATGATTGCCGCCCGCGTAGCTTTTGTGCCGATTTCTTCTTTTTCCATTTTCATAAGTAGACTGCGGGGATTGTATCTGGGCGGAGGCTTGGTAAGGTTTTCCTTTAAGATCATGCGTTTTACTTCAATTTTCTGCCCTTCGATTATACTGGGAACATTGGAGTCTTTAAAATCAATATAGGGTTTATAGAATTCAAGCCAGCCCTCTTGCAACGTTTGGGTTGCAGAAAAAATAAAATTGTTTCCATTGATATCTGTAATTACCTTAGTGGATTGCCGAGTTGCAGGTTCACCGAAAACAGCCATGAACCTACGCGCTACAAGATCAAAGACATTTCGTTCGGGAGGCCCGAGAGTTTTTTCGGGCAAGTTTCCAGTTGGGTAAATAGCTGGATGCGCTGAGTCACATTTTATCCCTTCATTAGGTTTCAAAGTCGACTTAGAAAGTAGCTTTGACGCTGCTTTGTAATAATAGGGTAATTGACTTAGTTTTTGCAGTATTTGGGAGTATCCAATTTGTGGCGGAAGTTTTTGGCTGTTTGTACGTGGATAAGAAATCAAAGCATTTGTGTAAAGATACTGGGCGATGTTTAAAGTTCGCATAGGTGAATAACGGAAAACTCTGTAACATTCACTTTGCAAGGATCCCAGGTCAAATGGAAAGGGAGGATTTTGTGCAAATTGTTCTATGATGATTTTTTTGATTTGCCCCTCTTCAGTTTTGCAATTATTCATAATTGCACTTGCTTCTTGCTTGTTGTAGAAGATTTTCTCATGGTCGAACTCATAAGCGGTGCCGTTTATGCAGATTTTAGCTTTAACAGTCCAATACTTTGTTCGAAGGAAACTTTTGATGGCTTTTTCGCGTTCTTCAAGGAACTTTAGGGTTGGTCCCTGCACTCTGCCTGTGCTTATTGTTACATATTGCCCGCTGCTGGTTTTTGCCGCAGCTGTTAGAGCTCGTGATAGGTTTATGCCGTAGAGCCAGTCAATTTCATGCCTAGCTAATCCTGCATTCACTAAAGCAAAATCTAGAACTTGGGAGAATGTTTGCGTAAGATTGTTGAAGCTCTTCTGTTGTTAAAGTTGAATATTTCATACGTTTAGCAGTTTTCTCTTTGTCTCCGCAGGCATATTTGAGTAAACAATAACCTATTATGCTGCCTTCAATGTCATAATCGCAAGCATCAACAAAAGCTTCAGCATTCTTCGATAGTTTAGAGATTACTCCAAGCCAAAAGCGACTTTTTGATGCCCCACGTTCGGCCATGTGTCTGGGAACCCAGCAGTAATTAAAAACGGGGTAACCTCCGCTGTTTTTTTCTTGGCTTGCAACAGTGTACATGTGACCGAGGGAAGGAACAACAATAATATCGCCATTTCTGTAAGCTTGATAGAAAGGCACGCCATGTTCAACATTTTTTATCGCATTTCCATTGCTGTCTAAAGCTGCAGCTATTCTTTTTGCAGCATCAGGCTTCTCAGCGATAATTAATGTGTATTTTCCCAAATTATCTTAACCACATTAAACATCACCAAAACAGTGCTTATTAAAAAGATTCTACAATTAGCGTCTTTTTAGCTTGGTTTTATGAAAGGAGTCTTTTAGGAATCAATAAATATGCCCTATCTCTGTATAGTTCGAGGAATTTGGGTGCCGCAAAGAGTAATTTGCCATGGATGCAATCATATTTTATATGAAGGCGCAGAGCTTAAGCCGCCAGACGAAATTATTTCACAACATGGCGGAAAATGTCCAAAATGCAGTCGTAAACTCTCACTCTTACCTATTGATATCGAAGTAAAGCCTGTAGATAAGCGTAAATAAATTGAGCAATCATAACGTTGCCATCGAAAAATCAGAAGAAACGCATTGGGAAAAAGCAGCCAAAACCAAAATGGGTCAGTACTTAACTAGGATTGAAACGGATTTCATTTCTGAAGCATTTAGTCTAGATCAAGATAACGTCACCATCATGGACGTTGGAGCAGAAGCAGGACGCTTCTCGTTATTGGCAAAAAACAAAAATGCAACAGTTGTAAGTATCGATATCGATTCTTATTCGCTCAAAAGGCTGAAGAGAAAAAACAGGAATGTACATATAATACAAGCTGATGCTCGAAAGCTCCCGATAAAAAACGAAGTATTTGACGTTATTTTCATGATTGAAGTTCTGGATTATATAAACGAATTGGGGGAAGCTTTCGATGAATGTAATAGAGCACTCAAGCCAAGTTCGCCTTGCTTTTTGTCCTTCGGAAATAAGTCAAGTATAAAATCAAAGATAAAACAGACGCGGGGTCTGGCTTACCGTCATTCTTACAAAAACGTAATAAAGTGTTTGAATTCCGCAGGACTTGAAATAAAGAAAAAAACGGGTTATAGTTGGATTCTTTTTGGAAGGACGTCTGAGAACAATCTGTTGCCTGTTTTGGCTAAGTTTGAGAAGTATTTGGGTCTGAGGAAAATTCCAAGGTTTAGTCCTTGGGTTATTGTAGAAGTAACTAAACAACCATAGCCAATCTTCCTTAAACGTTTTGGAAAGCCATAAATAAACCACCAATGTGTATAAATTAAGATTAACTAGGAAAACCTGATCAAAAAGAGGATTGCTTGACGTGGGGGAAGGAATTAAAGATAAACTTAGTAACCGGCTGGAACCTTTTGGTAGATTGCGCTTAGAAATAAGCCATGGAACCATAATTGCAATAGCGGCACTAGCGCTCATTCTATTCGTTGCATTTGTAATACGTATTTTACCGTTGCGATGGGAAAACCTAGCTGGAGGTACATCATATCTCAACGAGTTTGACCCCTACTATCAATTCAGTATAACCCAACATATGGTAAAAGATGGTTTGCTTTCGCCCTTTTTAGGTTCAGGTTGGACTAATATGCAGAAATGGTATCCGTGGGGACTTAACATGCAGGGTGCGTTGCCATCTCTACCTATGACGGCAGCGGTGCTTTACGGCATTATCAATGTATTTGGCGCAAAGGTCGATTTAATGACGTTCACTGCAATATTGCCAGCTTTAATTGGCATGGTAGATTGTTTGATCATATACTTCTTAGGCAAAGACTATGGTGGAAAAACTGTTGGCTTATTTGCAGCATTATTTTTGGCGTTGGCGCCATCATTTCTGCAGAGAAGCTCCTTGGGCTTCTTTGATACAGAAGTTCCAGGTGTGCTAGGACTTTTACTGTTTGTCTTTCTGTTCTTGCGGTCAATAGATGGCAAAAGATCAATACGCAATTCCTTCCTGTACTCTTTAAGCGCCGGTGCAGCTTTAGCGTACTTTATTGGAGGATGGGGTGCATCTTACTACATTCTTGACTTAGCAGCTTTATTCGCCTTTGTAATGGTTTTAATGAAGAGATACAGTCAAAGACTTCTAATTAGCTACAGTGTGGTCTTTGGTTTGGCACTATTTATCGCAACAAAAATTCCCTACATTGGAATTCATTATGTGTTTGATGGAGCGGTTATTCCTGTAGCTGGAGTGTTTGTTGTATTATTAATTTCAGAAGTTCTTCGCAACAACATAAGCATGAAATCTAAACTTACTTTGGCAATTGGAACATTAGCAGTAGGTTCAGTCACATTTGCAGCCCTATGGGCAACTGGTTTCTTTATTGGATTAGCCGGAAAATTCAACACAGTACTTGACCCATTCATCAGAGCAGCTTCACCACTAATTAACTCAGTAGCAGAGCAAAGAATCGCTGGTTGGGGAAACATTTACACAGAGTTAGGCATCGCAATATTGTTCTTCCTAATCGGTCTGTACTTCACATTAAGAAATCCAACAAATAGAAACATTTTCCTGCTGCTATTCGCAGTCACGTCTTTGTACTTTGCAGCTTCGATGGTGCGATTGCTAGTAATCTTTGCACCTGCATTTGCAATCATTGCAGGCATGGGCATACTGAGCATAATAAAACCCTTCTATACATTGTTACAGGAGAGCCCACGATCCATAGCTAAAGCAAAACGTAAACTCGCACGAGTCAGTAAAGAATACAGCGGAGTGGCAGTTTTCCTAATATTCATGATTTTGGTAACAGAATTTGCGTTCGCCCCAACACAGGTCGGTACTGTCCCACGGCCAATAACTGGCGCATACATCCCAACAGCAATTAGTGACTCAAGCCTTCCTCTTGGAGGTTCAGACGTAACCCAACCAGTAAGTGCGTGGCTTGACGCGATAAAATGGCTCAACCAATATGCAAGGCCGACAGATGTCGTTGTGGCTTGGTGGGACTATGGCAACTGGTTAGCTGACCTCGGAAACGTCACATCCTTTGCAGATAACACAACTGTGAACTCTACACAGATTCAAAACTTAGGCTTCATATTCATGGGCAATGAAAACCAGTCACTACATATGCTCAACACGTATAACAGCTACAATAACCCTGGTCACGTAAAATACATCATGGTCTTCACTGTACTGCAAATCGGACAATCTAGTTCAGGTAGTTCAAGCTACATTGCTTATCCATCTGGCTATGGTGATGAAGGCAAATGGTCTTGGATGGCAAGAATTTCAGGAGACGCAAAGAACAGACTAATAGCTGATGGCTATATGAACCCTGCAACTGCGTGGACGGACGAAACAACTTTTGGCGCGGTAGACCAGTCAACAAATAAATGGGCTTGGAATGACCAAGGACAAAACAGCACAGTTTACGAATTGATGAACTATGCGGAAGTTGATTACTGCAACCAGATAAACCAAATTCCGGGATTAAACTACAACCTTTCACCCGACGCAACAACTACCCTTCCAACGTACTTTACAAAAGCATACTTTGCCGGTGAAACAGCAAGTCCATTCCAATACAAAGGGCTAGTTCCAATAGTCGCAATCTACGAAATCAACTACGATGCATATTATGCAGCAACGGGCGCAACTGGTACAGGCACAAGCTAAACATAGACAGGAAGAGACAAGGTGTTTCCCAAGGTTCCAGACCAACACAAAATTGGGCAACCCTTAATTCCAAACGGTTTGGGCGTTCTATACGTCCTCGTTACAACCGTTTATCTTTTTATTCTTTATTTTTTAAAAATCCCCAATGCTTCTGCCCCATTTACCTTGGCGGCATGTGTTCTTTTCGGCGGCTTCATGGGATTACTTGATGATTGGATTGATCTTAAATGGCGTTACAAAGCTTTTATGCCTTTAATCGCAGCGTTGCCACTCATTGCTTTTGCTCAAGAAGCAGGAGCAAGAACAGACATAGCAATACCTCTTCTTGGAACAATACATTTCGGTTGGACATATTTCGCTATAATTATTCCTTTAATCGTAATGATAGTTACGAATGTGGTGAATATGCTTGGAGGATTAAACGGGTTAGAAACAATATGCCCTGCAATAGTAATTATTGGGTTATTGGCGATTTCTCCAATCTATATCGTAATGGTTGGACCGTTATTATTCTGGCTGATATTGGCTTACTTTAATTACGCTGGAAAAATCTTTGTTGGTAATGCTGGTTCGTTTGCCATGGGGATAACAATCGCATCATTTGCTGTTATTTCAGATTTGAAATTAAGTTTGTTAGTCATGATTTTGCCTTACATTTTTAATTCATCTTTAATACTTTTGGCAGTGTTCTTTACGAGGAAAAAAGCTTCAATGACTTTTAAAAATGGAAAACTTAGCTCTGATCATAGAAAAAGCTTGGTTACCTTGATTACTTACAACCACCCGTTCACTGAGCGCCAAGTCGTAATAATTGTTTCTGGAATTGTTGCTCTTTTCACAGTTATAGGCGTCCTAATTTTTCTAATTACATAAGAAAACTTGCAAGTCTAGTGACGCCGATTATTTCTTCGAAATTCAAGCCCACTGCATCTAATACTTGATCAAAAGTTGCTTGCAAATAAGCAATGTATTTGTCGACATCAACTTCATTGCGTGAAGCTAACTCGGCTGGTTTGACTCCAGAATTAGAATCATCTGAGGAATTTCCTCGGGATGAAGATTTTATTACCTTAACGAAGCTTATGAGGTCTCCTGCTCGCAATTCTTTTCCGCTTTTTTGAAGTATCCTTGCAGCTTTTACATGCTGAGGAGTAGTTTTGGTGTAACTTGCTAGTTCATCACCTAAAACCACATGAAAAGCAAGTGCGTTCATGTCAGCCCATTCTCTACGTTTAAGAATGTTATAACGGTCACGAACTATGTTGGCAATGTCTTTTCGGGCCTTTTCGAAATCCTCAGGATTCTTTACTTTTGCTAGTCTTTCCTTCATTTGGTTAAATGCGTCTTTAATGAACAAGGGAATATGTTTTTTCTTGCCGGTTAATCCCTTCACGTCAACAGTGCCGTCTTCCAAAACTCCAAGGTAATTCTTTTTGCGCGAACTAAAAACTGCATACCTATAGGTTTTATCAACGTCTATTCCCATTCCTAGCTCGTGCTCAGTGTAGTGAACTACATCTTCAATTTGTTCTTTAGTCGGGTTTTTAAGAAATAAACTATCAGTATCTCCGTAGAGAACTTGGATTCCCACAGTTTTTGCATGATTTAAGATTTGGGTGATGCTGTAGCGACCGATTGAAGCTGTTGCTTCTGCGACAGGTGGGCAGTAAAGGTCAAAGCTGTCAGCGCCAAAAACACCGTAACTCGCGTTTAAGATGACTTTAAGCGCACCCTGAGTAATGCTATACCAGCTTCTCAATTCAGGCGGCAAGGTTTTGTCTTTGGCTCGGCTCTTATACCATCTCACACGTAAATCTCTAAGTGCCCCAATCAAAAGGCTTTCTAATGCTCGTTTTTCTGTGCAAACCCAGTGCTGAGTATCTGGAATTTTGTGACCTTTGCAGCCTGGATGGTTACAGCAGATTGATTGGTAGCCTAAGTTCCAAACCTTAATAATTGAGGGGTATAGACTCGGAAAATCCATGACTGCAACATTAAAGTGAACACCTGGCGTCGGCTCAACAACAATAGCGCCTTTGTATTTTTTGCCTTTTATGACAGCGGTTGTACTCGTTTTGCCTTTTTTTATGAGGATTTCTTCAGCGTTTGGTATGAGTATGTTGTGTTTTCTGTGTTCGCGGTGCATGAAGTTCCGTATCCATCGGCTTACTCCTTGTCTGCTAACGTCTTCCATAGGCATGCTGGCGATTCTGGCAAGTACAAGTATCAATTTCATAGCTGAATCATTGTCGAAACTTGTTAGTCTATAAGTGATTTCTGAGTCTCGTAGGCAATATTCAGCAAGTTCAGAGTAGTTTAAGTCTCCAAAAGTTTTTTCTAAATGAATTTTTTGCTCGCCTAAAAGAGCATTGCCTACGTCATTGAGGCTTACATCTTTGTAGCGGTTGCCATAGGCGTAAATTTGGACAGAGCGATTGAAGAAGAATTTGTAGAGGTCAATGTGGACACCGTATTTGAGTAAACAAACCCTGTCGCCAACTTGAATTGGAATTTCACTTGTCTTTATTCCCAGTTTTAAGGCTCGGTTGCTGAGGTAGCGTAAATCGAAGTCATCGCCGTTAAAAGTCAAAATAAATGGGTAATCCCACAGTATTTCGAAGGTTTTTTTGAGAAGTTCCACTTCTGTTTCGTAATATTCCACTTCGATGTTTTGATGTGGGATGCCTTCTTTCATGCCTTCGCGTTTTAGAACAAGAACTCTTTTTTCGCCGTCTGAGCTGTATACTGAAACTGCGATTACGAGACCTTCTGCCTCATCTGGATTAGGCATTCTGGTAGGTATTGACGATAGAACTTCAATATCTATTGCGGCTCTGCGGAACTTGGGCGCTGGATACTCAAGCAGTTTTGCCCACATTTCAGCGTAACTGCGTTCTTCTTCAGAGCAATCTTTGAACAATGCCTGAATCGTGGTTAGGCTTTGGTTTGCTTCTTCAACAACTTTTTCTACAAGATCACCATTTTTGACTTCGTATATCATGCCTGGTAATAGTTGGCGGTCGTAAATGTATGACTGATAATATTTTATGTTTGATTCCCAGACTTTGATATCTTCTTTTGCTATTGGTAAATCGGATACTTTTGGGAAATCTGTAGGAATAATATCTCTTATTGTGCCATAGGGTTTGCCGCCAATTGCCAAGGGGTCATCAGTTACAATTTTTGTGACTTCAAGTTCGTGATCTTGAAAGGGATCTATTTTTTTGCATGTTTCGATGTGGTTAAAGCCTTCATGATGAATTACGCGATCAATTTTTTCAATATCTGCTTTAGACAAATTGGTAAGGCAATAAGGTTTGTGACCTGTGTTATCATACCAAAAATAGATTTGTTCCGAACAAGGCTCATAAAGTTTAACGACGGCTTTTTTTTGTCTACCGTCATAGGAAGCAGACACAAAGTATGAAGGGGGAAGATTTTGAGGTGCAATGGGAGGAAACGGCTGAGGGTGTCTTTTCTTTTTAGCATCCAGTGGACGCGGTATTTCAATCGCGGCGATTTGTGATAGCGTAGCTTTCGCTTTGGGCTCCATTTTCACTGGAGTTTTAGCTGGTTCGCTGATGCAGTAGTCTAATAGAGTGCGCGCCATCCCGTTTTAACCTTAGCTCTTAATGCTGCATTGAGACTAAAATCTTTACTGACAAAAACAACCGTTTTTGACGGACTGTTTTTGAGAAGAAAAGAGCTTATTCTATGTAATTTTAGGTGCATTTCTTTTTGGGCAGTGTTTGTGATTACTTACGTAAAGCATTTGGATGTTTATACAATTTGTTTATACATTTTGATAATACACTTCTCAAAATATGCCTTCGACGGTTTAGGTTGGCAAACAAATGAGTGGAACATTAGAGGTTTTTCGCATTCTTATTTAGAAGCAATGTATCTTGTTACATCCGTGAAAAAATCTTGTTGAATGATGCTTGGACAGTCGCAATTGAAACATTGAGTTGGATGGAGATGCGCAGACTCAGCGAACACCTTGCCTTTGTAAAAACCCTTGGTGAACTTCGCATAAAAGACCCGAACGCAATTCGGTACGGCTATGGCTTAGTCGTTGAAACCACAAGAAGAAAAAATCTCATAGACAAATTTATCAACTCAGTGGTGTCTCCCAAAAAAGTCGGCGAATACAACCTTGGTGTCCAATCGTTCCTTCGGCTTTACGTTTACCAAACAAGAATTTTGAAAAACTGGGGCAAAATCAATTTGCAGGAAGCCTCGCACATTGCAAGCTTAGGACGAGCAATCTTGGGGTGGCAAACTCTTCGGGAAGTGGAGCAATTTTTAGGCTTATTACTTACACAGCAATTGCAGCCATTACTTCAGGGCGTGGACGAAGAGCAACGGATTAGCCTTGAAACTTTTCATCCTTCATGGTTTGTAAGGTACTGCCAGAACTTAATGGGACGTGAGGAGGCATTGGCTTTTCTTAAAGGAAGCATTAATCCGCCGCCTAACTACATTCGTGTGAACACAATTGTGGCAGAAGAAGATGCAATACTACAAAAAATAGCTGGTGAAGGTGTAAAGCTGGAAAAAATTGAATCTTTGAAGTACACTTACAAGGTTCTTGAAGCCAAGAAACCTTTGAACTTACTACAAAGCTACAAAGAAGGCGCCTTTTACATCCAGGATAAAGCCAGCTGTTTTGCAACACAAGTTGCAGACCCCAAAGAGGGCTCTACAGTCTTTGACGTTTGCTCAGCGCCTGGAGCTAAAACAACCTTTATTGCCCAACTAATGAGAAACAACGGTTCAATCTACTCTGTTGATTTTTCCGCTCGAAGAATGGCTGCGTGGAAAAAAGAGACATCCCGAATGAAAACCCCCATTGCTCAGCCCGTTATGGCAGATGCAATGGCGACCTTGCCTCTTGTAGGCGAAGCAGACTTAATTGTTTTAGACCCTCCTTGCAGTAGTACAGGCGTTTTTGCTAAGCAACCCTCAGCGAAATGGCGACTGGGACCAAAATCGATTGAGCGAATGGCAGTAATTCAATGGGCTATGATTAAAAGCTGTGCCGAAAAGGTGAAGCACGGCGGAGTCATGACATATTCAACATGTAGCATCGCTATGGAGGAAAACGAGGCGATTATTGAACGGTTCCTAAAAGAGCACACAGATTTCATGCTACTTGATATTTCGCCGCAAATTGGCTTGCCGGGACTGCGAGGCTTTACCAAATGCCAACGGTTGTACCCTCACATTCACCAATGCAACGGATTCTTCATAGCTAAACTCCAAAAGAGTCTGAATTAGCAATAATTACTTTTTTGCAGTTATTCTTGCCCAAAATCGCCTAACGTTCTTTGAGGCGTTTCTTTGGTGAAGAGTGGGTAGGTTACTTTTGTGCCTTCAACATGAGCGAATTCTGTCAGTTCATGGGTTATTGTGCTGGTTGCGCTGATGATGTGCAGAACTTTTATGTGCCGAACTACAAGGGCGTCGCTGATGAGGCTTCGATGGCACCGCCAAGGCAAGGCTTCCGCACACATCAGAGCCAAGCAGTTTTCTCTTGCCAGAGCAGTGATTTTTAGAAGGTTATCGGTGAATTCTTTGGTCTGCATGTAGTCGGCGTATCCACGGAAACCCATGTTTTTCCAGGCTAAGTTGATGCTGTCCCGTTTGGGGTGGCGGAGTCCGCCGATTTCTGGCAAGTGCATATATTTTACGCCATAAGGTTTGAGGGTTTCAGCAAAAGTTTCCTTATTGAATTGGGGGTTATGTCTGCTTCTGGGTACCGTACGCACATCAACCAGTAACGTGACGTTGTAGACATTGAGCAACGAAACGAACTCATGCAGTGTTCGAGTTGAGTGCCCAATAGTATAGATAGTTAGTTCCGATTTCTCAGACAAATCTCAAGCCTCATCATAAAGTAAATAATAGTTAAAATATAAAAAAACGCTCCTAAAAAATTACAAAATATTATTATTCCTAAAAGCAACCAGTAAGTTGCATGAACAAGGAAGATTCGCTAGTCATCAAAAAAGTTAATGCAGACTTATTTGATGATTTTTTAGGATTAATTAATAAATTGGCCGAATTTGAGAAGCTCTCATCTCCAGATGAAGAAGCCAAGAGAAGGCTGCGGCAGGATTGTTTATCTGATAAACCAAAGTTTCAAGCAGCTGTGGGAATAATCAAAGGCAAATGTGTTTCTTACGTGATTTATTTTTTTACTTACTCAAGCTTTCTTGCTTTGCCAACATTGTATCTTGAGGACATTTTTGTTCTTGAAGAGCAAAGAAGACAAGGCCTTGGAGAAAAAATGTTCAGCTACTGTAAGCAGATTGCTAAGTATGAAGGATGCGGCAGAATGGAGTTCACAGTTCTAAAATGGAACACGTCAGCTCAGAAATTTTATGAGAAGCATAAGGCTAAGCCGTTAGATGACTGGCTATTTTATCGTTTGTTTCGAAAGGATTTTTAGTTAAGCCTTTTGTTGGATTTTTCAGTTTGACATAGCATTTCAAATAATACCTTGGCTGCGACCGTTGCTGATACTCCTTGGTCATATGTGGGCACAAGCTCTACTAAGTCAAAACCGACCAGACGCTCTGTGCATAATGGAAGGACAAGGTCAAGCAATTGAGTTGTAGTAAGTCCTTCAGGCTCTGGATTCTGCACAGCAGGAGCAAATGCTGGATCAAGTACATCTAAATCGACGGTTAAATAGAGATAATCATAGCTGCTAAGCCTCTCATTGAGCAACTCCGCAATCGCTTCAGTGCCTTTCTTAATGATCTGTTGGGCAGTAAAGAATTCCACGCTTGCAGATTTGGCGTAGTCAATTTCTTCTTTGCCGGCGGATCGGGTGCCAACTTCGATAATTTTCGCCGGCTTAACCTTCTCATTGACAAGTTGCATAAAGGTGGTATGTGAAAGAGTGGAGTCAAGAAATTCACTTCGCAAATCCAAATGGGCATCAAAACTAACGACTGCGGTTTTTGCAGCTTTTGCACCTAAGCCCTGTACGATGCCAAGATTGATCGTGTGTTCTCCGCCTAAAACTACAGGCATTTTGCCCTCGGCTAAAATGTCTTCCACAACGTGCTGGGTTGCTTCAATAGTTATCTCTGCATTTGTCGATGTGGGTAGATCACCGGCATCGTGTAAAGCTAAATCTTCAAGGTCAATTCCGCTTCTAAAACTGTAGGTTTCAATGTTCTGGGTTGCTTGTCTTATTGCGGATGGTCCAAACCTAGCGCCTGTTCGATAAGTGCTTGTAGCGTCAAATGGAACACCGAAAACGACGTATTTTGCTTCATGAAAACTTTTTTGGACACCGCTGAAAATGTTAGTTTGAGACGTGTATAATTCAAGATAGCTCATCCAGTTGCACCCTAAGAGTTTGTATTTCAGGATTGCTTACTCTAAACTCTTTCGCTAACAATCAAAGATAGTCAGTGCCTCAATAGAAAAGGGTTGCGTGCGCACGATTTATTAAGCCATCTCTCCTAGCAAATCGTGGCGAAGAAATTTGAAATTAACCCAAGCTGTAATCCTCACGCATGACGTTGACTGGCCAATTCAGGGTCCAGATGTCAAGCATGTTTTAGCAAGAAAAGATAGATTTGCCCCTGAAATAATTGCTAAAGTTGAGCAGGAAGGCTTCAACCCATATTTCGGTGTTCCAAAAATGATGGAAATTGAAGAGAAATATGGAGTTCGTTCAACGTTTTTTTTCCGACCTCTATACGATGATGGTTCAAAGGTTGATGGTTACAGTAAGGTTATGTCGAAGCTTTTGTCAGGGGGCTGGGAAGTGGGTTTGCATTGCAACGGAACGAGCAGTTTGCAGGAAGTTGACGGGGAAAAAATTGCTGTTGAAAGAGCGGCTGAGCAAGCAGTTTTGGGAAGCAGAGTTCATTATCTAAAAGTTGCAGAGGGCACCTTTGCGAATCTTTCGGCTGCAGGCATAAAATATGATTCTTCGCTTTCATTTAACAAAGAACAAATTGATAAGCGCAACACGGGTTTTATAATTAAAAATGGCTTAGTTGTTTTTCCTGTTACGTTTATGGATGCTTACCTTTTCAGTTACATGCATCAATCCGAGGAAACCGTTGTTCCCTTTATTTTAGATTCTATAGAGAATCTGTTTGGTTCAGGCGTGGAGTTGGTGACGTTGCTTTGGCATGATAACTCGGTTTTTATGAAGGGCGGAAGAGCCTACGAAGAACTAATTAGGAAACTAACAGATTTGCCAAATACAAGGTTTTTAAAAGGGATTGAAGCCTATGAACTAATCAAAAACCAAAGGGCTTAAAAGGTGGAATAAAACGGCGAGAATATTAGTTACAGGTTCTGGCGGAACAGGCGGCATAAACTTCATTCATGCGCTAAGGCAAGCAGAGGATAAACAAAACAAAAAAATCTTTATCGCATGCACCGATCATAACCCGCATTACCTAAATTTTTCAGAAGCCGATGCACGTGTAGTTTCGCCGAGACATGACGACCCCAAATTTTTACCCTTGCTTTTAGATCTAATTGAAAAGTACAAGATTGATTTTTTGCATCCTCATCCAAGTAGCGAAGCTCAAGTGGTCGCAGGAAATTTAGAGCTTTTCGAGAAAGCTCATGTTAAAACCTATTTGCCTAAACCTGGTTCAATAATGCCAGATAAATTGGAAATTCATAACGCTCTCGCAAAACGCGGCGTTCGTGTTCCAAAAACCGTTGAAGTTCACGGTTACGATGATATTGAAAGGGCTTTTGTGGAGATTGGAGCTCCTCTTTGGATAAGAGCGCGAAAAGGAGCAGGTGGAAGACTTGGATTAAAAGTTGATAATGCAGTGCAGGCAAAATATTGGGTAGAATTAAACAGACTTCAGCGTCGAGCAGAAGTGTCGGATTTTGTCGTTCAAGAGTATTTGCCAGGTAGAGATTTAGCTTTTGACTCGCTCTGGTATCAGGGTAAACTGGTTACCTCTTACTGCCGCGAACGGTTGGAATACTTCCTAAAACACATCTCTCTGTCAGGCATAACTGGAACACCCACAATTGCAAGAACAATAATTGATGAAAACGTCAGCAAAATCGGCATGGAAGCTGTCAAAGCCCTTGACCAAGAGCCCCATGGATTCTTCTCTACTGATATAAAAGAAGACGCCGACGGCAACTCCGTTGTAACAGAAGTTGATGGCAAGTGGCATACCACTGCTCCTCTTTGGGGCTTGGCTCTTGCTAAAGCACTTGACAAACCAGAATTAAACCTAACACGCCAGTACCTGTCGTTGGCCCTTAACGGAAAAACCGAGTCTACCCTACCAACATATGACCTGTTCCCAGAAGGATACTACTTAGTCAGGCAGCTTGATGCAGGCGTAATCCTAGAGCATGAGGATAAAACATGGCGAATAATATAAGCAAAAGCGGGAAAATATCTGCTGTAGCGCTTGATTTTGACGGAGTAATCACCAGCCTAAATATTGACTGGCATGAGGCAATCCATCAAGCCTCTGCAATTGCTGGTTATGACGTTAAGAGTCTACTCGTTTTCTACGAAGAACAGTTTGGGAAACCACTTTTTGAAAAAGTCAGCGACGAGATGGAAAAGCTTGAGCTCGAATCGATCAAAAGGGCGCAACTTTTGCCATATGTTAAAGAAGCCTTAACGCAACTTTCTGAAAAAAGCGTTGATCTCTACATCGTCAGCATGCAAACCAAGAAAGTCATAATTGAATTCCTAAACAAACACGAGTTATCCAATTATTTCAAAGACATCGTGACGCGTGAAAAATGCTCAACCAAAAAAGCTCAAGTTGAATATGTGTTAAAAATCTACAACATTAACCCGAATCAACTTCTACTTGTTGACGATTTAAAACGCAATATCATCGCTTGCAATGAATTGGGCATTGCTTGTTTCCATTTTCAAGCCAAGAACGGGTTTCTATGGAAACAGGATACAGCTAAAGAAGCATGGAATAAGATATTGGCAATTATCTAAAAATACGGTATGACATAAATCGTGAAAAAAAGTGTGATTAACATTAAATTTATTAGTTATACCTTTACTGCTTAAGGTAAAGGCGAGGAAAAGTGTCATTAGCATCTAAGTTTCAAGTCGGTCGCATAGAACTTGCATCAACCGCTTTCTACGCAGTCAGCGGAGTAATTCTACTGGTCTTCCTATTCCTAACCGGTTATCCACCCCATGTTGCATTCCTTGGCGTCTTAAGCTTAATAGTTGCTTACAGCGTATTCTCTCAAAGAAAATGGGGACCTTGGGTTAACTTTGTACTATTCGTTGGAGTATCAACCTTTACAATTTACACATTGATCTCAATCGGGTTTAGCAACGTAATCGTAGCGGTAGAAATGATTGCCTATGTTGCACTCACATGGATTTTTGCTTATTACAATATGCTAAAGAGAAAACCCGTAGCTTAACCTAAACGTGAAACGCTTCGGAAAAGCGCCACCGAAACCTCTTGATCAACGTCAATGAACTGTTCGTTTTCTCCAATTTCAACGAATCCGTCAGCTTTAGCCAACGTGGTAATTGCACCTGAAGCACCCGTTTCCACTGGTTCGGCTATCAAGCGGCAGTCTTTATCAAACTCCAATTTTACCATAACAAACGTACGCCTCCCTTTTGCGCTAAACATTCGAGCTCCAGCAAAAGCCCTGACATTCTTCATGCCAGTGATTGATCTGCCTGCCAATTGCTGAATCAATGGTTTAACCATCAAATAGAATATCAAAAGTGCTGAAGTAGGGTGTCCTGGCAAACAGATAACTGGTTTTTCACCGATGAAGCCTACAGTTGTGGGTTTGCCCGGTTTCACTGCGATGCCGTAAACGACAATTCCAGGTTTACCTAATGAATCAACGATTTGGGCAGTATAGTCTTTTGGTCCAACTGAAACGCCGCCTGAAGTGATGACCATGTCAGCGGAAGTCACAGCAGTCTGCAGGGCTTTTGTTAACGCTTCTTTGTCATCTGGGACTGAGCCGAAATAGACGGGTTTGCCACCGCTTTCGATCACAGCTGTGCTTATGCTGTATGCGTTGATATCATAGATTTTTCCAGGTGGCAAAGGTTTTCCTGGATCAGTCACTTCTCCGCCTGTAGATAAAACCGCAACCATTGGAATTCGCAGAACTTTAATTGATGTCATTCCTAAAGCTGCCAAAGCACCAATTTCTGAAGAACCTAAAACCTGCCCTTTCTTGAGCATAACAGAGCCTTGCTTTATGTCTGAACCTTTTTTCATTACATTCTCGTTAATTTTGACTGGTGTGAAAACATGAAGATCGCTGTCCTCCCGCTCAGTATCTTCTACCATGACAGCGGCATTTGCGCCTTCAGGAATTGGGGCGCCCGTTACAATTTCGACTGTTTCTCCAGGCAATATTGCTATTTTCGGTTGCTCCCCAATACTAACGGCGCCTGTTACTTTGAGAGTGGCTGGTTGATTTTCGTCTGCTCCAAACGTATCTTCCGCATGTACAGCATATCCGTCAACTGTGGAACGGTTAAACGGCGGAATATCAAGAGTTGAAACTACATCTTGACTGAGAACTCTGTTATAAGCTTCCAACAGCACAGTGTCTTCTTCGCCTAAAAAAGCAGGTTTGAATTGAGCTTGAATCGCCCTTTGAGCCTCTTCAAGAGCCATAAGTTTTCTAAACATTTATGATGAAACCTCCACTTTGCCAAACAAATATACAATTACTGGTTCTCCTTCAGTTATGCCCTCGCGATTCTCAGGAACAACCATGAATCCGTTACTCTGAGTCATTGTCGAAATTGACCCTGAACCTTTTGTACTGACTGGTTCAGCAAACAACTCATTATCCTTCAAGGTGACGAGGACTCGAACGTAGGTTTTTCTGCCCAAAGCACTCACAACTTTTCTTTTTATAGTCGCTTTAGCAATGAATCTTGGCTCCGTTTTACTCATGCCAAGTAGACGGCAAACCATAGCTCTGCCAAAAACTTCAAAACCAATAACAGATGCGACAGGATTACCAGACAAAATTAGCACAGGTTTTCCTTCCAAAACAGCAACTGCTGTAGGCATAGCGGGACGCAAAGCGACTCCGTGGACGACGATACCTGGGTTCCCTAGTTTATTAACGGCGTCAGGAACTAGATCCAAACCTCCTACGCTTGTGCCGCCAGTAGTTATGACTGCATCGTGGGTTTTGAGAGCTTCTTTTATTTTTTCTGCAATTTCATCTACATTATCTTTGGCTAGTCCTAAGTCGGTCGCTTGTGCGCCCAACTCTTTGCATTCAGCCGAAATCATGATTTTATTAGAATCATAAATTAGGTTGCCAGTTAGTGGCGCGCCAACTTCAGCGAGTTCATTGCCTGTGGCTAGTATTGCAATTTTTGGTTTCTGAGCAACTTTTAGATCACTATGACCCATGGCTGCCGCGAGACCTACATGATACGGGTTTAAGCGCGTGCCAGATTTGGCGATAAGTGTGCCTGATTTAATGTCCTCACCGATTTTAGAAACATTTTGCCAAAGAGTTACTTGGCACCAAACCTCAAGTTTTCCACCGACTTTTTTGGTTTCTTCAACCATAACCACAGCATCAGCGCCTTTCGGAATCTGGTTTCCGGTCCAAATTTGCCTCGCCTCCCCATTGTTTACTTCTTGATTTTCGGTTAATTGGAGGGTGACCGGTTTTGACTGCGAAGCACCATTAGTATCCAGAGATTTTACTGCGTACCCATCCATAGCGGATTTATCAAATCTTGGAAGACTTTCGTTAGCAATTAAGTCCTCGGCTAAAATTCGACCCAAGCCATCCAGCAAAGATACCACCGTTGACTGGGAGTTAACAACTCGCCAAGTGCTCATCCAAGTTTCCAGTGCTTGGTCTGTTAAAGTAAGTTTTTGAAATCCTTTAAGTTTAACCAAAACGGATCCCACACAAGCACACTAGCACTTATTGTAAAAAACATATCGAAACAAGAAAGTAGGCTAACTATTACTTCTTTGTAGTTTCCGCTGTCATTTTTTTGACAAATGTTCTGATGTTTTCAGGCAATCCATGCACTAATAATCGCCCGTCTTTTTGGGGTTTCACCAAGAGATTATTCTCTTTTGCGAGTTGCTCTATATGCTCAGAAGTTAAGGTGCCGTATAGTTCGACTCTTACCCATTTTTGATCTCGCGGAATACCTGTTATGAATTTGTTTTCTTCCTTTTTTGGCTTATTTGGAGCACATGCGACACATTGGATGTTTGCTTCATCGATGCGTTTTAGCCACTGATCAACATATTCACTGCCAAGAGTTTTTTGGGCATCAGCGAGCAAGATTGACTCCACATTCCCCAAAAATTCATCTACTTTAGTTGTCAATTCGCCCTTGGCTCCAGGCGTCTCGGAAATTTGTATCATGAGTTTAGCATTTCGCAAATCCTCAACAACTTTAGAAGGTATAATTACGCCTTTTTTACTAAGATCAAGCATTAAATCCTCAAGAACCTTCCACGTCGCACCATAACCCATTTTTCTTCCTCACTTTTCTAGTTAATTCTTAAGGGCTATAAAGGTTAGTTGGAAACAAATAAATCAGCGAAACTTTTTCTGTATTGGTGAGAGTGCGTTTTTTGTCTGATAGTAAAAAAGTTCAGAACATCCAGCCTGAGGTGCCCTCGCCCACAGGATTTATGCAATTTGAAAACGGTAACCTGACCAAGCCACAACTTGATACATTGCTAAACACATTGCCGGTCGAAATCACATTCATAGATGAAAATGACACCTTATGTTTCTTCAATAAGCCTGAAAAGGTCATATTCGTCCGTTCCAAAGGCGTAATCGGCCGAAAAGTACAAAATTGCCATCCCGCGGCGAGTCTTGGAACAGTAAATAAGATATTAGAGTCCTTCAAAATTGGGAAGAAAAACGTTGCTGAATTTTGGATTGATATGAGTGACAGAAAGATTTACATACGTTTTTTTGCGGTGCGAGACACGGCAGGTAAATATTTGGGCACAATGGAAGTGGTGCAGGACGTCACTGACATCCAGAAACTGCAGGGTGAAAAAAGGCTCTTGGACTGGCAAGGATAATCTTATGAAGCTTCAAACAATCAAATCTGAAGGCTTAGCTCACAACAGCTATTTCCTCTCAGACGAAGGAGAAGCAGTCGTTATTGACCCAAGGCGTGATTGCGAAATCTACCCTTTAACGGCTGAGAAAGAATGCACCAAAATAAAATACATACTTGAAACCCACAGAAATGAAGATTATGTGACTGGCTCGCTTGAACTGCAAAATATGACCAAGGCAGAAATCGCCCACAGCAACCAATTGCCCTTCAAATATGGTGAACACAACTTGGCAGATGGCGACACTTTAACCGTCGGAAACATCAAGATCAAGGCGTTAATTACACCAGGTCACACAAATGAATCCTTATGCTATGCTGTTTACCCATCCCAAAGCTCGGAGGCAAGCTTGGTTTTTTCAGGTGATACATTATTTGCAGGTTCAGTAGGAAGAACCGACCTTTATGGAAAACTAGCACAGCCAACGCAATCTGAAAAACTCTATAATAGTCTGCATGAAAAGTTGTATCCGTTTGGAGACCACGTCCTTGTTTATCCTACTCATGGGCAGGGAAGCGTTTGTGGACACGGGATAAACGGGATGGAACCAACGACCATTGGATATGAGAAAAAAACAAACCCTTACCTGCAACTTGCAAGAGAAGAATTTGTTAAGAAGCAAACAGGTGACGAATTGGTTGTGCCACGTTATTTTCGCAAGATGGAAGAGTATAATCTGAACGGTCCTCCTTTGCTGGCTGATTTAACCTATCCTTCACAGTTGTCGCTAGATGATTTTCAGGAACATATGGCTCTACCTAATGTTCTAGTAATAGATACAAGGATGCACAACGCTTTTGCAGGTGCGCATATCCCCACCTCATTGAGCCTTTGGATGGGTGGAACTAGTGTTTACACAGGGTGGCTGCTTGATACTGAACAATATGTTATTTTTGTTCATGAACGCCCAGAGGATATAGATATTATTACGCCAAGATTTCGAAGACTTGGGTTCGATAACATTTGTGGCTACCTTTGTGGGGGCATGAATGAGTGGCAAGAAGCTGGCAAGCCTTTCCAGAATGCTGGAACGATGTCGGTCATTGAACTCAAAAGTAAGCTGGAGAATGGCGAAGTGTATCTTTTAGATGTGCGTGAACCGAGCGAATGGACCGAAGATGGCTATGTTGAAGAGGCAAAACGGATATTTTTTGCTGATTTACAAAATCAAGCACCCGCGTTGCCAAAGGATAAACCGATAGCTGTTATGTGCTCAGTTGGAAACCGCTCCAGCATCGCTGTGAGCATTCTGCAACGAGAAGGCTTTGCAAATGTTAGCAATGTTTTAGGTGGTACAAACGCTTGGGCAAATCTTGGTTACCCACTAAGAAAGTAGTCGTTTAGGTAATCCAGTAAGAGAAAACAGGTAACGTCCCGAACTGCGTTTTTAGGAAAGCTCTAATTTCGTCATCTTCAATACATCGGGTTCCAGTTGAGTCTGTACGGATTGGAATTTCCGTTTCTCTTAGAGCGTTGCCCTTCGGGAAGTCAACATAAACATAATAATTCTTGCTGGGTATAATCATGCGTAAGCTAGTGAATTCACGAATTTTCGAAATTCCAGTTTGTTCAATATTATAAACAATGGATTCTGGTTTCAACTCTAAAACTAAACGTTTGAACTCTTCCCATTTACCGACACGAACCAATCTATCGCTCAAGTTTTTCGCCACTATTCTTTTTTGGTATCTTTGAAAGTTTTTCCAATTCTGCCGGCTTTATCTTTGGGCTCTAGAAGTTCTTGAACAAGTTTGAACTGGCGCTTGTAGATGTGGCAGTTTTTTGAGTGGAAAATCAACTTGCCCGTTTCCAAATTTAGGTTTCCCCGCTCGTTAATTTCTGAAACAAAAGCTTCGTTAAACATTTGTAAGCCTGCTATATTGGCAGGTAAACCGGCATAGGCGTCCCAACTTCGAAAATAGCAGGTCAAATGCATCTTGCCATCAAGGATTTCTGTATCTATCAGGCTTAAACAAGGTGGTTCATGACGTTCGCTTGAGCCTGGTCGAAGCAGTTTAATGTCTTCAGGTTGCCTAATCACCATTGTTATTTGTCTATCTCTTTGTTCTTTTACATAGCGTTTGATTGCTTCCTCAACCTGGTCGACGGGCACACGCAATCTGCTACCGTAAGTGTAAGTTTCATCTTGTTTGCCCTCATCGCCACACCACAAATATGTTAAAGCATACCACTGTACATACTTCATGTCGCAAGGAGCTTTATCGCTTACAAGCGGTCGATTTTCGGGATTACTAATTTCAATTGTTAAATTGAGTTTTTTTGTCTCCGTTTGCTCTGAACCGTAGCCAACCTGAAAAGTGTCCCCTTCGCTCCAAATGCTCTTTAGCACTTTAAACCAACCATCAGGACAATCAAATGCGGAAACCTTAACGTGCTTCATATGCCGAGGACTCCAAGATACCCAATAATGCTAGTTGTTGAAGATATAAATTTAACAGTAAACGGAAACAAACAATTTCTAAGAGAACTAACCCTGAAAAGACAAATAAAAAATTAAAAAAGGAGAAAAGTTGGGGCTTTTTAGTAGGGCATTCCGCCCATGCCGCCGCCCATTCCACCCATGCCACCCATACCGCCCATTCCTCCTGGAGGCATAGGAGGCATTTTGCCGCCGCCTTTAACGCTGATTAGGTCATCGATTTTCAATATCATGTTTGCGGCTTCTGTTGCTGATTTTATGACTTGTTGTTTTACGCGGAGTGGTTCAATGACTAGTAGGTCACGCATGTTTTTGATTTTGCCAGTTGAGACTTCGATACCGAAGTATTGGCTGTCTGGTTTGTTGTGTTGTTCTCTTAGTGCAACCATGATGTCTATGGGGTCTAAGCCTGCATTCTCAGCTAATGTAAGTGGAATAACTTCAACTGCATCTGCAAAAGCCTCGACTGCCAACTGCTCTCGTCCGCCGACTTTGACTGCGTAAGCTCGTAAGCCTTTTGCTAGTTCTGCTTCGGGTGCACCGCCGCCTGCAACGATTTTGCCGTCTTCAATTGCGTTTCTTACAACGCATAAACCGTCATGCATTGAGCGTTCTGCTTCGTCGATTACTTGGTTGGATGCGCCGCGGATAACGATTGTTACTGCTTTTGGGTTTTTGCATTCGCGTATGTATAAAAGTTTGTCATCGCCTATTTTGACTTCTTCTACACGTTTTGCTTGCCCAAGCACTTTAGCGTTTAAGTCTTTTACATTTGCAATTATTTGGGCACCTGTAGCTTTTGACAGTTTCTCGATATCGCTGCTGCTGACGCTTTTGACTGCTAGAACTCCAGCTTTACCTAAAAAGTGCAGAGCCATATCGTCAATTCCTTTTTCGCAGAAGATAACGTTGGCGCCTGATTTTGTAACTGAAGTTACCATGTCTTTGAGCATTCTTTCTTCTTCATCGAGGAAAAGTTGCATTTGATCAGGGCTTTCAACGTTTATTTTTGCGTCGAATTCTGTTTTTTCGATTTCCATCTTTGCGTTTAATAGTGCGATTTTTGCCCCTTCAATGATTTTTGGCATTTGTGAGCTTGCAATTTCTTTATCTAAAACCATGCCTTTGACAAGTTCTGTTTCATCTAGGCTTTTGCCATGTTTCTTTACGACTTTTATTAATGAAATGTCAGCTTCATATTTGCCATCAATTTTTTCGGATACTTGTTTTACAGCTTCAACGATGATTTTTGCGAAGTGATCTTCTGCAACGTTGATGCCTTTGCTTGAAAGTGATGTGATAGCTAAATCTCTGAGGCTTTTATCATCTTCAATTGAAATTGGAATTGCGATTTTGTTTAAGATCTCTTGAGCTTTCTCGCTGGCTTTTTTGAACCCTTCGATTATCACTGTTGGATGAACGTTTTTGTCGACTAAGCTTTCAGCTTTTGAAAGTAATTCGCCTGCCAAAATCACTGCGGTTGTAGTTCCGTCGCCAACTTCGCTGTCTTGAGCTTTTGCAACTTCAACAAGCATTTTTCCTGCTGGATGTTGAATATCAAGCTCTTTCATTATTGTAGCGCCGTCATTAGTTATCGAAACGTCGCCCATGCTGTTAACAAGCATTTTATCCATGCCGCATGGACCAAGTGTGCTTTTTACTGATTCAGCAACTGCTTTCGCTGCCATGATGTTGTTTTTTAAAGCTTCGCGACCGGTTGATCTGCCAGTGCCTTCTTTTAATACCTAGAACTGGAATGTTTCCTCCACCTTGAGACATAATTTTCACCAATTTTTCCTGTTTTGAATAATATCGGAATTCAACAATCAGTTATTTAAATATAAATTTTTTGGGAGAGTCATATATTGGAAACCTTGAAACCTCGCAATTCTATAATTTCTGCGTATTGAGCGAAAAAACTGGATAAAACTAATGAGAAAATATTGGGATAAAGTTGGGCTGTTAATCTAATCCTGTTTTTTCTTACCTTTGCTTCTCATCGCTTTAATGCCAATGGCAATAGTTTTGGCTTTTCCTGTTAGTCCTCCTTTAAAGCTGGCATTAGTCATTTCCCTATAGTCATTTTTAGATATTGGAACATTGCTGATAGTTCGCATTGTTTCTGCAGATATTGTTCCATTCACCAACTCGGCACCAGCTTTTCTAACTGCCTCAAAGTTTCCATCAAGCAAATGTGGAACGTTTGCTGCCCCAGCTGAGGGCATTAGAACTTCGCCAGCCCAAGTTAATCCAAAGTGCATCATAAATTTCTTAAAATGTTCACTCATTAAAGTAAAGTTTTCCATGTCTGGAAAACCACAAGATAAAACCAAGACACCTTTTGCTTTTGATGAATACCGTTGAGGATGGTTAGTTAGACCATTATTTATTAAAATTTGAGAGGATTCCAAGTTTACAAAGAATCTATCTATCACATTTTTTACAGTAGCAGGAAAACCAAAAACGTACACTGGAGCAGCGATGATAAAGTAATCACACTCCTTGTAAACATCGTAAATTGATTGAAAATCGTCTTTCTGGACACATTCACCTTTGTTTTTTCCTTGCCAGCAGCTCCAACAGCTTGTGCAGGGTCCAATTTTTATTTTGTGTGGATAAAACTTTTGAACTTCATCTCACCCATTCCTTCATGCAAAGTATCTAACATCTCAGTGAAAGAAGGGTTTCTTAGAGAACCCGAAATAGCCAAAACTGTTGGTTTCTTTTTATCGTATATAATTTATCATAACTCCGCTTATGTTAAACCATAATCTGTTGCCCCGTCTGAATTATTAAAGAAATTGCAATAACTGTGTTGTATGCAGCAGTGTCTGTTGCACAGTATTCTTTTCTGAGCACTGAACCCATCTATTGAATCATGCCTGGCCAAATTTCGAAAAGAACGTAATCAGATCATTTTGCTAGCTGAGACTCCATTTTCTACTCTAACGGAATTAAGGCTCGTATTAGCTTGCTTTGTGGAGAAATTTGCCTTTTGCAAACATGCTGTTAACTTTGAAGTAGTGTTTCAAAATATGTTAACTTTTATCATTCCCACGTTTTACTGCTTCAAGTGCCTATACTTGTCCCAATAATTAAGGTGCAGTAATTAACTCACCCTAAACAACGGAAATAGTACTCTAAATTCATACATTTATATGGATGTATCCTTTGTTGACGCTCTTTGCTCAAGCAATTCAGGTCAAAGCAGTTATGCAAAAGGCAATTATGCAATAGGGTCGGAAATGTTTGATGGAAAAGGAATGAATGACTACGTCTTTCAAACCGGAAAATAGGCAGGACAATATCAGACATACAAGTTAGCGCTTGACATTTACGGCATTAACATCTTCAACTGTACAATTCCCCAGAGTGCAGCAGTAGATTTGTTAAAATGCAAGAAACTTCAGTAGGTTCTATACTGGATATGAGTCAAGCTTTTCAAACAATGGAACGAACACTAATACTGAAACCACAAATTTTGTCGTCTTAGCCCTATTACCAACACAGCAGTAGCCTCTTCAACACCAAAGGTTCCAACATTTCTAGTTGTTGCAATAGTTCCAACAGCAACTACCGCAGGAATTTTCTTCTACAAAAAGAAAAGAATGCCCTGCTCTACTCTCACTATGAGGAGTGAAAGAAGCATAAACTAAAAGATGAAAAGAAGAGTGGTTGATAAACCCTGTTTCTAAATGTCCTCACAATTTCGTAGGTGTGTTATTCTAGAATGGACAAATTCTTGTTCTGCAAGAGCTTTTTGTATTAGATCTTGGATTGCAGAGTTCATATTGCCCTTAAAGTATGGTTTCACAATCTTTTCAGTAAACTCAGTAAACAAAGAAGCTGGAACATTGTGAAATGTTATGTCCACAAGGAACCCATTTTCTATTATTGCGTTCGCTGTTCTTTTTGTCATGTTTACCAGTTATTTCTAAGACTATGCGACCTTAAATAGTTTATGAAGTATTACGATTTATTAGTGGTGTTGAGGGAATGGCGAATTGCACATGCCTTGATTAGCGCATTAGTGACTAACTTTGTTTGTTGAAATTTTAACAATAGAACAAACCGCTTTCTTTCACTCACTCGTAAAAAGGAGACTATTCCGCTTTGATTATGTAATATCCTGAAGCTTTTCGAAGCCTATTCATAACTGCAAGCCCCATCCCCTCAGACGAAACTCCTTCAGCCAAAATAACATCTACGTTTTGTGCATCCACTTCTCTAAGCGAACCAAAAAGATTTTGGGCGATTGCCGGCAAGTTAAAACGGCTGCCTAGAGATTTAACCACGTTCGCTTTGTAATCATGCTGGGTTTCATCAGTTGCCAAGACTCCAACTTTTTCCCTCCTGTCCATATAGGATCGGGCGAGTTCTTGTATTTTGCAAATTACCGCATCTAAGTCGCCTTCGACAAGAATTACTTGTGCTTTAGGCGCATAATGTCTATGTTTCATGCCCGGTGATCGAATCTTTTCAAGCGGCAACTCCTTTTGAGCCTCAACAAATGGATGCAATCGTACTTCACCTAAAACCAATTTTAATTCTTCAAAGGTTGTCCCGCCAGGGCGAAGAAGAATTGGCGGATCTACAGTCAGGTCAACAACAGTGGATTCCACACCGATGCTTGTAGAACCTCCATCAATGATGGAATCTATTCTTCCATTAAGGTCTTCAAACACATGTTGAGCGTTAGTGGGGCTTGGTTTACCTGCGAGATTTGCACTTGGAGCAGCAATTGGACAGCCACAGGCCCTAATTAATGCAAGAGCTACGCTATGTTTTGGCATTCTAACCGCAACCGTGTCTAACCCCGCGGTGGTAACGTTGGGAACGATTTTTGAATGTTTAAAAAGCAAAGTTAAAGGACCAGGCCAAAACCGCTCCATAAGCAACTCAGCTTTTTTTGGTACGTCCTGCACAAGCCTTGGGATCTCATTTGAGCCAGCAACATGAACGATAGGTGGGTTATCTAAAGGGCGTTTCTTGGCTTCAAAAAGTGACAAAACGGCATCTGCATTAAGTGCATCAGCGCCTAAACCGTAAACCGTCTCAGTTGGAAAAGCCACCAACCCACCTTTTCGAATGATTTCTGATGCGATTTGGATTTGAGCTGATTCAGGGTTTTCGGGATTGACTTTTAAGAGAAGTGTTTTTTTCATCTAGTTAGCCTTTGTTTTGCACATTGTGCATGATGGTGAGTTGTCTTATTTTATGTAGCCTCTGCTTCTTTTTGCTTGTCGCCTTTCAAAACCTTGTCAATCAAATGCATAAAAAATTCTTGGGCTTGTATTTCGCCCACTTTGTCGAGGTAAACTGACACGACGGCGATTTTTCCTTTTTTGGCGGCAATATATTCAGCGAACATTCGTGCAGAAATAACATTTTTGTCGCCTAACATCACCTGGGAGGTGACTGAGCCGAGGAGGTCTTTGGGTTTCGGAACTGCGATAGCCATGGTTCCAAGCTTATCTTCTTTTTCGCTGAGCATTACCATAACTGAGTTTTTTGCTTCCACATATACAGCTAAGAAACGCATATCCTGCTGGGCTATCTCTTCTTTAACAACTTTGGCGCGATCCAATTGCCTTCCCCCACACTGTAGTTTGGTAATACCAAGATTGCTTAAAAAGACTTCACCAAAAATTAGGATTCACATTATAAGAGGTTGAAAACCGCAAAGGAAAAAAACTCCCATACCTTCAAGCTTTCAACATCCGAGCAATGCTGTAAATGTCTTGAAAGGCAAAGAGTTGTAATGAACAAAAACACAAAACAAATCTTGGCAGTTAGCATAGTTATCTTAATTGTTGCCTTAAGCCTGGTTGTGGTTTTCTCAAAAAACTTAGAGGGCATCATTGGTAGCGGCGCAAGTGCAACAGATTTGTCGCGCATTGCGTGTATGGGTGACAGCATCACAAACATGACTGCATACCCAGCGGATTTACAGGCATTGGTTGGTTCACATTCAATTGTGGAGAATTTTGGCTATAATGGGGCAGCCGTGAATTTCTATTCCGATAGAACATATTATTTTAGTGATTCATACAAAGAAGCTAGGACTTTCCAACCCAACAAAGTCATCATTATGCTTGGAACCAACGATGCAAGAACAAACCTTAACGATGCAATCGGCAATTTCACAATCAACTATGAGTATATGATTCAGCATATGATAAATGGAACCAGACGGTTCACAAGCCAACCTCAAATTTTTCTTGTGATACCGCCACCGATATTTCAAAACAATCTTAACTTAACAATCAGCATTTACACGGAACAAATTATTCCTAAAATTCGTCAGGTCGCAAACGACTTCGGTTTATCTATAATTGATGTGTACACACCGCTGGCAAATCACCCAGAATATTTCTCAGATGGAGTTCATCCTAACATTCAAGGTGCACAAATAATCGCAAACACAATTTACCAAGCCATAAAATCTTAAGTTTTTAACCGATAAGTTTTTTCAGCAATGGTACTTTCCGCATTAATAACACTAAGCCCAACGTTATGAACAGTGTTAAAATGGCGATTAAAGGAATTTCTATAATGGGATTTAGGGTTAGGTAACTCAGTTTGAAGCCGAAGATGAATCCCCTTTGGAATGATTCTAAAATGATAACATGGAAGAGAAAGATCGGCAGAGTGTTTCTGCTGATCGCTTGAGCAACTTTTCCAATAATGGGGTGATTGCTTCCTGGCCAGTCTGCACGAAACCGCATTAAAATCATGAATAATGCTACTGACCCAACGATGACGTTTGCAGTCAGATAATCAAAGAAGAAATTACCCTGCCCCAAAGAAACTAATGGATAAGTCATTAGCCAAACGCCAAAGATTGTGAAGGAAAAACCTGCAACAACCAAGCCGATTAAGATGCTTGTAAGTACTTTTACTCTTTGGAGGTATGTTCCTAAAACAAAGTAACCTATCCATCCACCAATAACAAAGACGTCACTGTTGATTTGTATGCCACTTGCTAACTCCAGAATAGGGACGATTGCGATGCCAACAAACCAGAGAACAAGTAAATAGCGAATTAGTTTGTCGCTGCTATAGGCAATTATTACTCTTAGAACAGGGGTTATAAGATAAAGGCCCACAATTAGGTAGATGAACCAGAAATGATAGTATGCCCCGCTGAACAAGTCAAAGAGGATACCTTTACTAACGTTGGTGAATGTGACAGGTGTATTCGTCAAGAAGAATCCCCAAGCAAGATAAATTGCACTCCAAAAAGCAAAAGCCAGTCCAAGGCGGCTTAAGCGTTTTTTTAAGAAGACCCGGATAGGCTCTTTTAGTTTTGCTGGCTGCAACAAAAGAGCGCCACTTAACATGACAAACAATGGAACACAAACCAATGCTACGCTTTTGTAACCGACAGCAGTCCACCAATATGCGATTGGAACAGATGTGGCTTGCAGGGTCTCATTTGCAGAATGAAGCAGAATAACTAAAAACATTGCTAAGGTGCGGATTAGGTCGTCTGGAAGATTAATTTTGCCGCCGCCTGAGTCCCAACTTGCTTTTTCCAAACAAAAGCTCCCTTTCTAAAGCCCAATATACAACAAATGCGAACGTCAAAGGTATAAAAGTAATTGTCAAATGAGAGGGAAAAAACAAGTTAATTTTTATTTTCTTCAATCTCTACAGATAATTTGTTTAGCCTGAGGTTTCAGTAAACAAGATAAGATAGTCATCAACAATGTTATTTTAAGGTTTAAGTCATGAATGGTTTCAGACAAACAAAGAAAACTCTGATTCCTATCTTGCTGATAGTTATTTTGATAGTTTCTGTGGCAGCAACCTACATTTCCAGTACCGGCAAAAACAGCGCCAAACCAGTCCCAAACGCCTACATTGGTGTAGCTTTCGGCGGAAGCACGGTCCAGCAAGCCAAATTGCTCATCGACAGGGTTTCAAGCTATACGAATCTGTTCATTTTGGATTCAGGTAGAAACCCAATAAGCAGAAACCAAACAAGTGTAGAAGAAATTTGCGATTATGCAGTTTCCAAAGGTTTAAGCCTCATAATTAATCTCGGGGTCAAAGACTACACCAATAGTTCTGATTGGGGTTGGTTTTGGAGCCAACAGTCCCTAAGCGAAATTAAGCAGCATTGGACCCAACGTTGGGCAGAGAAGCTTTTAGGTATATATTATAATGACGAGCTTGGCGGGATACAGATTGGTGCAAACTGGACAGAATTCTATCAAAGTCGAGAACTACCCTATATCATTCCTAACCAAGCGTCAGAAAATTTGCATAATATTTATCTGAAAATGGAAAAATACAATTCTACTGCAACCCAACCTGATAACTATGATTTAGAAGCCGACTTCTTTGTACAAAATGTCCTCAAAGATGACTTAGGTTTAACAGAATTGAACGATGCCAAAATCAACGCATTCACTTCTGATTACTGTCTTTACTGGTGGGATTACTTAGGTGGATACAACACCATGTTTGCAGAATTAGGTTGGAACAGCAGCGTCTCCCAGCAAATCGCATTGGTAAAAGGAGCCGCACATTTGCAGAACAAGGAGTGGGGCACCATAATCACTTGGAAGTATAATCAGGCGCCTTATCTTGACAGCGGCGACCAAATATACAATCAAATGTTAACCTCCTATGAAGCTGGAGCAAACTACATAGTAGTTTTCGATTATCCCTATGTTGAAGGTAACAGCTATGGTGTATTAACAGACGAACAATTTCTATCAATGCAAAGATTCTGGACTGACATAAACAACGGAAAATTTGTTGATCACAGAGCGCCCAACGTCGCTTTAGTGCTACCCCATAATTACGGATGGGGTATGCGATCGCCTAACGATACGATTTGGGGTTTCTGGCCAGCAGATAACAATTCAGTCAAGGTAGGTTCAGCTGTTAGTACACTCTTGGCTAAGTATGGAGTAAGTTTGGACATCGTATTCGAGGACCAGACATACCCTGTTTCTCTTGGGCATTACAAAGAAGTGTATTATTGGAATCAAACAATCATCTAGGTTGTTGTTTTATCTATGTCCAACATGTTGGAAATACTTAATTAATAGCTTATCTTATTGCTGGATACGGAAGGATAAAATTTGAGTGATGAACTTTCAAAGTTACCGCCTAACGTGCAAGAAAGACTTCTAAGACTGCAACAGCTGCAGCAAACCTTACAGTCAATTTTAGCGCAGAAACAGCAAGTTGACATGGAAAAATCCGAGGTTGATCAAACAATTACTGAACTACAAAAGACAGCTGACGATGCAGTAATTTACAAAGCAATTGGTTCACTTTTGGTTAAAGCAGAGAAAACCAAGGTTAATACAGATCTTGTTGAACGCAAAGAACTCTTAGATACACGCAGTACTGTTTTGGCAAGGCAAGAAGAACGGATTCGCAGTCAAGTGAAGGATTCGCAGGCAAAACTCCAAGAAGACCTTAGTCCAGTTTCTCAGCCGCCAACATCCTAAGGTGAACGCCCGTGGTAGAGCTGGGTTTGCCAGACCTAACCACTGAGCAAATAGAAAAAGTTTGCAAAACAGCAGAGAACGCAGCTCGAAAAGCTGTTCTCTCAAAAGTTTCTTCTAAAATGGTGGAAAAACTTGACATTATTGTTGAGGCTGAAGGACAAAAACCTTTGAACGTGATGGTCGAAATTGATCTTGTTCTTTCACAAGAAGCTAAGGGCATTGATGCCAAAACAGTTGTTGATTACGCTATTGAAGAAGCTCATAAGGAATCAGAAAGGTATTTGAGAACTCTGAAATGAATGATTTTCAAAAATTTTTAGCAATTTTAAAAGAAAATCAAGCATCGTTTGTTCTTTTGCTCTGTCATCGTAGTGCTGATGCTGACGCAATTTGTTCTGCTTACGGTTTGCAAGGTTTGATAAAGAGGTTTGCTCCAGACGTTGTTGTTGAAATTGGGTGCCCACAGGGCATAAATAAACCGTCTAAGCTGTTGTTAGAAAAAATGCCTATAACAGTTAACTTAAAACCTAACATCGAATCAGCCGATGTCCTTGTACTAGTGGATATGAACACTATAGAGCAACTTGATCAAGTCGCCGATGTAATAAAACGGTCTGCAGCACCAAAAATAATCATGGATCATCACTATCCAAACCCAGAGACAACCAAAATCTGCCAGCTCTGTATATTAGACGATAAAGCTGCGGCAAACTGTGAAATAATCTACAAGCTCTACAAGCAAGCCAAAGCCAAACCAACCTTCAACGAGGCAAAGGCTTTGTTTATTGGCATTTCATTTGATACAAGGCATTTTGCATTGGGTAGCTCTTCAACCTTCCAAATTGTATCGAGGTTAGTATCTACTGGGATTGATGTTCAAGACACTTTGGCTCAATTTGCTATCCCCATTGACACTTCTGAACGGCTAGCTAAGTTGAAAGCTTGCAAACGAGCTAGAATCGTCCGTGCAGGCGACTGGATAATTGCTCTTAGTCATGTTAGCGCCTATCAGGCGTCAGCAGCAAAAGCTCTCATGGATTTGGGTGCACATGTTTCAGTTGTTGCAGGAAACAAAAATGGCAAAATAGACATTAGCTTACGTTGTGTTCGCCAATTTGTTGAAGCAACAGGCATTAATCTAGGTAAGGACATTGCCACGCCAATGGGTGAACTTCTGGGTGGGGTTGGCGGAGGACATGCTATGGCAGCAGGAGTCAGCGGTGAAGGTGAAATAGAAACAACACTAAAGCAGTTTCTAAAACTATTGAAAAGTGCAGTAAAAAATGCTCAAAACAACTGCAATAAACCCTCTTCCGAGGTAGATCAAAATAGCGATAAAATCAACTTGTAATATTCGGATAACTTGATTTTAGACTAAAATTGAAAGATTTGCCAAAGAATCTCAGACTTTGTTTTAGCCATTTTTGCGTAGCTACGCTTAAATGAACAAACAGTATCGCTACAAGGTGAGCGGCCAAAATTTGACAATAATTGAGACAAAAAACCTCACCTACACTTACCCGGGTGCATCCAAACCAAGTATAATAGATGTGTCCATAAAGGTAGAGAAAGGCGAGTTTGTTCTGATCACAGGCCCCAGCGGCTGCGGAAAAACGACTTTGTGCCGAACCTTCAATGGCTTGGTCCCACATTTTTATCAGGGCGAAGTCAAAGGCGAAATAACTGTTGCAGGACAAAACACATTGGAACGTCATACGTATGAGATGGCAAAGTATGTAGGATTAGTTTTTCAGAACCCAGAAAACCAGCTTTTCGCATTGTCAGTAGAAAAAGATGTAGCTTTCGGATTGGAAAATAACGGAGTGCCCCGTGAAGTGATGCGTAAAAAGGTTGATTGGGCACTTAATCAAACTGGGATATATGATTTGCGAGAGCGTTCTCCTCATGAAATCAGCGGCGGACAGCAGCAACGTGTGGCAATAGCCTCAGTGTTAGCTATGGAACCAGAAATCATCGTGCTGGATGAACCGACAAGCTTCTTGGATCCGTTGAGTGCTGAAAAAATTTTTGAAGTCATTTACAAATTAAACAAAGAACAAGGTATCACTGTTATCCTTATAGAGCATCGTTTAGATTTGACGGCAAAATATAGTAATCATCTCATTGTGATGGATCAGGGGTCAGTACGTTTTGAGGGAGACCCGAGACAAATTCTCAGCAACGAGGAAACCCGATTAATTGGAGTAGGTATCCCAAAAGCAACATTGCTCTATCAGATGCTTAAAAAAGAAGGCTTAAACCTTAGTGGTATCACTCCGCTGTCCAGCGATGAATTGGCGGACCAAATTTTGGAGGCGCTAAAGCCGCAATGATTGAAGCCCTTGATGTACACTACTCATACCCTAACAAGGTGGAAGCTCTCAAGGGCGTCTCCATAACTATTAAAGATGGCGAATTCGTTGCGATCATGGGTCAAAACGGCGCAGGAAAATCAACTTTCGTCAAACATTTCAATGGTTTACTCAAACCCTCAGTCGGCACCGTAAAAGTCAACAACGTTTTAACAACAAAAACAAGCGTGGCTACATTGGCGCGTAACGTTGGCTTTGTTTTTCAAAATCCTGACCACCAACTTTTTAGCGAAACAGTCGAGGATGAGGTTGCCTTTGCCCTCAAAAATTTTGGGTTCGAAAAAGAAATAATTGAGAAGCGAATCGATTGGGCTCTAAATTTACTATCGTTAACACAATACCGTAAAACTTCACCTTTTCTTCTTAGCGGCGGCGAACGAAAAAGGGTAGCATTGGCTTCGGTTTTGGCTTGGGATCCTGAAACCTTGGTTTTGGATGAGCCAACTATAGGACAAGATCACGAGCAAAAAGAGAAATTGAGACAATTTATTTTGCAGATGCAAATGCAAAGAAAAACAGTAGTTGCTGTCACTCACGATGTAGAGTTTGTAGCAGAATGCAATCCAAGGGTTGTCTTAATGAAGGAGGGAAAAATTGTAGCTGACGGCATGGGCAACGATATCCTAACTGACCCTGTCTTGCTAGAGCAGGCATCAATTGTACTCCCGCAAATAGCACAAGTCTTCACTAAACTCTCAGCATTAGGTTTGCCCAAAAACATCATAGACATTTACGAGGCTAAACAGATAATTCTCAAAGCGAATGACAGGAAGGGTGGCATATGAGTGTTTTTGATGGTTTAAGATTCCGTAAAGTATATTCACCTATCCACAACTTAGACCCGAGAATAAAATTTGTCTATGTTATTGCCGTCTTCATAGTTGCCATAATGTTTTACCAAATCATCCCTCTGCTTGTTCTGTTTGTGATGCAAATTCCATTTGTTCTTTTAGCTAGAGTTCAAAGGCAATGGCTGCGCTCCTTACGAGGAGCTGCTTTTCTGGCAGCATTCATTTTTATTGTTAACGTTGCAACAACTTTCTTCACATCTGGCTACACTCTTACTGCAGTTGCTATTGAGAGCGCCTCTGCTCTGACTCTACGGTTTGTCGTGCTTGTCGAATCCTTTAGCGTTTTCTTTCTCACGACATCGCCTGACCATTTAGGCTTGGCACTGGAGGAATCCCGCGTACCCTATGAATTCGCCTTTGCCTTCACAACTGCGGTGCGTTTCGTCCCTGTTTTGGCTGAAGAAGCACAAACCATTATGGATGCGCAGAAAGCAAGAGGATTAGAACTTGAAAAAGGCGGAATTCTGAAGAGAATTAGAAATTATATTCCTGTTCTAATTCCACTGATCGTAAGTGCTATACGCCGAAGTCTTGAGTTAGCTGAAGCCATGGAATCCAGAGCATGGGGAGCAACAAAAAAACGCACTAATCTCTACGCACTAAAACTCCATAAAGGCGATTACGGATTACTGGCAATAATAATTGCAATATTATCCATTACAATCTATGTTTACCTATTTGTTCATGTTCCAACCATAACAAATTTACTTCAATTTAAAACCATTTAATACTTGTTTTACCGTTTTAGTTATAGTAATTTTCTTCATCTAGTTTTCTCATATAAAAAAAAGAAGAAAAAAATTGATATTTGGAAAAATTCGATTTTTTCTTCTTTCAACTAATTTCTCTTACCGAGCTCAATTAACTGGAAGAAGAAGAAAAGTTCGTGCAACCTTCTTCTTCTTTTAAACCCTTGATGTTGGTTCTTGTGAATAGAAAACGATATGGATAACTTATCGTAAGGATTAGACAGAAATAGTATGGCAGAGCAGACTCGTTTTGGTCCAGCGGGTGTTCCACCCATGTTTAAGCTTATGGGAGCTACAACCTCAGATGTACCTAGACTTTTACGGGCAGAAGGACTCGATGCTTTTGAGTATGGAGCGGTTCAATGGGGACCAAAACCGCAGATAAAAGAAGAAAACGCGCGCCAACTCGGCGAGGAAGCTCGAAGCAATGATGTTAAGCTCAGCATGCATGGTTCTTACTATGTTAATTTGGCGGGAAAAAGTGATGTGGTAAATGCCAGCAAACGCCGCTTAATAGCGGGCGCCACCGCCGCCGATTGGATGGGAGCCTACGTTATAGTTTTTCATACTGGATTTTATGGACGATTTGAGAAAGACTTTGCATTCAAGACATGCGTTGATGCACTCAAAGATGTTACAACGGAGATGAGGAGTCTCGGTTTGAAGGTGAAACTTGGTCCTGAAACGATGGGGCGGAAATTCCAAGTGGGAAGTCTTGAAGAAATCTTATCTATCAACGAGCAAGTGGAAGGTACCCAACTGGTGGTTGACTGGGGTCACCTGCATGCAAGAGAGTTGGGCAGATTCAGAAAAATCGAGGATTTCAGAGAAGTTGCAGAAAAAATTGAACAAGAACTAGGAACGGAAGCGTTAAGAAACATGCACTGTCATTTTTCCGCAATAGAGTTTAACGCTCAAGGAGAGCGGCAGCATCATACGCTTGATGAGAAAAGGTATGGACCAGATTTTCAACTCTTAGCCGAAGTAATAGCCGATTTTGGAATGCATCCTACAATGATCTGTGAATCCCCAATTTTAGACGTAGATGCACGCAAGATGCAAGCAACATTGAAAGAAGTACTGGATGCTCGTCAACAAAAAGCTGGCGCGGTTGGTTAGTTTCTTTTTTCGCTTAGTAAGCGCTCTGCTAGCCTCAATTCCTGAACTGTATTGATGTTTACTGCTAATTCTGGTAGGTCTAAAAGGTAAATATCTTGGTCGAGCCATTCGTCGCCGTACCGTTTGCTGCCGTCGATAACGTTTATGCCTGTAGGAACCACATCGTTATCATCCATTTTGAACTTGTAATCGGCGCTCATGCCAAGCCTAGTTTTCGTTTCCAATGGAACAGCAACGGTTAATGCTGGTTTTCCGCATTTCTCGTAATGATCAACTATTGAGTCGAGTGCTTGAGGAGTAACTAAAGGCAAGTCAGCAGCGATTGCCAAGAAAACTCCAAGCTTGAGGTTTTGAGCGGCGTAACCCATGTCGGAAACATAGTCTCGACCGGGAGTTTCGACCAATTTCACTGGGAATTGGCTCATGATACCTGCAGTTTTTGGTGTACATTTAGTTGTAGCAACAACTATGGAATCAATCTTTTTAGCGCAGTTTAGAGCTGTTATAACGTATTCGATGGCGGGTTTTCCGCAGACTTTAATCAGAGGCTTCTCTATGGGCAAACCCATACGGGTGCCTTTGCCGCCTGCCATAACGAGCGCTGTTATGCCTATGCTATCACCGCCAAAAGTACAATAACGCATGCCATTCTTGCTAACTCGTTAGTGGCTCCGAAAACATCTCCTGTAACACCGTTAAAGTTGCGGTGAGCGATTGCAACCGTGACTAAACCTGTAAATATGCCTGCTAAAACTGTAAAGGCACCAGCCCAACCAAGCAAAGGCAAAGCCAACCCAAAAGAAATCAAGAATGCAACAATCAGTCGTAAATCGCCTTTGGGGCCATGCATCGATTGAAGAAAAGTTGAGTTCATGCCTTCATGGACTGATTTTCCAGCCCAAGCTGCGATAACCATCGATAATTTAGCTGAGGCTTCAACCACAATTATGCCACTAAAAATTAATGGAACATTAAAACCGCCAAGTAAGATTGTGCCTCTCAGTTGCCCTATTGCTAAAGCAGCTATTAGCATAGTCATAATGCCCAATGATAGGCCTCCTGCACCTGTGAGTTGATCATGCATAACCTCAATTTTACGTTCTGGCGTGCCATGGACCATGATGCCATCGCCAAAATCAAGCAAGCCATCGGTGTGGTGCAGCCCAGTTATGAGCAGCAACAATGCTAAAACTAGACCTCCGACAACAATTAATGGCAAAAACAAGCCGGCAACCCAGCCAAAAACCCCTGCAATTAAGCCGATGAAGGCGCCAATTAAGGGAAAAGACCACATGTTTTTGGCGCAATCCGTGAGCAGGTCTTTGTCCATAGCTATGGGAAATATTGTTAGGAAAGAAAGGAGGTTTTTGAGTTGTTTAGCGACCATTATTACTTCAAACCCATCAATAGAGCATAATTACGCTCTATCTCCTTGAGCAATAAGTCTTTTGTTACTAAGCCGTCACTCTTAGCCATCGCCGCTATTGAAGCTCCCCCCGCTCCGACACCCTCTTTGACAAGTCCAGTCTCATAAATTTGTAAACCCGGATACTTGGAGGGACCAAAATCTAAGTTAGCGGCTAAAACTGGCACTTCGCAGAACTGTTTAGTAATGCCGCAAATATCTGAGGATTTGTCTTTTGCAACCCATCGTGTTGTGCCAATTGCAACGTTGGCCATTATTTCGGGTTCTAATGTATTGATTACCGCTAAAACTGCAGTCATTTGTGTTCCGCCAGCCATCAAAACTGGAGTTTTTCTTGCCGCTCCAATAACTAATCCAGCCAACGCTGGCATCATTGGATCTCCGACGCAGGACAAAGCTTTTATTGGGTTGTTTGCTAGGCTACCGAATTTTTCACCTGCAGCCTTCAAACCCGACTTAACAACATCGCTCTTCAAACTATGAGGATTTTGAGGCAACGTGCTGCTGACTTTGCCTTCAGCAATGATGCCAAGCGCTGTCAATACTCCAAGTGCGGTTGTCGTTCCACCTGGAATGCTCTCACCGATAACAAGATAATCTGAAGCTTTTGCCAATTGCTCGCCTAAAACTTTGGCACGTTCAATTACTTCTTCCACATTATCAACTGAATCCCCTGTACGGATGTCTCTTCCCGAGTTGCCTCCTAATTCAACGTATGGAATTTGAGGTTTTACTTTCACACCGCCGTTTACTACGATCACTGGAATATCAGCAAGATGAAGCGCTGAAGCAGTAATTAGTCCTGGAGTCGGAATTCCATCAGGAGTTATAGGTACTCCTTGAATGGATTTACATTTACCCAACAACAAAAGTTCTGCATCTGCAGGTGGAGTGAAATCTGTGAAGTCCGGGTTTGCACCAGCCGCCGATAAACCGGGAATTTTACCGGTTTCAGTGGTAGCAATGGTGAGAACGAAAAGGGGTTTTTTTGCTTCGATTTTTTTTAGGAAAGTTTTCGCTTTTGTCTCGTTGTTTGCAATTATGACATCCATACGTGGAGTTTACCTTGCCTTGGGCTTAACTTCGAATTTCTTGATTTCCAAGAATCCAAAGCCGCCTTCTAGCTTGTGCTTTTGCGTTTCTAGAATTTCAATCTTTTTGCTCATCGACGGTCCGTCAGTTATAACAGTGTGGTATTCGCCGCCTTCACCGCAGGGATCTATACCACCAAGTTTGAGTATGTCTTTATAGAATTTTTTATCAAGAGTTCTGCCAAGCCATTCTATACCCAGTTTTTTGAGGTCTGTACGAACCACTGTAGCTTTGAACCCCGTTTTAAGATAGTATTGATAGATTAGTTTTGTATCTCCCATCCACAAGGGCTTGACTGGCTTTAAGCCTACTTCTTTGAGGACCCTACCTAACCATCCTTCTTCATGTCCCGCCACTTCATAAATATCGCCCGTGACTAAACCTTCAGCCCCTTTAGCTTTCAACTTAAGCAATGCACCTTTGAAGTCGTTCTCATAGGTTTCAGGGGTAGCTTTCTGCTTAACCAGTGGAACTCCCAAAGCATCTGCCTGAGCATCCAGAATGCCTGTAGGAATCATATGGAAGTTTGATTTTGATTCACTCATCATCATGGTTAATAGGCTAATTACTTCATGGCCTTCTTGTTTTGCTAAATAATATGCGTAGCAGCTATCTTTGCCGCCACTCCATGAACAAATAACTTTCATTCTTTTGCCCTCCTAAACTTCACCTTCAACTTTTTTTCAGTCAATGATGATTTAAGGTGAATGTGAAATATTTGGTTTGTCTGGAAAAGGTTTTTTCGAGTTTCGAAAACAGGTGAACAAGAAAAACGATTTTTATTCTCCAAATTTGCAGATAACGTGATTGCATATTGTTTTTTGAACGAAATTTCACTTATTTTCTGGATGTTCAGCAAGTTATCGCGCCCTATGGTTTGTTGGTTTATCCAACCTTTTCATATAAATATTCCGCTAATCAAACTCACGCAACCCTTAAAACAAACTTTACCTTTAAAAACCACGGTTACATCAATGATCCGAACTCCCCCTCTACTTGAATTCTTAGAAAAACACGATATCACATTGCAAAACCTAATCGATTGTGCACTTGAAATGTACGTGCCACATCCAGGAATAGAAACAACAGAAAAAGCCATCGCAATGCTAACTGAAGAATTTCTCGACGTGCTAGACGATGTAAACATTTCTATTCTTGAAACCGCAGCTTTCCACGCTCAGGAGGATGCTGAGAAAGGGTTGATACCAGGCTTGACACAGGAACGGTTTAGAGGAAGACCTGGACCTGTTGCTGACGAAATTTTAGGGTTAGCAATTGCCACTTATATTGGCGGAACGCGTGGGGTTTTTGAGTATGTGCGGTTTGACCAAGCTAAACCTGGAATCCTAAAGAATTTAGGGTCAATAACAAACGATGCAATCGGCGCCCTAGTTGCAGGCGTTTCTTCTAATGTCTATAGTCGTGCTACAAAAAGCGCGAAGACGCAACGCTAGACTTACAATGCCGCTTTTTTGCGGAATTGTTTTCTTATTTAGTGTTAACATAGCTTTACCATAAGGTTATAATACTGTGATGATTCGGGTTTACTTAGTTGGCTCTAATGGTTCAAACACGGCTTTGCGTAGTCACGCATACGTTTCTGCCGCATGTTGGCGGTATTGAAAAAGTTGTCTATGAACAAAATAAACGTCTGCAGAACCGCAATTTTGAGCCGACAATAATCACAAGTAGGCTTGGAACACCCAAACATTACGTTTATGATCGTCTAAATGTTGAATGCTACAGTTCTCTTAACACCGGATTTAGCCTTGGAATCCCCTACCCTGTACCGTCAATTGGCAGCTTTGAGACTTTTCTTAAATCGGTTAAGTTTAACAGTATAATACATGCACATGGTCATCCATATCCATCCTCGCTTATCGCCGGCAAACTTGCAAAAAGATACCAAAAACCCTTCGTATTAACCCAACATAACACATTCATCGAATACGATAATTTTTTTGACACTGTTGAATCGCTAAATGACCTCTCAATTGGGCGTCAAACAATCAAGATAGCAGATAGAATCATTACAGTTAGCAAGGCGTCAAGAGATTACATTTTACGTTTAGGTGCAAACCCAAATAAAATAACCGTAATGCACAACGGCGTTGATGTTGAACGCTTCAAACCCATGAAAAGCTATCGAGAAGAAATTCGCAGAAAACTAGGCATCCCACAAGATGTAAAGGTGTTTTTGACAGTTAGGCGACTTGTTTACAAAAACGGGGTAGATACACTCATGGACTGTGCCAACCTTGCAATTCGACAGAATCCTAAAGTTGTTTTTCTGGCGGTTGGCAAAGGACCTGACATGAACAGCGTTCAAGCAAAAATCAACGAACTGGGCGTACAAAATAATTTCAGGCTGGCAGGTTTTGTGCCTGACAAAGAATTGCCTTCTTACTATAATGCCGCTGATTTTTTTGTTCTGCCATCAAAGTCTGGTGAAGGTTTGCCCTTGGTAGCGCTTGAAGCTATGGCTTGTGCTTTGCCCGTTATTGCTACAGATGTTGGAGGAATAGGCGAAATATTGAATCCAAAGTTTGGAAAGCTTGTAGCACCTAATCAGCCTGACTTAATGGCGAAAGCTGTTTTGGAGTTTGCTGAATCTGATTGGGCTTTAATCAAACTTGAGCTTCGAGCGCTGGTGGAAGAAAAGTTTAGTTGGGACAAAAACGTTAATTCGTTGGCAGAGATATACGGAGAACTTATTTAACCATGCATATGCATTTATAGCGCAACATAAACGGGGAAGGGCATGACGTCAAAAGTTGAACTGGTCTCGGTTGTAATTCCTACACTCAACGAAGCTGGAAATATACTTGAAGCAGTCACCACAATCAACAACACGTTAACTTACCCGAAGGAAATAATAGTAGTTGACAGCAACTCAACTGACGGAACCATAGAAATTGTGAAAGATACCAATTTCTGCAGGCTAATTATAGAACCTAGAAAAGGCTATGGTATCGCTTTGCGGACCGGAATGAAAAACGCTAAAGGCAACATCATCGTCATGGTAGACGGGGATGGCACCTACGAGTTTAAGCACATCAATCGCTTAATTGATCGGATGATTGAAAAAGATGCTGACATGGTTTTGGCCACACGTATGTACGATCCAAATAAAGCCATGGGATTACTTAATTTCATCGGCAATAAAGTAATTACTTTCACTTATGACTTCTTCTACAGTCAGTTCCTCAGTGACTCTCAGTCGGGTTTCCGCGCTATATCTCATGAAGCGATCGACAGAGTTAAACTCAAAGAGAATGACATGGCTTACGCCACTGAAATGCTTATGGAATTCGCTAAAGAAGGCTACAACATGGTGGAAGTCCCATCTACATATAAAGTTCGAAAATACGGGAAAACTAAACTTAAGCCATTTAAGTCAGGGATTGAGATATTTAGTACTATATTTAAGGGGCTTCTGGATGCAAACACTATTCGAACGTGCCAAGAGCATTGGAAGAAAAATAGGCATAAACGATGACAGTGGCATTGGACTCGCAGTCTTTTTAGTGCTTATCATTGCTTCCGCCGCAGCCATAGGATACTTTGCATATGCTGCAGCTTATGGAAAAGGTCCAGCACCCTACAACACAATGTATGTCCTAGACAACAATAAGCAAGCCGTTGATTATAATGAAACTTTGATTATTAACCAAAACACCACTTTCACAGTGGGGCTTTACGTCGAGAATCACATGGGAGGAAACACAAACCAAACCTACCAAGTACTTGTGAAAGTTACACCAAACATCTCAAGCATACCAGTCGTAGCTACACCTGTACAAACCTATGATATAAGCCTCAAAAACCATGACATATGGAAAACCCAAGCATCCGTCACAGAAAACCAAGTTGGTAGATACTTTGTAGTTTTTGAATTGTACCACTTTGATCAAAAATATGGATATGTTTTTACAAATGACTATTGTGTCCTAAACATGCAAGTAGAAAACTAGGAAAAAGTCTTGCATTAAGATTCAAGAGATTGTTTCTTAACTAGATTTCTTTTGCCTTTCTGCGAAGTCTTTCTCGATTGCTACCCGATGAATGTTGTTGTAAGCGCAGAACGGAATAATCTTTTTGTCTGGTGTAATGTAGTGGACTACGCATCGTCTAACGCGGTTTACGTCAAAGTTGTAGCTGTCCATGAAAGCCATGCAGCCAAGCAGGAAAATTTGCCTCCGGATTTTTCCAAGCGACTGATAAGAGGGCGCTAGATGCATTCTCATAATTGACTTCATTAGTGTTGCCATGCCGACTTCTTTGGTAACTAGAAACATGTTCATTGACAGCATTGATGCCATGAAAAGCGATGAAAGCAGGGACATTTTTCCTTTTGATTCTGCGTTTTCAGCGGTTTTTCGGATGTAGTTGAAGAACCTGTCAAAATTGACGAAACGGTTGATGGGGAACATTTTGCCATCTTTTGAAACGTAAATCCAATTTACAATTCCGCATTGTGGACTGCATGAGAACAGCGGCCAAGGTTTCTGCATGAATTGACGCATTATTTTGATTGGAGAAGTCATAACAGACATCGGGTACAGATCATTAGCTTTTACTTCGCCGCCGGTTTGTTTCTCCACATCCTCTGCAAAAGACCATTCTCGGAAGTTCTCGCGAAACGGATTCTCCGTGGCTCTGCCAGTAAAGGCGATGGGTTGGAAAATTAAGCCTCGGACGATATCAGTGTTTTTAGCCGCGAACCTAATCATATCGCCGACTTCTTTATCATTCAAACTCTTCATCAAAGTGTTAACCAAAATGATTTCCATGTCATACTCGCGGCAGACTTCAATAGCCTTCAGCTTCATATCTAAGAGTTCTCTGCCTCTGATTTTCTTGTTGAAGTCTTCATGGAAACTGTCAAACGATAAATAGACGATGTTTAGCCCGTTATCTTTCAGTCTCTTTGCCAACCCTGGCGTATCAACAAGGTGTGTCCCGTTAGTTGCCAAAATAGTCATGAATTTTAGCCTGTGGGCGGCAGCGATGATTTCAGGCATATCCTCCCGTTCTAAGGGTTCTCCGCCTGAAAAGAGGATTGCTGGCGGTTTGGGGTTTGCTTTAGCTACAAACTCGAGCATGTCTATGAGTGCTTCTTTGGTTGGTTCATAATCGACTTTTTCTTGCTCTGGAAAAGTTGAGAAACAAACGGCGCATTTGAAGTTGCAGCGTTTGGTTACATCAATTACTCCTATAACCGTTCCTGAAGCATGGTTGTGGCAGGTTTCACAGATGTATGGGCAGCCTTGTGGGTTTTTGGGAGAGTTCAAGTCCCCGAGGTATTGGAACTGGTCATAGGTTTGCATGTGATTATAAACTTCTGTGCTTTGCCAATGTGTCGCATCAAAACTTCCGTGTTCGGGGCATTGTTTGCTGATTCTTATTTTGCCGTTAGCTTGAGTTAATTGAGCATCGATTTTTTTCTGACATTCAGGACAAATACTCTTGGTTTGACTGATATTATGCCCCTCCCAATATGCGAGATATCGCCTGAACTATTAACGCTAATGGAAGCAAAATCATAGACATAGTTACAATGCGCTCATACTTGCGTATGTTCGCTACTACGGTTGAAGAGGAAGTTACCAGACTTACTGATGAGTAAATTAGAAGAGCACTCCAAAGTAGGATAAGTGGTAGATAGTAAATGTTAAAATTGCCGACAAAAATTGGTAACGGTGCTAAAATCCCAGTCAATGTAAAGAAAACTGCCGCGGCTTTAACTGAACCAGATATACCGATTTTCTTAGGCAATGTGGGGTAGCCGACTTTTAAGTCGCCTTCAAGACTAAGAACATCACGTAACACGTTTCCACCGATTGTTCCAAAAGCAATTGGGTACAAACTTAGAGAAATCAAACTTAAGGTAGGAGGAGCAGAAACAGTTGCTTCTCCAAAAAGAAATGCGGTTCCAGTTAAAATTCCAATTAAAACGTTCGCTACAAAACCCGATTTGCGTTTAACAAGGATCGAATAAACTAAGAGCAGCGCGCAATCTATTGCTATTATTGCAAAGCTCAACAGGTTTATGTAGGCAGCCATAACTAGACCAATGGCAAAAAGCACACCTGAAACTGCCACCACTTGTTTTAAAGAGAGAGCTCCTGAGGGGATTGGTCGTTTTGGTTTGATGATAGCGTCGCTTTCTCTATCAAAGTAGTCGTTAATTGCAAAGCCTGCGGAAGTTATGAATGCCATAGAAAAGAAAATCAGCAATAGCGTTTGTAGGCTGATGTTTAAAGGATGGAGTGAAATAGCAAAAGCAGTTAGAACTGATAAGCCACCAGTCATCAGCCAGTAGGGAAGACGCAGCAGCGCGATTAATCCCTTAGCCGGCGTCGGCTTACTCATACCGATAGTTTCCTGTCGGCAATGACTTCTTTGATGCTTTCTTCAAGAGGAATTTTCGGATTCCAATTCAGTTCTTTTTTGGCTTTGCTTATGTCAAAGTGAATTTTTGTTACATCTCCTTGCCATGAAACACCTGTTGTTGTAACAAATGTTTTCTTTTCTAAATTGAGAATTTTCAGCATCATTTTGGCAAGGTCAAGTATAGTTATACAATTGCCATAGCCAAGGTTGAAAACTTGTCCATTGGCGAAATCTTCTGAACCTACTGTTACCAGCGCATCAACAACGTCTGAAACATTAACAAAATCTCTTGACTGCATTCCTGTGCCAATGATTTCTAATTTGCCTGGGTTCTTTGCAATTTTATCTAAAAAGTCGTGGATTACGCCGTGGCATCTTAAGCCGTAGACGTTAGCGAATCTTGTAATAGCAATGTCTAAGCCGTATTGGCTGCGGTACATGTCGCAGTATTCTTCGCCTACCACTTTGGATAAACCATAGCATGAGAATGGGTGAAAACCATAGCTTTCAGGAGTTGGAAAAACAGTTGGATTTCCATACACAGCGGCGCTTGATGCAAAAACCACTTTAGCGTCGTTTTTGCGAGCTTTTTCCAGAACTTGCAGGGTACCTTTGGCGTTGGTTTCAAAATCTACAAGTGGATTCTCCATTGAGTAGCCAACGACAACCTGTGCTGCTAAATGGTATATTAAATCGATTTTTTCGGTGCTGAGGAGTTTTTTTAAATCAAGTATGTCTGCTTTGATAAGTTTGACTTTGCCCACGTCTTTGACGTTTTGCATTGTGCCGCTTGATAAATTATCATAAATAACCAAGTTATCGGTTAAACCTGAGAGGCGCTTTGACAAATGATACCCAATGAAGCCTGCGCCGCCAGTAACCATGACTTTTTTCCCTTTCAAGTCCCCCATAAAGTTCACGACAAAGGCTATATTCTATTTTCGTTAGTTGTAGGGTATATGTCCAATGTGAAAACTATAAAAACTTTTAGGGATTTGCTATCTTTCTTAACTATAATTCCTGTTTGCGAAGATTCCAACTATATTTTTAATACAGCAGACCACATGTACCTATTCACACTCATCGGAGCCTTCATAGGAGTACTTGCAGGAGGCTACTATTTAGCCGCAAACTACCTCGTCAACTTCCTGCTAAGCGAAATCAATAACTTCATTGCGTTACCAACAGTCCTTATTGGAAGGCTTGTTGTCGCAGCTATGACCGTAGCTTTCCTGATGGTCATTACAGGTCTTCAACATTTTGATGGAATAATCGATTTAGGAAACACATTTGGACTAAGAAACATTCAGGACCGCAAAGATGTGGCTCACGCATGGACAGTCACCTATTGGGGAGCACTGCTGGCGTTCATTGTGGAGGTTGGAGCTTTCTTTGGACTCTTTCTGATTAATCCAGTTTTTGCTTTTGGAGCAATCCTTGCAGCTGAAGCTTCAGCTAAACTTGCCATGGTCACAATCGCCTGGGTTGGCAAACCAGCGCACAAGGGGTTAGGCTCCATTTTCCTTGCAAAAGCCAAAAAGAAACTCAACATAACAGCCTACATTATTGCATTGGCAGTTTCTTTCCCAATCTTTACATGGCAGCTTGGTCTGACTAAAGGGTTGGTTTGCATGGCAATAGTTTTAGTTAGTGTTCCTGTTGCGTTTTTGATGAGGGCGATTTCTAACAGAGTGTTTGGCGGAGTTTCAGGTGACACTATTGGAGCAACTAACGAGGTGGCAAGGACAGTTACTTTAGTTTTGCTTGCGGTTGCATTGTGGGCGTTGGCGCTATGAAGGTTCCAGCGTTAATTATGGCAGGCGGAAAAGGCTCTCGCATGGGGTTGCCAGTCGAAAAACCCCTTTTGCCCTTGCTTGGTAAACCCTTGATTGATTGGGTAACCCTAGCAGTTGCAAGCGCCAAAAACATTTCAGAGTTTTTTGTGGTAACCAGCAGCAATACAACTCAAACAGAGAAGCATTGCCAAAGCATGGGCTGGAAAATCTTGCATACAGACGCTAAAGGCTACCATAACGACCTAAAACAAGCAGCCTCAATAGCTGGGTTAACAGGTCCAATCTTAACTGTTCCGGCTGATTCACCTGCAGTTACAGGAAAATTCCTCGACAAAACCATAAACCAATTCCAACACAGTGGCAAAGATTTTTTTGCGGTTTTCATTCCCATTAAATCCCGGGAAAGCTTAGGTTTGTCTGTAGATTCCACTGATGAGTATATGGGCAAATGGTATGCTGTTTCAGGCGTTAACATTGTTGATGGAAGCAAAATTCAGAAAGAAGGCAAAATTGAAACAAGCGCTATAATAACTGAAGAGGTTGAAGTGTTGCTAAACATTAACACGCTTATAGATTTAGAAGTCGCAGAGAAGATAATGCGCCAAAACGCAAAGTTATAATTTTGGTTTCCGGTAGACCATTAAATAGATGGATGAGATCCATGTCGATCCAGCCAACATTCAACATGACCTTACAACAACCAGTGATTTTTCAGCCAAAAACCATTATTGAAAAATGACTCCGCAACTACAACAATTATAAAACAAAACCCAAAAACATGGAAAATCCAACAACAACCAGTCAACAACCCAACAGGCAATACGGTACAAAGCAAACCAAGAACACAAGTTAAAGCACAAACTGAAAATTTGGTTGTGGCACAGGGGAGTCAAACAACAACAACCAGACAAGAAGAAAAAAAACGTGCCTAAGAGCTATTGTGTTTAAGCTTGAGTTAATCTATAGTAAAAAAGAAGCTGCTTATTTTTCATGTCAGTTATCGACTCATTTTTGCTACAACCTGCTTATTTCAACATGCGTTATTTGCACAACTAGTGGATTTTGCGCTACAACCATGTTTAAAAAACACCAATTCACTACAAGCAAAACCAGAAAAACCCAAAAAACAAACCAAAGCAAAAACACAACTCAACACACAACTTTCAAAAAACCCACAGCTGCTACTACAACAACCAAAGAAGAAAAATTAAGAACTAAATGTTAATCATGCGCGGACAGCTGTGGCATAAAGCAAGATTTGGTCTTTTTGCTATTTCAGGGAAATCTTTAACATTCCCAGGTAACCTATCTAACACTTGACGTCTTACGGAGGAGACTTTGAGTTGAGCTTGCTTAGCTACGATACTTTTTGGAACGCAGTGATAACTCTGCCTATGACCAAAAAAATGCTCAAGCTCTCGCTCAAAAAATGTCCTTCATGCGGCAGAACCGTTCTTGAAGCAGCCTTAGATAATTACTCCGGAAAAACAGACAAGCAATGTGGCAAATGCAGCGGCCTATATTCTCAAATCATCGGTTTCTGGGTTGAATTTCTTCGCAGAAGCTTAAACATTAAACGCGAAAAAGTTAACAAGCTCCTAGCGGACCCATACGCCAAAAGAGCTGTCTTAAACCTCGCCAGAAGCTTCACGTACATGGGCATAAAAAAACCCATTTCACTTTATGCACCTTTCCTTATAGTTTGGGATTTTACACACAAATGCAACTTGCAATGCAAACATTGTTACTCAAACAGCGGTACAATCCGCGAAGAAGAACTCACAACAAAAGAAGCCATATCAGTTGTGGATCAGATTGCAGATTCAGGAGTTACTGCTTTGGCTTTTTCCGGCGGCGAACCGTTAACGCGAAAAGATTTTTTTGAAGTTGTACGACATGCAGCAGACCGTGGGTTATATGTGTCAGTGGCTACAAACGGCACCTTGCTAACCAAAGAAAACGTGCAGAAACTCAAGCAGGCAGGAGTAAACTACCTTGACATAAGTATTGATGGTGCATCCGCTAAAACTCACGACGAGTTCAGAGGGGTTCCAGGAGCGTTTGATAAGGCTATGGCTGGGTTGAAAAACTGCGTAGAAGCGGATTTGTGCGTTTGCATTGCGACCACAGCTACAAAAAGCAACCTTGAAGAAATGCCGGCAATTATCGATTTGGCTGAAGAAATAGGGGCAGAAAGGTTCACAAACTTTAATTTTGTTCCTGCAGGAAGAGGCAAAGCACATTACGACCAAGACCTCTCACCTCAAGAGCGCGAGAAATTGATGCGGTACCTTTTGGCTCGAATGTCAAAGGGCTGCAAAACAACCATATTGACAACTGCACCTCAGCTAGCCCGTGTTGGATTGCAATGTCAAGGATCAAGTGGAACAGGCGAAGTAACCATGTCTATGGCACATATGCAAACCGTCAAAATTACAAAAAAAGCCGTGCCCTTAGCAGATTTTATTGGAGGATGCGGCGCCGGTAGACTTTACTGTTCATTGTCACCCCAGGGTGATGTGCATCCCTGTGTGTTTTTGCCAGTTAATGTTGGCAACCTAAAAACTGAAAAATTCGAAGACATCTGGCTTAACTCGCTACTTTTCAAGTCGTTCCGTAACAGGGCAAACCTTAAGGGTTCATGCTCCAAATGCGATTACAAGTATATCTGTGGCGGTTGCAGGGCACGCTCGGCAGCTTACCATAACGGCGACATGCTTGATGGCGACCCTGGCTGCATAATGGGAGTGAAAGGTGCCTAGATTGCCCAACTCAAAAATTGTAAAAATCTTCCAAGCCAAAGGCGACACAAGAGACATCGTTAAACAAGCCGTCGTAGGTTCAGGGCTCCGGGGAAAACGCAAAATTTTCATTAAACCTAACCTTAGCCACCCTGAATATATCCCTGGAGTGGTTACGAGTCCAGAGTTGATGCAGCAGCTTGTCGGTTTGCTCCGGGACGGCAACAGCGAAGTGATCGTTGGCGAATCTAATGGTTTTAACTATCCGTGCTGGACTGCGTTTGACAAAACCGGCATGCAAGACGCAGTTAAACGGGCAGGCGGCACAGTGATTAACCTTTCAGAGGACAAGGTGGTTAAAGTAAAATTTGCTGACGGCGTACTGCTCAAAGAACTCTATTTGCCCAAAACCATTCTTGACGCCGACGCTGTTGTAGATTTGCCGCTTATGAAAACCCACGAATTTGCTGCTTACAGCGGCGCCATCAAAAACCTTTTTGGGTGTATTCCGAGCAATAAACGCATCTATCTTCACCCTTACCTGCCAGAAGTATTCTTTAGGCTCTACACTGTTTTCAAGCCACAACTAACTATTATGGACGCCAGAATTGGCATTGAAGGCAACGGCCCAACCAAAGGTAAACCCGTAAAAATGGATCTTATTTTAACAGGCAACGATGCATTAGCCATTGACATAGTTTGCACTAAAATCATGCAATTAGATTGGAAACAAACATATCTGAACTACATAGCCAAAAAAACAAGCTTCTACGAATCAACATTAAGAGTTGATGGATTACAGGTAGACACGGTAAGCCGCAAATTTGAACCACCCAAAATAGACTTGCCCGTGAAAGCTCAAATGATGATTTATCAACATGAATACGCCACTAAATTCCTTTTTTGCAGTTTAGATATCGTTAAGCTTTTTCAGAGGGTAACTAAGGCGTATAGGCAAGAACCAATAGAAATCGCTTAACTGAGAACCTCGTCATAAACTTCCATTGCGTCTTTTACAACTATGCGCCAATCATACTGGTCCACAATGGTTTTTCTCGCCTGCTGACCCATTTCCGCCGCTTCAGATGGATGCTCAAGCAAGAAAAGAATACGATCGCTGAACTGTTTAACGTTGAAAGGCTCAACCAAAAAGCCGTTTTTACCGCTTTCAATTGTTTCAGGAATTCCACCAACCCACGTTGTAACTACCGGCAAACCTGACGCAAGCGCTTCTAAAACTGCAAATGGATGATGCTCATAAAAAGTGCTGAACGCGAATACGTCAGCTGCTTGGTAAAGTTTGGGCAGTTTTTTATCTGGGTAGTAGCCTGTGAAAATAAGGTTATCTTTTACACCCACTTTTTCCGCGTGAGCAATGAGTTTATGCATTTCGTCGCTTTGACCTTTGCCTGAAACCACGAATTTCGCATTTTTGAAACGTTTCATAATTGGAGGCATACTTTCAATAAGAGTAAACAATCCTTTGCGGGCATATAATCTGCCAACCGAGAGAATAAGCAAGTCATCGGGGTTAAAACCAAGCTCAGATTTGATTTTACGTTTGTCCTGGGCAGGCTGGAACTTTTTAATGTCAACCCCATTGTGGATAACTCGGATTTTGCTTTCAGGGATATGGTAATATTCGGTGAGTTCTCTTTTTGTGAAATGACTTACCGCTATTATTTTTTTGGCTCGTTCCAGCATTTTTTCCTCAAAAATTCTTAGGAACCAATTGAAGCTTACCATGAATTTCTCGTTGGCATTGAGGCGGCTAAATGGCTCACCTCGGATAGCTTCTGCCTCCCCCTTCCAAGTTGAATGCACAGTGCAAATGGTCGCTTTTCCAAAGTTTGGTGGAACTGCAAAATTGGGAGTCAGAGGCAGGTTAACGTGTGTAACGTCTATGTCCATGTTTGAGCGTTCACTGTTAAGTTTGCGGTAGCTGTTGGCAGCAAGAAGGAAGGATTTTACTATGGGCGTTCTGGGGATCTGAAGGAAGAACACTTTGAGTTGCTCATTAACAGTGACATCCAATGTTTGGTTGGATCCAGTTACAATGCAGATGCGGTAGCCGTTTTTGAGAAGCTCATTTGACAGGTAATAGACATAGGCACCTGTGCCGCCAGAAAGAGGCCAATACTCAGGCGAAACAAAACATATACTATGCGCCATGCCTTCTTCCCCCTTTTCCCACCAAAAAGTTAACTGTTGTTTTTATTGCACCCACAAACCATGCGAAAGAACGCACAAAATACAGCACCACAAGTCGCCAAGTGGAAACGTCATGGAATTTTAATTTTATTTTCGCCGCTGAATAACCGAAATAGATAAGCATGAACGCTAAGATTGCGGCTGAAATGTACCAAAATAATCTGATTAGCGGAACTATTCCAACGATGAATGACAAGACGGTCGCCAAAAGTAAGATGGGTTGAATGTTCATGCCGACATCAGTGATTTCGTCGCCTCGGGCTAGGTGACCATGTTTAAAGTAAAGACGTAAAGTGTTTTTGCCGTACTGCATTTGTTGGCGATAATAAGCTCGAAGAGTTGGACGGTTGAAGTGGTAACATACCGCTTTGGGTTCATAAGCTATTTTGTATCCTTTAGCGCTAACCCTGAAACCGAGGTCTGTGTCATATTGGCTTGGTAGTTCTTCATCCCATCCACCAGCTTCATCAATTAAAGCTCTCTTCATGAGCAGATTCATGGTGGCAATGCGACCTGTATAATGTCCTATGCGACTATATCGGTTCTTGAGTTCATAGCCGATGCTTTTTGCCCAAGGATTATTGCTGTTCCAAGTTTCAATAGTTCCGCTGACTCCGGCTACTTGTGGTTCATCTAGATGAGGCACTAGAAGTCTTAGCCAATTGGGTTCAACCTTTGCGTCTGAATCAATAAAGCCCAAAATAGGGTACTTTGCGATTTTCATCACGTAGTTGTAGGCTGCTGGACAATTTAGTTTTATAGATACAACTTGGACTTGGAGTTCTTGGGCTATTTCTAATGTTTTGTCTTTTGAGAGGCCATCCATCAAAATGACTTCAAAATGGTCTTTCGGATAATCCAGTGACAAGATGGATTTGAGACATTCCATGATGGTTAGCTCATTATTGTATGATGCCACTATGATTGAAACTTTAGGAAGTTCTTGAGCAGCCATCCTGTTACCCCTTCGAATAAGCTAAAACTATTGAAAGCAAAATTTTGGAGCCGTCAACCAGCGGATCCACGCCTGATCTGCCGTATGTCCGCTGCTGAAATGTAATCGGTACCTCGGTGACTCGGAAATGTTTTTTGGCTGTCTTTACAAGCATTTCAGACTCTATTTCGTATCCGCCTGATTTCAGCTTTTGGCTTTTCAAGACATCACGTGTCATAGCTCGATAACCTGATTGGCTATCTGTTATTGCAACTCTCGTTAAAAGCTCAATAAAGTCGTTGAAGATTCGCACACCAAAAGCGTTGAGTTTTCTAGCGGCAACATGCTTTTGTTTTAGGTATCTTGAACCAATCACTAAGTCAGCTTTGTTTTGTAGAACTGGTGCCAAAACTTCATCAAGTTCTTCGGGCCAGTGGGAACCATCTGAGTCAATTGTAATTATTACGTCACCTTTTGACTTCAGAAAGCCCGCTCGGAGGGCATAACCTTTGCCTAAATGTTCTTTCAATGTAAAAAGTCTAATTTTGTATTTTTTAGCTATCTGAAGCGATCGGTCATACGAGCGATCGTCCACAACAAGAATTTCGGTTTGTATGCCGATTTTCTGCGTTGCTTTCTTAGTCCGCTCGATTATGTCGCCTATAGTGGATTGCTCGTTGTACATGGGAATTATTATGGAAAGCAGCATTTGAGGTTGCTTCACTTAGCTTTTAGATGCCAATGGAAGACCTTATAAAGTTTGGCACAGCAACTCTGTAAGCAAACTAAACCTAAAGAGCTTGAACCCCACATGGAAACCGCCACCAAAGTTTATTCAGACAGAAAAATGTGGTTTTCAATGTGGTTCCTGGGGGCAATCGTGACTTTCGGAGCAGCTTTCTTTCCAATGTATTACCGTCTTGTACAAGGTAGAAACAAACATTTCCAACATGACAATGAGTGGAGAGAACAAATTTCAGTGTACCTGAAAAAACACGGCAAAGAGGCACCTGCAGTAAACGAAAGATTGTTGGTTCGTCATGCAAAGGTGTGGGCTGCAAGCATTATTCTGATCATACCAAACTTTGTCATCTTGTATTTACTGTCAAAGGATTTAGCTGTGCATGAACATAAGCAGGATACTTTTTTAACGACGGCTTTCCCAGAACGGCTGTTCATGCCTCAAACAATACCGATAAAAACTTATGTTTTAATCACAATTGTTACTTTGGGTGTCGGCGGAATTTACTGGCTATATAAAGTTGTTAACTTATATAATGCCCACTTTAAAGCACAGTCTCTGGTTGAAAAAGAAATAGGCAGACTAATGGAGGAACAAGAAGTTGTCGAGTAACTGCAAAGAACGCAGATTTATCAGCCATGGAGGAGATATCTGGGGTTTCAGCCGAAGATGTAATGTTCCCATAGAAGAAGTGCTTGAATTTAGTGGACCCATAAACTTTCTTGGACCATCACCAAAAGCTGTCGAAGCCGTCAAAGATTACGCTAAATACATAAAATACTATCCTGACCCAAATCCGATTGAATTCAAAGAAAAAATCGCAAAATACGTAGGGCATGGTGTGGCAGCGGAAAAGGTTATTTTAGGCAACGGCTCCATCGAGCTAATTTACGCCATATCCGAAGTTTTGCCAAATTGTTTTAATGCGGTGATTCCTGTGCCCTCTTTCTCCGAATATGAGAAAGCTGCGCTCCGCGTAGGTGGCAAAGTGATTTTTGTCCAATTGCCAGAAGATTTCTCGCTTAACAACGAGGAAATAAAAAAGGCAGTAACGAATGAAACAAGAATCTTATGTATATGTAACCCCCACAGCCCATCTGGAAAACTTTACAGCAAAGCAGAGCTGACGGATCTTTTGGATTTCTGTGAGAAACGGGATATCATTTTTAGCGTTGACGAGAATTATATCGAGTTTGCTGATAAAGGAGACGAAAACACTTTAGCAGGTTTGGTTAACGAGTACGAGAACCTTTTTGTTATTCGTTCAATCACCAAATTCTATGGCATGGCTGGTATACGTTTCGGCTACGGGTTGGCTTCAAACAGTTTAGTTAAGAAGTTGGAGGATGTTCGTTTGCCATGGAGCATTAATGGCTTAGCCTGTTTTGCCACATTGGCGGCGTTTAACGACAAAGAATTCATTAAAAACACCAAAGTTGTCATCGCCGAAAACCGACTTGAACTTGCTAAGGAGCTTGGTGAAATTGATGGTTTGTATGTTTACCCGTCCACAACCAACTTCCTGCTTGTCAAAATCCAAAAAGGCAAAATCACCAGCACCAAACTGAAAGAAGCCCTAACTAACCAAAGAATCCTTATTCGTGACTGCTGCACGTTCATGGGTTTAGACGATCACTACTTCAGAATAACCATACGCTCGTCCAAAGACAATCTAAAACTAACAGAAGCCATTGCAAGAATAATGAAAGATAATTAGAAGAAACTAAATGAAAACATCTTTTAGTTTAAGAGCTTAAGTAAATCGAATAAGGCGTTTTTAAATCTTGATTTGAGTAATCTTAGTTTGGTTGGGTTAACTAAACCAGTAAAGTGCCAAAATGTGTTGAGATGAAGCTAAGTCTATTTCCTTTATTTACCTGTATTTCAGTTTCAGCGCCAAGATTGCAACACTTTGGATAAGAGCCAAGGAGTTTGCAAGAATGATCGCTATATCTTGGCGAAAAAACCCGTAGATGAACCATAAAGAGACGCCACCGCAATAGAGCGTGAACATCAGAGCTGAGATGTCTTTAGTTGATTTTGTCCTGTAAATCTTCATTAGCTATGGCAGAAGGCACATGGTTGTGAAAGCTGCGGCAATTAATCCTAAAACCGTTATTGAGTCCATCATACTATTGCATCTCAATTAACATTCGATAACATTTCATATTTAATTTGAAAATTTATTTTTGAAGAATCCATTGGGAAAAAAATTCTTCTGTCAGAGTAGGAACGTCAGGATTTCGTAATCATAATGTTAATAAAATCGGTTGATCCAATCCAATTGTAGAGCGACTTTCTACTACAAGGTCTAATTGAGATTGAGTGTGATGGGAAAAACAACAAGTTTTTCAAAAAGGTTAAAACCTAAGAAATCATGCCGAAACCGCAAATCAACCCATAACCCGCAATACCTAAAAGTGTTACTGTGATTAGTCCAACAGTGCGGCAGGCTATTAGCCGAGGGTTAGATCGAAGAAAATTTTTGAAGCTATCAGCAATAACGGCTGGAGGCGGCTTGGCGGCAATTGTTTTTGCAAGCTACGTTGAACATGCAGGGTTCATGGTTAACGAAGTAAATGCACTACTAAATCCGAATAGACACGTTAATTTCGCAAGAAATGGTTAACGCTTTTGACACGCTTCAGCAAACATTTTAGACCCACTTAGCATTCCAAAATTTGAAAACCAGCTAACTTCTCCGCCAATCGTTTATCAGCCGACTGTTATCACTAGTCAAGGCACAGTTATTAGACATGAATACACAGTAACCATGGCTAGTTTTAAAGAACAGATCCTTCCTCCATCTATGAATCTATTCACTGAAGTTTGGGGTTATGGCGGTGAGGCTATTGATCCATTAACCAAAGAGCCTTTAGGATTCATGCAAAGCAGCCCCGGACCGACCTTTGAAGCAATCAGAGGCATACCGATTAAGGTCAAATGGCAAAACAATATCAGCACACAATACATTTTTCCAGTAGATCCCACAATTCACTGGGCAAACACTAAAAACGATCCCATGCCAACTCCGCCTTTCCCTACATATCCCCCAGGATTCACAAACTTTCAAAGCCCAGTTCCATTGGTAACTCATCTTCATGGCGGAGAAAACCAATCGTATTCAGATGGTGGCCCTGAACAGTGGTTTACTGCAGAGGGAACGCACGGGTCAGCATATAGCACTGTTGAGGAGACTGATTCAAATGCTGCAGTTTACTATTATCCCAATGCACAACAACCTACGACTCTTTGGTATCACGACCATGCCTTAGGGTTAACCCGTCTAAATGTGCAGTCAGGGTTAGCTGGTTTCTATATTATTCGAGAGCTAAAAATAGAAAACGATAAAGTTGCCCCCATTTTGCCGACTGGAAAATACGAAATGCCTCTTGTTATCCAGGATAGAACATTCAACACTGATGGCTCATTGTACTATCCAACTGTGGGGTCTGTCGCTGCTAATCATCCCTATTGGGTTAACAGTTTTCAAGGTAATGCAATTATTGTAAATGGCAAAGCTTGGCCCAACATGAACGTTGACAAAGCACAATACAGGTTCAGGCTTTTAAACGGATCAAACTCACGTTTTATTAACATTAACTTATCAAACGGTCAATCATTTATCCAGATTGGAACGGATGGAGGCTACCTAAAAGCGCCCGTAACGCTCACTTCCTTAGCTTTGGCACCTGCTGAAAGAGCTGACATTATAGTTGACTTCTCTAAATTGCCGTCTGGAACAAAAATCGCAGTTCAAAACACCTCTTTGCTTACGAGCAGTAACGAAGAAAAACAAACATTGGGGCAAATAATGCAGTTCACCGTTACTGATGCTAATGGACCAACACCATTCAGCATTGCCTCCTCTCCATTACCCTTCAACCCTACATTATCAACAGCTACTTTTCCTACTTTACCTAATCCTAGCAAGCAAAGAATTCTAACATTATACGAAGTCATGGATGAACAAAACAATACGCCCTCTCAAGCGCTTCTGGACGGGCAGAACTGGGACGCTGAAATTTCAGAAACTCCTCAGCTTGGCACAACTGAAGACTGGATAATCGTTAACACAAGCATGGATGCACACCCGATTCATCTTCATTTAGTCCAGTTTCAGCTTGTCTCGCGCCAACCCTTTGACAACACAAGCTATTTAAAAGAATGGATAAAACTAAACGGTCAACCCCCATTCAACCACCCCACAAATAACGTAAAATCCCTCTCCAATTATTTGACAGGCACCATAACCAATGCTCAACCAGAAGAGCAAGGCTGGAAAGACACTCTGACTATTTACTCAGGCGAAGTTGTAACACTAAGAGTGCGTTTTGCTCCACAAGACGGCTCCAGCTATACCTTTGATGCTACAAAAGGACCAGGATACATTTGGCATTGCCACTTGCTAGAACACGAAGACCACGAAATGATGCGCCCATATATAATCTACTCCACGGTGGCTAATTATCCCATAAAAACAGCTCTTGTTATCGCTGTGGGGGCAGCAACTGCGGCAACCATACTAATAGTTTATAACCAAAAAAGAAAAAAACAACAATCCCAAGAGAAAACTGCTGAACAAGGCAACGTTGTGAGTGATGATTAAACTGGAGATTCTTGTATAGTTTTATTATTATCTAGGCGTTATCAAACGTTTGATTCGTAATTTCTCTCTAAAAACAAAAAACGGAAACATACAACAGAAAGGTTGTTTGAAGTTAGATGTTGACGATTGATGGAAACTTTGCTACGAGAAGGTTTAAATAAATACTGTTTCATTTCGTATATGCTTTCAATTTAATTAACGGATGAAAATTTAGAATGTCACAAGAATATCGCTATATACTACGTATCATGGGTACAGATGTTCAAGGTACCTTGAAGACTTCTTACGCAGTTGCACAGGTAAAAGGCATAAGCCTTAGCCTATCAAATGCAATTCTCAAAAAAGCAGGAGTAAACCCTGACTTACGAGTAGGCTACTTGGTCGAGTCTGACCTTTCAAAAATTGAAGAGGTCATAAAAGACCTGACTAAATTTGGGATGCCAACATGGATGTTTAACAGGCGAAAAGACTCGGAAACGGGAAAAGACAAGCATCTTCTAAGTGCGGATTTAGTTTTAAGAACAAAAATGGATATTGACGAAGCCAAAGACATAAGGTCTTGGCGAGGATACCGCCATGCTTACAGCCTCAAAGTTCGAGGTCAACACACAAAAACCACTGGCAGAGCCGGCAAAGCTTTAGGAGTTAAGAAGAAGACCCTTATGCAGAAACCTGGAGCAGCCCCAGCAGAAGGAGGCAAATAAATATGGGCGATCCAAAGAAGCAACGTAAAAAATTCGATACGCCACGTTTCCGATGGCGAAAAGACATCCTTCAAGAAGAACTAAAACTTCTGGGTCAATACGGCTTACGTAACAAACATGAACTCTGGCGTCATAAAACAACCCTTTCAAAAACCAGAGGTATTGCACGTTCACTAATCAGCAAAACAGCTGAAGAACGAGCAAAGACAGAATTCGAGCAAGTTACAAAGCTCAAGAAACTTGGAATTCTACCAGATACCGCAGTGTTAGATAATGTCTTAGACTTAACCATCGAAGACATTTTAGAACGCAGATTACAAACCATAGTGTTCCGCAAAGGCTTAGCAAGAACAATTTTCCAATCTAGACAACTAATCACACACGGTCACGTAACCATTGACGGACGCAGAGTCACAGTGCCAGGTTTCATTGTTCCAAAAGCAGACGAGCCAAAAGTAGTTTACTCACCAGAGAGTGCAGTTGCAGCTCCAGCACACCCACTTAGACTTGGATTAACCGTTGTAGCAAAGCCACCTGAAATTAGGCAACCACAGCGTGGCGGAAGACGAGGCGGACGCGGAGGCGGAAGATTTTGAGCGCTCCAAGCAACAAACGTAGTGAAAGATGGGGTATAGTTCACATCTTCAGCAGCTATAACAATACATTGATTCACATAACTGACATAAGTGGCGCAGAAACAATCTCCAGAACCAGCGGCGGTATGTTCGTTAAAGCCGACCGAATGGAATCTTCACCGTACGCAGCTATGCGAGCAGCAACAGGCGCAGCTGAAGTGGCTCGAGACAAAGGAATTACAGCTATCCACATCAAAGTCAGAGCACCCGGCGGTAGTGGACCGAGAACTCCCGGACCAGGAGCACAAGCAGCAATCAGAGCACTGGCAAGATTTGGCTTTAGAATTGAACGCATCGAAGAAGTTACGCCAATTCCACATGATGGCACAAGAAGACCCGGTGGCAGAAGAGGAAGAAGAGTCTAAATTATTCCCCCTTTTATGTTTAATGAGTAATGTTAAAAGCGACATATGTTTGGAGTGTTTGCGGCAAGTGAAAATTGAAATCTTGGAAAAAAATGATACTAACCTCCGTGTAGTTGTTAAAGACGCGGATGTTCCGTTAATGAATGCTTTACGGCGAATAGCACTTGCTGAAGTTCCATGCATGGCAATTGAAGAAGTTGTAATGATTGAAAACAGCTCAATTCTACAAGACGAAATGATTGCCCATAGACTTGGACTCACACCCCTAAAAACTGATTTAGATACCTATAACCTTCCAGAAGCATGTGAATGCCAAAGTGAATTCGGTTGTCCAAAATGCAGAGTAACACTCACATTGGACGCTGAAGCAAAAGATGGAACAAGAACAGTGTATTCAGGAGAAGTAATCTCTGAAAACCCGGAAGTCGTTCCGGTCTCCGATAAAGTCCCAATTATTAAACTTGCAAAGAACCAGAAACTAAAGCTTGAAGCTTATGCGCGGCTGGGAAGAGGCAAAACGCACGCAAAATGGCAGCCCGTTTCTATGTGCGTTTACAAGTATTACCCGAAAATCACTCTTCCGGCAGAGAAATGTGAAGATTGCTCAAAATGCGTTGATATTTGCCCAAAGAAAGTCTTTGTAATAAAAGATGATCAAGTTGATGTCAGAGACCTTTTGGGATGTAACCTTTGTATGGACTGTGTCGAAGCTTGTCCAAAGAAGCCTTCACCTTTAAAAATAGAGTGGGAAAAGAACCAGTTCATTATGACACTTGAATCTTCAGGTGCCCTTCCTCCTGAACGTGTATTAAAAGAAGCAACGAAGATTTTAGGTCAAGAATTAAACGAAATTGAAGAACTATTAAAGGCTGAACAGCAATGAGAGAAACAAAAACCACAAACCCAGAATTAATCCAATTAATTCAAGTTCTTAAAAAAGAAAGCAGAGAAAAACAAGCAGCAATATGGCATGATATTGCTGAGTACCTGTCCAAAACAAATAGCCAACGTATCTCAGTTAATTTAAGCACTATAAACCGAAATACAAAACGCGCAGACACAGTTATAGTTCCAGGCAAAATCTTAGGTTCAGGCAGTATAGACCATGCTATAACTGTAGCTTCATTTGCTGTTTCAGAACAAGCAAAGGCGAAACTTGAATCTGCAAAAGCAAAATACTTAACCATTCCAGAACTCTTAGAGAAGAATCCTAAGGGCACAAATGTAAAGATTATTCGGTGAGTAAAATGCAAACAACAAAAACATCATCCGCCACTTTGGTAAATGCTGAAGGATTAATCGTTGGCAGAATGTGCAGCAAAGTAGCCAAGCGGCTATTAAACGGCGAAGACGTCATCATATTAAATGCTGAAAAGGCAGTGTTCTCAGGTAAAAGAAAAGCCAAAATTTTAGAAGGACATATATTCCTTGAAGTTGGCGCTCCAGAACGCGGCCCATTCCATTATAGGCGACCAGATAAATATCTGAGAAAAGTCGTAAGAGGAATGGTTCCTTACAAGCAACCTAAAGGGAAAGCCGCTTACAAACGTCTCAGAGTCTTTATGGGTGTACCAAAAGAACTCTTCGGTCAAGAAATGATCACTTTCGAAGAAGCCTCATCAGCCAACCTAAAAGGGCCACGCTTAACACTTGGCGAATTAGCTAAAGAAATCGGATGGAGAAACAGGATGGAATAATTATGCCAGCAAAAAAAGTTTTAGTAGTTAGTGGAAAAAGAAAAACCGCAGTTGCCCGAGCGATAGTCAAACAAGGCAACGGTAAAGTGCGAGTAAACATGACTCCAGTTGAAATTTACGAGCCAGACATCGCGCGAGCAAAAATTATGGAACCATTACTGCAGGCAGGTCCAGAAACATGGCAGCAACTAGATATGGATGTTAAAACCAGCGGTGGAGGCTACATGGGACAGGCAGAAGCAGCAAGAATGGCAATCTCAAATGCTCTTCTCAAATGGACAAAAAGCACACATCTTCGCACGGTTTTTAGCGAATATGACAGAACAATGATCGCCGGAGACAGCAGAATAAAAGAGACAAAGAAAGTCGGCGGAGCAGGCGCAAGGTCAAAGGAACAGAAGAGTTACAGGTAAGGAGAGAAAAAACAGAATGATTATTCCCGTAAGATGTTTCACCTGCGGCAAACTGGTTGGAGACAAATGGGAAGAATTCACAAGGCGCATCAAAACAGGCGAAAACGCAAGTGACATACTAGACAGCTTAGGAGTCAAACGCTATTGCTGCAGACGCATGCTGTTATCCAACGTGGAAATAGTGGATGAAGTTCTACGTTTCTACGAAGAAGCAGAAAAACGCAAAGAAGCAAGAAGCTTCTACTAAATCCCTTTTAACCAATTCTTTGCATTTATTTTCAATTTAAGCGTGAGTTTGACTAAATTATATCTTCTTTAGTTTCCTCTCTGCTGAAACGGTTTTCTAGCCATGTAGCAGCCCACTTATCAACTAAGATGTCTAAGAGACTTGACTGATAGGCAACCAATATTTTTGCAATTTTATCTTCATCTTTAATTGTATAGACATTTTCATATCCGACTTTTGTTCTTTCAACAATATGATTATCCAACAAAGTCTTTAGATAGAAAGAAACTGTTGAAGTCGGCATCTTGAATTTGTCAACGATAAATCTGTACTTTGCTTTCTTTTCGACTAAAAGTGTTAGAACAATTTCTCTAATTCTTTTCTGTCTTAAGATTGACAGAATCTTTTTGTCTTCAGGATCAAGTGGGCTACAGTAGTATCGGGTGTAATGCTCAGCTTTCTCTTCAACTATGATATTTCTCCGGGACATATAATTCAAATGATATTGTAAACTAGCTAAAGGAATATCTAAAACACGTTGAAGCTCTCTTATGTGCAATCCTGGATTCTTCTTAATATTTGAGTAAATTTTTTGTCTTCTTTGGTTTTCCAGGATTTCTTCTTTAAACATTATTGTTTAGTCCTTCAATGCTCCTACTAGGATGCATAACAGCGCTACAGAGTCTAACAGAAGATGGTATCCTGTTGTAAACTCTGAATTAAAGTCAGGGCTTAATAATTCAGTTATGGCGAGTAATGCATGAATGAAGAAAAGTCCAAACCCCACAGAAAGTAGCAGTGTTTTGGTTCTACGGACGCGTATATAAGCTAATAGAGCAATTACGAAAATAATTGTTGTAACAATCAGGAATACGATTCTTCCCACATATGCAATAAACGGTAACTGTTGTAACGCCATCGGTAGCAACATCGTTTAACACCTCAAGACTGAGCTAAGAACTCTGCTCTATGTGCTTATATGTTTTTTAGAACAAAATCCATATGATTACTTTGGTCGACATGATTGATCATTGAATTTAACTTATTGAAAATATCTATTCTTTATTATTTTTCTTGATTTATAATACAATACCGCGATTTAGAATACGGTTAAAACTAGGTTTTGGGACAAATTTAATATGCATCTCTCCGATGTTTGTGAGGAGAGCTTGCGGTTTATTCATCAATGTTGAACCGCTAAGCTTAAAGAAAAGGAGAAAAAGACATTGAAAATAAATAAATATATATCTTTAATTTTGACAACACTTTTGATTGCATCGGCAGCTCTAGCTATTATGAATACAATGCCCGTAAAAGCTCAACAAGGAGTAACCATAGGGACATGCGCAAACTCCCATTACAGGCGGACCAGTTCCAGCAGGAGTAACCCCAAGCACAAATATTCAAACAATATCATACATTAGTTTCTCACCGAATCCGATAGGCGTTGGACAGCAACTATTAATCAACGTATGGCTTCAACCCGCAACTCAAGTTAACAGAGCACACACAGGATACTCAGTCGACATAACAAAGCCAGATGGAACAGACATTAAGGTAGGTCCATTCAATTCTTACCAAGCAGACGCAACAGCATGGCTAACTTATATTCCAGACGTAGCAGGCAACTACACAATTCAGTTCTCGTTCGCAGGCGATTATTACCCAGCCGGATACTATTATCAATGGACTCTTAGCCAATACAACCCAATCTGGAACCATTATTGTCTCAGCTGGAACAAGCTACCAACACAGGTTTCAATGCTACTCAGGATGTCTACTATGCACCTTCAAGCACCGAAAAATTCACTCTTGTAGTTCAACAAGACCAAGTAAGCAGTTGGCAACCAACCCCACTCCCAGGGGCAGGAAACTACTGGATACGACCTATCCACCCAGACAACAGAGAATGGTGGGTAATCGGCGGGAACGTTCCATATAATGAAATCGGCGGCGGCACAGGAACCCCAGGATGGCCAGACAACACCAACGTTTACTCTAGCAACTACAGATTCATGCCTTATGTCTTAGGTCCAACCAGCGCACACGTCGTATGGAGACAACAAGGTGCCTTAGACGGCATATTTGGTGGACTCATCGATGGAGCTTACACAACGGCCCAAGCACCAGATGTTGACTTCGCAGGTGCAGCCTTTACATTTGGAAATACTGGTCCAGGCTTCGGAGGAAACCCCAGCATCGCCTTCGCAGGAAGATTATACAATTCAATCACAAAGGTATTTGACGGTGCAACACAGACCGTTTGGGAATGCTCCGACATTCGCACAGGACAAGTTTACTGGGATCTTGCAAACGTTACCAACAAGCCAACATACATTTCATATGCTGAAAACGCCCCACCAGTGCCAGGAGGATTAGGACGAACCGACAGAACAACTGTGTCTCTTCTATACTTAGGCTCAAACCTAGTGACAAAATACAACCCAATTACCGGAGCGATTACACTTAACGTAAGCATTCCAAGTCTCTCATCAAGCACTTTATATGCTGATCCATATGTTTTGAGCATACAAGACCTAGGTGCAAGCCAAGGTGCCAACAGATATCACTTAATCAACTGGACACTCCAAGGACTTACGACAAATGTCACTGCTTTTCCAACTAACAATGTAATAAGTAACATAACCTATCCGTTCTCCAGCATAGGCACTGCAGATTTCGAATCAATGATATCAGTAAACTCAGTTAGCAACAACGTACCTGCAACTGGAGTAGCTTCAGACGTTTGGATCATGGCAGCAGACCTAACGACAGGAAAACTACTCTGGAATGAATCAACAGGCATTGGTTACCCGATCTTCAGCGGACTAGGACTTTCAGACCACGGAAAATACACAAACCGCTTCGACGACGGCCACTTCTATTGCTGGGACTTACGCACAGGCAAATTCCTATGGAAGAGCGATATCTCAAGTCTCCCATGGGGAACATTCGGTTCATACCAAGATGAATCAGCTTATGGTCTCATATTCTACAACCAATATGACGGCATTGTAGCGTATGACTGGAACACAGGAAAAGTAGCTTGGCACTATCAAGCACCCTCAGTACCATTTGAAACCCCCTACCTAACAAACGGCGTTGGAAACACTAACACCTCAACCCAAGGTCAATCCTTCTTCAGCGGAAGTGTCATAGCAGACGGAATGGTATACACATATGCAGTTGAACACTCACCCACAGCTCCACTAACCAGAGGATGGAATACATATGCAGTAAACGCTACAACAGGTGCACTAGTTTGGAAAACATTAGGTTCGATGATTCCAGGCGTAGTTCAAGATGGCTACCTAACAGCTACTAACTACTATGACGGGTACATGTACGTCTTCGGCATGGGACAAAGCGCAATCACAGTAACAACACCACTTAACCAAATCTTAGTAGGACAAAATGTAGCAATAACTGGCACAGTAATGGATAAATCTCCAGCGACTTCACAAACTCCAAAATATGCTCCCGATTCAGGTGTTCCTTGCGTTTCCCACGATTCAATGGGTGACTTTATGGCATACCTATACCAGCAAACACAACTACCCGCTAACCTCACCGGCGTTCCTGTCTCTATCGACGCTACTGACCCCAACGGAAACCCAGTCCACATCGCTACAACAACAACTGATCCCACTACAGGTGCCTTCGGCGCTACTTGGACCCCAACAATTCCAGGAGAATACAAGATATACGCAACCTTTGCAGGTGATGATTCATACAGCTATTCATTAGCATCCTCTTTCGCGACAGTAACTGCAGCACCAACGGCAACAACGACACCGCCCACAGCAACACAATCAGCAGGCGTAACCATGAGTGACTTCGTAACGTACTTCATTGCAGGCATAATAGCTGTCATAATTGCAATTGCAATCGTTGGCATATTGATTCTAAGAAAACGATAAAACTCTAAAAACAAATATCATTTTCTTTTTTCTTTTTTTAAGTTTTCAACAAAATCTGAAAACAAAAAATGTTTAATAAATAATAGCTATTTTGTTTACTTGTGAATCAACAATGAAGTTTTTGGTTATTCAAAAGGTAAAACGTGAAGTACCGATTGAGAAATGGTCTAAACTATTGCCCTTGCAATTCAAATATTTTGAAAAGCTTGAAAAAGAAAAAACAATTGAGGTAGACTACCATCTTATCGGGCATCAAGGTACAATGCTAATTGCAAATGTTGATTCAGACGAGCAACTCTCAAAAGTAATTGGACAAGACCCTTTATTCTTTGAATGCGAACGAGAAATATATCCCCTAACAACTCGTTTAACACATGAAAAACAAATAAGAGAACTTTTAAAACCATAATCGGAAGTTTTTTGTTATGGTTTGCCACGGTGGATTTAATCTAGACGAAGCTACAAGGCGATCATGGTACAATCCAGAAGATATACTGAAATCCCTCGGCGAAGGAATGGTTTTCGCAGACGTGGGCTGCGGCGACGGTTTTTTTACCATTATAGCGGCTAAAAAAGTTGGTCAAGAAGGGAAAGTGTACGCCGTAGACGTTGACGCACAAGCAATTAAGCGGCTAAACCAGAAAGCCACACTCTTGGGGTTGCAAAACATAATTACTAAGATCGGCCCGGCTGAAGACGCCGTTTTCTGCAGCAAATGTGCTGATATGGTTTTTTACAGTATGGTTCTGCATGACTTCTCAGACCCAACGCTGGTGTTAAAAAACGCTTGGAATATGCTAAAACCTACAGGACTGTTGCTAGATTTAGATTGGAAAAAAATACAGGTGCCTTTTGGTCCTCCATATTCGATCCGTTTTAGTGAAGATTATGCATCAACGCTTATCAGAAATGCCTGCTTCAAAGTGTTCGATGTTAGAGATGTCGGCAACTATCATTATGTTGTCGAGGCTAAGCTGTTGCCATAAATCTTATTTTTGTGCGGCGATATCGTAGAGCGCCATTAGGTCTTTTTTGAATTGTTCAGTCTCGGTTTTGTAAGCTGAATGCCCTGATCCATTGTAAACTTTTAGTTTTGCGTCTGGCAATTTACTTTCTAAAGTTCGCATATCTTCTCCTGAAACGATATTGTCCTTTGAGCCCCAAATTATCCTGACTGGAAAATTAAATCTACCATAGGACTCTTGTAAATTGTCACTTAACGATCGGGCAGGAGCGATCAACAGCAAGCCTTTCACTGGAAATTTTGTCGCGTACTGCAAAGCCATGTGACCCCCGATGCTGGCGCCAACAAGAACAGGCACTGCTTCACCAAATACAGTCTTGATAGCTTCAGAGACAAAAGACAGGTTTTTTTCTGTGCTTCTAGTTTTAGGCTGACATTTACTCTTCATTCCATAAGGCATATCTAACATCAAAAACGGCACTCGTTTAGCAAGCAACAAATCAGATACCCCAATCTGCTGCCAAATCTCAATGTTATAAGATAAGCCATGCAAGAAAATAATAGGAACACCTGGAGTGTTGTTGTAGAGTGTTCGGCATTTGTAGCCCGACAAACTTAATGCTTTTTCCATAGGCTAAACGTGGTTCTCGTTTCTAATAACATTTAAGGCCAATAGCTGATAGACGAAAAAGATAATAGACTTTCTTGGTGTTTAGGATTGGTGACTTTTTGACTGTCAAAGTCGGCGACAAAGCTCCTGATTTCAGTTTGTCTTCACAGATGGGTGATAAAGTAACCCTTTCCGAGTTTTTCGGAAAAAAGAACGTGGTTTTATATTTTTATCCCAAAGATGAAACACCAGGTTGCATAACGGAAGCCTGCAATTTCAGAGACAGCTATGAGGAGTTGACAAGTTTAGGCGCAGAAGTGCTTGGTATCAGTGGACAAAGCGTAGCATCACACAAATCTTTTGCCACTCACTACGGCTTGCCCTTTATCCTCTTAAGCGACGAAGATAACAAAGTGCGCAAACTCTACGGTGTTCCCTCAACTATGGGTTTGATTCCGGGTCGAGTTACGTACATAATTGATAAACAAGGCATTGTCCGACACATTTTCTCTTCTCAAACTCAGGCACCAAGACATGTCGAAGAAGCAAAAACAGCTTTAAGACAACTTGAAAATCCGTCGCAAACCCCTAATTCTTAAAGTGAAAAGTGCAAATGTTGCAAGTTTACAATACTCTAACTCGGAAAACTGAGCCATTCTATCCATCCGAAGACATGCATGTTAAAATGTATACTTGTGGTCCCTCAACGTATCAGCGGGCACATATTGGCAACTACCGCACTTTTCTCTTTGAAGACTTGTTGCAAAGGTACATGGAATATCTTGGCTACAAAGTAACACGATTAATGACGCTAACTGACGTAGAAGACAAAGCTATCACTCAGGCCCAAAAAGAAAACTTAACAGTTGAAGAGCTTACAAGAAAAAACGAAGCCATCTTCTTTGAAGATTTCGAGCTTTTGCACATAAAGAAGCCAGATTACCCAGTCAGAGCTTCCTCAGCCGTTGATCAAGCGTCAAAACTTGTTTCTGAACTTATGAAGAAAGGCTATGTTTACTGGTACAAGTATGAGGGTGTCGTGAATGCCTATTTTGATGCATTAAAATTCAAAGGGTTTGGCAAACTTTCACATCTGGATTTGAATAAGTGGCCTGAAAAGAGGCGGCGTTTCCATAAAGACACGTATCCTGGTACGCCGTGGAATATGGGTGACTTTATTGTGTGGCATGGCTGCGGATTGTGTGGCGTTTGCTATAATACATCGATTGGTAGCGGTAGACCAGCATGGAACATTCAGGATGTCGCCATCGTCACCAAACATTTGGGCTTTAGCATAGACGTGGCTTGCGGTGGAATTGACAATCTCGTTAGGCACCACGATTACAACATAGCAATTTCAGAATCATTTAGTGGAAAAGCGTTTTCTCGATATTGGCTTCATGGTGGACACCTGTTTGTTGACGGCAAAAAAATGTCTAAAAGTAAAGGCAACGTGTATTATACAACCGATGTAATAGCCAAAGGGTTTAGTGGCGAACAACTTAGGTTCTTTTTAATTTACGGTCCATATCGAGAGAAACTAAATTTTACTTGGGAAAAAATCAAAGTTAGCAGTCAAAAGCTTGGATCTCTCAAGAAAATGGTTTCAGATTTGCAACAGTCAAAATCTATTTGTTCTGATAAAAAACTTGTGGCTCTAGCAAGAACACTTGTTCCAGTTTTCGAAGCTTCATTAAACAACGATTTAGATGTTAAAGGCGCTTTTGATAATCTGTACGAAACAATCAGTGAACTGCATAAAGCGCGTGATTTATTGACGGCTGAAGATGTAAAAAATATTTTGAGGGATTTGAGGAGAATTAATGGTGTGCTTCAATGTCTTTTTTAGATTAAATCGCCGACAAGTTTGACGCGTTTGAGGTTTTCATCTCTGTGAGGTGCCATTTCTAACTCTTCAGTTAAGTCCTTACCTGCATTATGCATGCCTAAGTGTTCCCCGTCAAGCCAGAAACTGCTGTCTGAAACATCATAAACCTTGCCTCCGTAAGCAAGATACGCAGGCTTCCCGTTTCTTCCATCATTTTGCTCCAGTTCTTGTTTAGTAACTTTTTTTGTTTCAGCCATAAAAACCCGTTTTCCTTGTATTGTTAGACTTTGAACCCTTATATTTAAATTGTTTAGATTTTTCTTTTTTCGATTGGTTAAATGCGTTTGTCTATTTTATTTTTGTTCTTTTTGTGTGGGTGTGGGGCTGTAAATTTGCACACTACACTTGGGGGTTTGGATTTGTTTGTTTTCTTGGTTTAGGTTGTTTTCCAGTTGTTGTTTGAGTGTGCGGAGTTTGGTTGTTCCACACAGCCTACATGGATTTAATGTTGAAGTGTGTGAGTGTGAGCGTGGGACTATGTTGCCTTTCGTTTTAGGAACGCTTAATTGGGCTTTCCATGGATCAGAATCTGAATGGCTCAAGAAGAATCCACTGAATGATAGTACAATGGAAATCCATAGCGTCATTGATGTTTTTCGATGGATGTGAAGATTTTTTCTTTTTGGCCTTTGATTAGATTACGTTGTGGATAACAAATAAATTGAGGTATAATGTGATGCCTGAGCATTTTTGTTATTCTAACATTTAATAGGAATTTTTAATAAGGTAGTATTGAACGATTTGTTGGAGATTGCTTTGCCCCAAAAAGTTTTAGTTACATCCGCTTGGCCCTACATCAATGTTACGCCTCATCTCGGAAATCTAGTAGGCTCAGTCTTGTCTGCTGATGTTACTGCAAGATATTACAGGCTTAAAGGCGATGATACCATGATGGTAAGCGGTTCTGATACTCATGGCACGCCTATTGAAGTCGAGGCCATAAAGCAAAAAATAACTCCTAAAGAACTTACTGACCGCAACCATAAACGTGTCGCTGAGCTTTTCCGTCGTTGGGACGCAAGCTTTGACAACTACACCAGCACAGAAAGCCCAATTCACAAAGAGTTTGTGCAGAAAACTCTCTTGGAAATACAGAAAAACGGTTATATCTTTGAGCAAGAAACTCAGATGCTTTATTGTGAGCATGACCAGCGGTTTTTGCCTGACCGTTTCGTAGAAGGAAAATGCCCTTACTGCGGCTGTGAAAAAGCCCGAGGCGACCAATGTGACATTTGCGGTAGATTGCTTGAACCAACCGCGCTTATTGAGCCCTATTGTGTCATCTGCAAAAATAAACCTGTTATTAAAACCACACGTCACTGGTACATTGACCTGTCAAAATTGAGCGAACCTTTAACAGAATATCTAAAAACGAACCAGCAGCTTCCAGCGAACGTTAAAAGCTTTAGTTTAAACTGGATTAAGGAAGGATTAAAACCTCGAGCTGTTACCCGTGACGTAGAATGGGGTATTCAAGCACCTTTCAAAGGTGCAGAAGGAAAGACTATCTATGTTTGGGTTGACGCCGTTCTCGGTTATGTTTCTGCTACAATCGAACAGTCCCAGCTTTTAGGGCAGCCTGATCTTTGGCGAGAGTTTTGGTTTAACAAGGATGCTCGTACTCTCTATTTCGTGGGCAAAGATAATATTCCGTTTCACACGATAATTCTGCCAGCTCTTCTGCTTGCGTCGGGACAAGGTTACAATCTGCCGTGGAATGTTTCGGCTACGGAGTTTTTGCAGTTTCGTGGGCAGAAAGCCTCTAAAAGTCAGCGCGTTGGCATATGGATTGATGAAGCCCTTGAAATGTTTCCTGTAGATTATTGGCGCTTTTTCTTAATAGCTACTAGGCCTGAAAGCAAAGACACTAACTTTACTTGGTCGGCTTTCACTGATAAAATCAACGCAGATCTTAACGATACGTATGGAAACTTTATCCACCGTACATTAAGCTTCATCTCCTCGAAATTCGATGGAACAATCCCGGCGCCAACCAAATTGGACAAAGATGATGAAGCGATTCTTCAATCTTTAAGAGAGAAGGTGGCGCAAGCTGCTAAGGAAATTGAGGATTCATGGCTGCAATCTGCAGTAAACACTCTGATCAGCATAAGCCGTCTTGGCAATCAGTATCTTAACACAAAAGAACCTTGGAACCTGATGAAAACTGATAGGGAAAGAGCAGGTACAATTTTCTACGTTGCCGCTCAAGTAGTGAAAGCTGCCGCTTTGGTTTCCGCAGTCTTTATTCCGCAGACGGCTGAGCAGCTTTGGCAAACTTTACAGCTTCCAGGAAAAGTGGAGAACAGCCGATGGAGTGACGCTTTAACTCCGCTTGAGGCAGGACACAAAATAGCAAAACCAAAACCGCTCTTCCACAAAATCGACGCAGACGAAGCGAAGTTGGATGAACAGCTATCTCAAATCAGGGTGAAACTGGGAACAATGCCCAAATAAGAGGCAAATCAATGCAGATTAACGCAGACCTCCACGTTCATACAACCTACTCAAAAGACTCAGTTATTACCCCAAAAGACCTTGTCAAATATGCAAAAAAACGCGGGTTAAACGCGGTGGCTGTCACTGACCACAACTCGCTCGAAGGCTCATACAAGATTGCTAAAGAAATAGATTTTCTTGTTATTCCAGGCATGGAGGTTTCCAGCGCTGAAGGACACATCGTTGCATTGAACGTGAAAGAACTTGTTCCAAGAGGTTTGAGTGCAGCTGAAACGGTTGAGCTTATTCATAAAGCAGATGGTGTGGCAATTGCTTGTCACCCTTACGCGTCTTTCAAAGGTTGTTTGGGAGAAGCAGTTACTTCATCGTTTGATGCCATCGAAACCATCAATGCCCGAGCTATTCCATTCAAACGAAGTGTTAAGCAGGCGGAGGCAAAAGCAAGAAGTCTCTCTCTTCCAAGGGTCGGAGGAACAGATGCTCATTATGGTCCACAGATTGGATACGGCTATACAGTTATCGATTCAGAGGCGCCCACGGTGGAGGCAGTCTTAAGCGCTATTGTTGAAGGTAAATGCCAACCTTTTGGTCAAGCAGTTCCATTAACCTCAAATCTTATGCTTAACCTTTTTAGAATAAAATACATGTTAAAAATCTAGAAGTTGAGTTTCTTTTTTAAAAAGCGACGTTTTTTGTTTGCAGCTTTTGAGGTTTGCATCCTAATTGTGGAAAACCTTCATTTCTGATACAAAGGGCTTTCTAAAGCAGATTAGTAACGAAGAGTTAAATCTAAGTTCTAAGGTAAAAGGAAATAGGAAGGGGGATTGGAACCTGTTTATTTCCTCTGGATCATGACAGGTTTTTTCCGCTTGGGCAAATCAACTAAACTTTGACTCTTAGATGAGAGGGATTGATTGAATCTAACTTCACTATTAAAATGGGTTAAGGGTGGTTTAAACAAGTGGCGAATAGCCTTCTTAATTTTTGCCGCCATTTATGCGACCTTTCTGATTTTTAACCTCTCATACATGTCTGCGCAATGGGATGAAGTAGTCCATCTCGACGGTGGTCTCTTTCTTCTAAGAGGTAACATTCATCAATTCCAAGCTTGGAATTCTTTCTACCCGCCAATGTATGACTTCTTAACGACAGGTTTCTTTGCAGTAGGCGGCGCAAGTCTGTTTATGGGCAGGTTTGTATCGGTAGTTTTTTCGCTTCTTTCGGTGTATGCTGTCTTTGAGTTTACTCACCGCATATATAATCCTAAAACGGCACTGCTTGCCAGTATCATGCTTGCTGTAATGCCTGGTTACGTTTGGCTTAGCAGAGTAGCGATGATCGAAACAACACTGATATTCTTTTTTACCGTTTCTACTCTGTTCTTTTTCCTTTGGCTAAAAGAGCATAAAAACAAATTTTTCATTTTGAGCGCAGTCACTTTTATTTTTGGTGTGTTAACAAAATACCAGACTGTGATTGTAGGTATTATTGCAATTGCTGCACTTGCTTTTTTGGGCAGAAATTATCTAATGCAGAAGTTTCGTACAATTCCTCGCTTAATCCTTGGTGTTGTGGTTGTGGCGGTGCTGCTGATTCTATTTTTGTATTGGTACTATTCAGCTGGGATGATGAACCAATGGTTGTATGCAATGAACATTGGAAATCCTGATAAGACGGTGTATAGCACAGGACTTAATCGTTTTCCAGCATGGTTTGATCCTCTTCCTAGCTGGATTCAACTACCTATTTTCTATTTGATTGAGATAGTGCAACCCTACCCAAGTATTCATCCAATTTCGCTTGTTCTCTACGCTATTGGATTGGCGGGTCTAGCTATGTTGGCATTGCGTCGAAAACCGGAAGATAAGTACTTACTTATCTGGTTTGTTGTCGTGTATGTTTTTTTCACAGCTATACCGAATAGGCAGTGGCGTTATTTGGTACCGCTTTTTGCTGTGCTAGCGATATCTGGTGCAAATTTGGTTACATCTGCTTTAAGTAAAGGGCAAAAAACCTGGAATACTCCAAAGTTAAGCCTGAAAAAGAAACGGATACTGCAGTTTGCATCAGTTCTTTTGATAATTTCAACTCTAGGAGGTGTGGCTTACAGCGTGAATGATGCTTACACATGGGTTGCTAGTGACCAAATCAGCATACCGATCCAAGAAACTGCAAACTACCTTGGTAATCACCTAGCTCAAAATCAGTCGGCGGTCATTGTCTGCGCTTTCAACCTTTTAGACCAAGATCTGTTTCAATTTTATTTACCTGCAACTGCGCCTATTAGTCAAGTTTGGCAATATCCTGATATGCCTGTTGATACTTACCCACCCAACTTTAACATTACAGAATTCGTTAACCTTTGTGAACAGCGTAACGTAAAATACATGATTCTTTACGATTACGGTGCTAATTCGCCATTTTACAACTCAACTTTAACTTATTCTAATGTTCTGGAAATGATCTATGCCACAAATAGGTTTGGGGTTTCAGCGGATCAACCTAACTTTGGTACTATGCCACATAGAATTTTTCTTGTCCGCTTTAATCAAACCCAAACTTAACCTAGTTCTAAGACTTCAAAACTTGTATCCTTATTTTTCGCTCTTCGTGCAGAAGAACCTGTTAACTCTAAAATAACAACTTCTCCAATTAGCCAAACATTAACACCTTTTCGGACGCAGCCTGTTATAGCCTGTTCGTTTCTTCCAAAACTAGCATGCATATGCAGCTTAGGTGTACCTTGTCCGTTTGTAAAGATGGTTCCAACACCTGCCGCTTCATGTGCTCCTTTCAAAAGCGTCACCATTGGATCAATCGTACATGCTTTGCCATCTTTAGGTCCAACGACAACTTTACTCTCGTCATCTGCTCCACCTAAAAAGAAGCAGAGCGCACTTGCAACTTGTTTTTCAGAAGCAAATTTCTCAATAACCTCATGCAATACATCGTCTTGATGCAGTCGGAGAATGAAGATTCTTCCAAGTTTCGCTTCTGTGAACTCCATATCTTTCATCTCTATTGTTTAAAGCGGATAAAAATCTACTATAAAAGAGTTAAAGCTACAAAAGTTTTTTTTTAAAGATACTGATAAGTGCTTTATATTCTGTTTATGTAGAGTGTTTTTTTTGCTTCTTCTTTTGATTTTTTTGAGGGCACGCTAACTGTGACAACTGCATTTGCCGTGGTTGCTTGGCAGTTTATTGGGTGTCCTGTGATTTTTCTCTGTGACATATTTTCGACCTCTTGGAGAGTCCCAGCATTATTAAAGTAAGCTTATAAACGTTATCCCAGTTGCAAGCGGTTTAATCTGTACCAATAAAATTATCACTCACAAGCCAAATCGCAAGAAACTGTTTAAAGTAAGAAAACAAACTTTAATTTAACGTCCAAATCGCTTGCCTTTCCAAACATCTGCGTCATCATTGTAGCCGCGGCGTTCCCAAAAACCAAGATTTTTGGTGCGAGTAAATTGCAAATGCGTCACCCACAAGGCGCTTTTGTATGCATATTTGCTTGGAACTATTAACCGAATGGGAAAACCTAGTCCCTCCTCCAAAGGCTCATTGTTAAGTTTGTAGGCTAACAGAATATCGTTGCCTGCAAGTTCCTCGCGGAAAATTGAAGTCGTATATGAGTCAGCTGATTCAAAAGTTATTGCTTTCGCAACAGCTTTAGGTTTAACCAATTTCTCGATCTCTCGCATATGAATTCCTTCCCATTTGCAATCCAATACACTCCAGCCCTCGACACAGTGGAAATCGCTAACTGAGACTGTTTTTGGCAGCTTCATAAGGTCATTCCAGTTTAGCGTCTTGGGATTTTCTACTTCGCCATCAACTGTCATTGCGTAAGTTTCCAATTTTAGATGCGGGTTAGATGAGATTATTCCTGGATGATCAATGCCCCAACGCAAAATCTGGCCTGTCACTGTTTGACCAGGCGGCAACTTCCTATTCTTTGAATTAGACAAAAAGATATCCCTAATAAAAGAATAACTAACCTTGGAGAAAAAGTTTACCTTTAAGTGTTATGTTTGGAAAAAACTGGTTAGCTGTTTCTGCTGTCGCTCTTCTTTAACAAAGCTTCCGATTCGCACGCCAACCCGCCGGATTTCAATTTCGGTTTCCGCAAGATATTTCTCGAAGAGTTCCCTTGCGGCCTTTTGGATTGTTTCTTTATCTTTTGCTGGTTTCTCAAGGGTTTTGGATCGGCTCTTACCTGAAAGATTCGCCATAACAGCGCTGATACCAACGAGGCGGTAGCTGAGATTTTTTGTGGCGGCTTCTTTGTAAATGTCCTCAATTTGCTCTTGGATTTTTTCCATTATTACTTCAATGTCTCGTGTATCTTGCTTGAGTGTTCCCATTCTTCCGATTGAACCGGCTTCTCCTGTTTCCTGAACAGGTTCATTGTCAATTCCTCGTGCGGCATTGAAAAAGTAAATTCCTGAAACTTTCCCGAAGATGGCAACCAGCTTCTGAATGTCAACATCTTCTAGATCACCGATGGTTTTGACACCAATTAAGTCAAGTCGAGCTCCGATTTTATGTCCCACTCCCAAGAGACGTCCAACAGGCAATGGCGAGAGAAAACATCCAACCTCATCTGGTCTAATTATGGTTAATCCATTTGGTTTTTGGCTGTCACATGCAATCTTGGAGATAAGTTTGTTTGGACCTATACCAACTGTGAAGGAGATGCCGACCTCTGCTTTGACTTGTGTTTTCATTTTTTCCGCGTGGTCTTTTGCTTTTTCAAAGCTGTTTTCGACCTGCTCTGTGACATCCATGTATGCTTCATCCACACTTACTTGCTCCAGATTTGTTGCATATCTACGGAAAATGTTCATTATGCGTTCGCTTATTTGGTCGTAGTAAAGGTGGTCAACTGGGAGAAAAATTGCTTCAGTACCTTCAAGCTTTTTTTGTGCCAGAAAGAGAGGCATACCTGATTTTACTCCATATTTTCGTGCGATATAGTTGCTTGTGCTTACTGCACCGCTTATTTCTGTACGTCCCGAGTAAACGCCGACCACAACGGGTTTATCTTTGAGGCTAGGGTTTCGCAGTTCTTCACATTGGGCAAAGAAATAATCGAAATCCGCAAGCATAACTACTCTGTTTTGCGCTTTTTAGCCTCCTTTTGCTTTTTGCATAAGCCATGAGCCATCGCAGGGCGCCGTGTTAAGCTGTGCTAAGCCTTCTCGGCAAACACCAAACTTCATTCCCTGGGCCTCCGCCAAGTCACGGATGCTTTTCATAAGTTTATAGCGCAGGTCTTTGGGTAAAAGTGTGTTGCCACCAACTCGTTCGCCCTGCTGAAAATAGAGTGGTTTTAATTTTTCGGCTACTTGTGGCATTGCTTGACAAAGGCGCATCCAGTTGTCAGCTTTAGCTTTGTATGTTGAGGCTGTTATATGTTTGACGCCTATACTTGCTAGTTCGGAAATGAGTTTTATGGGTAGGTCGTTGACTGAGAAGATAATTGGGTCGATTCGAACTGAGACGGGAATGCCTACCTTGATTAGGTCTTGTATTGCTCTTAGTCTTTGTGAGGGCGCTGGTGCGTGTGGTTCGAGCAGTTTTGCTAAATTGTCGTCTTCAGTTGTTATGGTTAAAGCTACTGTTGATGGTATTTTTGATAATAAGTCGTCGTCTCGGGCTACGAGGTTGCTCTTAGTAATAATTTGCACTTTGCATTTGCTGACTGCAAGAATTTCAAGACATCGCCTTGTTAATCCTTCAGAGACTTCAGCGCGTGGGTAAGGATCAGATGAGTTGGCAATTGAGATGGTTTCCCCTTTCAGTTTTGTCGCTTCACGTTTTAGCTGCGCAAGAAGTTCTTTTTTAGGTCTGATATCTTTGAAGTGGGGAATGTAACCTGTGGCGTAGCAATAGATGCATTGGTGGTCACATCCAGTATATGGATTAAAGGTTAGTTTAGGTGGGCAGGTGCAAAGGCCAGAACGCCAAGGATCAAAGCTTGTGATTAAAGGCACAAATTCCACAATGGGACTCTATGGACGTAAGTTAAACTAAAACTTTCCCAACAAAAAGGGGAAAAATGGGAGTTTATCCCCTAAGAAAGAGAGAAGATTTGTGCACCCGCATACTGTTTTTGCAACATGGATGATTTGGTCGTGTTCAGCTGATCAGGAAATAGGTTTGTCGTCAAGCTAATGTCTTCTGCATGTGTTTTATAGTTCTGATTTGTGATCAACGGATGGTTTGATTGATTGGGCTTTGGAATTGAAAGCAATGTTAATGCCTCCTTGTTTGAAGGGGATTGGGGAGAATGAACAGGAGACATTACCAATGCTAGCAGGCAAATTAGAACAGTTTTTAGCAGGTTGCAGACGTTTTTTGGCATTAGTATTACCTCAATTTTTCTGCTGTGCGTGCACATTACCCCCTGCATCTTTTGTGTGTAAAAGCATTTTCGTCAAGAAATTTTGACTTGACTCCGTCAAGGTTTCTTGACTAAAAACTTCGCTGTATTTTCCAGTTTTTTTAACTTAGAAATTTAGGAAATTCCTCAAAAATATGTTATTTGTGCAATTGATATTTGACGCCATAATCCTACTCATCTCCAAAGTGCAACGTATATTAAAAAATCTTTGTCAAGACAAACTGGTGATTAGACTTTTCTTCTTCTTTGGTGTTGTGGTAGTGATTTTGCGTTTTTTGAAAGTTGTGTGTTGAGTTATGTTTTCATTTTGCGTTATTTTTTAGGTTTCTTTAGTTGTGCTGTAATGCAAAAACGTTTTTTCAAACATGGTTGTAGTGCATCAATACCGCAAAATCAGGGACAATTGGAACAACTTCAATTACTCCAGCAATCAAACATCCAGTCAAATTTTTACAACCTTTCATTGTCAAAACAAAGGCGGTTTTGACGTTAGTTTCACTGTTCTATTAACATTAACTAACGCACGTTTTAATCAAACTAATAATCAATCATACAAATTAGTCAATGACACAACAGCCAAAATATCATTTAATTTGCATGGTCAAGAAAGAGCTGACACCGACGTTTATTTCTTAGTTGATAGCAACGCAATTTACTTTAAGATTTCAATTGCATAATGTTGAAAGATTCAAAGCAGTCTACATAATTCGAACTTAGAAAGTATTAAATTCACTTTGCTTTTACTACTATCCCATGACAGGTTTTCTGGGGTATCTCAAAGCTGAAAACATGAGCCTTTTTACTGATTTTTATGAGTTAACTATGTGTGCCAGTTACTTTGACAACAAAAACTTTGAGCCTGCGACATTTGACCTGTTCATACGGCGCCTGCCGGAAAACCGTTCCTATTTCCTTTTCGCCGGCTTACAAGAGGCCTTACTTTATCTTCAAAATATCAAATTCAACGATGAGCAGATATCTTACCTTAAAAACCAGGGGTTTAACCAAAGCTTTCTTGATTACCTTCATAACTTCAAGTTTACTGGTGATGTCTATGCAGTTCCCGAGGGTACTGTAGTTTTTCCTAATGAGCCTCTAATACGAATAACTGCTCCAATTATTGAGGCACAGTTAGTGGAGACTTTTTTGCTTAACTCAATTAACCTGCAAACAATGATCGCGACTAAAGCTTCGAGGGTGGTGCATTCGGCAAAGGGTAAATCGGTTATTGAATTTGGTTTAAGGCGGGAACATGGCATTGATGCTGGTGTGAAAGTGGCTAGAAGCAGCTACATTGCTGGTTGCCAAGGCACAAGCAACGTTCTCGCTGGGCAAACCTATAACCTGCCTGTATTTGGAACCATGGCTCATTCATTTATCATGTCTTACCCCAAAGAAATCGATGCTTTCCGTGCATTTGCAAAAACCTTCCCTGATAAATCAACGCTTCTAATAGACACGTACAATGATGTTTCAGGTGCAGAAAAAGCAGTCCTTGTAGGCAAGGAGCTTGAATCAAAAGGTCATAAACTCGGTGGAGTTCGTTTAGACAGCGGTGACTTGGCAAAAAGCAGTCAGAAAATCCGCAAAATCCTTGATAAACAGGGCTTAAGTTACGCTAAGATTTTTGTAAGTGGCGACTTGGATGAGTACAAGATTGCGTCACTCTTAGAACAAGGCGCTAAAATTGATATGTTTGGTGTTGGAACAAAAATGGGTACTTCTTCTGATAAGCCGTATTTGGATGTAATTTACAAGCTCTGTGAAACCATGAACTCTGACGGTAGTTTTGTGCCTATTATGAAGCTTAGTGAGGAGAAAAGTACGTTACCCGGTCGCAAGCAAGTGTATCGTTTCAAAAACCAAGAAGGCATAATGGAAAAAGACGTTATTGCATTAGCTGACGAACACGTGCAGGGAGAGGGGTTGCTTGCTAAAGTTATGGAAAAAGGCAAACTAATCTACAATTTTCCAACACTGAATGATGTTCGAGCCCATGCATCGGAGAACTTATCTAAGCTTCCAGAGCGGTATAGGGCTTTAACGCATGCACCAGTTTACCCCATAGAAATAAGCCATAACCTTCAGAGTTTGATCAAAAAAATTAGACGCCAACTTACTGTCAACGAAATTAACGATACCAAGCCAAAGCTGGAAAGCTCAAAATGACCTTTTTTATCAATAAAATCTCAAAAATTTCCTTCTTAGCTAATAATTGAATTATTGTTGATTTACGTAAAATATGGCAAACACTTAATAGCCATTTCAGAAAAGGATAACTGCTATTCACAACGTGGAGACGTGACTTTGCAAAATCGTCCGGCTATAGTTGGCGTCGGCAGAACCAAGTTTGGGGAATTTTACGGAAAAGAACCCGAAAAACTTATAGAAGAAGCTTGGCTTGCCGCTTCAAATGAATGCAGCCTAGAACGCAAAGATTTAGAAGCATGTTACATGTCTGATTGTTTTCTTCCTATCACCAATAAGCTAGGTTTAGAGGAAGGGTTTCTCTCTGAACTTACTGAACTTCATGTTCCAATGGAAGTAACTCGTTCTTTTAGTGCTGCCCTTTCGACTGCATGTAACGCCATACAAGCTGGTGTCTACAATACAGTCTTGGTGGGCGGCATAGAAAAAATGACGGATCGCTGGGACAAAATCCGAGACGACCTTATGCTTTTGGAGGATCCTTGGAGCTATTATGCAGGCTGTACTCCGGAAGCAAACCATGAACTTCTGTTAAGAGCCTACATTAAGAGGCATCAAATAAATGGCGAAGATTTAGAAAAACTAAACCATGCGCTTGCTTACATCTCAGTTAAAAATCATTCTAATGCAACCAAAAATAAGTATGCACAATACCATAGAAAAATCACTGTAGAGCAAGTTATAGCTGCACGAAAATCAGTTCATAAACCCTTAGGACTATACGATTTCGCCCCGATATCTGATGGCGCTTCAGCTCTAATTTTAACCAGTGATTCAAAAGCAAAAAAACTCAGCAAGAAACCAATTTACATTTTAAGCTGCTGTTCAGCGACTGATTATCTCAATTATCCGGCAAGAGACGATCTTTCTCGGTTCGTTGCAGCTGAAATTGCAATGAAGAAAGCACTCCAAATGGCAGAAACGTCTCTATCTAGCATACCTATCATTGAAGTTAATGACCAATCGACCATAATGGACTTGATTTCGCTTGAAGACTTAGGTTTTTACCCGCACGGAACAGCATGGAAGAGCATTTACGAAAGCTATCAGAAAAACGATAATTATTATGAATTTGAAGGAAGGAAACTTTATGTTAACACTGACGGAGGCCTGAAAGCTAACGGTAACCCGCTTGGTGCATCTGGTGGAGCGCAAATTTATGAGATTTACAGACAACTTCGTGGCGAAGCTGAAGAACGTCAAGTTAAAATTAATGATTCATGCAGAAATGGTTGTGTAGTCGAGTTCGAAGGCTTTGGAACTAAGGCGTACTCTACAATTTTAGGAGAGAAAAAAGATTGAGCAGTGAACCGATTGAACGCCGAGTGTCTTATTTAGGTGATAGACTAAAGTCATGTCGTTGCCTAATTTGCGGCAAAGAGTACTTTGAAGTACGGGATTACTGTAGCAACTGCGGCAGAAAGAGCTACGGAAAAATGGGCAGCATTGATTTGTTCTTTGATAAAGGCACACTTGAATTATGCACATTCGTCAATGAACCAACAAACAAATTCATGAAACTCTCAAACTTCATTTATGGGATCATTTCATTTCATGATGGAAAAATCCGTGTTCCAGGTAGGCTTACAGACCAGCTGATTTGTGACGGCAAAGACATTGATTTTTCAAGCTTTGAAGGCAGAGAGGTTGTTCCACGTTTTAGAAGACGATATTCAGTAGGAAAAAACGAAGTTATTCCAACAATCTCCTTAGCTTTCACTTTAGCCGATGAATATTACCCTCACCAAGAGTACAAAATTGTTGAGCCAAAAAAAGAGTACGAGTTACCCGGTATTGTCGGTTACGGAGCTTACACCTCCAAGTTTCGCATTAAAGAAGGCGGAATAGAACGTGCTGTTCCATACATTGATGAAGACTCAGTAACCGCGGCAGTTGAAGCTGGAAAATCGGCTCTGATTCATTCTGGGGTTAATAGTAATCTAATTGGAAAAGTTTATGTTGGCTCAGAATCGAACCCTTATGCCGTTAAGCCTATTGCATCTAAGGTTGCTCAAGTTCTGGAGCTTGGCGAAAAAGACGGGGATGTCCAAAGTGTAGATGCAATAGACACAGAATTTGCTTGCAAAGCTGGCACAAGCATGTATAAAGACGCATGTTCACTAGTCAGTTACCCACGTTCAGGCATTAAATACGCCATGGTTATCGGCGCTGATAACTCTCAAGCAGCACCTAGAGGATGCCCAGGTGGAGAACTAGACCAATTTGTTGGTTTTGGTGGAGCAGCATTCATTTTCGGAAAGAATGATGTCATTGCTGAAGTTGAGGGTTGGTATTCATGTACTTCTGATACGCCTGATTTTTGGCGTCGCGATGGAGAACCTTTCCCAATGCACGGTGGACGTTTCACAGGTGACCCCGCATACTTCAAGCATGTTCGTAAAGCTGCGAGCAAACTTATGGATCGCTTAAATCTTAAAGCATCTGACTTGGACTATTTTGTGCCTCATCAGCCTAACCCTGTGTTTCCTGTTAGAGTCGCCAAAGAGCTTGGATTCTCGGAGGAACAGTTTTCACCTGCATTACAAATCTGCAAGTTTGGCAACACCTATTCGGGTTGCACACCGGTTGGATTGGCCTCAGTTCTTGATGTTGCAAAACCAGATCAACGTATTTTAGTTGCAAGTTACGGTTCAGGTGCTGGAAGTGACGCCTACTTGCTTAGAACTACCAGCCAACTTATAGATAAGCGTAAACGACAGAAAGTTACAGTTAAATTCCAAGCTGAAAACCCATTCATCGAATACTTGGATTATACAACTTACCGTAGGCTTAAACTCGGCATGTAACAAACACTTAATAAATCCCAGTGAGAATTCTGCATACCCGAGGGCAAAGAGATTGATTCTTAACGACATAGCAGAAGTGCTTTACGCGCCAGCAAAGGCTTTTAAAAAAATAATTGAAAACCCAAAATACTTAGGAGCTTTTCTAGTTCTTATCTTATTCTTTGTTGTAGCTATTGGTTACGAGACTGTTACATTCTCCAAAGTTTATGCAGAAAATACTTCACCTTCTGTTAATGAGTTTGCTAAATACACTAATGCCACATATTGGCAAGCAAGCGAAAATGTAGGTGTAAGTAATAATTATTCTGATTCTTTTAATTACAGCATCTATGTGTCAACATTTGGGCTTCCGGCAACAGATTCACAAGCATATTACAATATATTTTCAAATTACACAAATGACATTGGCCCAAGCAGCCTACAGATTAATGGAACAAACATAACTAACGCTTCAGTTGCCATAGGCGGTGCCTTCAACGTCGATTGTAGTTCAAATGGCTTCCAGAACCTCTCAATGGTTATTAAGGAAGTATCCCCAAACACATCACCTCAAAAAGCAATTTTAACATTATACTCCATTAACGATGCGGACTTCTTCAAATATGATTTAACCAGTTCCTTAACAAGTACATCAGACTGGCAAAATCTAACAATTCCATTAGGCCCTAATGCTCAAGGGTGGACAAGTTCAGGTTCGCCAAACTGGAGCAACATAACATCAATTAAACTAGATTTAGTTTATACAACCAGTTCAAGCGTGAACATTCACATCGGTGCTTTGTTTTTCCGAGGTCAATATGTTCAAGATCTAAACTCTGGCATTTTGTACAGTTATCTGGCTATGGCACTGCAGGTTGTCTTCACTTGGTTCATTCTAACTGCAATCATTTACCTCTTCTTTAAAGGCTTAAAAACTAACGTCGTCTGGAAACCTTTGCTAATCGCAGTTGGATTTTCAACAACAGTAATGATAATTCGTGAATTAGTTAATCTCGTTGCTGCGCTTGCGTTGCCAATGCTATATCTTCCGTATGACGTGACATTCGGTGCAGTCGCAAACTTGAGTGGTCTTCCTATCCCTTCGCAAGCGATTGGCAAAGCAATTTATTACCCTGTAGAAGCAATTGGAAGGTTAACTCCAGCATCTCAAGCAGCAGCTAACCTCATTACTTCCCAAACTGGCTATTTAGGAATTATTACATTGTTAACGCTGGTTATCTCATATGTTTGGCTGGGTATTCTTAGTTAGCATTGTCATAGGCACGATAAAACCGGAGTTTTCTATTGGAAAGAAAGTGGGAATATCAGCAGGTAGCGTAATTATCACGATTATCATAATTTTGCTACTGCTGCAAATACCCATTTAGCCTTTTTCATTTTTTTCATGGACTTTTTTTTAGGGGTAAGCAAGATTTATATGATTGAAGGGCAACCTTTGCAAGTGAAAACCTCTAGCGAGGAATTTACGGTTTAGGTGACACAAAATGGTTGCAATAAAAGACTTGCAAGATGGACAAAAGCGGGTTAGCGTTGAAGCAAAAGTTGTTGAGAAAAGCGAAGTTCGAGAAGTCAAATCGCGTTTCAAAGATGAAACTTACCGTATCGTTGACGCCGTCGTAGCAGACGAGACAGGAAGCATAAAACTAACCCTCTGGAACGACCAAATCAACTTAGTCAACGTTGGAGACAACATAAAAATCGAAAACGGCTACATAACAAGCTTCAAAGGCGAAATGCAACTAAACGTTGGCAAATTCGGCAAGCTCACAGTAGGATAAAAACATTAATCATTTTATTTGTTTTCAATCTTTTTGCATTTTTGTTGCTGATTTTAGTCTGATAGCTGCTGTCTTGAGTTCGTTTAGTAATTTTTCCATGTTAGAACTGTGTTTCTGAATGATATTGATGAATGCGCTTCCAACAATTACTCCGTCTGCACCTGCTCTGATGATGCGTGCAACATGTTCGGGCTTAGATACGCCAAATCCAACTGCTAAAGGAACTCGCGTAGATGTAAGTGGTAAAATCCTTTTGACTAACTCGATTGTTGAATCTTCGATAGTCGACTGGGCTCCTGTGACGCCGAAGTGTGAAACAAGATAGAGAAAACCTGAAGAGGCATCCACAATGGTTGCTAAGCGCTCTGTTGAAGTTGATGGAGCAGCAAGGAAAATTGTATCTATACCTACCTTGCTAGCTGCTTTCCTGTAGTCATCAGCTTCTTCGACCGGCAGATCAGGAACAATTACCCCGTCAACCAAGCACTCTCTGGCATAAGTAAAAAACTGATCAAGTCCCATTCTGAAAATGGGGTTGTAATAAGTCATTATCACGATTGGAACATCATGTTTTTTCCGAATTTTCTTGGCGATTTCGAGTACTTTTGTTGGTGTTGTTCCAGCCTCCAAAGCCCGGATGCTTGCAGCTTGTATGGTTGGTCCATCAGCTATCGGATCAGAGAACGGTAATCCCAACTCCAAAATGTCTACGCCTCCGCTGATTAATGCGCCGGCGATCTTTGGAGTTGCTTCTGGGGTTGGATCTCCTGCAGTTATGTAGCCGATAAGTGCGCCGTTTCCGAGAGATTTGGTTTTTTGGAAGGCTGCTTTAATTGTGTTCATATTTTTTCACCTATGTAGTCTGCGATTGTATTGACATCTTTGTCGCCTCGTCCGGATAATGTGACTACAATTGACTCAGATTTTTTCATTTTTGGAGCTAATTTTAATGCGTAGGCTACTGCATGGGCTGATTCCAAAGCTGGCAAGATTCCTTCCTCTTTAGATAAAATCAAAAATGCTTCTACTGCTTCTTTATCTGTAGCTGAAACGTATTTTGCACGTTTTAGGGATTTGAGGAAAGAATGTTCAGGGCCTACCCCTGGATAATCTAATCCTGCAGATACACTGTTTGTGTTCTGGATTTGTCCATTGCTGTCTTGGAGAACGTAGGTTAACATGCCGTGGAAGACTCCTTCTGTGCCCGCTGCAAGTGATGCTGCGTGTTTTCCTGTTTTTAAGCCTTCTCCAGCTGCTTCTACGCCGTAAAACTCAACTTGGTCATTGTCTTCAAAAGGATAAAATGTTCCTATAGCGTTGCTTCCGCCGCCCACACATGCTACCAATGCGTTTAGTATTTTGCCTTCTTTGATGAATTGCTCTTTGATTTCTTTTCCGATGACGCTTTGAAAATCTCGAACGATCATGGGGTACGGATGAGGACCCACAACTGAGCCTATAAGGTAATAAGTGGTTTGTAAGTTGGTGACCCAATCACGGAAGGCCTCGTTAATTGAGTCTTTTAGGGTTTTGGAACCTGAGCTAACTGGATGAACTTGCGCGCCTAAAAGTTTCATGCGGAAAACATTAAGTCGTTGACGCTCACAGTCTTCTGTTCCCATGTAGACTTCTGCTTTCAAACCTAATGCTGCGCATGCAATTGCTGTGGCTACTCCATGTTGTCCTGCTCCAGTTTCAGCGATAATGCGTGTTTTGCCCATTCGCTTAGCAAGGAGGGCTTGTCCGATGGTGTTGTTTATTTTGTGGGCTCCGCCATGTGCGAGGTCTTCCCGCTTAAGGTAGATTTTGGCGCCACCTATTTTACGAGTCAAATTTTCAGCAAAATACAGTGGCGTGGGGCGTCCAACGAAATTTGAAAGATAATAATTTACCTCTTTTTGGAATGAGGGATCCTTGCATGCTTTTCCATAGGCTTCGTCCAATTCCATGATAGCTGTCATCAAAACTTCTGGAACGAATCGTCCGCCGTATTTACCGAATTTTCCGTTAATTGGATAATTATTTATTTTCATGCATTCACAAACTCCTTGATTTTCTTTTGGACATCATCTGCAAGCATTATAGATGAGCCAATTAGGAAAGCGTCTGAACCGTAACTTCGGAGAAGCTGTAGGTCAACTGGAGATTTTATTCCGCTTTCACTTATGATTGTTTTGTTGTCTTTCCCATTTTCCATTAGGATTTGTTTTGTTGTGTTGAGATCAATTTGAAGATTTGATAAGTTTCGGTTATTGATTCCGATTAAGTCGGCGCCTGTTTCCATCGCAGTCTTAAATTCATCGCTTGTGTGGGTTTCCAGCAAAACCTCGAGTCCTTTTCCATGAGCAAAGGTTATCATTTTGTTTATTTCCATTTCGCAGCAGCCCCGTTCAAAAAGAGCTTCAATCAGTAAAACCGCATTTGCTCCAATTTGTGCGGCAACTTCTATTTGATCTGCAACGATGATTATGTCTTTCATTAGAATGGGTATTTTCACGACCTCTCTTGCTTGGGCAAGTGTTAAGAGTGATCCATGGAAATGTTTAGGTTCTGTTAAAACAGAAATGCCCACTGCGCCGGCTGCTTCCATTGCAGTTGCAATTGCTTTTGGATCAATATTTTCTCGTATAGTTCCAGCTGACGGTGAAGCTGCCTTTAATTCAGTAATAACTGCATTTGCCTTGCAATTTTGAATGGCTTGTTTTAAGCTAATTTTTGGTTGCTTTGCGTAAGTGAATTTTTTGTAGTATCCGCTTTCCACTGTTTTTGCTGCATCCATCGCCAATGTATCTAGAAAATCATTCATAGATGGCTTTTAACTCCTCAAGTTTCTGTAAATCCCCACCTGATAAAGCAACCAACCTCTCTAGTTTGGAGTATGCGGATTTGCTTTCAATTGATTTTCGAGCCAACTCCATACCTTCCTTGAAGTTGTTGGCTTTTCCGCCAACGATTATTCCGGCTGCTGCGTTAACAAGTACAAACTCTGTTTTAGGGTCATCCATATTTAAGTTACCGTTTAGGATTCTAAAGATTGTTTGAGCGCTCTCAGCTGAAGTTGACACTTTCAAATCGGCTTCGGTTGCTTTTTTTACACCAAAAGTTCTGGGTGAGGTTATCATCTGCTTTACTTTAGCGTTTTTTAAGTGAGAAATGGCTGTTTTGCCGATTGTTGAAATTTCATCCAAGCCGTCAAGTCCATGGACAACCATAGCTTCCTTACATCCCAGCCGATCAAGTGCGTAAGCTACTGGCTCTGTGAGTTTTGGATCGTAGACACCTAGCACTTGAGCGTTTGCAGACGCAGGGTTAGTTAAGGGCCCTAAAAGATTGAAGACTGTTCTGATTCCTATTTCTCTTCTAGGTTCTGCTGCAAATTTCATAGCTGGATGAAATTCTGGCGCAAATAAAAAGCCTATTCCAATAGTTTCAATAGCTTTTTCAACTTCCTTTGGAGGCGAGTTAAGGTTTAAGCCAAGCCTCTCTAGAACATCGGCACTACCGCTTTTGCTTGTTACAGCTCTGTTTCCATGTTTCGCTACAGCGACGCCTGCGCCTGCAATCACAAACGCCGATGCAGTGCTGACGTTGAATGTTTTTATTTTATCTCCACCCGTTCCGCAAGTGTCTACCAAACGGTTTCTTACTTTTGGGTGAATTTGTATGCCGTTTTCTCTCATGACTTGGGCAAAAGCGATGAGTTCTTCAACTCCTTCACCTTTCATTCGTAATGCTGTTAAGAAAGCGGCTGTTTGTGAGCTTGTGGCTGTACCTGACACGACTTCTCGCATTATTTGTCCTGATTCATCCATGGTTAGGCTGCAACCTTCAATGAGTTTCTGAATGCCTTCCTGGATCATGTTTGTTTACCTTCTAAAAAGTTCTTGATAATTAGCTTTCCATCCTCACAAAGAATGGATTCAGGATGAAACTGTACACCAACAATTGGAAATTTAACGTGTCGCACAGCCATAATTTCGTTATCATCGACGCATTCTGCAGTTATTTCTAAACAAGCTGGAATTGAGCTTCGTTCTCCTACAAGAGAGTGATATCTAGTAGCTCGAAACGGATTGCGTACGCCGCTGAAAATTCCTTTTTTGTCATGTTTAATGGCGCAGGTTTTTCCATGCATGAGCCTTTTTGCACGAATGACTTTTCCCCCATATGCATGAATAATGCCTTGGTGTCCTAAGCATACGCCTAAAGTTGGCACAGTTTGGCTGATGGTTTGTAGAATTTGTGTGCAAACGCCAAAGCATCTTACATCTTCGGGGGTTCCTGGTCCTGGCGAAATGACAATTCTATCAGGTTTTAGCGTCTGCACTTGTTTTAATGTGATTTGATCATTTCGGTAAACTATAGTTTCTGAACCTAATTCGCCTATGTATTGTTCAAGGTTGTAAACGAAGGAGTCGTAATTGTCGATGATTAAGATTTTCATGCTTTTGTTTCTCCTGCAAGTTTTAGTGCCTGCATCAAAGCTTTGGCTTTATGATCAGTTTCAAACCATTCACGTTCAGGAACTGAATCTGCTACGATTCCCGCGCCAGCTTGAATGTAGGCTTGATTTTTGTCAGCGAATAGCGTTCGTATTGTTATTGCAAAGTCCGCGTTACCATTATAGGAGAAGTAACCTATCGCGCCTGCGTAAGGTCCACGTCTTTCGGTTTCAAGTTCATCTATGATTTCCATTGCTCGAACCTTGGGCGCTCCAGAAACAGTTCCAGCAGGAAAAACTGCTCTGAGCGCATCATAGCTTTTGAGTTCATCTTTGAGCTCTCCTACAACCTGAGACACGATGTGCTGGACATGGCTGTATTGATGTATTTTCATGAATTCTGGGACATTAACACTTCCATACTTCGAGATTCTGCCAAGATCGTTTCGAGCTAGATCCACTAGCATTACGTGTTCTGCGCATTCTTTGGGATCAGCGAGCAACTCATTTGATAATCTGCTGTTTTCGTCAGAATCTTGTGAAATTGGCCTTGTTCCAGCAATTGGAAAAGTTGAAACTTGACGGTTTTCGACTCGAACAAGCATTTCTGGGCTGGAACCAACAATTTGTCGTTCGCAAGTCTTGTAATAATACATGTAGGGCGAAGGATTAATTGTGCGTAGAGATTCATAAAATGGGATGAGGTCTCCTTCTATTTCGAATTGATACCGTTTTGAAAGAACAACTTGGAAAACATCGCCTGCGGTAACGTACTCTTTTGCTTTTTCCACTGATCTTTCAAAATCTTCTTTTCTCGTATTTACTTTGGGCGTTGAAAAAATTATTTTTTCATAATCAACCGATGATCCCAATAGATCTTCGACTTCAGGCAAGCGATTTTCGCCACGGTAGTAATAGAATGCCTGCTCATTCAAATGATCAAAAATGAAGCCATCGTCGAATATGCCCATTTCTAAGTCGGGAAAACCTGGATCAACGTGATGATTTTCAGGCAGTTTTTCCCAGTAACGCACAGCATCATATGAAATGTAGCCGACTGCTCCTCCTACGAAGCGAAACTGACGGTTTGTTACTTCCTCGTATTTTAGCAAGGTTTCAATTGTTTTTAAAGGGTCGTTTGTTTTTTGAGTGGTGGTTTCGCCTGTTTTTTGGTTTTCTATTTTGGTTTTTCCGTTTTTAGTTTGGATTGTTATTTTTGGGTCGAATCCAATAAAGGAATATTTTGCAAGTTTTTGTGGTCCTTCGATTGATTCAAGAAGGTAGGTTGTTTTGTGTTTTTTTTGGAGTTTTGAGAATATTTCTATGGGTTGAGTTTGGAGTCTTATTTGTTTGATTTTTAGGTTGCTAGCTGGTGTAGTTGTTGTCTCTGAGCCAAAGGCGATTCCCCATTTGTTATACTTCCTATGTTTATAGTTGAGAAGCATACTCCAATGTATTATTTAAGGCTTATCTGTACAAAAATGTACATTTAACGAGTGGGTTGTATGACAGTATCCATCCAATCTAAATAGTCCTTCGATCCATCAACAATTGGAAACGCCAAAACCTCAGGAACCTCATAACTATGCAAACCCTTAACCTTCTCCACAATCTGCTTAAACAAATCTAATCGTGACTTCATAATAATCATACATTCATCAGCTCTCTCAATTTTGTTTTGCCAAAAGAAAAAAGAGTCAATCGGGTTGACAAGGTTGGCACACGCAATTAATCTATCTTTTAGAAGTGATTGTGATAGTTGTTCAGCCTCAGTCCTGTCTTTTGTTGTAACAAATATGATTATGTAGTTGTCTTTCATAGCTGTTTTACCTAAAGATGTTTAGTTTTGAAAGTAAATAAACATACCATTTTATGATTATTATCTATAGAAACAACTTTGGTTCAACTTCTATTGAATAACGTTAAATGGAAGGGTGAGTAATCAAACTTGTGGAATGCTGGGTGGACGAAATAGCAATTACAGTTCTAAAAGAGTTAAGTAAACTTACAAACCGCATGGACCTGAATTTGTTTTCTCTTAAGGTTAATTTGACCCCTAATGAAACTGTTCTTCAGTTTCAACAGTTGGTTAAAGAGGGTTTCTTGCAGAAGATTGGTAACGGGTATGGCATAACAAAGAGGGGTAAAATTGCCCTTAAAGTGCTTACACCTGTTCCAGAAAAATTGGGTTTTCAGTTTTATTATGGCATTGATCGCCCAGCAGATTTCTTTGCAGATACTTTAAAGGATTTTTACTTAGTTATCAAACAGATTAATGTTGAATCTTTAGAGTTTCACCTGTACAGAGGTGACTTTGAAAGTTGGCTAAAAGAAAGCTTCAAAGACCCTCAACTTGCTTTTGAGTTTGGAGCAACACGAGCATTTAACTTAAGGGGCGAAGATCTTAGGGCAGAGCTCCTAAAAACTTTAGACAAAAACTACTGTGTCCAGCAACTTCTGTGAAGAGACTTAATTTCACCCAACTGTTCTATTTCAAAAAAATAAGTTGAATATCTCGATTAGGTAATGAATGCAAAAGTATTATTCTTGCTTCAATGAACATTCATTTTATGTTGCGTGTTGGTCATCGAGGAGCAAGAGCTTACGCGCCTGAGAATACCTTGACGAGTTTTAGAAAAGCGATTGAATTAGACGTTAACGCAATTGAGTTTGACGTAAGAAAAACTAAAGATGGAATATTAGTAGTCATCCATGATGCAGATGTAAAACGTACAACCAATGGCGAAGGATTAGTATCCGAGTTGACGCTAAACAAAATAAAAAGCTTATCTACCGAAGACAATGAGAAAATTCCAACCCTTGAAGAAGCCCTAGATTTTTTGGAAAAAAAAGTACAAGTGCTGATAGAGCTAAAAGAAGTCGGCTGTGAAAAACAAGTTCTCGATATTGTTCATGCAAAAGGATTGGAAAAAACCGTCATTATAACCTCTTTTCTTGAAGAAGTTCTGCAAAAAGTCAGAGAGCTTGATAGCAATGTGGCAACTGGCTTAATCTACGCAACTCATAAAAGCCCAGTGGAAGCTGCTCTCAAATTGAAGGCAAATTATTTAGTTGCTTTATACCGGTTTGTTCATACCGCCAACGTGGTTAAAGCCCATGAGAATGGATTAAAAGTTGTAGTTTGGACTGTGAACGAGCGTTCAGAGGTTGAAGCATATGTTAAGAAAGGTGTCGACGGTATAGCCAGCGATAAACCAGACATTCTTAAACAGACTTAAAACAGTAACTTATTCAGAAAGAACCTGTGAGATCCGATCTGCTTCTTTCTGACTTTCATCGTTAAGAGCTGTCAAATGTATTTCAGCAACTGATTTTACACCAAGGCCTAACTCTGCGGCACGCTTGATCTGTTCTTGTTCAAAAACATTCAATTCTCCCACTTTGCCTTTTGCTCCATATAATTTTAGGATAGCTACTCCCACGGCGTCTATTGCTACCCGGTCGTGGCTTGCAAGCAGAAGGTTGGGCTCCACAACTTTGCCTTGATCAGGACCACCAGTTACAAACGCTTTTATTCCATCCATTAAAACAAAATCCGAATTGTAACTCTGGTTTATTTCTGCAATCATCAGTCGTTGAAACGGTGAACTGTGTAGTTCCCACATATAGTCGTACATAACACCTGGAACCCCCTTTGCAATTATACCGACAGAATTTTTCATTGAAAGCGTAAAGTGACCGCCGAATCTATGTGTCTTTAAGCAGCAGGTTTGAACAACTTTATCAGCGTCATGGAAGACTTTAGCAATGTAAAAACCTTTGAGCCAATGTGTGTTTTTGTGTTCAATTTTTAACCAATCTTCTTTGCAAATGTCATCTAATATTATAGTTTTAAACCCAAGTTCCTTTGATAATGCTAGAACCCCCATTTGCTCCAAAACTTCAGCTGTATTTCCCATGCCGCTACGTTCAGCCAAAGCTAAATCGCTTACACCAGCATCTTTCAAGTTTTGCACAAGTTCTCGTAGCGTGTCTATGTGGGTTGAGGCTGGGAATAGGTCAGCGCTGTTGTAGTTTGCTTTTAAAGCTACAATCTTGCCTGCGTAATCACTTAAGCCGATCTTATTGAGCAGTGTGGAGATACCTGTTTTTCTATCAGGAGTTTTTAGGATAAAAACTTGGCCCATTGAGTCTGCCACAAAAATCGCCAATATAATAAAGTGCAAGTCTGTTATTAGTTTTTCACTGCATTAACTGAGACAACAAAACCACAAGCTCTATATTATTCAGTGAAGCCATTTTCAAAAGCAAGACGTGCGGGTCCGTAGCTCAGTCAGGCTAGAGCATCGGACTCTTAATCCGAGGGTCGCGGGTTCAACTCCCGTCGGACCCGCTACAACAAATCTAAAAATTGATTTTTCTGCCCTCTAATTTCATTTTGTTATAGATGTAGAATCGCCTTTTTTCCAAATCTTTTTCCTTTTCGGTATTGAAATGATGTTTGGTTTCTTCAATTGTTTTTCTTAAATTAACTTGATATGGTTCAGTTCTCTGATTGATTTTTTAATTACAACGAGTTTTGGTAAAACTTTGAGAATTTGCTTCAGACTGCTAAAGCTTATAAGCATCTAGCAAACAAAAAGGGCACCTATGGAAAGAGTTAATCCACGAAATTACTTTTTCTTGGATAGTTCTTCCAGAAGGAGAATAGGAAAATTGAATTTAAAAAATAAACTTTTCGCCATAATAGCGATAACTTTAATGATTGCTTCTGCAGCAACGGCGACAGTAACAATCGATTCAGCAACGGCTCAATCAACATCACAGCTGACAGGAAATCCCCAGTATCCATTAACTGGAACGACGGGTGCTTTAGCAAGCGGAGTCACACCGGCAGCTTCAATTGCGACAATTGCATATTTCAGCGTCAGCCCAGGCGTAATCGGTTTGGGACAATATAACTTGTTTAACATGTGGCTTCAACCAGCTGCTAGCGCATATAGAGCCATGAATGGATACGTTGTTACGATAACGAAACCTGACGGCAGCATTGTAGTTTTAGGACCGCGCAATTCCTATCCCGCAGACATGACAGCATGGTTCCAGTGGATACCCGATCAAGTTGGCACTTACAAAGCAGTCTTTACATTTCAAGGAGAATACTTCCCAGCGGGATACTACGCAAACGGAGTATTATTCGCAACCCCAAACGGAAATGACCCCACAACAGGCAAACCAGTTAATATTCCAGCTCCGACCGGTTTAGGTGGAAGCCAAAACCTAACGTCTACATACTACCAACCATCCACAAGCCAAACAGTGACATTTACTGTGCAAAATGAACTGGTGTGGTCTTGGCCTCCAGCTCCATTGCCAACAAGTTATTGGGCACGACCAATCTCGCCTAACTTACGTGAATGGTATCAAATCGCAGGCAGCTACCCATGGTACTATGCAAACAACTACCGCTTCCAAGGACCCTACGTAACAGCACCAAACAGTGCACACGTACTGTGGAGAAGACAAGGCGAACTGGGTGGAATCGTAGGCGGCGACGTAGCATATGCATCAGGAGGGGGCTTACAAGAATCTATTTACAGCGGAGGCGGCTTTGGCATGGACACTGACTTCCCAAGCATAATCTTCATGGGAAGATGCTACCAAACAATTGTTAAACCAATGCCTGTCTTAATCAATGGTTCGATGGTACAGCAAGCTGTAAGCACATGGCAATGTTATGATTTGCGCACTGGACAAATTTATTGGGAACAAACCGGCATATCGCAGATTCCAACTGGATACATGTGGGATACTGGAACCCCTGAAGTAGCCGGCGCAGAATCTGATTGGAGAGCAGCACCACAATTGGTTTACATAGGCTCATACCTGGTCAAATACAATCCATTCACTGGAGCCGTTTTGATGAATGCGTCTATACCTTTAACTGGCACACGATGGGGAAACGACAAAGTCTATGCAGTGCAAACAATTAATGCCACCGCTGGAAACTACCGCTTAATCACATGGAACCTAACGGGAACAAGTACTGACTTCAACTCAAGAGTCATGTCCAACATTACTTGGCCTTTTAGTAGCCTTGGAACTTGTGACTTCAACACTGGCGTAGCAGTTCAAACAGGAACGGTCTCAAGCGCTGGAACACAAACATCTCGATTCCTTATGGGCATCGACCTTAATACGGGGCAGTTACTTTGGAACGTTACTTCGAATTTGACCTACTTTGAAGATGGTATGGCAGACAATGGTATGTATGCAGCCTCAACTCAACCTGACAGTCAATGGGCAGCGTGGGATCTAAAAACAGGTAAACAAACATGGGTAAGTGATAAAACTGAGTATCCATGGGGATGCTTCTGGTCTTACTCTGCAGAATCAGGTTACGGCATGATATACACACAAACTTACAGCGGCGTCTATGCAATCAACTGGACAACAGGCCATATAGTCTGGAGTTTCCAATCACAAGTACCGTATGCCTATGAAACACCATATACAACAAACGGCACAAATCGATATTCATTCTTCGGCTCAGGCGGCGTAAGTGTTGGCGACGGCAAAATCTTTGTCTTTGGCAACGAGCACACACCTACTCAACCCATGACTCGAGGCTGGAAGATCTATGCGGTTAATGCAACAACAGGCACATGCCTATGGAATATGACCGGATACATGACACCAGGCGCATTTGCAGATGGATACTTAACAGCTGGCAGTGGATATGACGGATACATGTATGTTTTCGGACCTGGCCTCAGCAAAACAACGGTTTCAGCTCCACAAACACAGATCACCGCTGGACAAAGCGCAATCATATCTGGATCAATAATGGACATGTCCCCTGGTACATTGCAAGCAGCAACATCAAAGGAGCCCAATAACAAAGTTCCAGGTGCGCAGATCATTGCAGAACCAGCATGCGTTTCCGACGGTTCAATGGGCACCTATATGGAATATGTATACATGCAACTACCAATTCCCAGCAACGTAACAGTAACAGGCGTGCCAATAATAATAACAGCGATTGATCCAAATGGCAACACAGTTAACTTAGGAACAACTACAAGCGACATGAGTGGACACTTCGCCCTAACATGGACACCCTCAATTGCAGGAGAATATACTATCTCAGCTGTTTTCGAAGGTTCCAACTCCTACGGAAGCTCATATGCAACAACATCAGCAATTGTAGCTAACTCAGCAGCCACACCAACAACCACACAACAAATTCTAACACAAACAGATTACACAATGACAATTACGGCAGCAGCAATAATCATTGCATTAGTAGTCGTTATCTCAGTCGCCATAGCAACATTAGTAATATTAAGAAAACGATAAATCCACAAACAACAAACCTTTTTTCTTTTTTTTGTTCTCTAAGAATCTTTAGGTTTAATTTTTAGAGAGCATACTCAATTCTCAAACACCCACGTTTTCCATTGTTTGGTTTGCACTGGTGCGGATGTTGTACCTAGCCCGCCTTGTAGGGCAGAAAATCAGTTAATCGTTAGCATTAAACGAAGCCAAAAGGTGGCAAACTTACATTTCATAGCTACAATGGTGCAAACGAAAATATAATTATCTTTAAGGATACTGGTGTCGGCATACCTGAAAAGGTTAAGAGAAAATTGTATGCGCCAATGTTTAAGACTGAGTCTAAAGGTCAAGCTTCGGATTAGCAGTAATCAACCGTATGACTGAATCATTAGGCGGAACGGTTGCTTTCGAGAGCCAAGAATGCAAAGTCACGTAGTTTATTGTGCGTTTGCCATCCAAAAACAATGAACGGCAAAATAGACTTCTGGTCAGAGATTCACTCGCTCAAGGCTCAACAATATTTGAATCTGCAAACGATTACGTAAATCATCGGTACAAATGCTCAGCAATCAACTTAGCAGATGATCCAGTAGGTGCTTCCGAGTAAATGTTCTCTGGAATGGTCGATAACCGTCGGACCTGCCCATCTTTCTGAAAATTATCCTGAATTTTCTTAATTCTTTTCTAAAGCCCTTTAAGCAGGTGGCATGTTACCTTTGCCCATAGGGATATCGATGCCATCAATAGAAGCGGTAAATTTAACGAAACAATATGGCGCTTTCACAGCCTTGTCAGGATTGAACCTGAAGATTGAAGGAGCAAAATGCGTCGGTTTTCTAGGTCCAAACGGCTCAGGAAAAACAACCACGTTGAAAATGTTTACCGACTTAATTAGGCCAACAAAAGGTGAAGCCCTCATCAACGGAGTTAACGTTCACCTTGAAAAGAAAAAAGCCTTGGCTGCAGTAGGCACTTTGATTGAAACTCCCGAAATTTATTCTTCGCTTACTCCCAGAGAAGCTCTTAGCATGATTGCTGAGATTCGAGGAGTGCTTGCTCAGGACGTAAAAAAGCAGGTTGAAGAAGTTGTTGCAGAAGTTCATATGGAAGAGTGGATTGACAAAAGGGTCGGTAAGTTTTCCAAAGGTATGAAGCAAAGAATATGCATTGCTTCCGCGTTGCTTGGTAAACCTTCAATTATTATTTTAGATGAGCCTACAACTGGACTTGACCCTCGTGGTATGAGTGAAGTTAGGGACATAATCAAATCGCTTAAGGGCAAAGACCGCCTCATCTTTATGAGTTCACATATTTTAAGTGAAGTTTCCGATGTTTGCGACGAAGTAGCAATGATAGATCATGGCAAATTGATCGTGTACGATACACTTTCAAATGTTACAGCTAAATTTTCAGGCGGAAACAACGTCGTCGAAGTGGGTTTGGCTCGTCCAGTTGAAGACAAATCAATCGCCCAGACTATTTCTGCTTGGTCCGACGTAGTTAAGGCAGATGTCGTGGATGACAAAAACATAAAAATAATCTTCAAAGGCGGCTTAGAAGTGCAAGAACGCTTGCTCAATGAAATCGTGAAACTAAATCTTGGCGTAATAAGTTACAAAACCGCTTCATCTGAACTTGAAGACGTGTATTTAAAGCTGATAACCTCAACGTTGTGATGAACATGACTCAAACAAATGTAGAATCTAAAAACTCAGTTCCAGGTAGCATGGCTCAAGTTGGGACAATCATGAAGTATACTTTGCTTGATTACTTAAGGTCCCGAAGATTCTTTATCATGCTGATTATAACCGTACTCATAAGTGTGCTTCTAACGGTTCTCGTAGGATACTATCGGCCAGAAGGTTTTCTGTCTTCCAACTTAACATTCTATAGCAACTGGTGGGGAAGCTCTGTTACTTTCGTAGTTATACTTTCAGCGATTTTCTTCGGCGGTGATGCAATTTCTGGAGAGTTCCAAAATAAAACAGGCTACTTCGGTGTTCCAAATCCAATTCGGCGTTCATCAATCTATGTTGGAAAATGGGTGGCAGCATTTATTGCTTCACTTGTTATGTTGGGGATTTTCACAATTGTTACTGTAGGAAATGGTCTCTATTACTTCTCAGGCGTACCTTACCAATTTGGTGAATCACTTATATTTGCCTTAATCTACTTGATTGCAGTTCTCGGATTCACTTTCTTCTTCAGTTCACTATTCAAAAGCAGCTCAATGTCGATACTGCTCACGGCTATTCTATTCTTGTTTGTATTCTCACTGATTCAAACACTTGTTTCGTCACTTGTCCAAATAGAACCTTGGTTCATCCTAACTTATGGATCCACGATCATTGGCAATGTATTGACAGTGCCTTATCCAGCTCATATGACCACCGCCAGTTTTGGTCCAGGAGCACGTGTGCAATTAACAACGTATAATGCAACAATTCCTGAAGGACTCGCTATTATGCTAATTTACTTCGCCGTCACAGCGATCTTAGGCTTGTTACTGTTCGAAAGAAAAGAATTCAACTAAGAAAATAAACATTTATCAATTCAAATATTCATTGCTATGCAGTTCCGAATTCAAATTGGTTTTTTCAATCCTTTCATAGCAGAACTTTAAAAATGCCTAGAGCGATTCCCATAAATGCTGTTGCTACTATAACTATGGCGCTTAACAGTGAAGGATAAAGTTTCCTTGGTTGAATTCCAAGTAATTTGCCCAATATTGATAGCTGTATAGGCGAGAGAACTAGTATACCTGCTATTAGGCCATAGCAACCATATTTATCGATGAATTTTTTTCCTCTCGAAAGCTTTCTTTCAAGCCAGCTCCTTAGACCTTTTTTCCAACATAGCAACCTATCTATTAGAAATACAACTGCAATTATAGTTAGAAAATTTATCGCTATAGTTGCTGGAAATACTAGTATCGGATTGTAACCAATACCGACCCCATAGATGATGCCTATGCCGCATTCAAGAAAAACTGATAAGATTATGAAAACTAATAACTCGTACACTTATGGATCCATCAACTTAGAGCTGAAAATAAATAATATTAATTTTTTGGAATTAGAAAAAGAAAGCGTTTTTCAAGCATTTTATCATTTGAAGTTTTTGAGAGAGCATTCGACAGTTCTTAATATATTGCCGAGAGTGTAGGTTAGACGTGTCAAGGGCTAGTTTGGCGGAAACCGGATGACTGAGATTGAAAATAAAGAAGTTTCATGGAAAGTTTTTGATATTCCTGTTTACGGTACCATTACAGCGCCAATAACTGAAGGGTCTCATTCAGCGGTTGTCTTTGTTGCTGGCAGTGGTCCAACTGATAGAGATTGGCGTTCACCTCTTTTGCCTGGAACAAACGGGAGCGCCAAACTATTGGCTGAAGCTCTAGCAAGCCAAGGTTTTGTTACTCTGCGTTATGATAAACTTGCCTCTGGCCCGAACGTTAGAGAAAATATACCTAAACTTGTTGGCAAAATAAGTATGCAAAGTCACTTAGAAGAACTCAAAGGCGCTGTAGAAACATTAATTCTTGAAAAGAACGTGGATAAAAATAATGTTTTTGTGCTAACTAACAGCGAAGGCGCTATCCATGCCGTAAACTACCAGCTGCAGACGAAGAATAATCGTTTCAAAGGATTGGTGCTTACCGGCGCGCCTGGAAGAGCGATTGGTGAATTGGGTCGCAGCCAAATCTTTGAACAAATCAAGAACATGTCTAACGCCCAAACTATCATGAAAGCTTACGATGACGCTAACTCTGCTTTCTTGGTAAGTAAACCCACAAAATTAGATTCTTCACTTCCCGAAGGTATTAAAATGGTTCTTCTTAGCCTTGAAAGTCCCTACAATTTGCCGTTTAGCCGAGAATTATGGATGTATCGCCTCTCAGAACATCTTGCAAAGATTAACGAACCAGTACTAGTTGTTATAGGCAAAAAGGACATTCAAGTTGATTGGAAAATTGATGGAGCATTGTTAGAGCAGTCAACTCCTGAGAAAACTACCGTCGTTTTTGTATATCCAGAAAACGCTAATCATGTTCTAAAACATGAAGAAATACCCATTGAAAAAATCAATGCTCAAAATGCAACATTAAATTATAATGCTCCAGATGCAAAACTTGATTCGGAAGCACTTGAAGCAATTTTTAGGTGGTTACAAAAGCAAACAAAGAAATAACAAATTCAGAAAAACTTTGTATCTTCTACTTCCATTTTGTTAGTATCTCTTCTCTGCGGAAAGTGGATTTGCTCAAGAAGTAGAGAATTACGTCGATAATTAAGATGATGATGGCGAAAATCAAAAGGTTCTCAACACTGAATGTAAAAATTCCTTCTACACCTGCAAAGAAGACTGCAACAAAAGGAATAAACATGAGACCAGCAATCTGGTTTGCACCCCTAACGTCATTTACTTTGGATGATGCAATCACAGCTACTTCAATGCTGAGAATGGCGGAAAGAGGCGCGAGCATCAATAGCATGATGCCAGCGTTCCAGTTGGGAAAATAGTAGTAGCCTAATCCACTGTTGTATAATACATAGTCTGTTGCTGCCATGTAGATTGTTGCTCCTGCCCACGTTGAGAGCATAGGCGGAATGAACGCTGCGATACTTTTTCCAAGTAGAATCTCTCCGTCGCTTGTCGGCGTAGCAAGCAGTGGCTCCAAAGTCTTCTCAACTTTTTCACCCACTATACTGTAAGCTGCAATTGTGCTGGGCAGAAAAGTTGCTAAAATAACGAAGATGTAAACGATTGAATCTGCACCTAATGATATTGAGCCTGGAATTCCGTTTGCTATTTGGTTCTTTAAAACAAATGAGAAAACAATGGCGATAAGCAACGGTAGTCCTATGGTATAGAATATGATACTTCTCTTTCTGCTTATTACTTTTAGTTCTTTTTGAGCTATTTTCCACGGCATCCAAGTTGTCATTGTGCGTTCTCCCTTACAAGTTTCAAATAAGCCTCTTCAAGCGAACTGCTGGTCACCGTAACGGTTTCGATTCGTCCTCCAGCTGCAACAATTGCGTTTATCATGTCAGGGTTCTCATCTTCAGGGTTCGCAACATCAAAAGTCAATTTGTTACTTTCTCTGACCATATTCTTGACTTTTAGTTTCTTTAGCGAATCAATAATGGCTTCGTTTATTTGTCTGAGTTGAATTACGGTTTTTCTTCCGTGGATAGAGCTTTCAAGTTCTTGAGGAGTACCTACAGCCATAAGCTTGGTGTTTAATATGCCGATTCTGTCGCAGACGCGTTGTGCCTCGTCGAGGTTGTGCGTGTTTAGGAAAATGGTTTTCTTTTCTTTTTTTAATCCAAGTATGAATTCTCTTACTGTTTTTGCAGACTCAGGGTCCAGATTCGCGGTTGGTTCATCCATGAAAATTAATTCAGGATTATGAATTAGTGCTCGCGCTATTGCTAATTTTTGTTTCATTCCTTTGGAGAATGATCCAGCTAGAACGTTTCGTTTCTCCCACAGTCCAAGTAGCTTTAGGAAGTATTCATTGCTCTCTTTTCTTTTTGAGTCAGTAAGCCTGTATAATGTTCCATAATAATCTAAGTTTTCGTATGCGGTTAGCGACTCGTAGAGACCCACGTTATCCGGGACGAGCCCGATCATCTTTCTGATCTTCGCAGAATTCTCTGGCTGACCAATCTCGTAGTCGCCAATCCAGGCGTTACCGCTTGACTTTGCAATCAGGCAACATAGCATTCTAACTGTAGTGGTTTTGCCCGCTCCATTTGGTCCTAGAAAGCCAAAGATTTCGCCCTGATTTACTTTAAAAGTTACGTTATCCACTGCTGTTAGATCGCCGAACTTTCTTGAAAGGTTCTCGGTCACAATCATTGTTTCAATCCTTCTCGATTAGGCTTCAATTTTTCATCATAAAAACATCAGACATATTAAAGATTAAATGGAAACCAACTATTAGAGCAATTAGATTTAACTCAAAATATCGTTGACAATATTTGAGTTTTATTTTTCTTTTCTTTAGTTGTGTGTGAATAATTTTGCGTGCTTTTCTATTTTTTGGGTTTGTGTTTTAAGTTGTGTTTTTGGTTTGCTTTGTTTTTTGGGTTTTTCTGGTTGTGGATAGGTTGTGGAAGTGGGTTTTTTCAAATGGTTGTTGTGAAAAACCGACTGGTTGTGGAGATACTGTATGTTGAAAATGCGAGTTTCCACAAGTCATAGACCTTTTAGTGTAAAAGTCTTCGTTACTTTCCCCGCGTGATAGGTAGAAGATACGATTCATGTAGAATCCTGTAAATCTGTTTATTATTAGAAAAACAAGACGGATGATTGCATTGGCATCCCATTTTCCTTCTCTTATCAATGCTCCTGTAGCTTTTTCTAAAGTCTCTGGCGTGTAGGCTTTTTATGTGCTTCGTCGGATTGATTTTTTGGTTGGGCAGTTTTTGCTTCAGCGTTTAGGAGTTGTTTTAATTGCCAAACGGTTACGTCTCGGTCATTTGGTTGTTGATGTATCCATAGTTCTCGGTATTCTCTGAATTGTTGTCCTGTAATTTTTCCTTTTGATTGAAGTTCTGCAAGCAATTTTACGAGGCTTTGTAGGTTTATTTGTTCGTCTGTTACCGTTGTGGTTTTTTTGTCTTCTGCAGCGTTTTCTGTGTCTGGCGGTGGATAAGTTTGGTATAGGAAACTGCTAAAGTATAATGTGTCCCAGTTTTGGGTTAGAGATAAACTGTTTTTGGCTTTCAGCAATTCTTCAGTGTAGTGTTGATATTCTTGTCCAAGCGACAAATACTTCGTTTGCACACTGCCTGCAGCGGTCCGGTTAACGAAAAACCGCAGATGCTGAGTACTGAAAATAGGCAGGACTTTTCCGTTTTCGAAACTAAAGCAATAAATGATTTTTTTGGCAAGTTGCTTGTCTTGCCCTAAACCGCCTATTTTCTCCCATGGCGCATCCACTTTTTCCGCCAAAGCCTTTCTACTATCAACTGCAATGCGGAGCAAGTTTTTGAGGTCTTGGATTTGGAGACGCGCATTCCGATATACGTTGCTGTTGTTAAGAGATGGATTGCCGAGTGGTTTTAGGGTGGCTTCTAGTAAACGGAAGAACTCTCCAACCTCGTCAGGGTTTACTTTGAAAAGTTTGTCGGGATCAAGCCACTCTATTGAACGGAGGTTTTCTGCAAATGGAAATTTCTGCCTTAATTCTTTTAGGCGACCAAACTCAATTTCAACTTCATGTTTAATTGAGCCATTTTTATCGAATGCATTTGCTTTCTCCAATAGTGAATTATTTTTCGACATACGCTTCCGCACCAGATATTTATTTTGAGGGTAATAGACAAAATCCTATCATTACGGTTAAACCTTACCGAACGACTGGACGGCACAATTTTTTTGGTGCTTCAAACTGCCAATCTAAGCAATGAAATTAGTTTATTTTTGAACGTTAGCCTAAATTTTTATTGCTTGCTTTTTCGTTCCAATAGGCGTCTGACGCTGGGCAATGTCAATGTAATCAGCCACAGCAAAATCCTCACTGGAATGACAGCGCCGCCCACTTCGATTCGCCAAGACCAAAAGAAAGGCAACGCTGAAATAAAAAATAATGACGCACTTATGGATAATGTGATTCTTTGGAATCTAAAACTGCGAAGAATTGGTTCTGGCCTGTTTTTGTCTTTTAGAATAATGCTAGATAGAACTGCTTGAATGACAAATAATCCTCCCAGGTCAAAGGCGTATAGTATCGAAACATTTTCTCCCAACGTAGAGCTTATCAATTGATTGAATAAGAAAGGTTCAATGGAAACCAAGAAAAGCAACAAAATGTTGGTTTCAATCAAGGCAGTTGTCTCAATATGCAGTTGAGACATGATGCGTGTGTACCCATACCAAACGCTAATTAAAATCAAAAAGCTAAACGCATAAAACAAAATGGATTGAATTAGTTGTCCAAAATTGCTTGGAGGTTGTCCAATCAAAGTCAATGCGCCAATTGAGAGGGCTAAACCAAAAATCAAATCGGAGAGTGATTCTATTCGCGCTTTTGGAGTCGAGCGTTCTTTTGTTTCAGCCATGAGTAGCCCATTTGATATTATTGTTGCAGGAGCAATATAGCATTAATGCAGCGCTAAACTTACGGTTAGAACCGTTAGTACAAACAGTGTTATGGCAACGAATTTTCGGTTTCTTTCCCAACCAAAATAAATCACCGAAGTTATGGCTCGAATGTAAGGGGTTAGTAGCAGAATAATTAGTCCAAGTGTCATGAACAATAATGCGTTTTGGCTGCCCAACAAATGTTGGGTTTGCTCTATCATGAATGCAAAAAAGTTTTCTCCGGTTATGAAGAAAGCTTGGTTTTGGGAAACTTGAGTGTTTCCGTAGGTTCCATAGAACAGTGCAATGCCTATCGCTTCGAGAACTACGCTTGAGACAACGCCTATTAAGAGTAAGTAACCGACGATTACTTCCAATTTTGTTTCTCCGCAGCCTAAATCGCCGTTAGTCAAATAGATATCACTCCCTTGTAGAGCATCTGAACAATTAACACCGTTACAACCAACAAGAATAAGACTCTGAGATTTCGGTCTCGAATTCTATTGAGGTACCTGCCACCGACGAATGCTCCAATTGTTGTGCCAACAGCCATGGGTGCCATTAAAGTCAAATTCAAAAGACCGGAAAATAGGTAAACGCTTGCACCTGCTAGGGCGGTCATGCCTATGATGAAGCTGCTTGTGGCTGTGGATACTTTGGCGGGTACTTTTAGGACTTTCTCGTGGACAATGACTTTGAAGGCTCCTGCGCCGATTCCCAGCATGCCTGCGGCTATGCCAGCCACAAACATGCCTAATCCGCCCAGTAACGAGTTGGTAGCTTTGTATCTTATTACTTTATTTTTGGATTTATCAAAATAGCTTCCCTGTAAGCCAAGCCATTTGGAGAATCTATCTTGCTTTTCGGAAAGTTGGCAGGTTTCTCTTAGACTAGACCGTATGCCGATAAATGATGTGAGCAGAAAAGCGGCGAAGAGAAAATAGAGGTACACTGGCGCGATGATGACGGTTATTGTTGCTCCTGCGATAGCGCCTATAATCGTGAACATTTCCAGGTACATGGCTAATTTGACATTGGCGATTTTTTCTTTTACAAACGAAGAGGCTGCGCCACTAGACGTAGCGATTATTACTATCATGCCGCACGCTAAAGCTTCCTTAACTGGAAAACCCAGAAGGACTAGAATGGGGGTCAGGATGCTGGCGCCGCCTAAACCAGTCAGCGAACCCAATAAGCCAACTGCTATTGAAATCAACATAAGCGTAATCATATCAAGCAAAGTTGGGTTCACTACGATAATTTGTCGAATCAGAAGTTATTAAGGCACTGGTTGCAGCTATTCTTTTCTTTCTTAGAGTTGATTTTGAACGCTTATTTGAAATTAATAAAGTAAAAATAGCAATTTAAACAGCCGATTATTGGCGAATCATTGAAAGACAGAAATGAAAATATCACCTTTTGGATACTGGAAAGAAACCGCAAAGAAAACCGCTCTAAAATTGAAAAAGAGAGGGAGTTACAAAAAGACGTGGAAAGACACCGTTGCCCCAAATGTAAGAAAGGATTTAGTGAACCCAAATTAATTCAATATTATGTTTGCCCACATTGCGAAAACAAATTTGAACATGAACATGAAAATGAAACAATAGCGAGTGACTGCCAACATTTTCTTGGATTTCTCGGAGCAAAAGATAAGAATCAATCAGTCCCTCAAGAATGCGTCGAATGCGAACGTGTTTTAGAATGTATGTTAAATACCCAAGCATCCCAAAAAAGCTGTCTCACAAATCAAAAAATGGTATTAACTATAGATATGTGAAAAAGGAAAGTAAATCCTGATTTTTTAAGATTTTTTTTGTTTGAATTCTTCTCGAACTTGCATCTGGCGTCGTTTACGGTTGTAACTTAGTGAAAAGTCGTGTGTCGCATCGCGGATTTTGCGGAGCAGAAGCATCATGCGGCTATTCTTTTCAAAGCTTTTGGGCGTGGAGTCGTATGGCAAATAGATTTCTTCGTGTTCTTTAGCTAAGCCGATTATCGGAATCTGCAAACTCAAAGCGTTTAAAGCGTCTTTTGCAGCGCTGACTTGTCCAGGTCCGCCATCAATCATTATTAGGTCTGGAAGTGGGCTCTTCTCTTCAACCAACCGTTTATAGCGCCTTGCCACAACCTCATTCATTGAAGCAAAGTCATCTTGTCCTACAACGGTTTTGATTTTGAATCGGCGATAATTCTTTTTGTCAGGTTTCGCATCTTTGAAGCTAACCATGCCTGAAACAACATGTTCCTGTCCCAAATTAGAAATGTCAAAACTTTCAATGACGCGTGGCAACGTGTGCAAGTTGAGGGCAGCCTTCAAATCAAAAAGAGCGCTATTAACTTCCAAGGAAGCTTCAAGATTTTTCTCTGCCAATTGTATCAGCGCAAGTTTGTCAGCTCTTCTAGGAATTGTCAAGGATACTGGTGCATTTCTTTTTTCAGAGAGGAAAGTTTCGAGGGCTTTTTTCTCGTCTGGCTCTTGCCAGGTAGGTTTGTTTAGCAATATTTCTCTTGGAATGATGTTAGTTGTGTAGTAAGCTTTTAGAAATTCTTGTTCAACCTGCGCCTGCATGTCTACGGTGAAATCTTTTTTGCCGAGCAAAACGCCTTTTCGGACTCCCATCTGAATAACCTTGAGTTTCTCGCCCACCGTACGAAAAGCCATGATGTCCTGATCATAGCGTCGCTCGTGATCTACAATTTGTCTTTCTGTAAGAAGGTGGATTGAGGTGATTTGGTTGCGAAATTCTAGAGCAATTTCGAACTGTTGGTTTTTTGATGCCTCGTGCATTTGGGCTTCAAGTTTTTCTATAGTTTGCTGGTAGTTGCCGTTAAGAAAAGAGCGTGCTTGCTTGATTTGTTCAGTATATTGCTCAGGTGTTACTTTTTCAACGCATGGCGCAGTGCATAGATGTATGTGATAACTGAGGCATGCTCGTTTATGAATAGTTTTGCATGTGCGTAATTTGAAAACACGCTGCACTAAACGTTGCAGATCTTGGCGTGTAAAGCCTTCAGTATAGGGACCAAATGACTCGAGGTTACGGGATACTTTTCGGCTCATCATCAGCCTAGGAAATGGTTCACGTGTTAACGCGATGTAACCAAAGCTTTTGGCGTCTTTGAGGTCAATGTTATATTTGGGCGTATGCTGCTTAATCAGCTTGTTTTCCAGAAGCAACGCTTCAACCTCATTGTTGACAACTATCCAATCTATGCTTCTGACGTTTAATACAAGCTGCTGAGTTTTTAGAGGTTGGTCTTTATTAAGAAAGTAGCTTTTGACCCGGGACCGCAGGTTTTTAGCTTTGCCCACATAAAGAATTTGCCCAGCTTCATCTCTGTATAGATAGACTCCTGGGTCTGTGGGGATTCCGCTGCTTTTGAAATCTTTCGGACCAGCTATTTTTATCATGCAGTCTGTTTCACTGCCACAAAAGCTTCTTCTGGTTTGTGGTTAAGTATCTTTTCCAAGAACATCCCCGTATAGGAACCTGGAACTTTTGCAACCTCTTCAGGTGTGCCCATTGCAAGAATTGTTCCGCCCGCTGCACCTCCTTCAGGACCTAAATCTACAAGATAGTCACAGCTTTTGACGACGTCAAGGTTGTGTTCTATGATAAAAACTGTGTTTCCGTTGTCGACTAATCTGTTTAGAACTCTGATTAGGCGTTTTGTGTCATCAAAATGTAAGCCTGTGGTGGGTTCATCAAGCATGTATACAACATGTCCAGTTTTGTGTTTGCTTAATTCTCGTGTGATTTTGATTCGTTGGCTTTCTCCGCCTGAGAGAGTGGTTGAGCTTTGCCCCAGCTTAATGTATCCTAAACCTACATCCAGCAGAGTGGTTACTTTGCGTGAAATTCTTGGTGTATTCTCGAAGAATTTGGCTGCTTCCTCAACAGTCATGTCAAGAACTTCTGCGATGTTTTTGCCCTTGTAGACGACGTTTAGGGTTTCTTTATTGTAGCGTTTGCCCTTGCATTCACTGCACTGCACGTAGACGTCAGGCAAAAAGTTCATCTCTATTCTGAGAACACCGTCGCCCTGACATGTTTCGCATCTGCCACCTTTAACGTTAAAGCTGAATCTTCCAGACTTGTAGCCTCGGGCTTTCGCCTCTTTGGTTGAAGCAAAAATGTTTCTAATTTCATCGAAAAGCTTGGTGTAGGTAGCTGGATTGCTTCTTGGTGTTCTGCCGATTGGGTCCTGGTCGATAACGATTACGTTTCGAACTATTGGTGGAACCTTGATGGATTCGTGTTTGCCTATTTTGTCGGCCTGTTCTCCAAACATCTGTCGCAATGCAGGAATTACAGTGAGGTTCATGAGAGTGCTTTTGCCCGAGCCTGAAACACCTGTGATCCCACAGAGCACGCCAAGTGGAAGTTGCAGATTAAGGTTTTTTAGGTTGTTTTCTTGTGCGCCTCTAACGATTAAGTAATCTATTGGTTTGCGTCTGCTTGTAGGAATCTCAATTTCTAATTCGCCTGAAAGGTATTTGCCTGTTAAGCTGCGTTTGTTGGCCATTATTTCCTCTGGCGATCCTTCAGCCACGATGTGCCCACCATGGACTCCCGCGCCTGGACCCATGTCAACAATGTAATCGGAGTTTCGAATTGTCTCTTCATCATGCTCGACAACGATAAGCGTATTGCCCAGATCACGCAGTCGACAAAGCGTACTAATGAGTTTGGCATTGTCACGTTGATGCAAGCCAATGCTGGGTTCATCCAAAATGTATAGAACACCCATCAAATTACTGCCAATCTGTGTCGCTAATCTAATTCGTTGAGCCTCGCCGCCCGACAAAGTTTTTGCAGCGCGTGAAAGTGACAAATAACCTAAGCCAACGTTTTTGAGAAAACCTAATCGCTCGTTGATTTCTTTTAGCACTTGTTTGGCGATGATTAAGTCTTTCTCATTTAACTGCGAAGGCAGGTTGAGGAAGAAATCTACCTCTTCTTCAATTGAAAGGTCAGTTACATCGATAATGCTTTTATCCAAAACTTTCACTGCAAGAACTACCGGCTGTAGTTTTTTGCCTTGACAGGTCGTGCAGAGACGTGAAGTCATGAATTTTTCAATGTCTTCTTTTCGCCATGCACTCTCAGTTTGACGATAAAGCCGCATTGTTTGCGGGATGACCCCTTCCCAACCATCACGCATCCACATACTTGCCCCATTAGACCACTGTCCTGTAAGAGGCTCTCGATCACCGTAAAGGAGCACGCGGCGTTGCTCTTCAGTAAAATCTTTTAATGGTGTGAAAACGTCAAAGCCGTGGTTTTTACCTACGGTTTGCAGTTGTTGTGCTCGCCAGCTAAGATCCATGCTGCCATAAACCGCTAGCGCTCCATCCATTATGGAGAGGTTTTTGTTTGGTATGACTTTGTCTTCAGAGATTTCTGTTATTTCTCCAAGTCCATGGCAGGTTGGGCATGCTCCAAAAGGAGAGTTGAAAGAAAACATGCGCGGTTCAAGACTTTCGAAAACAATTTCAGGGTGATTGGGGCAAGCGCCAAAAGTGCTAAACATTGTTTCATCTTGGAACCGTTCCAACTCCTTCTTTTCTTCGTATGCTTTCTTTGAATCTATGACTATCATTGTGCCTTTTCCAACTAGAAGCGCCTGTTCGACAGCTTCGGAAATTCTGGCACGTTCCTCATCGGTAATTTGAACAGTATCTATGACTGCTTCAATCCAGTGCTTCTCATAACGTACAAGTTTGAGTTCTTCTTTAATTGTGTCTGTCTCAAAGATTTTCTGGTCTACACGAATTTTAGTGTAACCCTGTTTCTTGAGGTCATCAAAAACCTGTTCATGGGTACCTTTGATACCTCTAATTATTGGGGCTAAAAATGTGAGGGTTTTTTGTTTATCAACCATTATTAGACTGGTAATGTTTTCTGCGCTTTGGGGATGTATGCTACTGCCGCATTTGGGGCAGTGATGGGTGCCTGTTCTCGCGAAAAGCAACCTGAGATAGTCGTAAATTTCCGTGACGGTTCCAACGGTTGAACGGGGATTTTTGCTTGTGCTTTTCTGCTCAATGCTGATGGCAGGTGATAATCCATCAATAGAGTCAACATCCGGTTTATCCATCAAGCCTAGGAATTGACGAGCATAAGCGGACAAGCTCTCTACATAGCGGCGTTGTCCCTCAGCGTAGATTGTGTCAAACGCCAAAGTTGATTTGCCGGAGCCTGAAAGCCCAGTTATAACTATGAATTTGTTGCGTGGCAACTCAACATCAATGTTTTTGAGGTTGTGCTCGCGTGCACCACGAATCGAAATGTTATCTCTCATAATGAAAACCAGTTTTTTTACTCCGCTAACGTGAATTGTAACCAGTTTAGATAGGAAAGATTAGAACCTTTTTGCTATAAATCACTCAATTTCTGGTTTAACTTTCAATTTCCAACTTTTTAGATAAGGCTCGGTTTAACTCGGCAATGGTGTCTCTAAGCTCGATAGCATGTTCAAATTGTAATTTTTCAGCGGCTTCTCTCATCTGCGCATCCAGCTCAATTATTTGTCGGTGTATGTCAGATTTGGGCAGATGCTTAGTGCCTTTGATTTTGCCTTCTTTATGAGAAACCCCTTTCACAATAGTCTTTGGAGTAATATTGTGGGCTTCATTGTAACGTTTCTGGAAGTTGCGCCTGAACGCCGTTACTTCCATAGCTCGCTTAATTGACCTGGTTTCAACATCGCCATAAAGGATGACTCTACCATTAACGTTTCTTGCTGCCCTACCAATAGTCTGAATCAGGCTGCGTTCATCCCGCAGAAAACCTTCCTTATCAGCATCCAAAATGAAAATTGTAGAAACTTCAGGAATATCCAAACCCTCTCGCAAAAGGTTTATCCCGACCAGAATATCAAAATCGCCAACTCGAAGCTGCCTTACAAGCTCGATTCGGTCAAGGCTGTCAATATCTGAATGCATGTAGCGAACTCGAAAGCCTTCTTTAACGAGGTAATCCGCCAAATCTTCAGCCATGCGTTTAGTCAAGGTAGTAATTAAGATGCGATCTCCTCGTTCAATGGTTTTTTTTGCTTCAACCATCAGATGCTGCATTTGCCCAGATATTGGATGTAACTCAACTATTGGATCTAGGAGCCCCGTAGGTCGGGTGATTAATTCCACTGGTGGACCGCTTTTTTGCAGTTCATACTCTGATGGAGTAGCTGAAACAAAGAGGACTTTACCCATTTTCTGCTCAAATTCCTCAAACTTCAGGGGGCGATTATCCAAAGCGCTTGGAAGTCGGAAACCAAAATCTACAAGATTCTTTTTTCTTGCATAGTCACCGTTGTACATTGCTCGCGATTGGGGAATTGTCTGGTGACTTTCATCAATTATGAAAAGGAAGTCTTTGGGGAAATAATCCATCAATGTAAATGGTGGTTCGCCTGGTCTGCGTCCGTCGAAGTGTCGGCTGTAATTTTCCATGCCTTTACAGAAGCCTATTTCTTTTATCATTTCAAGGTCATAATTGGTTCGCTGCTTGAGCCTTTGTGCTTCAAGAGGTGGTAGCTCGGGCAGGCGCCACTCCAATTCTTGTTTAATATGTTCAAGCGCCAAAGCATGTTTCTCTTCAGGAACTACATATTGACGTGCTGGATACAAAGTGAGTTTGTCAAGCGAGTTTTTAACATCGCCCGATAACGGGTGAACTTCTTTTATTTTGCCAATCTGATTTCCTAAAAGTTCTACACGTATGATATCGTTTTCGTAAGACGGAATAATATCAACTGTGTCGCCTCTAACACGGAATCTACCGGGCTCCAAAACCATATCGTTGCGTTCATATTGCATGTCGACAAGGTCATGTATTAACTGTTGACGGCCAATTTGACAGCCAACTTGCAATTCCAACGCCATTGCCCTGAAATCTTCAGGGTTACCCAGACTGTAAATGCAGCTAATGCTGGCAACAATAATGGTGTCGTTACGGCTCACGATGCTGCTGACAGCATGCATACGCATCTTCTCAATCTCTTCATTGACATCTGAATCTTTTTCAATGTACATGTCCTGGGCCGGCAGGTAAGATTCAGGCTGATAAAAGTCATAAAAAGAAATGAAATATTCCACCCGATTATGTGGGAAGAGTTCTTTGAGTTCAGCGTAGAGTTGGGCAGCTAAGATTTTGTTATGTGCCAAAATCAATGTAGCTTTTTGGAGGCGGTTAATGAGGTTCGCCATCACAAAAGTTTTGCCGCTTCCAGTAATGCCTAACAGTGTTTGTTTGTCTTTTTCAGAGAAGTTGTTCACTAACTGTTGTACTGCTGTTTCTTGTCCTGGCGACATTTGATATGGTGAAATAAGTTCAAACTGCATTAGACTTGGTTTCTCCAAAGATTATGAAGGACCCAATCTTATGAACTAATAAGTTTTGTCTAAAACCTTGTTATTTTCGATCCTTTATGTTCTCTTCAGATATTTGCCTGGCTTTCTTAACTTTAGCCTTCATTTGGTAAAATTGCACCCGTTTCAAAACAAAAGCAACCAAAGATGCTGCAAACAAACCATCAAATATTATTTTGATGTAGAGATTTCCGAAGTCAACGCCGATTAGATTCGCATGAATTATGCCTACGAACAGTGCCAGATACATTAATGCATGGAAAGGATGCCAGTGAGCTGAGATTTTTCTTCTAAGGAGAGCTGCTCCAAAGGCGACATAAATGAGTATGAGGGCTATTGTGCCTCCGTAATAAAAAAATAGATATAATGTTGTAAAGTTGGGCAAAAAAGCAGCCCAATTAACATAATCTGTGCTTAGTCCCTGAATAAGAACTGTGAGAGGGAGCAGAGTTAGAAACAGCAATCCTGCAACGGCAAAGTAGTGGTGTACTTTAACGAAGGATTTTTTAAAGAATAAGGTTATTTCTTTTAGGAACGGCGTCATTATTGCAGCGATGCTTAGGGCAATGTAACCGTTCAATGCAAGCAGCCTTATTGTTAGAGTTAACGGATCGGTAGGCGTGATACTGTAAGCCAAAAGAGAGACCGCTAATACGAACAAGAAAACGAGCCCAAAAAAGGCTGCTTCCTTTCTTAAAATCATAAAATAAACAAATCTACTGCCTAACATAAAACAATTTCTAAACCCTTTCCAAAACGATTCAAAGTTGATTAAAGCTATTAAGAGTTAAAAGAAGTCTATGGATATGGTAGTTATGCAGCCATTTTTTTGAGGGACCGCAGACTCCAGAGGAAAACGAGGACTGCAAGAACTCCTATGACTGCAAAACCTTCTAAGATTCCGATGTTTTGGAAGTTACCAACGAATAATGCTCGAGTTGCATTGACAGCATATGAAAATGGGTTAACTCTTGCTACATCTTGAAGCCAGATGGGTGCAAGTGCCAAGGGCAAAATAATTCCTGACAGCAATGAGACTGGCAATGTAATCGTGTTCAATGTTGGAGCCAAAGCATCTTCGATTTTGTATATGAGAGCGAATCCGTATGAAATTGAAGCCATCGTTATGCCAATTAAAGCATACAATAATAGCGAAAGAGAAAATCCATATATGTTGACTTTTAACCCAAATGGGATAGCTACTAAGGTTATCAAAATGCACTGAAGTAGAAGTACTACTGCGTCTCTTAGAACTCTGCCTAGAAGAATTGCTGGCCGTTTCACTGGCGTAACCAAGAACCGCTCGATAACTCCAGATCTAATGTCGTCTATGAGTGAAAATCCGACGAAGGCTGTGCCGAAAAGCGCTTGTAAAACTAATAGCCCAGGTATAAAAACCTGTACAGCTTGCCCTGCAGGAATCCCCGGTGCTCCTTGTAATCCGTTAAGAAGGGGCATAAATAACAGTAAATACATAAGCGGCTGAAACATGCTGACAAAAACAAATACTGGTGTTCTAACAGTATGCTGCATATTGCGGATGAACATTAATTTAATGTCATTTGATAATGTCATTTTATTTGGTCCTCCCTCAATGAACGCCCTGTATACTTTAGGAAGACATCATCTAAACTTGGCCTAGACAGTGTTACACCTTGAGCCTCCAGGTTTTGGGCATCAAGAATACGTAAAATTTCAGGCATCAATCGCTCTCCATCTTTAATTGTTAAATGCAGGGAGGTGTTGATAATTTGAATTTTTTCTGCCTTAACCTTTTCAGTCAATAATTTTTCAGCAATCCGAGCGATTTCCTCTGACGCAAAACTAAACACTATCGTGTCTCCGCCAACGCTACTTTTTAGTTCGCTTGGTGTTCCAGTTACAATTATCTTTCCATTATCTATAATTGCGATTAAATCGCACAGCTTGTCAGCTTCATCCATGTACTGAGTTGTTAAAAAGACGGTGACTCCGTCAGCTTTTAATTTTTTTATTTCCCCCCACAAATAAGCTCTACTTTGCGGGTCAAGACCTGTAGTAGGTTCATCTAGAAGAAGTAGTTGTGGATGGTGAATCATTCCAAGAGCAATATCTAACCGACGTTTTTGACCGCCAGAATAGGATTGGGCTGGTCTTGCTATAAATGAACTCATTTGGAATCGTTCAACGAATTCAACGGCATATTTTTTTGCAGTCGAAGCATCTATACCATAAAGTTGAGCTTGGAGAACTAAGTTCTCTACACCTGTTGAAGCTTGGTCTGCTCCGCCTGCTTGGCTGACGCATCCAATATTCTGTCTAATCTGCTCTTGTTGTGTCGCTAAGTTATACCCTAATACTTTGGCTTCTCCGCCCGTGGGACATAGCAATGTAGAAAGCATTTTTTGAGTAGTTGATTTACCGGCGCCATTTGGACCTAGAAAACCGTAGATTTCCCCTTTCTTAACTGCAAGATCTATGCCCTTTACTGCCTCTACCTCTTTTTTTCCACCTCTACCTTTGGATAAAAAAGTCTTCCGAAGACCTTTAGTCTCAATAACCAAATTATCAATCATAACTTCCTAACTCAGCTTTCTCAGCTGTTAGAAAAAAGCGCTATATAAGAATTGCAGATTTAATTTGGCTCAATGGCTGAAATTTTGTTTGTGTCCTGAAATTATTGTTTGGAATTAAGAAGGTTTTAAAACTCGTAATGTGCCTCTATGTCTTGGCGGTGGATCTTAAGCGGTGGGTTAGGGGTCCATTGTACCGTAAATCCTCTATATGACGGGCTGACATCTGCGGATGAGGCGTCAAAGGCCGCTTGGATCTTCATTTCCGAAACATTGACTATCCGTCCTTTGGGGCTGGCGGTCAGTTGGCAGCTTCCGTAGGGGAGCTGTTTAGCTGTTCACCAGGCGAACCCGGCTAGGCTCGGGAGAGAGCAACCTAAGTTTGGACGTCGTGCGCTCAAGGGGGCACGGGTAAGAGCGTAGGATTTGTCTGGTCCAGATGGATTCTGGACGTCAAACTGCAGTGGTCCACCGCTACTGCTTTTTAACTGAATTCATCTATGCTTTTCTTAAACCATGCCTTATCGATGACCCTTGCGTCCAAGTTGTGTTTTGCCGCTGTTTTACGCATGGCTGCAAGCAGTACGATGTAGTTTTGAGGTGAATACACGTTGGGGGGTGGGTTGCCAAGCAGTCGCTTCCAAACGTTAACATCTAAGATGCCGTAGTTATGAGGGTCAAAAAACGCTAAAATGATGCTTGCAAGTACAGGAGTCAGACCTTCGAGTGTGGCTAAGCAGTTCATTCTGTACATGTCGTCGCCTTGAGGCAAACTCAGAACTTGGCTGGTTATTCGTTGAACTTTGATTTCGTCGTTTCTGGCAATTAATTCTAAAGCGCGGACTTTCTTGTCTTCTTCATTCTTAAATTTCCACTCAACCACTGCTGCCAAGTCTGCGCAACTTAGCTGTTTATTTTTGCGAAATTTTGCTCCGAGTTCTCGCTCACGTTGTGCTTGCCAGCCGAAGGCTTTGTCGTATTTTCGGCTCCACATCAAGAAATCGGCTTTATCCATGCTTTTCCCTGTTCCGTGGTAATTGAGAAGGTGCTAGCATTTCTGCTTTTGCCTTAATACAATTAAAAAAGAAATTAAGAAAAGTGTTAAGTTAGTTTTGGTCTACCAAGTGTGCTGTTCCATCTGGGCAGTAAACTTTTTCGTCTTTGCTAACACTCCTGTAGCGTTCACTACAAATGTGTAGCATCTCGCAACCATCACAATCTCTGCTTAGCATTTTTTCGCCTCCTATTGAGGCATTGAGCATCGGTAAAATTTGCTTATAAGGCTATGTAACATGCATGTATACATCTACAGCGAGTTAGGGATGTTTTTTACGCATGGAGCAGACCTTGTAAACGAAACAATCCTTTGAGCAGATGTTGACTGTTTGAGTTTGGCAATCCAGAATTATGGTGCGGTACAAGACTATTTCACCTCGACAATTGCTTTTAACTCATGACGAACTCGTGAATGCACATACCCTATTAATACGAAAGGCAAGGCAAACAAACATAACACCAATGCAATAGTCGCTAAATCAAACATACTTTTGCATCACATTTTTGTTTAGCTCTAAAAAACAAATGCCTGTTCGCCGATTTAAAGGAAATTGAGAAACATTCATAATTTTTAAGAAAACCTGTCCAAAAGTACTTTTATTTACTCTATTATTTAACAAACAGAAGATTGCTTATTCATAGAGTAAACAAGTCGTATTCAAAATATTTAAGGTGGGATTTTCAACTCGTACTGTTGGTTTGCTCATAATGTCTCGGATTGTATTAGCTGCATCGAATGGTGAGCGGACAAGAACCAGTTTAGTTTGGCGTTCACCTTGGGGTTAACCGTGATTTCGACCTAGCCAAAGATCCTGCCGTCTATAGACAGGTAAACAAGCAGATTGCCAAAGTCTGATGGAATTACAACAAATTAGCGCAGTCTAACCATTCCTTGCGAGTTTCCAAGCCGTCTTTGTGCAGTACATGAGAGTTTATATTCGGAAATCAGCATTTCAATGATTCTAATGAGCAAAATTATTATAAAAACCAAAAGTTGTCCATGCCCAAAGTGGCAAACCAAAGAAAATATGAAAAAACACTTGTGTATGTTTCTAAAAAGATAAACAGGATTGTTGCGATGAATATGGTTGCAGTTCTTAGAACTGATGCTGGAGTAAATCCATGGTTTTAATTGTTAAACCACATTTTCATTTGGCGAAAGCCTTTGAGAAGTCAAGTTAAAATATGACCGATAGGCAATAGGAAAAAGGAAGTATTTAATCCTTCAAGCCAAAACCGCTGCTGAATTTCTATTTATTAACATACCTTCGATTGAACGCAGTAATTGGTAACCGAAAAGTATCGCAGCAAAGTAAGTTGGCCATAAAATTACTGGCCAGTTTCCAGAAGTATAATTCCATAATCCTTGGGAGACAGCAAATAGCTCCATAAGAGACATCGCAATCATGCCGCCTAGTGCAAGCAACATTTGCTCTTTAATTTCATGCTTTGACCATTTACGTCGGATAACTAAAAGGACAGTCCATGCGGTCAGAAAAGCAAACAGTAGAATGTACCAGCTTGAGTTAAAGTCTAAGAAGAAATTCATGTTTTAATCCAACATTTCTTTAAGTTGGTTGATGTATCGGTTTTTTCGCTATGTTCTTATGGGGTGTTCTGTGAGTTGGCCAGCATTTTTTGCAGTAGATCGGTCTGTTGGCTTGCGGTTGAAAAGGAACTTGGCATTCAACGCCACAATCGCTGCATACTGCTGTGAAAGCTGTTTCAGGATGGAAAGACTTGAACATTTGGTAGTTTCTTAAACGAGGCCACCCTGTTTTAGCATAACGTAGCATTTCAGGTTTGTCTTTTAGCCAACGCATCATGTGGAAGAAGCTTTTGCCCCTTTTTTCTTCGCGCTCTGCCAGTGGTTCATAACCTAAGTTACGGATTTCATCCAAATAAGCAATTTCAACAAGACGCTGAGCTTCTCCGACTACACGAACTCTCTTAACTCGGTCTTCGCCGTATGCCTTTTTGAGTTCTTCAGCCGCTACGTCAAAAATGCATCCTTGGCAAATATGAATTTCTTCCTTTTCTTTTAAATTGAAATGCGAGACTAGTTTATTGACGACTCGTGATGATTCTTGTAGATATTCTTTTTCTCGAAAGATATCTTGGTAGAACCTTACATCTATTAGATCGTATTTGAATTCGTTTGTTTCTTCACGGTAGGCTCCGACTACAACGCCAAAAAGTAAATCGCCGCTACCTGCATCGTCAACAATAAGTGTCAAACTTTTGCCTCTTGCTCTCCCACATGCATTTCTTAATTCAGATATAAAAGTCTCCTTGTAAAAATGATCAAAATTCCCATAAAAACAGAATTTCATTATTTCACCTAAAACCATTGATTTATCGCTTTTTTTGTATGCGAGTTTCATTACAATGCTGAAAATAGAAAATAAAAATGCGTCTCATGGAAAGCCTGACTAAAAAAAGGTAAATCGTTTGTATTGGCCATTTTATTGAGCAATCCATAGTCTGGAAGCACTTGATTTATAAGAGTCGGAAACATGTTGAAAGGGTGTTGTGTAAAGAGCAACTTTTTGCACACACGAAATTAGTAGGAGTTGAAAAATAGAAAATGTCATATGGCAACCGAGAAATGCACAAGGCAACCTGCGCTGACTGCGGAAAAGAATGTGATGTTCCTTTCAAGCCAGACGGAACCAGGCCAGTTTATTGCCGAGAATGCTACTCAAAACGTAGACCACCAAGAAGATATTAAGCTAACAAGCTAATATATCTCATAAATAATAATTTTCTTTTTATTTTTTATTTTAGTCCACCACAAATATTATAATTGGGCACAACACGCTAAATGGCTAAGAGGCGCCATGCAAAATGAAGCAGTTTCTTCTTACTCCATCAGCAGGTAAACGTCTGATAGCAAAAACCCTAGCAAGACATCCAGCAATAGTCAAAGCCTTGCGGAAAGGCACAATTGTCATTGTAGCCGGAACAACAAACGGTTATGTAGCAGAAGAAATCCTAAAAACACATCATATTGAGAATGATTTTTCACGTAAACACTTCTTCCGCGGTGTCACGCTACCTCCAACTCGGCTCGTAACAAAAGAAGGCAGAGTAGCTGATGAAAGCAAATTCCCAGGCGATGTTGTAATAACAAACGGCGTATGGCAAAAGGGCAAATCAATCCCTGACGTCGTTGACTCATTAAAAGAAGGCGATGTCATAGTGAAAGGTGCGAACGCGCTGGATTTGACTCATAAGAAAGCGGCAATTTTGATTGGCCACCCCAAAGCTGGAACTATTGGTTTGGCTCTACCCGCAATTGTAGGTCGTCGAGTTAAACTCATATTGCCCGTAGGTTTAGAAAAACGAGTAAATGAAGATTTGAATATTTTAGCGGAAAAACTCAATTCGCCGAGCGCTGCCGGATATAGATTATTGCCTGTTGTTGGCGAAATATTCACCGAAATCGAAGCTTTAAAGGCTTTAACTGGAGCTGAAGTAGACTTGATTGCTGCTGGCGGCGTTTGCGGCGCAGAAGGCTCCTGCTGGCTTGCAATTTCAGGAAATGAAGAACAAGAGGAATTTGCAGAGCAGGTTATTGTATCCATTTCTGGAGAACCTGCCCTAGATTTAAACATAATTTGATTTGCTAAGGTTATTCTTTGCCGTGATGCATCATTCCCATTCCGTGTCCGCCCATTCCGCTTTGACCCATCTTTTCGCGCCAAGTACCCATGCCCTCAGTTACCATCTTAGCCACTGCTTCAACGTCTGTTTTGATTAACTCCATTAAAGGCTCATTCATTTCAAGCTCAACAGTTAGTTTTATTTTGCCGCTTTTTTCTGCTTCCATATATCCACCTCCTAAAATTTTGGTCCTCGCCAAAAACTCAAGTATCTATTTACTGTTTGATTTTTGTCCGTTTTAAACTTAAGTGGCTGTGTCAATACTACAACAGTTGACGTTAACATACTAATTTAGAAAATCTTAACAGTTAGAACTCCAGAACTGGGTGAGCGCAGCTATGGCGTTTTCGAAAAGATAGTCTTTAGGCACAACATCCACTCTTACGCCTAACTCCTTAAGTGATTCAGCTGTTGTTGGACCAATAGCTACGGTTGTGACTTTTCTGTTAATGATTTCGATGAGTTTTTCGATAGGGGCTTTTTGGGAAAGCATTTTGAAAATGTTTTTTGCACTTAATCCGCTGCCAAAAACCACAGCATCTATTTTGCCAGAAGTCAAATCTTCATAAAACTTTTCTTTTATTTTCTCGTCAACTGGCAAACCAGATTCGTAAACATAAATTTCTTCCACTTCAGCGCCCATTTCTCTGAGTTTGTCGGAAAGAGTTGGTGCTGCGTTGCTGGTTCTTGGGATACGAATTTTTTTGCCAAAAACCTCTCCTTCTTCAAAACACTCAATTAACCCTTCAGAACTATACTTCGTGGGAACTAAACTTACATGTATTTTGTATTCTTTCTCTAACGCTTCAGCTGTTCTTGGACCTACAGCAATAACAAATGTTCCAACTAAACCTTCCTTTAATTTATTGGTTAGACCAAGTTCTTTGGCTATGCTAAAAAGGTGTTTTACTCCATTGGTGCTCATGAAAATAACGTAATCTATCTGGAGCTCCATCATTTCTGTAATAAATTTTTTCACTGGCTCAAAATTGCTCAAACCTTTAATTTCTATTGCAGGAATGAAGTAGGGGGTTCCACCTTTTTCAGTAATAAGTTTGCCTGCTTCTTCCGACTGCCCAGTTGGGCGAGTGATGGCGACTGTTTTGCCTTTTAGGCTAGAGGTTTTTTGAACCATGAAAGTTTCCTGCCTAACTCAGTCACTTCGCCTATAACGATAACCGCTGGTGGCTTGATTTGTTTGTTCTCTGATTCCTTAACAATATTGCCCAATGTACTTATGATCGTTCTTTGTTTTGGGTAAGTACCTGATTCTACTATGGCAACTGGTTTGCTAGCTTTAACTCCGCCTTCTAGTAATTTATTGACAATGCCTTCTAGAGATTCTATGCCCATCAAAATAACCATGGTGTCAACTGCGGTTGCTATTTTTGCCCAATCAATCGGTTTTTCTGCGTCGCCTGACCTGTGACCTGTAATTATTGCTACAGAAGCCGCGTAGTCTCTGTGGGTTAAGGGGATGCCTGCGTACATTGGCGCAGCAATTGAGGAGCTAATTCCAGGAACAACTTCGAACTTTATGCCTTTTTCTACAAGAGCTTCTGCTTCTTCGCCGCCTCTGCCGAAAATAAATGGGTCGCCGCCCTTGAGACGTACGATTTTGCCGCCAGCTAGGGCTTTTTCAATAATGATTTCTGTAATTTTGTCCTGTGGCACTTCATGTTTACCTGTGCGTTTGCCAACGTAGATTTTTTCAGCTTTTTCTGGCGCTAATTTGAGAATGGATTCGCCGACAAGCCTGTCATAGATGACAACGTCTGCTTCTTTGAGAAGTTCAACGGCTTTGACCGTGAGCAGTTTGGGGTCGCCGGGTCCAGCGCCAACAAGGTAAACTTTACCAGCTGCCATATTTTTCTCTCCATTCCTTCTCGTATTCTTTGGCTCCTTGAGCTATTAGTTCCTCGCCGACTTTTTGTCCAAGCGCTTTAGCATCGAATAGTGTGCCTTTTGCGCAAGCGCTGATTTTCTTTGGGTCGTTCAGTGAGTAAATACATCCGAAAAGCAACAAATTGTTTCCTTCCGCATGTGCAACTGCGCCTATTGGGACTCGGCAACCGCCTTCTAACGCATACACTAAACTTCTCTCTGCTGTAATTTCAGCCCGGGTGGCTTTGTCTTCAACTTTTTGGAGCAGTGAAATCACGAAATCGTTACCCTCTTTGGCGACAACTGCTATTGCTCCTTGACCAGCCGCTGAAGGAAACTGGTCTAATGGTAAACGCTCTGTAATTTCTTTTTGCAGATTCATGCGTTCCAACCCTGCTTCGGCGATGATTATACCGGCAAACACGCCTTTACGCACTTTATTTAGACGTGTATCCACGTTGCCACGGATTGGTTGCACGTCTAAGTCAGGACGCAAATATTTTATTTCTGCCAATCGCCTGAGGCTACCCGTTCCAACTATTGAGCCTGCAGCTAATGCTGTAAGTTTGACTTTGTCCTTTGAAATAAAAACGTCATTTGGTGAATCTCTTTTAGGAGTTGCCGCTAAAACCGTGCCCTTTTGCTGCTCAACGATAGGCACATCTTTTAGGCTATGAACGGCAAAGTCTATTTCGCCACTTACTACTTCCTGATCGATTTCTTTTTCAAAGATGCCTTTACAGTCGATGGAAAATAAGGGTTTGCCATGTTCTTTGTCGCCTATAGTTTTGATGATTTTAAGCTTAAACTCTACATTTGGATTTGTTTGTCCAATTTGTTTAAGGACACGATTAGTTTGTGCAAGAGCCAGAACGCTTCCTCTAGTGCCCACGGTTAACTTCATTCTACGATGTTTTCTCCTTTGCTGCCTTTGCGAGTGCTTTGTCAAAAGCATTCATTGTCTGCTTTAAATCTTCCTCGGTATGCGCCATCGACACAAAGCATGTTTCAAACTGAGAGGGTGGAATAAACACGCCCTGACGCAAAAGCTCATGGAAGTAAGCCATGAACATTTTTGTATCGGAGTGTTTAGCGCAGGAGTAGTCTCTTACTTCTTCTTTCGTGAAGAATATCTGGAACATTGAAGCAATATTGTAGGTTTGCGCCGGCATATCATAAGTTTGTACAAAATCCGCCAACGTCTTTGCCAGTTCTGCACAGTTTTTCTCAAGTCGAGGATAGATCTCTGCCTTCTTCTGGTTGAGAAGCTTTAAGATTGTGTATCCTGCTGTCGCCGAAACGGGGTTACCGCTAAAAGTGCCTGCCTGATAGACTTTGCCGATTGGAGAAATGTTTTCCATGATTTCTCGTTTGCCGCCGAATGCTGCCAATGGGAACCCACCGCCCAACACTTTGCCGAGGGTTGCCATGTCAGGTTTTACGCTGTAATATTCTTGTGCGCCACCTAATGAAAGACGAAAACCAGTGATTATTTCATCGAAAATCAGCACTGTACCATGCTGGCTGGTTACTTTTCTTAGATAGCTAAGGTAATCCTCGGTTGGCAGAATTAATCCAACATTCGCCAAAACAGGCTCAACAATAACCGCTGCTACTTCATTGCCTTGTTTCTTCATCACTGTCTCAAGTGCTTCAATGCTGTTATAGGGAATTACAATTGTATTCTGAGTTGTTTCCTCTGGAATCCCTAGCGAATTGGGTGTGCCAAAAGTTGCCGCTCCCGATCCAGCCTTGACTAAAACGCTGTCGTGTGAGCCGTGGAAGCAGCCTTCGAACTTTATGATTTTTTTTCTGCCTGTGTAGCCTCTTGCTGCACGCAATGCATGCATGGTGGCTTCAGTACCTGAGTTGACAAGTCTAAGCATTTCCATGCAGGGCGAGGATTTGTAGATGAGCTCGGCAAATTCTACTTCAAGCTCAGTTGGGGCACCATAAAGCGAACCCCTTGGCAACTGTTTCTTCACTGCTTCCATAATATCTGGTTGAGCGTGTCCCAGAAGCATTGCTCCATAAGCATTGCAATAATCGATGTAAGCATTGCCATCGGCATCATAGAGTTTTGAGCCCTGAGCGTGCTCAACAAAGAATGGATATGGATCAAAAGCGCGGACTGGACTGTTTACTCCACCGGGCAAAACTTTTTTTGCCCTCTCAAAAAGTCTCTCTGATTTATTCAAGGCGCATTCAACCAAGTTTTCAAATCTTTTGCGTGGTAAGTTATGATTAAATCTGCGCCTGCTCGTTTTATGCCTGTTAAGATTTCGTTAGTTATGGCTTTTTCATCTACCCAGCCGTTTTTGGCAGCAGCCTTAACTAGACTGTATTCTCCACTGACGTTGTAAGCAACAATGGGCACATCAAAATTGGCTTTTGCAAGGCTGATAATGTCAAGATAAGCCAATGCAGGTTTAACCATAATCATGTCCGCACCCTCAGCGATATCAAGTTCTATTTCACGTAGCGCTTCTTCCACATTGCCTTGGCTCATTTGGTAGCTTTTGCGGTTTCCAAACTGAGGAGTAGACTCTGCTGCGTCCCGGAATGGCCCATAAAATGCAGAGGCATATTTTGCTGAGTAAGCCATAATGGGAACCTGATCAAAACCAGCGTCATCTAATGCATCTCTTATTGCGCCGACTTGTCCATCCATCATCGCGGAGGGCGCGACAATATCAATGCCTGCCTCTGCTTGGCTTACCGCTACCTTGCCGAGAAGCTCCAATGTTTGGTCATTTTGAACATCCTCGTCTTTTACTATGCCGCAATGTCCCTGGCTTGTGTACTCGCAAAGGCATATGTCACCAATGAGAACAAGGTTGTCACCGTGGGCTTTCTTGAGTTCACGAATTGCATTCTGGACAACTCCATTTTTTGCAAAAGCGCTTGTTCCTGTATCATCTTTTTTAGCAGGAATTCCGAAAAGAATTACGCTTTTCACGCCTTGTAGTAACGCCTGTTTGCCTTCTTCAGCAACTTGGCTGATTGGCAGTCGGCTGTAACCAGGCATAGAATCTATAGCGACGGGTTTCTTGATGGTTTCATCAACGAAAATTGGATAAATTAGGTTGCTTGGTTTTAAGTATATTTGATTTAGCATGTCCCGCAACGCAGCGGTTTTACGTAGTCTTCTCATTCTAACGGTCGGAAAACTCATTTTATGCCTCCATTTTATCTATGAGTTTCATAGCTAATTCTTGAGCCTCAACAAGGTTTCCTTGCTTTAAGGCATGTTTAATCTTATCGTTATTAAGTATCTCGTATAACAGTTTACTTCTTTTTTTGCTGTCAACTACTTGTTTTTTTAGGGTATCGCGCATTTTGCTTTGCAGTTCAATCTCTATCAAATCCTCGGGCATTATCAACTTTTCAATCCGCTCCCGAAGCAACCGTGCCATTGCAGGACTTTTCCCAGAAGTGGAAACCGCAATTTTCACATCGCCGATATGTGCAACTGCAGGTAAAATGAAATCGCTCAACGCCGGGTTGTCTACGGCGTAAACTGTGCACCCCAAATTTTTAGCCGCTTTTATAAGTTCAAGGTTTAATGCGGAATTATTAGTGACAGCTAAAAGTATGTCTGGTTTTGGGTTGAGGCTGTCAACAAAAGCTTGAGCGTTTTTTATTTCTGTTTTTACTATTGCGACTTTCTTTGCCTTTGCTAAACTCTGAATTTCTTCAGAGAAATCTTTGCTTATTATCCAAATTGTTGCGCCAGAATCAACAAAGCTCCCTGTTTTGCGGTAAGCCTCGGGTCCTCCGCCGACTACAATTATAGTTTTGCCTTCAAGTTTTATGTCTAAGAGCAACTTTGAGTTTTGCCACCTTGGGAAGCGCTGAGCTTATAATTGGTGAGTAGATTTTTGAATTTTTGCATAAACGCTTCATAATCAATCTTTTGAAGCGCCGCCGGTTTGGCTATGCCTGTTAGGGTTTCAAGGTCAACGTTTTCTTCTACTGTTTGCATGGCTTGTGCTCCGAACTCTTCGTATTTTATTTCGATTTCAGGAATCATGCCTCTGCCTGCAGCATCTATTTTTGGCACAAATCCCAGCAGTTGCACGCCGCTGTTTTCAAAGGCCTGTCTGATTGTCTGTTTGATGTTGTCGCTAAGGTAGCTTGTGTGAACTTTGTTTAGAATTACGCTTGTTACATTTACGCCCAAGTTTTTGAGCAGGTTAATGTAGTTTAACGAGTTTGCTAAGCCCCCTTCGACGCCTTCTTTGTCGCAGCCAACCACGATAACTGTTGACGCTCCCATTGCTGCTGCAACTTCAGCGGTCGAGGTAGGTCGAGTTACCTTATCATTTAGTAATCCCGTGAACGCGCTCATTGCGCCTTCGACAAGCAGAAAGTCATAATTTTTGCTTGCTTCGTTGATCGCTTCGCCCAGAGGTTTCCAACCGCTTTCCCCGATCTTAATAGACGAGTAAGGCTTAATCGGTTCTTTAATGAGGTATAGTGCGGGAACTGTATCCCGAATATCCCCGCCAATCTTGATTACGCCCACTTTGAAGCCTCTACGCTTTAACGCCCCAGCGATGCCCGCTAAAACAAAGGTTTTTCCCGAGCCACTCTCCATCGCGGTAACCAACAAAAGACGTGGCGGTTTCATGTTGAGTGCCGGTTGCTGTTGGATGTTGGTAGATATACCAATTTCGCTTTTAATTCGCTCCTGCAGTTTGGAGTTTGTCCTTCGAATTTCTTCGAGTTCAACCGCGCTTATGTATAGCGACTTTGTGATACTTTCCAAAATAGTTGGGTTCTGGTCAAGAAGTCCATGAACGAAAATACCTACCACGTTGCCTTGTTTATTGGCTACTCCTGAAACCAATTCCTGCGGGTCTTTACGATAATTTAAACGTTTTGCATGTGAAACAAGAATGGTTTTTGCGTCTTTGTGCAGGAGAATTTGTCCGTAGGTGTGACAATGAAATCCTGAAACTTCTTTGCCTAATTCTTGTGTGATGAAGCTTTTGTCAGTTATAGTGGCGACCACTCGGTCTGTGCATATAAGCGGCTTAAATTCAGCATCGAGCAATCCTAAGCCTTCTCGGGTTATTGGCAATTTTGAAAGACGCCCCACATCGGTTTCTTTCGCCAGAATCTGAAAACCAGAACAGATGCCAAGTACAAACTTGCCTTTTGAAGCCATCTCCAAGATTTCGTGGCTTACTTGTTTGTTCACGCTTCCTGATTCAACTAGGCTACCGCCCGGTATAATTATCATGTCTAAAACTTGGGAGGCTGGTTTGCCATCTACTTGGGCATCAGCTAAAACTAGGTCGGTTGGGAGGTTTCCGAAGTCTTCAAAACATGGTAGAGCACCTGGAAGGTATACCAAGCCTATTCTTTGATGCAAATTTGCCACAAAGGATGCCCTTCGCGTATTTACGGTAAACCTTATATTTAAGCCGCATGGTTAAAATCTGCTTATGCACTCCTCGGCGAAGACAGACCATACCCTCAACGTTAGGATAACACATAAAACCGCTAGAGTGCCATTGATGGAAGCAGTAGCATTTAAAGAAAAGCAACTTGCGTTAACCGAGGTTAAATCGCTTGAAGGGGTCGAAGAATGCTTAATTCTGCAAACTTGTAACCGCATAGAAATTTATGTTGTTTCTGAAGACGATAACACCATAGACGTTGTGAAAAACTATTTTGCGAATAGAGCTCTTCAACACTCCGAAGAAGCAGCTAGGGCTATTGAAACGGCAGCGGATGATGAAGCTTTTGACCACTTGCTTCGGGTAACTTCCGGTTTAGAATCAATGGTTATTGGCGAAGACCAGGTTCTCAACCAAACATGGGACGCTTATCTTGAAGCTGAAAAAGCCAAGACATTAGGTCCAATCCTCAAACATCTTTTTAATCGCGCTATGACCGTCGGTAGACGCGTTAGAAATGAGACTGGCATCAACAAAGGTGCCGTCTCTATTGGCTCAGCTTCAGTTGAATTAGCCGTTAGATTGTTAGGTAACTTGGAAAACAAAAAAATACTTGTTATGGGCGCTGGCGAAATCGGTACATTGGTTGCTAAAGCCTTGGCTAGACGATGTTTAAGCCCTATTTTTATTGCTAACCGAACTTTTGATAGAGCAGTTAAACTCGCTGAGGACCTAAACGGTAAAGCTATAAAGTTCAACCAATTGGACGAAGCCTTCGTCGACTCAGACGTAGTAATCTGCTCAACATCAGCTCCACATTACATACTTACTAAAATCCAAGTCACAAAACTAATGCTTCAACGAGTAAACCCAAACGACGTAGTAATCATCGATATCTCAAATCCCAGAAACGTTGAAAAAACCGTTCAAGAAGTTCCTAAAACGAAACTATACAACATAGATGATTTGCAATTAATTGCAGATAAGAATAAACTTGAACGCCAAAAAAGTATTGACAAAGCAATTAAAATTTTGAATGAAGAACTAGTTGTTCTTGAACAAGACATGAAGAGCCTTTCTGTGCGTTTGATTATTTCCACATTGCTCTCTCAAGCTGAACAAGTCAGACAAAAAGAACTTGCTACTGCACTCAACATGATGGGCGAAGTAGATGAAAGAGAGAAGAAAATTTTGGAGGATTTAACCTCAATCTTATTAAAGCAAACCTTCGTTCCAATTGTTGAGAACTTGAGGTCAGCTGCAAAGACTGGCGACATGCAACTAGTAGAGTTGGCTGTCAAGTTGTTTGAGAAATCAGAGAAAAACTAAACGGTGCTCACTCTTGGATAAAGTAGGTTTAATTCTTATCGGACACGGCAGTAAACTGCCTCATAACAGAGAAAACCTGGAAAAATTAGCCGATATGCTTCGCAAACGATCCAGGTTTCCAATTGTAGAAATCGCGTTCATGGTAAGAAACGCTCCCACTGTTTCCGAAGCAATTGACGTTATTGTTCTGAAAGGTGTTTCGAAAATCGTTTTGGTTCCAGCTTTTCTCGCTGCAGGCGTCCACACAACACAGGACATTCCTGATCTTATTGGAGTTAAGGAAAAAGAGCCACAGCTAAAACAAGCAGGAATCGAACTAATTTATGGCGACCCAATAGGCACTGATGAACGCATAGCTGAAATTTTAGAGGAAAAAGCCTTGCGAGCTCTTGGACAAGAAATAAAACGTGACAGCGAGATCATTGATGCTTACTCTATTCCTGCGGCAGGCAAAATTGTTGACAAAAGCATGACGCTTATTCGAGCAGCCATCGGCGACACTTTATCTAAAGTTCCCAAGAACCAAGTTCCAATTATTGAGCGAGTGGTTCACACTACTGCTGACCCAGAATTCGCCAAACTCCTAGTTATTAGTGATGATGCTGTCGAAGCTGGCGTTGCAGCGATTAAGGCAGGAGCCAAGGTCGTAACAGATGTCAAAATGATTAAGGCAGGAATTAACGAAGCACGCCTAAAAAAATTCGGGTCAAAAATCAGCACTTACATGAATGATGAGCGAACAGCAAAGATTGCAAATACGGAGTCAATAACCCGTTCTGCTGCAGCAATGCGACTAGCAATAAAAGATGGTTTAGATGGGGGCATAGTGCTTATTGGAAACGCTCCGACTGCGGCTTTTGAATTGGCGGAACAGATTAACCAAGGCAAAGTTAAACCCGCTTTGATTGTAGGTGTTCCTGTAGGTTATGTAGGTGCGGCAGAATCAAAAGAAGTTGTTGCTAAACTACCTGTTCCCTACATAATCGTTAGAGGTAGAAGAGGCGGTAGCACCATTGCAGTAGCAATCTTCAACTCGCTTTTGTCAATGGCTGAAGGCAAAGCCTACGGTTAGGTGACAAATGTGTCACGGTTTTTAAAATATGGCATAACAACAGGCGCAACCGCGGCAGCAGCGTCTAAAGCCGCCCTCATAGCCCTGTTAAGAGAACCCGTTGACCGTGTAGTAATTCCTACGCCAATTGGTTTACGCTTTGAAGTTCCAGTGAAATCAAGTCGAAAAGTCGGTGACTCGGCAGAGGCTGTTGTGGTTAAAGATGCAGGGCAAGATATTGACGCCACTGACAAGATGGAAATAACCGCAACTGTAAAGCTCACTGACGACGGAAAAGTCACAATAAAAAGCGGTGTGGGCATTGGCAAAGTCACAAAACCTGGTTTGCAAGTACCGATTGGCGAAGGAGCAATTAACCCTGTTCCTAAAAGCATGATTACTGAGGCAGTCAAAGAAGTCCTCCCCTCGGGCAGAGGTGTAGAAGTTACAATTAGCGCTCCTGACGGAGCAAATATTGCTAAGAAAACCATGAATGCCAAACTTGGTATTCAAGGTGGGGTAAGCATTCTTGGTACCACAGGTGTTGTAAAACCGCTTTCTTTAGAAGCTTGTAGACGGTCATTAGTTCCTCAAATAGACGTTGCATTAGCCAGAAACTACAAGCGTCTGGTGTTTGTGCCTGGAAACATTGGCGAGAAAATTGCTAAAAACCAGTTTAGTGTACCTGAAGATGCGATTATACAAACCGGCGATTTCGTTGGCTATATGTTTGATAAAGCAGTAGAAAAAGGTGTAAAAGAAATCATTCTGCTCGGTCATTCTGGAAAGCTGGTAAAGTTGGCAGCCAACATTTTTAACACTCACCATAAGGTAGGTGACTCACGCAACGAAGTAATTGCCTCTTACGCTGGAGCTGTTGGTGCAAACCAAGAAACCATCAACGAATTACTCGCCGCAAACACTTCCGACGAAGGTACAGAAATCCTCAAAGCAGTCAACCTCGTTGAAGCAACTTACAATCGCATTGCAGAGCGGGTTCATCAGAGGGTTAGCGACCGCGTGGAAAACAAGATTAAGATAAGCGTGGTAATTGTTTCGATGGATGGCAAAGTTCTTGGCATGGATGAGAATGCTAGGTGCAATAAGCCTTGGCTAAAATTAACATAATCGGTACGGGTCCAGGCTCCCCAGATTACGTCACCCCTATCGCAAGAAAAACTGTTCAAAACGCAAACCTTGTAATCGGCGCCCAAAGAAGCCTCAACCTTTTCACAGCCGACATAAAAGGCAAACAAATCATTTTATCCGCCAAAAATCTCGCCGATTCTCTGAAACAAGCCGCTGAATCCATAAAAAAAGGCAAAAATGTTGCCTTACTATCAACGGGTGATCCAGGTTTTTCAGGATTATTACATACTGTACAGGAAAGCGGTCTTTTTGACACAGCAGACATAACTGTTATTCCAGGAGTAAGCTCGATTCAGGCTTGTGCTGCACACTTAAACATTAGTTGGGACAATACACGTCTTTTCACTTTTCACAATGAAGTTTTGGATGAGGAAAAAGAGAAGTTGATTTCAGCGGTTAAATGTGGTCGCACCATTCTGCTTTTGCCTAATTCGCAGGGTTTTGCGCCTCAAGATATTGCTCGCTTTCTTATCGAGTTGGATACTGACAAGGAAACGCCTGTTTACATCTGTGAAAATGTCACATTAGAAAATGAAAAGACCACTAAAAGCACTTTGGCGCAAATTGTTGATCAAAGTTTTGGCTCGTTAAGCGTAATGGTTATCAAAGCTAACCCGGTAACTTAGGAGTGTTGATTTGGATGGCTAAGATTTGGGCTCATAAAACTGCAGGTATACCTGATGAATTTTTTAACCAAAGAGATGATGTTCCTGGTCCAACGAAAGAGGAGATTCGTGTTTTAACAATCTCTAAGGCTCGCCTGTCGGAGGGATCTATTGTTATTGATGTTGGCTGTGGCACCGGCGGATTAACAGTTGAAGCAGCCCTTCAGGTGGCTGCAAAAGGCAAAGTGTACGCAATTGATGAAGATCAAGCAGCAATTGAATTAACCAGGAGCAATGTGGAAAAATTCGGTGTCCAAAGCAACGTCGTGATCGCACGTGGGAAAGCTCCAGAAGCACTACTTGGTCTGCCAATAGCTGATGCCTTCATGATTGGTGGTGGCGGTGTCTCTTTAAGAGCGATACTTCAAACTGCTTTTTATAAACTAAAATCAAATGGACGAATGGTGATAAACGCAATACTTTTAGAAACTGCAACTCAGGCAATAGCCGAACTGAAAGCTCTTGGCTTCAAAGACATCGATGTTGCACATATTTCGGTTGCTAAGGGAAAGCAAATAAACAGCGGAACCATGATGATGGCAAGAAATCCAATAACGATAGTATCAGCCACAAAACCATAAGGGGAAAAAAGAAAATTTGACGGGCAGATTCATCGGTCTCGGCGTAGGTCCAGGCGACCCAGAACTAATAACAATAAAAGCCGTAAAAACGCTTCAGTTAGCTGATGTAGTTTGTATTCCAAAATCTTATGTTCACAAGCCCAGCTTAGCGTTCACAATGATCCGTAGCATCTTAGATGAACGTGTAAAACCAGCTGAAGTTTTAGAACTAATTTTTCCCATGACCAAAGATGAAATTGGCAATGGGGCTCTTTGGGACAAAAACGCAGGCATAATCGCCGAAAAAGCCGCCGAAGGTAAAACTGTCGCTTTCATAACCCTTGGCGACCCCATGTTCTACAGCACATTCATTTATCTTTATCAAACGTTAAAAGAGGATTTTCCGCAACTACCACTTGAAATTATTCCAGGCGTAACGTCTATGACTGCATGCGCAGCAAGCGCAAAAATTCCCCTTGCTGAAAAAGAAGAAGTAATCTCTGTTATCCCATCCGATTTAGACTCAAAGCTGGTTGAAGAAATCGCAAAACATTCCGATAATCTGGTTTTCATAAAGTGCGCTCACAGAATAAAAGAACTTATACCAATTATTGAACGATCAGGTTTTACTAGAAACTCAACAATTGCCCTAATTAGGCGATGCACGATGCCAGAAGAAGAAGTTTTGATTGGCAAACTGGGCGAAGTAAAAAACTGGAAAATATGTGAAGACTATTTTTCAGTTGCTATAGTTAAAAAAAATAAATTTACAGGTGAAAGACATGAATAAAGTTGTTTTCATCGGCGCAGGTCCAGGAGACCCTGAATTAATAACTTTGAAGGGTAAACGTTACCTTGAACAAGCAGACATTGTAGTCTATGCTGGCTCTCTGTTAAATCCTGAATACCTCAAATACGCTAAGCCGACGGCGCATTTCTATGATAGTGCCAAAATGAGCCTGCCCGAAGTTCTAAAAGTCATGATTGAAGGCATCAAAGCCGACAAGCAGGTTGCAAGAGTTCATGATGGCGACCCAAGCTTTTACGGAGCCATCCAAGAACAAATGGATGCTCTAGACATAGAAGGAATTGAATATTTCCGTATTCCAGGCGTCAGTTGTCTGCAAGGAGCAGCAGGAGCCCTGAACCGAGAATTGACTCTGCCAAACATTTCACAAACTGTAATTATTACTCGACCAGAAGGCAGAACTCCGGTGCCAGAAGCAGAAAGCATACGGAAACTCGCAGCCCACCAAGCAACAATGGTCATATTCTTAGGTACCCCACATATTGCGCGAGTAATGGACGAACTAATCAAAGGCGGTTACCCTTCGGATACCCCTGTCTCCGTTGTATACAAAGCAACATGGCCTCAACAAAAAATCGTAAGAGGAACACTCAGCGATATAGTCGCCAAAGTTAAAGCACATGGAATAACTGAGACTGCGTTGATCTTTGTCGGTAAAGTCATGAATCCGCAAGCTTACGATTTATCAAAACTCTATGACCCCAAATTTACTACTGGTTTCCGCAAAGGCGAAGAGTAAATGTACACTAAGGGCATCGCCGTTATCGCAATTACACGTTTTGGGGTAGAAACTGCCCTAAAAATTAGTGAAGCCCTAGAAAAAGTTGGCTTGAACTGCAAGGTTTATGCACCTAAGAAGTACAGCCAAAAAGGCGTTATTTCATTAGATGTAAAATTCGCTGATTTCATTAAACAAAACTACAGTTCAATGGATGCTTTAGTTGGAGTTATGGCGACCGGTATAATCATCAGATCTGTGGCGCCTTTACTTGAAAGTAAACTCTCTGACCCTGCAGTGATAGGTGTTGATTCAACTGGCAAATTCGTTATAAGCCTTCTGTCAGGGCATTACGGGGGCGCAAACGAATTAACAAGAATAATTGCAGACGGTATTGGTGGAACTGCAGTAATAACCACCGCCTCAGATGCCATGGGAAAGCAAAGCGTTGACGAATTAGCCAGATTACTTCATTTGAGTATCCAGAATCCAGAAAGCTTGGTTGGAGTCAACAGCGCAATCGTTAATGGAGACAAATTGGTTGTCGTCATAATCGGTAACATGACAATTCCATTGGAAAAAGTCAGTTGCTATGATATCAAAAAAGTCAAGGATGGTGTTGAAGCTTTAGAAATAATTGACAATTATGACGCTGGCATAATAGTGACCAATGAACCTGTTTCAATTAGTAAATTTAACAAGCCCTTTACAATACTGAAGGCCAAACGTTTGGTGGTTGGGTTAGGTGCAAGAAAACAAGCAAGCATTGACAGCATAATACAAGCTGTTTGCACTGGGCTCAAGCTCGCAAAAGTGTCAATTGATGACGTTAATACGTTTGCCACAGTAGACATAAAGAGAGATTCTGTAGAAATGGTGGCCGCTGTGCAGCAGTTTGGTAAGCCGCTTGAGTTTTTAAGTGCCGGCGTACTTGGTTCTCTAAATCATAAGGATCTTTCACCTGACTCCAAATTAGTTCAGGAAAAAATTGGTGTAGGAGGAGTTTGCGAACGAGCAGCACTAATAGTAGCGGGGGAAAATTCACGGTTAATACTGAAAAAGACCAAACTAAACGGAGTAACAGTAGCTATAGCCGAGGGCGAATAAGCGTAGTTGGTCTGGGCCCAGGCAGCCTAGAACATTTGACGCCTAAAGCCAGAAGCGAAATTGAAAACGCCGATGTCATTGTAGGCTACGGCACATACATAAAACTCATAAAATCCATAATCAAGCCAACTGCCGAAGTTTTCTCTGGAACTATGGGCAAAGAAGTGGAAAGAGCCAAAATTGCCCTTCAAAAAGCCTTGGAAAATCACACAGTTGTGATGATTAGTAGCGGCGACCCAGGCGTCTACGGTATGGCAGGTATAGTTCTTGAAGTGGTCGCAAATGAGAAAGCAAACGTTCCAGTTGAAATTGTTCCCGGTGTTACAGCTGCAACTGCTGCTGCATCAATACTTGGCGCACCCTTAGTGAGCGACTTTGCCGTAATTAGCCTCAGCGACCTGTTAACACCCTGGGAAAAAATCGAGAAAAGACTTGAAGCAGCATCATCAGCCGACTTTTCAATCGTGCTCTATAACCCCAAAAGTGAAGGCCGCATTGAACCTTTAACCAAAGCTTATGAAATAATGCTCAAATACATAAAACCACAGACTCCTGTCGGCATTGTTAGACAAGCCGGGCGAGAAGGCGAACAAGCAATAGTAACAACGCTCAAAGACCTTTTGAACGCTGACATAGACATGGTTACAACGATAGTAGTCGGTAACTCGGCGACTAAGATTGTCAACGGCAAAATGGTAACCGCTAGAGGTTACGATCTAAACCAGTATTTGTTTTAACCAATGACAGCACGTAGGCTTTATTTGAAAAGATGTATTATCATGCGCTTTTGTTTTCTTTAGCACTTAGGAGTTTGAGTATTGCTTTTCTGGATTCGCTAATTGTCAGCGGCAACTCGTCTTCGATGTCTAGTTTGTCTTCTTCTTTTAATACTTCGAATAGGTGTGTAAGTCTTGGCGAACGCAGGTTTACTTGCCGGATTAGTTTTGAGTTAGAGAAGGTTTCTTTTGGTGTTCCTTCTGAAACTAGCTTGCCTTTGTTGAGGATATAGAGTTTAGTTGCAAAGAGCGGTACCATGTCAACGTCGTGAGTAGCAAGCAGCAGAGTTATACCTTTCTCCTTGTTAAGCTGCAAGAGCAAATGTAGTATTTCACTTGTGGCTCTTGGATCTAAGTTAGAAGTTGGTTCATCCATGATGATAACTTCAGGCTCCATAGCTAGAACTCCAGCCAGAGCCACACGCTTCTTTTGTCCAAGGCTTAGAAAATGAGGTGGTTTCTCAGCAAGTTCACTTATCTTGACAGTTTCAAGTGCTTGTTCTACAATGGTTTTGACTTTATCTGCACTGTAACCCAAGTTTAGAGGTCCGAAAGCAACATCTTGTTTCACTGTGGGCGCGAAAAGCTGGTCATTTGGGTCTTGGAAAACAAATCCCACTCTTTTTCGAAGAGACAGCAATGATTTAGCATCGTATTTTAGCGGGGCACCGTCAAAGATAATTGTACCTGATGTGGGCTTTAGGATTCCATTTAAGTGATTAAGTAATGTAGTCTTGCCTGAGCCATTGGTGCCCAAAAGGGCAATACGTTCAGCTCTATCAAAACTTAAGCTGATTTCATCTAAGGCAAGTGTTCCGTCAGAGTATTCGTAGGTTAAGTTTTCAATTTTAAACAGCATTTAGATTAGAAACCTCCAAGGCGAATAATATTTAATGCAATTAAAGCAAGCATGATATCAAACACCAATATTCCAGCGATCGTTACTTTGCTGGCTTTAGGTTGATCTTCTAGAACGCGGATGTTTCCGTCATATCCTCTTGCAGACATAGCAACAAAGGTCCGTTCACCCTGTTCTAGGGTTCTTATGAAAAGGTTTGCAGCAAGAAATGATGTAGAGCGTATGCGACTTAGCCAACCTGCACTTCCTAAACGCATTTTTTGGGCGATACTCATTTTTGCGGAGACTTCCATGAAAACGAAAATATATCGGTAAATTAGCAAGCTGATTTCAATGAAGATTTTAGGTACGTGAATTTTTCTCAAGCTTATGAAGACATCAGTCATGGATGTAGTAAGTACAAGTGTGAACATGGCTGACACAGCGCCAACAACTCTAAAGAAAGTAATGAATGAAGTTGTAATGCCGTTGTCATAAATTATCCATTTGAACCATGGGAAAGCAACTTGAATAAGTGGAGTTCCATTGCCGAAAAACAAAGCGATCAAAATGCAGCTCAAAGCTGCGAAAGCGATTGGGTAAATAAGCAAGTCAAAATAGAATCGCACCGGAATTCTTGCTACTGCAACAATAAGCATTGCGGAGACGACGAATACAGTTACCGGAACAATTGGAGATGGTGAAAGTACGCTAAGTAGTAGCATGGATGCAGCCAAGAGAATTTTTGACGTTGGACTGGTTCGAGCAAGATTGTTGGTATAGGCATAACTGTCAATTTGCGCTGAAATATTACTGTGGTCCTGATGACCATGGCGGTGACGATGTTTTGTGATTCGTATTCGGGATTGGGTGTTGGTTTTTCTCCGAGTACGTACAACAATATAAGCGATTATGGAAGCGCCAATCAAAGCTTGAACTACAAAAAGCGCCGTTACCCACTGCTCTGGGAGAGTCAAAATGGGAGTAAACCAGGGTTTGTAACCTTGTTGAGTAATTATGTTTGCGGCGGCGTCGTCAGTTCCTGCCATGTTTGTTGAAACAAAAACCAGTGGTGCTATGAATAACGTGAGCAAAATTGCAATCAAGATAACATAGTGCTTCTTTTTGAGAACTATTTGTTTCTCTTGAATTCCTTCTATCGGGGAGCGGATTACTTTCATGGATCTGAGAATTTGACCTTTATATTTTGTAAGAAATTCAAAGATGAAAATAGCAAGTATACCTTCACCAATTGCTAATGGAATCTGTGTTACAGCAAATATACTGACAAACTTGAGGAAAGCATTTGTAAAACCTGTTGCTGGAAAAGCAAGCGCCAACTGCACCGATGTCGTAACATAAGTGAAAAGATCGCTTAAGGCAACTGCAAGAAATACGCCAGCTTGCATGGGTGCACGGATCTTTCTACATATCGTCCAAGTAACATATGCTACCGCTGGACCAACGATACCCATGGAAAACACGTTTGCACCTAGTGTAGTTATGCCTCCATGCGCAAGGAGGGTAGCTTGGAAAATTAAGGCAATTAGTGAAAGGACAGAAGCTATAGCTGGTCCAAAAACTACTGCCGCTAATCCTGATCCAGTGGGGTGACTGCTGCTACCAAATACTGACGGTAGTTTAAGAGCAGATACTACGAAGATAAATGCGCCCATGAGAGCAAGTAATGGTTTGGCTTCAGGGTTCTTTTTTGCGATTGAAGAGAGCCTATAGATTCCATACGCGACTATTGGAATCATTAGAATCCACCAGAATTCCCACCATGGGTGCGGTAAGAAGCCTTCCATTATGTGCAAGTTTTGCCCTCTCTTTGACGTGGATAGTTTTGAAGAATCCTTATAAACCTTCGTTTAACTAAAGTTAAACTTAGGTTGAATTCAGAATGTCCAAAAGAACTCCAACGGTTCTGCTAAGAGACAAAGGCGAATTCACAAAATTCCAAATTCTCCTTGAAATAATGCGCAACCAACCACATATAAAACAAAAAGACATTAGCGACAAACTTGGTATAACTATACAAGCAATTTCAAAATATTTCAAAAAGCTCTCAAAAGAGGGCTTGATAGAAGTTGGTTCAGAACGTGTTGATTACCGTTTAACACCCAAAGGAGTAATCAAGTTACGGGAAGAGGTGCGAGCGCTCGAAAATTACCTCACAGAAGTTAAACATGATCTGAAAATTGAGCATGCGTGGCCCGCTTTAGCCACAGAACAAGTAAAGGCTGGCCAAGAAATAGGTTTAGTTCTTAGAGAAGGGATCATGTACACGACAGATGTGAATAATTCTGAAACCAGAGGTATAGTTCTTGCGGATGCAAACCCCGGTGAAGATGTAGGCATTAAAGAGCTTCATGGAAAACTGCAGATGACACGAGGAAGAATCCTAATCATAAAGTTGCCAAGCATTCGCAAAGGCGGTTCACATAGCGTTGATTTGATAAATGTTAAGGAGTTTTATGATGAGTTCAAACCTGACCGAGTAGGCGTTATGGGTGCGGTGGGAAGGGCTGTCTTAACTAAGCTTAACATTAAAGCTGATATTGAATTCGGCATAAGTCGGTCTGCCGCAATCGCGGCTTCTAGAGGTTTGAATGTTTTTGTCCTTGTTGTTGGACGAATGGTTAACCGAATGATTCAAGAAATTGATGGAATAAATATGAGAAGCAGCGCAGGCATAATTTACGAAGTCAAAGATGCCCAAGCTCGCTAATCTTTTAACGTTCGATTGAAATTTTGCTGATGCCTGCTTCTTTCTCTAAAGTGATAACATGTTCTGCTTTATCAGCGAATGCTTCACTATGGGTAACTGCGATGATTTGCTCAATTGCTTTAAACCGGCTTATAGCTTCAGCAAGTCGTTCTATGCTGCCATCTTCGCTTCCGAGGTTCTCGGTGGGTTCATCTAACACGAGAATACTCAAGCCATGGCCTGTCCTAGATTGCATAATCAACTGACCTAAACCCATACGGTAAGCAAAAGCCAAAAGCGTTCGTTCTCCGCCTGAGAGGTTTGATACTTCGCGATCGACTCCTGACTCGCTTTTTACATAGGGTGTGTATGTTTCATCAATTAACACATTTAGCATTGGGGCTTCTCCACCAACTAAGCCATCAAGTACCTGTTGAACAAAATTTCGCAAAACTTTCACAAACTCGCTCCGAAGCTTAGGTTGAATGCTGCGGTATGCATCTCGGATCGCTCCCAAAACCTCGATTGCGCGGCGAATTTTTTCTATGCGCTCACGCTTTTGCTGTGCAAGGTCCATTCTTTCTTTTATGTTATCTAACCGTTTGAAAAGGTCCACCTTTCGGTTTTGCTTTGTATGTAAATCTGAATCTACTATGTAATATTGGCGGAAAGCTTGTTCTCTGCTAACGCGTGCTGCATCAAGCTCTGAATGATCAAAACGGCTGATTTCAAACCGCACTATATATAGCTTCACATGCAACTCTGATTCAATTTTTTCTTTCTCTAGCAGCTCGTTTGATAAGGTGATAAGATTAATCTCTTCTTCTTTAACACGGTTCTTTAAATCCTCAGCTCTGGTGATGCAGGTTTGCATATTAGAAAAGGCGTCAGAAGCCGTAGCTTTGGTTTTCTGTAGGTTATCAATTTCAGTTTTAAGTTGAATTATGAGTCTTTCTCTTTCACAGTTTTCATGCTCTATTCTTAATAGCAAGTTAGTTTTGTATTGACCTTCAAGAGGTTGTACGCAAAGCGGACATTTGCTTTCATGGGATAGCTCAATCACGCGTTTCTTATCAGTCTGCATGTTTCTTGACGTTGTTTCTTGATCTGCGCGAAGACCGCTGATTTTATCATCAAACTCTGACAAAGCTGAACGCATAGTTTCAACAGATTGGTTGGTCGGCAAACCTGCTCTCTGCAGTTTATCGAGGCACAATTTAACCTGAGAATCAATTGAATTTTGACGTTGATGCAAGTTGGAAATAATGTTTTTTTTGTCTTCAATACGTTGGTTCAAAGAAGCCAAAGCATTTTTCATATTCATTATGTCTGAGTTCAGTCGTGCTTCCTTGCGTTTTATCTCTTCAATGGCTTGCTTTTTCTCTTCTACCCTCTTGAGTTTGTCATCGGCTTCGTCTAATGCTTTCTTTGAAATTGTTAGTTTCTGAGAGGAGGTTTCAAGCTCCATTTCCAAAAGCGTATATTCCTCAGTTGCTCTGTTGTAATCGTCATTCAACTTTTCAAGGCTTAAAACGTCGGGATCTTTTTCGATAATACGTTTTTCTGTCTCATAATCGCGTTGATACTGAGCTACATTACTCCAAGCCAATTCATAATCGGAAAGCCCAAAAAGTTCATCCAAACGTGTTTGTCTATCCCTGGGCTTAGCATCAAGCAACTCTTTGAGGCGCTCTTGTTTAAACCACACAATTTCACGGTACAAATCGCAATCTAAACCAGTAATTGCTTTAATTTGCTCTGTAACAGCATCGGTTTTCATGCTAGCAACAAGAACGTCGTCTTCCCAAAGCTTCAGGTCCTCAAGGTTCTGAGTGATACTTTTACCCTTTCGCCTAAGCCCTCGGGTTAACTTGTAGGTTTTTCCATTCTGAGTAAACTGAACTGTAACGCGACCCCAGTCTGCAACTTCACGCAACAAATATTCGTAAGTTCTTGATTCTCCAAATAAAGCAAAATCCACTGCATAAAGTACACTGGATTTGCCGCAGCCTAAGCCGCCTATGAGACAGTTAAATCCGTGGGTAAAGGGTACTGTTGATTTGACGTGGCTGCGGATATTTTCGAGCTGAACAATTTCTATTTTCATTTGGCCAACTCCTCGATAGTTTGTCTAACTTTTTCTTCCTGCTTTTTGGTGAGTGGCTCAATTAGATTTAGGGCTGAATGAGCGATTTTGTCAGCTTCTTCTCGGCTATAACGTGTTGAAAAAATCTCAACAAAATATTCAAACGCTTTAGTTCTCAAATCTTTAAACTCGCCCTCGAAAATGGAGCGGGCTACCTCATCCGAAACGGCGGTCTCTTTAAGCTGCACAATTGGATGAACGAGAAGAGCTTTTTCGGCTGCGCTTCGAATTTTGCCGATATCTATTTCGCCGCGGCTTTCTTCAGCTGGTAGGGTGCCTCTCAGCACAGGGATCAATATCGCGCCTTCAATATCATTTTCTCTAACAGATTGCGCAGCTAACTCTGTAATTTTTGCTGCCCCCAGCCCTGGGAAATCCTGCTCTAATACGATAAACCTTCGTGGGCTTGTAAGTTCGATTTGTTCAGTTGAAGTTTCACCTTTTTCGTTTACAGTGACATGTAGGAAGCCTTTGGGATTTTTTGCTTCTCGGTAATCCGTTGTCTCCGTACAGCCGCTGTATGCAAGTGTACCTGATTTAAATTTACTTTGAAATTGTTCATGGACGTGTCCAGCAGCATAATAGTTAAAACCGTCAGGCAATTCGTCTGGATGGATTTCTGCTTCAATATAAGGCGGCTTTACATTTGAGAGGTCCAAAGCGCCATGAAAAACAAAAATATTAAATATTTTCTCGTTTGGCAAAGGTGGGTTTTCAGCGAGAAACTTGGGCAACGCCTCCTTTGTTTTATGCCTGTTATGGAAGTTTGGTATCCCGTAAACATAGCAACAATCTTTCTTTTGCCAACATGCTCCGTCGTGTCTTGGCAGGTGATGGATTAATGCTGCACTATCTAATGGGCAGAGAATTGTGCCAGTTACCATATTAGGGGCAGAATCATGTGACCCGTCAACCGTTAAAACCGATATGCCTGCATCTTTGAGGCGTTTAAAACTTCGAATTGTGTTCTCTAATGTGACGTTTGAGGGTCTTGGTTGATGAAACAAGTCGCCAGCGATAATCATGAAGTCAGGTTTTAACTCGATGGTTTTATCAACTAACTCTTTAAAGCTATCATCAAAATCTTGCCTTCTAGCTTCCAATCCATATTGAGCATACCCTAAATGCAAGTCTGCAGCATGAACAAAGCTAAACGACTTCAAATTGTTGGCTCCTCTTTCTTTACCCTTATGGCACAGATTATTGTTATCTTATTTTAAAGCTTATTGCGTAATCATAATTACGTAAGTTTTCTGTCTTTTTAAGGGAAAAATTTAAAGGATTACATGTATGTTAACTTGGAAAAGGCGCTTTAGTCAGAATGCAATGCCAACAATGTCATCAAGAAACTTTTCTACCGTTTCGTTGTCCATACTGCGGTGGACAATTTTGCAGTGCACACAGGCTACCTGAGAACCATTCATGCCCACGCATCGATTTTGCCCGTTGCCAACGGCAAGAACAAGTATTGACGCCTCAATCCTACAACAGCTACCAGTATAGTTACAATTTGGGTCAGCAACCCAGAAGAGAACGGCACATTACCACCAGCCCCAAAGAGCTAAAACACATATCAGTTGCAGCGTTGCTTATCGTCGCCATCGGCTTTTCCATTGGTTTATACGGGAATTACTTTGGAGGTTTCTCCTTTACTTGGACTCTGGATTTGATGGTTGTTTTCGCCGCAATCTTGGCCGTTTCAATGCTGACTCATGAATTTGCCCATAAAGCTATAGCTCAAAAAAACGGTTTGTGGGCAGAATTCCGCTTAACAACTTGGGGAACGGCGCTTACGTTTGTATCGATATTTTTGCCTTTTAGAATGATTGCTCCTGGTGCGATGATGATAAGCGGTACATTGCAGAAAAACGAAGATATTGTGCGCATTTCTATTGCCGGTCCGCTAACAAATATGGTTTATTCAATTGTGTTTCTTGGGTTAGCTTTTACGCTGCCTATCAGTCTGGATTGGGGTTTGATGTTAATTTTCGCTGCTTACATTAACGCTTTCATGGCAGTCTTTAATCTGATTCCTTTTGGAATTTTGGATGGGTACAAAATTTTTAGTTTCAATAAGAAAGTTTGGGTTTTAACGTTTATTCCCGCCGCAGTTTTGGCGATAGTGACTTTCCTTTTCATTTAAATCCAAGTCACATGGCGGGCAGGTTCTTCTGAATTCCTTTTTTACACTGGAATTTTGCTTTGAATAGTAGACCCCTCCCCGTCTATGCGGGTATGATAATATATGCTGAATTCTGTAGAAAATCAAGACTGAACAATCAAAAAATACAGTTTTCTAAAGAAAAGAATTTTGTTTAGATGAGTTCGATTGTAACGTGAACTTCCTCTGGAACACGAATACGCATGATTCTTCTCATGACACGCTCTTCAGAGTCGATGTCGATTAATCGTTTGTGAATGCGCATTTCCCACCTGTCCCATGTTGCAGTTCCTTCGCCTGACGGACCTTTTAGAACTGGAACTCTAAGCCGCTTCGTGGGTAGTGGTACTGGACCGTTGATTTTAACGCCTGTTTTCTGAGCGATGCTTCTAAGTTCTCCGCATACCTCTTCAAGTTTGTCGTAATCTGTGCTTGTGAGGCGTATTCTTGCTTTTCTTACCATGTTGGTCCATCAATCCATCAATTTTCTAACTAATATATGTTAGGTGACACCAAACAGACTTCAGAGAAACATAAAAACCTATCGACTTTGTTTTCGGACTTATATAACTACTTTTGTAGACTGCCGAAGCGCTTAAGCTTTCGATAGAAGTGAATGGTATTGCTTGAAATAGTAGTTTTGTTATATTTTGTCCAGCCTGATTTATCAAGATATATGGCATGGAAAATTATTTCATAATAAATTTCTAAAAATCATAGAAATAAAGAAATAATAGGATTTTCTTTTAGTTTCTTTTTAACATACTTTTTTATTTGTGTTGCTAATACTAAGAAGACATGGACATCGTTCTTTTTTCGTTGGGTATAATTCTTGTAATAATTAGTTTTCCACTTTGTTTTTCATGCGAAATCAAAGCAGCTTGGGAAAAAGTGTCAAAGCCTAAAGCAAATCAGCCAAATCAAAGTTTTTATCAACATGCAAAACGCAATAGGACTATCGGTTTGTTTTCTATAATAATTGGTGTTCTATTAATTATTTTTAGCCTTAGCGGGATTAACAGTGTGGATTATATATTAGCCTCAAATCGCGCCGAACTTCAAATATTATTAAGCCTCTAAGTTTTCTCTAAATTTGAAGTAAATATTATTCGTTTTTTTAACTACTGACTGCTTCTGATGAATGTTTATTCGTGAATTATTTTTTCCGTTGCTTTCATGATCAAACGAACGGATTTCCATTTCTTCAAATCCTAGTAATTGCCCACTCAGATAAACATATAAACTGTTAGAATGTAAAAGAGTGATCTGGAGTTGTATTTTGAAATGGAATTATCCTTAGAAGATGCAAAGAAAATTATGTTGGATGCTGAGGCAAAGGCAAAGGAGATCAAGGTAATGATGAACATTGCCGTTGTAGATGTTGGCGGAAACCTTGTAGTTTTCGAAAGAATGGACAATGCATGGATGGGTAGCATAAATATCTCTCAAAGCAAAGCTTTTACAGCAGTCGCTTTCAACATGACAACTGAAGACTTAGGCAAAGAATCTCAAGCAGGCAAATCGCTGTTCGGTATACATACGACAAATAATGGAAAAATAGTAATTTTTGGAGGCGGCATTCCCCTATTAAGAAAAGGCGTATTGGTTGGCGCCATTGGCGTTAGCGGAGGAGCTGTGGCTCAAGATATAGAGGTTGCAATAGCAGGTGCAAAAAACTTCAAGTAAACGGAAAATTCTAAAAGCTTTCTTTTTTTATTAAGGATGATTCAGTTTGCCGGAACCTAGTTTGTCCAGAAAGTGCGTTGCAGAGTTTATTGGAACGTTCATTCTGGTTTATGTTGGAGCAGGAGCAGCTGCAATAACTATTCTATTGGCAAACGGGGAATCTTCAAAAACCGGTTTTTTATCAAGCGGCATAGGTGTTCTTGGTGGTTTAGCAGATTGGCTGTCTATAGGACTTGCTTTTGCCTTTGCAATAACTGGAACATTTTACATCTTCGGCCATATTTCAGGATGCCACATTAATCCTGCCGTAACCATTGCTTTGTGGACAGTAAAAAGATTTCCTGGAAAAGATGTTGCTCCTTATATTATTTCCCAGTTATCAGGCGCTATAGTAGCTAGTGTATCCTTTGTTGGTATAGTTGGTGTACGGGCAGCAACTATTGGTGGTAGTGGAGCGACCGCTCTGTTTCCAGGTATTAGTTATTTGCAGGGAATTACAAATGAAATAGTAATTTCCTTTATTCTGATGCTTGTTATCATGGCTTTGGCAGTTTATGGACGGGGTTCTAAACCTTTTTCTGGGTTAATCATAGGTTTAGTAGTTGCTGGAGGAATTACGACTACAGGCAACATTTCAGGTGCTTCGTTTAATCCTGCAAGAACATTTGGACCTTATGTCGCAAATTCCTTATTTGGCGGACCAAACCTTTGGATTCAGTTCCCAATTTACGTTATTGGTCCGATAATTGGAACAGTTCTTGCAGCTTTTGCCTACACTTATTTAACTGAATCCAAATCCAATTAAAATAAATTGAGACTTCTGCTGAAAGGGTTCAACAAGTTACATTAAATACAAAACCAGGGAGACAGAAAGATGAGAGGAGATAAATCTGAAATAGATTTCGAAAGTGATATTGACGAATTTATTCGTCTCGCTCAACGATGGAACACTCTCCATAAAAGATTGCTAAATACTTTGGCGAGGCTACCTCAAGAAATATATCAATTCACATTACAAAAAATCTCTTTCCACGCTGGTCAAAGCCAAACCATAACAGTAAAAGAAATAAACAAACCATATATGATAATTTTAAAAAGAACCGACTCAGAATCCCTAATAGCTCACGAAATAGCCCATGCTTACATTAATAATACAAAAGCAATAAACAAATCAGATGATCAAGAAGCAGAAGCCGAAGAACAAAGAAAAAAATGGGGTTTTAAGAAAAAACAGCTCTGCCAAACTTTCCCTAAAGGATGTCTAAATTGCCTTAACCCTCACTGTTCAGAGAGCATAAGGAAACATCATTAACAATTTTCTAAATAGTTTGATTTTTGACCTGCTTTAATTTAAGGAAATTTAGAATTAGTCTAGTCCTAAAGCTGAGCCTGAAGCCGCAATTCATTCCATTTATGAAAAATGAAAATAATAATAGATCTGAAAAAAGTTAGCCGATTCTGTTATGATTTTAATTATTAATTAGATTCTTCAATCATCAGTGCAAAGTTATGGCTCATTTTTCTGGTATCTAATTTAAAGGAGATTATGTGAAGATTAATTTCCAAGGCTCTTGTTTATTGAGTCATTGTATAACTGATAAGTACATTGATTAGATCAGAAAACGTAATCCTTAAATTCATAATCCAACTAAAACTTCTAGTTTTGGTCCTATGATTTACGAAGCCTCCGATTGCGGCATTGCTTTAATCGCTTCAATACTACAAAATGTGTAGTGCAAGCCTAGTTTTGGTTTCATTGTTGCAAACATAAGGCAATATTATCCTGCATTATATTCCACGTATCATTCCTGCATTTTTCAACAGCATAGATTTTCTCCATTCGGTCCTTTCGATATCGCACACTTAGAGCTCGCCAAGCAAGATTCTAAATTTCTACCTTGAGATATTTTGTTTATCTCATTGCAGAAAGCTATTTCTTGGGTTATAAAAATGTTCAAATGAATCTCTTTTTTCTTTGGATTTAGGACGCACCATTATTTCAAATTCTATTATAGATTAAAGTAATAATCTAAAAAAGTGACAAAAAAAGCGTCCATGAAGAGGAAAAATTTACACTAATTTTTTTCAGGTTAATTTTCAAAGAAAAGTACATAGACAAATCTTGTTAACAAATTAAAAGAAATAAAGAAAATTACAAAACGCTCACAGGTTTTGTTAAAAAGGAGAACAAAAAATGAGATTAGAAAAAATTAAAACTTTCAATACTGGGGCAATTGCAATTATTTTGACACTATTGATTGTTTCAACAGCTATCGCAATACCATCACCAGTAAACGCACAGGTGACAATACAAGGAGGAGCACCGGCAAACGCACCAAATGGAGCAATAGCATTACCTACTGGAAAAACAGCCGATTATCAAGTTGCACCTAATGCATACCTAAGTTTCAGACCAAATCCTGTAGGCGTTAACCAAAATATACTAGTAAACATTTGGATTGATCCAGGTCCATCATATGCACGATACTTCCCAGGAAACAAAGTAACAATCACAAAACCCGACGGAACACAAGATGTAGTAACACTAAACTCATACCCAGCAGATGGAACATCATGGTTCGAATACACAGTTACTCAAGTAGGTATTTGGACATTCAAATATGACTTTCCAGGAGGATACTTCCCAGCTGGAAACTACACTATCCCACCAGGAGTTAACATGGCAGGATACACCGAAAGCTACACCAAATCAGTGTATTATCTTCCAGCGTCCACACCAGTTCAAAATCTAACCGTTCAACAAGACATGATATCATCATGGCAAGCAACAACGCTACCGACAAACCAATAATGGACAAGACCAGTTCAACCAGACAATCGTGAATGGGCTTCAATTCTATGAGATTATCCATGGTACGGACCTGGAACTAATACAAATTGGCCAGCAGACACCAACCGATACTGGAGCAGTACGTACAGTTTCATACCATATGTTCAAGGAGCAAATAGCGCCCACATCGTCTGGATGAAACAAACAGCATTGAGCGGATTAATGGGCGGAGATCAAGGTGTATTTTCTCCAACTTCTTCAGGGTCAACACCATCAATAATTTATGAAGGCAGATGCTATCAAACGCTAACTAAATCTATGATGCAAACGATTAATGGCTCAACCCAAAGTTGGCCAACACAGGTCTGGGAATCATACGACTTACGAACAGGAGAAGTCTACTGGGACATTACTGGAGTCAGTTCAAACATTCCAACAGCAATTGAATATGATAATACTGGCCTGCCTGCTGTAGAAGGCGGATTTTCAAACTCTGCAGTTTCAACTAACCTTATTTCAATAGCAAATAATCGATTAATAAAATATAATCCATTTACAGGAGCAGCTACAGTAAATACTTCAATTCCAACGTTTACAGCAAGCCAATATTACATGAATGGATATGCGATAAGCGTTCAAACAATCAATGCTGCAACATACAATTATCGATTAATCAACTGGACAACCATTGGATCATCAACCAACTTTACATCACGAATTATTAGCAATGTCACATTCCCATTCAACAGCCTAGGACAATTCCAAGATATTTCAGCAGGAACATGTTATATCATTAGAGAACCTGATGCTTTAGACTCAAGTGGAATTTCACCAATCGCTGCATTTCCCTACGTAAATCTTGATGTCGACAATGGAACGGGAATCCGCTATGCAACACGCATTGTTGCAGCAAGCATAGTTACAGGCAACTTATTGTTCAATACCACTATGAACGATCAACCAATTACGGCAGATCAAGCACCTTATAGTCAAGTATGCAACCTTGCAGACCACGGAAAATTGGTCGTGTTAATGAGACATGGATACTTTGACGTCTTCGATGAATATACGGGTAAACTCTTATTCAAGACACAAACTATGGACTATCCTTGGGACCAAGACAGCTTTGGAGCATATAACATACAATCCGCTTACGGTATGATCTACAGAGAAGCTTATTCAGGAGTTTATGCCTTTAACTGAACAGATGGTTCAATCGTTTGGAAGTTCGAAGCACCAGCAAACCCATTCGAAACTCCATACACAGACTTAAACGGCACAACGGTTTATCCATGGTATACTGGCGGAAAAGTTGCAGATGGCAAACTCTATACATATAACAGCGAACACACACCAAGCGAACCATTAACCCGAGGTTGGGGGTTTTACTGCATTGATGCATACACAGGAAAAGGAATTTGGAACATCACAGGTTCAATGAACCCAGGCGCAATAGCAGATGGGTATGTCGTTGCAGGTAATGCTTATGATGGATATACATATGCATTTGGAATCGGTAAAAGTGCAACAACTGTTTCTGCACCTCAAACACAAGTAACATCAGGACAAAATGTAGTAATAAATTAGGCACGCCATGTGTTTCTGATTCTTCAATGGGTTCATGGATGGCATACTTACACATGTAAACAACTACACCAACTAATGTTCAAGGTATACCCGTATCAATAGACGCAACTGACCCTAACGGTAACCCACAACACCTCGGGGACGTAACAAGTGACATGAGCGGAACATACGCATTCACATGGAAAACATCACAAGCTGTCCCTGGAGACTGGACAATTACAGCAACTTTCCCAGGCAGCAACTCTTATGGCAGTTCATGGGCAGAAACACACGCCAACTTAGTTGAAGCACAAGTAACTCCCACGGCAACAACCAATACAGTAAATATCGGACAAACAACAGCCGACTCGATAATAATCTATATTGTCGGTGGAGTAATAGCTCTAATAATCGCTATCGTAATAGTCGGTATTTTATTACTTAGGAAAAAATAAAAACACCAAACCCTTTTTCTTTTTTTTCTTAATTCGAATTTTCTAGCTAAGATGCTTAACTTCATTCAAGTCCCCAAAAGGCATTTTTGCCGTACTTTCATGAAATAGTGTTCATCTTTGGCGATGGCGACTTCTTATTCTCTGTCAGTAAGAAACTCAAACTTCAGCAATTTCAAGGATTATTGTGTTCCACTTAATATTCTTAAGAAAAAGGCTGCAGGAATGAAATAGAAAAAAGGAACTCAAATTTAAGAATAAACGGTAAACACGTTTGATAGTTGAAAAATAGAGATTACGCGGGATATTTCTCCACTTTTGAGAAGATGAAAACCTATCGGTCCGCAAAACTAGGGCAAAAAACCAATCTAAGTTACAAAGTATTTTGTCTTGCCACTTAAAAATTAAACTCCAAAAATGTATATTTTCAATGCTAAAATCGGAACAATGATCATTAAACCAAAAAGTGCAGCAGTCACAGTCATTACGTGAAGTGCCCGATTGATGTGATCTGGTGTTATCCCATTATCGTCACCGAGGATGTAGCAGTTCTGTTTCTCCAATTGCGTATCCAATGCTCCAGCCATTGCACTGATAGTCCAGCCAGCATTCACACTTGTCGTTTTAGCTTTGTCTCTTTGCAAAATTCTCCAGCTCTCTCGCAAGTTCTCACCCAAAATTGCTGCTGCAGCAACCATCAAAATAGCAGTCAACCTAGCAGGAATATAGTTGGCTATGGTATCTAAGTTGGCGCTAAACCAACCTATATTTTTGTTTTCCGCGTTTTTGTAACCTACCATGGAATCTAATGTGTTGATGACTCTGTAGGCAAAGGCGCCTGGAACACCAAAAATTGCAAAAAAGAAGAATGGTGCAGTTATGCCGTCTGTTGTGCTCTCTGCAATGGATTCCACGGCGGCGGAAATTATTTGTCTTTCATTTAAAGCATTTGGGTCTCGCCGGACGATGTATGGTAGCCATTTGCGCGCTTCCATTATATCATTCTGTTTAAGGGCTTTAGAGATTGGTTTGGTATAGTAGCCCATGCTTTTGATTGCGAAAGTTGCTTTGAATAATATTGCGCCAACAATTATGTATGCTATTTGTCCATAGATTCCGAATGATTGGTGTAAAAAGAAAAGTAGCAAAAACACAGGTAACGTAGCTACTAACATTGGAATAACGACTAGTAGAACGCCGTTTACTTTTTCAACCCAAGGGTTTAGGCTTTTTAGTTTAGGTTTTAAGAGAGTAATTATTTTTCCGATGCCAACAGTCGGGTGAATCCTGTCAGGATACTCGCCAATAGCTAAATCAATCACAAAGGCTATGACAAAAATCAAAGTAGAATCCAAAAACCACGAGAAATCCCAAGCAAACATCGGTCTAATCAAACCCGATCATGCTAATTCTTCACTGCCTGTTTTAGTGCCCAAACGAGTTTTTGATTTTCTACATGAGTTTTGACTGCAATGCGTATGTAGTAGGGGTCAAGTCCCTGGAAAGATGAGCAGTCACGAATCAAAATGCCTTGTGCCAATAGCTTAGCTGCTATTTGTGTAGATTTCAAACATGATTTACGTGTATCAATAAAGAAGAAGTTGGCGTCAGGAGGGTAAATTTTGAAACTGCTGATTTTGGATAGTTCACCTATCAGATATGCTTTCTCTTTCTTGATTAAATCACGTGTAACTTTCAGATGTTCTTCGTCGTTGAATGCAGCTACTGCAGCAGCTTGAGCTAAACAATTAACGTTCCATGGAATCTTAGCGCATAAAAGCAAATCTACAATCTCTTTGCTGGCTATGCCATATCCTATTCGCAAACCGGTAAGACCGAAAATCTTGGTAAACGATCTTAGGATGAAAAGATTTGGGTAATTGTGAATTTTACCAATTAGGCTGAGGGTTTTTTCTTCTTCTACAAACTCTAAAAAGTCCTCGTCAAGAAAAACAAGTGTATCTTGATTCATGGCTTCTTCAATCAAGCCCTTTAGTACATCCTGTGGAATCAACAAACTTGTCGGGTTATTGGGGTTGCAGAGGAAAATGATTTTGGTATCTTGCATTTCTTCCTTAAAAATTGCAGAATCAAGGTTAAAGTTATTGTCTAGTCGAACAAAATGAGGTTTTTCCCCTGTCTTTCTTATTGCGCTTTCGTACTCGCCAAATGTCGGCGCTGGAATAAGGGCTTTGTCGCCTTTACGCATGAAGGTGTCTGCAAAAAGGTACATTAGTTCGGTTGAACCGTTGCCGGCGATGATGTTGTTTTTTGTTAACGTTGGGAAGTGACTTGCAATCGCCGTTCTTAGAGCATTGCTATTAGAGTCTGGGTAAGCTGGAATCTCTTTAAAACTGTTTTTTGCTGCTTCAAGCGCCAATTTTGAAGGTCCCAAAGGGTTTACGCTTGAACTAAAATCCAAGATTTCCTCGCGTTCGAGACCGCTTTTGCCTGCTGCTTCCAAAACCTCTCCTCCGTGAACGCACGGTTTGAGGTTCCTTACTGTGTCTTTTGCTAGATTTTCAACAGGCTTCATTTGGGCTCAATCCTTCAGTCGTGGAAGCTGAAATGTTTAGATTTCTTGTTGACGTAAATGATATAAATGTTTGGTAAAACCTTGGTTCAAGTGTTAGCTTATGAATTTTTGGCGTAAACAGACGAATTAATGTTTTTTAAGCTGATTAAAGACTGATAAAAGGTAGCAACGAAGAAGGTTTACTATATGAGTGATAAAACGGCAATGACAAATGAACACAAGAAAGAACTTGAAGAAATGGTAAGTAAGAAAAAGCCAAACCAGCCTGTGGAGCAAGTTTTGTCTGTTTTTTGTCAAAGACATGGCGTTACTATGGATTCATGCCGTGTTTACTACAAGCAATTGGTTAAAGAGGGCAAAGTTAAAGAAAAATGAAAAAGCTCGGGTTCTTGGTCTTTTTTTCTGTAATCATTCTCTTTTCTATTTTTGTTCCTGCTATTGAGTGCTCAGAGATTGCGAATGTAGAATGGAGTTATACCTTTGGTGGAGCAAAAAATGAAGCCGCTTATAGCATTACAAAAACTGCAGATGGAGGATATGTTTTAGCAGGAAGCACCTCTTCTTTTGGTAAAGGTGCGTCTGATTTTTGGCTTGTTAAAACCGACTCGTCTGGTATAATGAAGTGGAATAGAACTTATGGTGGAGTTGCAGATGATTTTGCCAGCGATGTAATTCAGTCTGGCGACGGTTTTGTTATTTTAGGTATGACCTCGTCTTTTGGAGCGGGCGGGTTTGATTACTGGTTTGTTAAAGTTGACTCAAATGGTAACCTGCTGTGGAATAAGACTTATGGGGGATTGGTGGACGATTTTGGCACAAGTGTTATCCAAACCAGTGATGGCGGGTACGCATTAACGGGATGGACAAACAGTTTTGGTGTTGGCGGAGAAGACATATGGTTAGTGAAAACTGATGGTTCTGGCAACATGGTTTGGAACATAACTTATGGCTCAAATTATAATGATGAAGCCCATGGCTTAGTGCAAACTGGCAACGGAGGTTATCTAATCGCTGGCGACACAGCTTTTGAGTCAGGTAACGAAGACGCCTGGTTACTCAAAGTCGGTTCAAACGGGAGCATGCTTTGGAACCGCACTTTTGGTGGTCCTGCACTGGACACGTTCCTTTCTATTGTGCAATTAAATGATAGCTGCGTTGCTCTGTCAGGTTACACGACATCTTTTGGCTCAGGCTCAAACGATGCTTGGCTCGTAAAGACGGATTCTGCAGGAACTTTGCAGTGGAATAAAACATACGGTGGACCCAATGACGATCAAGCATATGGATTGATTAATGCTGTAGACGGAGGATTTGCGTTGGCAGGGCAGACAACTATTGATACACAGAAAAATTACTGGCTTGCAAAAATTGATTCCTCTGGAAACATGCAGTGGAACTTTAAAAACAACGCAGCAATAGACAATTTTGCTTATTCACTCGTGAATGCAAAAGATAGTGGATATGTTTTATGTGGAACAACTAACACCCAGGATAACGGAGAAGACTTTTTGATTGTCAAAGTAAACGCTGCAGGTTCTATTTCAAGCCTATCACACACTGTAATAATCGGTTTGGTAGCATTGGCGGCTGCCTTGTTGATAGTTTTTTTAGTTTTGGTAAAACGGAAATCACGGCGAAGAAGAGAACAAATTTAAGTTAATTAGAATGAATCTAAATCATTGAGGAGACGCCGTTTGAAAGAACTTGTTTTTGTTGGCTTAGGGTTAAACGATGATAAAGGCATCAGTGTTAAAGGTTTGGAAGAAACGAAAACTGCAGACACAGTTTTCATGGAAACCTACACTAGCCGAATGCCGGACTTTAGCCTCCAAAGGTTCGAGGAGTTGTGTAATAGAAAAGTTCACCTCGTTGGAAGGCGAGAGCTCGAGGAAGAAAGCGGCAACAAAATTCTGCAAGCTGCAAAAAACGGCAAAACGGTTTTTCTTGTTCCGGGAGATCCATTCATTGCTACTACCCATGTGACGTTGCGAATCGACGCGGAGAAGCAGGGCGTTTCTACCCGTATTGTACATGGTGCTTCAATTATTTCCGCAATCATTAGCCTTTCAGGATTACACAATTACAAGTTTGGCAAAACAGTCACCGTGCCCTTCCCAGAAAACTATAGCGCAACACCATACAATGTTATTTCACAAAACAAAACATTTGGTCTGCATACACTCTGCCTTTTGGATTTGAAAGCCACTGAGAATGAATTCTTAACCATTAACCAGGCACTGAAAATGCTGCTTGAAATTGAAGAAAAAAACAAAAAAGGTTCAGTTACAGCTGATACCGTTGTGCTTGGAGTTGCGCGTGCCGGAAGCGACAATCCCACATTGAAAGCCGATTTTGTTAAATTTCTTCTAAACTCTGATTTCGGGCCGCCTCCTTACAGCCTGATTGTTCCCGGAGATTTGCATTTTATGGAGGTAGAGGCTCTGATTGCTTTTGCAGCTGCTCCAGTTGAGTTCAGGAGGTTGTCTAAGTGAGTTTGGAAGCGTTGACAAACAAGTACATCGATTCAGCTGAAAAAGTGCTAAAGGAACTAATGAAAATCCAAATGCCCATTGCAATGACAGACGCGGCTGTGTCGGATGTTTTGTCTTGGGCTGCAAATTATTTGGAGGACGCAAAGTATTATAGGGCGGATGGTAAGCTTGAAACCAGTTTAACTTCGGTAGCTTACTGTGAAGGGCTGCTAGATGCTCTTAGGTTATTGGGTGCAGTGAAGTTTGAATGGCCGACAAGTCAGGAAAAAGAAAGGTAGTTTTAGCTTCAGGTGTTTTTGACCTGCTTCATTTGGGGCACGTCAAGTTTTTAGAGGAAGCTAAAAGAGCAGGCGGACCCAAATCGGAATTGATAGTAATTATAGCTACTGACAAAACCGTGGAGAAGACCAAGGACAGAAAACCCATAATGGCTGAAGACCAACGCAGAGCATTGGTCGAATCGTTAAAGGTTGTTGATAAAGCCATGTTGGGTTTTGAGCCACTTGAAATCGGCGAAATCATTTCAAAAGTCAAACCCGATGTTATTGCATTAGGCTATGACCAAGAAGAAATGGCCAAAGAAGTCCAGAATTATATAGACATGAACAAAAAGAGAATTGAGCTGGTCAGAATTGGCAAGTTTGGAGAGAATACTTTAGATAGTTCAAGTAAGATAAAGCAGAAGATAATCGATAAACTCAGAAGCTAAAATGGTCGCGTTTATGCCTAACAGCATGAAATATAAACCCACGTACATTCTAATCGCAATAAACGTAGCAGTTTACATTTACACATCTATCGTAGGTGGTAGCGCTCTCGTAACAGGCGATTCTCCAATTTTCATGTGGGGGCAAGTTAACGGATTAGTTTTTCAAGGCGCATACTGGCAACTTTTTACATCAATGTTTGTCCATGCCAGCATTGCTCACATTATGGGCAACATGTTATTCTTATTTATTTTCGGCCTGCGGGGAGAAGAAATGTTTTCGCTTCCAGAATTTCTTGGAATTTACGTGCTGGGTGGTTTAGCAGGTAACTTGTTGTCGTTAGCGTTTGGTCCCTTTTTTATTTCGGTTGGTGCGTCAGGGGCTATTTTTGCTTTGTTCGGTGCGATTGTGATTTATTCCAGACGTTCGGTTCGTCAGTCAATTCTGGGTGCTCTTGTTTATGCCTTCTTCCTTTTCTTCATTAGCTCAGGTGAAGGTGTTAATATTTTAGCGCATTTGGGAGGATTAGGTTTTGGTTTGGTTGTTGGTTATTTGTTGGCTAAAAGTAGAAAGCCATATGATGAACTTTCAGCTAAGCGCGCTTCTTCAGTGTCGTTGCCCTTTTAGGGGACAATGTAGATTTCCACTTTTGCTTTGTTGCCATCTTTTAAGTTTAGTGCTTTACGCAAACATACTGGTGCAATAATCTCTAGAACTGACACGTCATAGTGGCTCCGAGTTGCTGTTACAAGGGCGCCTTTGACCTTGTTTTCTATGACTACTGGGTAACATTTTACCAATCCAAATGTACGGTCTTCATTTCTAAAACCAGTAACCTCAATTGCTGGGTAAGATTCAATTTCTCTTCTTGTTTTTATATCATATTCACTTGTTAATTTGAGGTTGAGTGTACCCGGGTATGGTTCAAAACCCAGTTTTTCAGTGAACTGCTTGCGGTAAGTTTCTTTTGAAGTATAATATGCGCCTTCGCCTAGCCCAGTAAAAACAGTGCCTTCCAATGTGACGCTTGGCGGATAAGATTTTTCAACCAAAACCTTTAGGTTGGAATAAAGTTTTTGGAGCTCTTTTATTCCTGCTTCCTCGATTTTTATTAGGCTGCCTTCTGGAGTAATGTCACGTTGTATCCAGCTTTTATGTTCAAGCTCTATTAGATGGCGAGATGCAGTCTGCTGAGAAATGCCCAGTTTGCCTGCGAGGTACTCGGTTGAAATCTTTGCGGTTCGTTTGTAAGCTCCCATTTCACCAAGTTTTAGAAGCATATAGAGGTGTTGCCAATCATGTTTTTCGCTCAAAGCAGGGTTCTCCAGGTTACTAGTGAGATAAACTATGAATATTTAAGCGGTGATGCTTTGTTAACTGCTGCTTGATATTTTGGCAACTGAAAAATTTCGTATCATAACATCACCAAAGTGGTTAAAATCTTTTCTGTTCTACTATAGAACCATTTTTTAACAATAGACCTTAGTTTCAATTAACATTTTAGTGCTGAAACGAAGGTTTTATTAGTAAAAGGGTGCAATACATGTCTTTTAGGCTGTTTACATGCTAAATTACAGCATATTAATGAAAAAACCCGCGTATTTCAGGAATTTTTCAGGCATTGAATTAGACGAATTTAACACCATAAACCTGCAGATAAAAGAGAAATATGATGCCTACGAGGAAAAAAGGCTAGCGAGAAGAAGCAGAAAAAGAGCAGTTGGCGCTGGTCATCCCTTCAAGCTCTCTCTGACCGACCGGTTACTTATGCTTCTAATCTACTACCATATGTACCCGTCATCAACACTGCTGGGATACCTCTTTGATCTTAGCCAAACCAGTGTGCTCAAATCCATCAGAAAACCAGAGCCCATGGTCAGCGAAGTATTGCCTTTACCAAAAAAGGAACATGACAAGGTTAGGAGGCTGCAAACAGTCGAGGAGGTTGAAGCGGTGTTTCCAGGCTTTAAGGCTTTTCTGGATGCAACAGAGCAGGAGATTCCAAGACCCCATGGCAAGCGTAAACAAAAGATCCATTATAGCGGTAAAAGAAAGAAACACACTGTAAAGACTCAGTTAACTGTGAACAAAGAAGGCCTGATAGTTCACAAGACCAGCCATGTTAAGGGAAGCATGCATGACTACACTCTTTACAAGCGCAGTCATCCAGATTTGCCAGATAAGGTCCGTTTAGATTTGGATTTGGGTTATCTTGGGATAAAGACTGATTTTCCCAAGCTTTATTGTATGTTGCCTTTTAAGAGGAAAAATCCTGGACGGGGCAAATGTGGCATGAAGGCGAAGGAGCTTTCGGTGGAGCAGAGAGCCTCAAACAAGTTGCTGGCTAAGGAGAGGGTGGTTGTGGAGCATACAAATTCTAGGGTTAAAAAATTCCATATTTTTGGGGATGAGTTTAGGAATCGTCTCAAACGTTATGATGTCATGACTGACATTGTGTGTGGTCTGGTAAACTTTCGTATAGCGGGAACATTAGTTATCTGAAAATAACCTAAAATAGTAATGAAAATCGCAACAAACTATCTAAAAATAATAGGGCCTAAGGTCTAATATAAGAAATGTATCACCTGCAAAATGGATCAAAATAACTACTTTTCACTGTACGGGCTTTTCTGGTAACGGTTATGTTTTACCCCAAAGGGCAACTTTAATTCTCTTTCCTCATTTGAGTTAGGATTGGGCATTAGCAAGACTTCAGATTTTTCTTATTGGGCTCTTGCTTATTATTGCTCTCTAACTATTGCACTATACTTGCTCTTACTTACTTCAAACATAATAATAAATGACTTAGATACAAGTCAGTAATCGCTTCGAGTAGCTCGGAACGATTGGGACAAATTGTTGCTGCCCTTTCCGGTGTCTTCTTTTAGGGAAGGGCGTTTCAAAGACTCCATGGGAAGGCCCAGGCGTTGCGCCAGGGCAGGCTCATCGAGGTATGCTGCCCTACCACAGGCGATCAACTTCAACATCTCATCGTCACACATGATGGCATCCAATGCCTTAACCAGCCGCCGGTCTGTGAAGAGCTTGAAACAGGCATCGCAAGGACAATCTTTAATGTATTCTATTGGCAATAGATTGCCGAAGCCATGTTCCCTGAGGATAAGCGAAATCCCGTAAGGTCCCCAGAGCCTCATGGCATGTACGTAAGGGTTATATTCAGAGCGGTCCAAAATGGTTTCTAGGCTCTCTTGACGTAAGTCTCCAAGAACCATTGGATGGGTTGGAGGAAGAGCAACGAAGGCCCCAGTGCAGCCTATCACCTTCCCATTGGGGAAAACCAACGGCGAACTCGCCAAGTCACACCCACCCCCAGCTGGCAAGCTTTCCTTAGCAAAATTTAGATGACCTCTGGCGTTCTGGGCTCTACCGACCGGCGCGGTGATCGTGACCTTAATGTGGTCTTCTTCACCGCTGGCGCGCAGAGCGTCCATTAGCCGTAGAAAAGAAGAGTCTGTCTTGCTATCAGTACAGATAGCCAAGTCGTATAGGTGTCCTGTCTCGCGTGCGGCCCACGCTGCATTCTTGATGTTCTCCATAGGGATTAGTTTCAGATGGTCGGCATCTGTACTTAAGGAGATTAGCTGAATCCCATCCATCCTCTGCAAGACTTCGAGGGCGCGCTCTCTTGTCGGTGCCCAGAAAGCGTTTGTTACCGTGGTGACGAAAAGGCCAAGCCGCCTTGCATATTTCGAAATCACCTCGAGCCTATCAAGGTCGTAGAACGGTTCGCCTCCTGTCAAACCAAGGCCCAAGATGTAATTATTTCGGTAGGAACTCACCTGACGGATCCAGTCCAATGCTTCCTCAAGTCCCATCTCCTTCCTTCGCTTTGGACCAGCTTCCACTATGCAGTGCGGACATGAAATCGTGCACTTGTATGTAAGCATGAAACCGATGTTCTTAAGAAAAGGAATTGATGATTGGGAGGACACATATAGCTCCTGTAAATTTGAAGATGAGGATAAAATAAGAAAAAGCGGGCGCGTTATCGCACCCTATTCTATACTAAGCCTTCAGTGTTATGGCGACAGTTCCAGACTTCATTTTCTCTAATTCTTCGAGCTTTAGAGGAGTTACGCATGACACATTAAATCTCTTTGCAAACTGTGGGTCGCTCTTGATTCGCTCAACGACAGCTTTGTCTTTGGCCAAGTCAAACTGTACGACGTAGTTAAGAGGGACCTTACCATGAGGACCGACTACAATATAACTACCCAATTTGACTAAATATTCTGGAATCTCGACTATTTCCTTCTTTTTGTCAGACATTTAATTTCCTCTAATAATATTTTTTGTATATTACGATTTAAACTTATCTGGATTTTTTGTAGTCAATTGTAGACAGCCAAGGAATTCAGTTAGCATATACTACATAAAATCGCTTCTATCCTCTTGTTGTCTTGCAATAAACTTAACCGATAAACACAGCAACCGTTCACTTAGCTGCTAAGATAAAAGCGTACAATTTGATGTTGTCAACGAGTAGGGTCAGTCCCCTCCCAAGCTCCAAAACCGTTATTGGAGATTCTTAGAATTGACATAAATCTGATAGATGCCAACAAGACTAGTAACATTTTAGTAATTTACGAGAATAAGCTTACCCGAGCTGCAGAAAATTTGAGCATAATAACTCTTTATTAGCGAGTACTTGTGCAATTAAAATATTCAAAATCGTTGAAATCCAACAACATTGGAATAACTCATCTTTTCATAATTATTAGAAAGGTAAAGACTGATCTAAAACAGCGGCAACTTTAACACTATAAAAATTTTTGTCATTTCTAATCTTCATAAATTTGAACATTCGTTTTGTGAAAATTAACATCAATTTCTATCTCATAAGCCTAAAGCAACATGAAAAAAGACCTATTCGCAACCACAACCACAACCAATAACAAAACCCGAAACACTACCTAAAACAGAAACAAACCTTAAAACACAAAGCAAAACTTAAGTTGTGCACACAAAACAGTCCTACAACAACCAACCAGAAAAAAGGGAAGTTTGACAAAAGCCATTTGTAAACCAGCCACAACAGATAATGAAAAAAACGCTTCCAATTCCATGACGAGAGTTGAGATGTCTTTAATGCAATGGTTGGATAGAAGAGGATCTTCTCAAGCTTGGCCGAAGACACAAGACATTTGAGCAGAGAAAACTGATTTGTTAAATGTATGAATGTTTTTGATGAAATGGGCGAATACTGGGTGGAGATCGCTGATCAAAACCAAACGGAAAGGCAAATAGAGTTCCTAAAAAAAGCACTCAAAATCGACGGGTGGGTTTTAGATTTGGCATGTGGCACCGGACGACATCTGATTGGGTTGAGCATGCTTGGTTACGACGTAGTTGGCTTAGATGTCTCGGTTAATTTGCTGAGAATAGCTAAGAAAAGGTGGCATGGGTCGCAACTTGTTAGGGGAGATATGAGGTTTTTGCCTTTCAAACATCAAGCTTTCGCTTCCGCCATAAGCATGGATCAAAGTTTTGGCTATTTACCCTCGTCAAAAGATGACTTGCAAAGCCTCCGAGATCTGCACGCTGTACTGAAGACAGGAGGCGTTCTAATTGTTGACTTGTTTAACCGCGCACAACTTATTAAAAACCAAGCTAACCCTCTGCCGAAAGGACGGGAGTACCTACACTTTTTCTTGGTTCAGACGCGAAACATTGATTCTTCAAACGGAAAACTCCATGACCAATGGACCGTTTATGATTGGGTGAAAGGCGATATCAAAATTTTTGAACACATTACCCGTATCTATACATACGGCGATATGCAGAGCTTGCTGGAAAAAGCCGATTTCGGCCTCGATGCGGTTTACGGCAACTATGAAATGCAATACTGGACAAAGGATTCAAAAAGGTTAATTTTCCTTGCTGCAGCATTTTTTTGAGGCTTATTTTGACGCATTACCGCAAAAAAGTTATAAGCGTCTAACGAAACTCAGTGAAGATACAAAAAAGAGGTCACTTCATGAACGCTTGGAAACTTAAGGTCTCTATGGCTGGAACACTCGCCATAATTTTCGGTTTAACAACACTAGTCTTCGCAATTGTTTTAACATTAGCTAATATAGGTTTTAGCCTAATCACAATCGGCATACTAGTAGTAGTGCTTAACATAGCCCAGTGGTTACTGGGGCCTTACCTTGTTGGTTGGATATACAAAGTTCGCGAGCTAAAACAAACCGAAAAGCCAGAGCTTCACCAAATGGTATCAGACCTGAGCAAAAAAAGCGGCATATCCACACCCAAACTAATGCTTTCACAAATTCCTCTCCCAAACGCTTTCGCGTATGGTTCACCCCTGTCAGGAAGCCGAGTCGCAGTAACTCAAGGACTATTAGATAATTTGAACAGCGGCGAAGTTGAAGCCGTCTTAGGCCATGAACTTGGACACCTAAAACATCGTGACGTGCAAGTCATGATGGTTGCCTCTTTCCTACCTGCACTATTCTATTATATTGGATATTCAATGATGCTCTCAGGATTTTTTGGAGGAGGCGACAAGAAAAACAGTAGTGGCAACAACGCGGTAATCGGAATAGCATTTATGGCATTCAGCTGGGTCTTAACCCTTTTTACTCTTTACTTGAGCCGCCTAAGAGAGTATTATGCAGACAGACATAGCGCTTCTATTGTGGAAAATGGTGCTCAACAACTTTCAACCGGGCTAGTGACAATCGTTGAATTAAGCAAGAATTCTTCACGCCGACAAAAAGAGGAACAAAAAAGCAACACTTCATTCAAAGCATTATTTATCGCCAACCCAGATCAAGCCAAGAATGATTCAGAAGACTTACATGCGGCAGGAATAACCAACAAGCAAGAATTGCTGAGACAAAAACTTGCAGAGAAACCAACCAAATTCGACAGCTTCACAGAAATAATGTCTACACATCCGAATATCATTAAACGTCTATATGCTCTTCAAGAATTAAGCAATAGTCCTCAAACTGCAGCCTAATAAGACTCCCTAACGAGGAAGGGGTTAACCCTTTTTTCTTCACCCATAATAGAGGTTGGACCATGCCCCGGGTAAATTAACAAGTTATCAGGCAGATGAGCAAGTCTTTTTAGGGATTGCTGCATATCTCTGTTAGAACCACCAGGGAAATCTGTTCTACCGATACCTTCAGCGAACAATGTATCACCTGTAAAAATCAGTCTTTCGCTCTTCAGACAAATACTTCCTGGAGTGTGACCTGGTGTGTGCAGAACTTTTAGGGTTTGGTCGCCAAAACTGATTTGGCTTCCTTCTTCCAATAGCACTGGGGCTGGATAGTTGCCTTTTTGCAAATCTTCAAGGACGCTACTGTCCAATTTGTGGATATAAATTGGAACGTTGTATTTTGCTTGAATCAAGCCATTGCCGCTAATGTGATCTTCATGTCCATGGGTATTCAAAATAAGCTTGGCTTTTAGAGAATTCATAATTATGTGATCAAAAATTTGTTGAGCTTCTGTTAGCGACTCCAAGCCTGGATCAATTATGATGGCTTCTTTGGTTAGTTGAGAATGTGCAACATAACAGTTTGTTGATAATATACCGACCGTGAAGGTTTCAATTAGCATAAGCATCAAATAGGGTTATGTAAAAAAGACCAATTAAACTTATTTAGCCGTTGAATTGAAAAAACAACGCATGTAACATAGACCTAAAATTAATTTAAGAGTTGATTTATTTAAGAGAATGGGTCATTGGGTTTCAGAGGCCTCTAGAAAACCATCGAGTTTTATGGTGCTTTTGCATTTGCCACAGGAAATTACCAGTTCTGAAAGTTTATCGTCTTCGACTTTTGTGTCTAAGATTTCGTAATTGTCTTCTGTTTCGTCGTCAGGTGAGATTTGCATTCCGCATTTTGGGCATTGGAACGAACCGTCTCCTTCAACTGTTGCCAAATCGATTCTGAACTCTAACTCTCTTATGCTGAGTTTTTTCATCATCATTTTTTTGTCTCCTTGTTTTTTATTCTTAGAGTTTGATTTATTGAATTTGTTAGTTAACAATTATGAATTGTTAGTCTGTACGTGTGTTCCATTTAAAAATTTTCACCCAAATTAGAGGGAAATTAAGTGGTTTTTTCGAATTTTTCCGGTGAAATGTAGTCGCCGAATTTTTCTTTGGCTTCCGACAGTCTTTGTCGTTGAAGGTAAAGTAATCCGAATAGTTCTAGCGGAGTATCTGTTACGTTTTCTTGGTAGAAGCGCGAAACACGGTCAATTTTTGCTATGTTTTCCGGGATTCGTATAGTGAATTGTTTAATGTAGTCTTCTTTGGCGTAGTTTTTGCCAAGCACAACTTTGAATAGTTTACGTAAATCCTCATATTTTGGGATATAACCTGTAGGTGTTTCTAAAGCATCTACTTCGTGGTGCACACGTTTCTCCATCCATTTTATCCAAACATGTTTGTCTTGTGGGCTGTTGAGGTATTTGCCATTGCCGACTTCTTTAAGGAAATAGTTTACGCCAAAAACGATGGGTTGCTTTTTGAGTTTGCGTCCAAAGTTTAGGTTGTTGCTAACGTTTTTGCCCATTGGTATTGAGATGAAGTCTTGGATGCTCATCATGTTTATTTCTGGAACGCCTTCTTTGCCAACTGTTGCAAATGTAGTTTCCGTTTCTAGGGAGGCTCCATAAGCTATAATGCCGTGTTCCCAACTGAAGCTTTGCTGAACGGGAACATAGGCCTTTGCATCTCGTCCTCCATACATGATGCCGCCGAGTTCTACGCCCATGGGGTTGTCAAGTTCTGGATCAACGTTTTCTAAAGCTGCAAGGGCTACTGCGTAACGAGCGTTTTTGTTTGCTGCTGGTAAATCATTGCCTTGCTCGTCTTTTTTGCCTTCAAACCATGTTCCAGTATAGTTGCATCCTTCTTTGGGAAGCTCTTGCCCCATGCCTAGCCAGTAAGGTTTGCCGTCTTTAACCAGTATGTTTGAGAATACGATTTCCCCTTGGGTGGTTAAAACTTTGTAGATTAAGGTGTCGTCTTTAGGGTTTACATCTTGTATGATGCCAAAAATTCCGCATTCAACGTTTACTGCGCGAGCTACTGAATCGATGTCTCGAATGTAAGCGATGTCGTCGCCAAGGATTTTTTCTCCTGGAAGCATAGCCGTTGAGGTTTTTCCACACGCACTAGGGAAGGCTCCTGCGAAATAGGTTTTGCGTGCATTTGGACCAAATACCCCCATTAGGAGCATGTGTTCTGCTAACCATCCTTCGCTACTTGCTTTGCGGATAGCTAAGCGGAAAGCTAATTTCTTGAAGCCGACAGAGTTTCCAGCATACTGCGTATTTATGCTAAAGATTGTATTGTCCATGTGGTCGATGTAGATGCGTTTTTTGTTATATTCCATGCTGACCATGTCGCTGTTTAATTTTCCAGCTGAATGTAGAACTCGCAGGAAATCGCTTTTTGGTCCAGCTTTTATGAACTGTTCATAGCCTGATCGGTAAAGAAGGTCCTCAGTGTGAGCAACATACCATGAATCTGTGCATTGAAGTCCTAAAATTGTGAATATCGAATCTTTCGGACCCAGTGAAATGAAGCGGACAATCATTGTTTTGCCCTGCATCGAATCCCGCATTAATCCTGTGACTTCCGTTAAACCGTCTTGGCGGTCCATCTGGTTGAGGGCTTTGCTTAATGTGACTCCTTTAGGCACAAGGTACTTGGTTGCTTGGCGGTCTCGCCCCTGATCATATTCACCATCAAAATGCACGGTGTGTCCTTTGAGGGTCAAGATTGCTTGTTCTTCACCTGAAGAGATTGCCTGTTTTCGGACATGTTCAATGTCCTCTTCTGAGTCGCTGCAGATGAAAATATCCTTGGGGTGACAAAGATCGCTTTCTTTAGCTATAAACTCATGTACGTTTGGGTTATTTATTGCGCTCAGTTTTTTGAAGTCTGAGGGACTAAGTTTAGGCTGAAGCGCCTCTAAGTAAGGATTCATAACTGACATTTGTCATCTCTTTCCTTTTACTCTGTTTTCATAAGTAAATTAAAAACTTTGTGCAAGAAAAAGAAAAGTTGTGTATTGTAACATTCAACCGTCTGTTTCTTTACACATAGTTAGAGTTCGTTTACAATGCCTGGAACTCTTGGGAACGGTTGGCATTCTGCAATATGTTTTACGCCTGCGATCCAACCTACTAAACGTTCCATGCCTATGCCTCCGCCAGCAGTTGGCTTCAATCTGCCTTCTTTAGCCATCTTCAGAACCAAAGCATAGTTTTCTTTCTTTACTTGGTCACGTTCAATCTTTTCCAAGATTTTCTTATACTCAAATTCACGTTTAGCACCTGAAAGAACTTCGCCAAACTGGGGCAGAAATAAGTCATAGTTATCCCATTTGCCTGTCTTGAAATCCTCAAAGTCATAAAATTCTCTTGGAATGTTAGTAACCCAAACAGGATCCGATATTTCCTCAGATATGCCTGTTTCCCAACCGTCCGCACCATATTTAGCTTCAAGTTCAACACGGTCGTAAATTTTGAAAGGTGCCTTGGGTGCTTTCAGGCTGTCGCAACGGCATAAGGTAGTTAATTCTCCTTTCATGTCATGTTTAAGGTCTTTAACCAAAGTGCAAATTGCATTTTCAACAAGCGCGAAAATGTCTTTTGATGTTGCATCTCTTGCTTCAAAATCAAGTTGTGTAAACTCGTAAATATGTTTGCCTGTTTCGGCGCGTGAAGCTTTTTCAATACGTATATTTGGTGACAGAATGAAAAGTTTGGGGTAAGCGGTGGATGAGGCGACTAGTTTGTGAATGATCATGCTCGCTGTTGTGCGTACTGGTTTACCGTAGATGTCTACCTCTATTCTTTTCTCTATTGATGCTCCAGGATCAGGCCAGAGCGGGTCGGTGCTTTGACTTAGGGCTACTGGAAGCAGCCATTGGAAACCTTGGTTAACAAACGTTGTTGTAAGGCTTTTTAGCGTGTAAGTCATGACTTTTCCAATGCAGGTTTTCCTTTCTAGCTCGCTTGCTGAAAGTTGATCTAATGGTTTTGGAATTTGGATTTGTTCAGGTTTCAAGTTAATCACTTTAATTAATTTTGGTTGAATATTAACTGTACAATCCAGATAATAAATTTTTTATGAAAAAACATGGGTTATTTACAAAAAACACAAGGTTTTATAGCTTATATTTGTAATATTTACGTATGAGCTGTAGAATAGATGAAAAAGACAAAGCTATACTTACTCTAATACAAGAAAATAGCAAGCTAACAGCAAACCAAATTTCCAAAAAAATCAGCGCTCCAATTACAACAGTTTTTGCGAAGATAAAACGGATGGAAGAAGCAGGCATAATAATTCATTATCGCGCCATTCTCTCTCCAAAAATGTTAAACTTGGGTACAAGCGCCTTCATTTTAGCCAGTGTATCCTACACCACCGTAAAAGCAGACGGCACCCCTGTTTCTCAAAGAGATGTCGCCGAAGAAATTGCCCGCCTACCCGAAGTTCAAGAAGTTCATATAATAACTGGCGACTGGGATCTACTTGTAAAACTCAGAGCAGAAAACGTAGAAGCCGTGGGAAAATTCGTCGTTGACAAACTAAGACGCATCCGAGGGCTGAGAAAACATTAACATGCATGGTTTTTGAAACCGTGAAGGAATCAACAAGCCTTCCGCAGCAACTAAAATACAACGACAAAAAACCAGTTAAGCCTTAACGTCGGCATTGCCTGAATAGTAAAGCAGCGGCAAAGCCAGCAATACAGTGTTTTTACCTTTATCGGTCAAAGCATACTCTACACGTAAAGGCGGACCAGCCGTGACTTTTCTTGTAATATAATCGTGAGATTGAAGCATTTTTAATTTATCCGACAATGTGCGCGAATTAACCATTAGGATTCTTTTAATTTCCCCGAAACCAATTCCTTTCTTAAGCAGCAACGTATAGAGAATTTCAAGGCTCCATTTCTGAAATAACAAGTTGAAACTGTCTTCGAGGCTATCTAACTCTGCCTTAAGCTCAATTGGCGTAATTTTTTGGGTTTCAATTATTTGGTTGAACGTTATTTCCACGCCTTTTATTACCTGGTCCATTCGTGATTCTACGATTTTGCGGAATTCAACACTTAGAGTGGCACTCACATAGGTCACACTCGGTGTATTGTGGCTTACTTTATACTTTATAAGCGTTTACTAATACAACAAGGTGTACAAAATACATCAACTCAATAAGGAGAAAACTTATTTGGATAAATATGACGCAATAGTTGTTGGCGCAGGAACAGCAGGCTGCTTAGCAGCAAAAACAATGGCTGAATCCGGACTCAACGTATGTTTACTAGAAAAGAAACCGGTAGACCAAATCGGGGAAAAAATCTGCGGAGATGCCTTAGGCGAACACCATCTAAAATTCTTAGGGCTAGAGAAGCCTACAGGCGGAGAGTTGGAAGCTAAAATTGATGGAATAAAAATTTATTCCCCAGACGAAAACACCGTTTTCACAATAGCAGACAAAGACTTCATTGGCTTTTTGCTAAACAGACGTCTTTTCGGGCAATGGCTACTTAAAAAAGCGACAGATAAGGGCGCACTATTGCAGGATAACATGAATTTCCGTTCGCCACTAATAGAGAAAGGTGCGGTAACAGGCGTGGTTGCGAAGAATATGAAAACAGGTCAAAATTTGCAATTAAAAAGCAAAGTTGTAGTTGACGCCACTGGTTACTTTGGAATGGTACGAAAGCAGCTTCCAGTTGACATGGGAATTGACCGTAATTTGGCTAATGAAGATGTTGAAGCATGCTATAGAGAAATCCGACAGCTCAAACAAGAAACTGAAAATACCCGTTTCTGCGAAATTTATCTTAACCAAAAAGCTTCACCGGGTGGTTACATCTGGATCTTTCCCAAGGGGGGCGCTCGAGTCAATGTCGGCTTAGGTACCTGCATGTGCAAAAATTATCCTAACCCCAAACAGCAACTATATGATACCGCTTTTAAAAGACCAATCTTTGAGGGCTCATTAGTTCTAACAGCAGGCTCATGGTTTGATCCAGTCCGCAGACCCTTAGACAACATGGTATCAAATGGAATCGTCTTAGTGGGCGATGCAGCTTCATTGGTTAATCCAATTCACGGTGGAGGCATCGGGCCTTCAATGCTCAGTGGATATCTTGCAGGTCAACAAATAGTTGACGCATTAGGAAAAGGCGAACCCACCAAAGAGGCACTATGGGGATATAACAAAAAATACATCGATACCTACGGCAAGAAACAGGGAACTCTTGACATCTTCAAAATGTTTCTGCTATCATGCAGTGACGAAGATCTCAACTACGGCATGAATGAGAAACTCATGACAGAAGATGATGTGCTCAAAGCAGGAATGGGCGACGACTTCCATCTGAACATCACAGAGACCGCCAAGCGAGTTTTCAGAGGCATACGACGAGTAGGATTTCTAAAAAAGCTCCGCTTAACAGTAACAATGATGCGAGGGCTTAGCACGCACTACAATACCTATCCAGCTTCGCCACAAAACTTTGAACCTTGGCGATTGCAAACAGTAAAACTAATCGCAGATGCAAGACATAAACTCGCAGACTAAAATTTCGATTTTTCTTTTTTTTTATAAAAAACCTAGCAGAATACCTGCCGCGTTAGCGGCAGGATGAATGCGTCCAACCCGCAGTTCTATTAGTTCTACTCAACGATAGGTCTGCCACCATTGGATAAGGAGGTGAGAGACCTGGAGAAAGCAAGATCGTGTGCTTTCCAAGCCAACTACCACCTTATCTGGGCCACTAAATACCGCCGCAAGGTACTTTTGGGCTCAGTTGAGGTTAGGTTGGAGGAGGTACTTAAGACGATTGCTAATCAGGGTGGCTTTCAACTGCTAGCTGCTAAGGTTCATCATGGCGATCATGTGCATCTGTTTGTTTCTGCTCCACCTATAGTATGTATTCCTGATATGGTGCGTGTTTTAAAATGCAATTCTGCTAAATCGCTTTTCGAAGAATTCCCTTTGCTGAAAGAGAAGCTTTGGGGTGGGCATTTGTGGTCGGAGGGTTATGCTGTTAGAACTGCCGGCGTTGTGACTAGCGCTGAAAATTGAAGAATATATCAACAGGGACTAAATTGGAGATGCTCGCCCCGTAAGGGGCGAGTAGTTCACTTGTTTGTTTAGCTTAACTTATGTTTCTTTGAGTTCTTGAAGGAGTATATGTGTATGAAGTGCTTCCGATAGGTGAATTTGTTTATTCAATTGCTTATGCAGTGTTATGTACACTTTGATATCCAGTAAAGAATTAAACGTCAGAAGGCGACCATTCACCGCTAAACGGACGAAACCTAAATATTAACTTTTGTTTTTATTTATATAAAGGCTTAAATTTACAGTTTGCCAAATCATAGCTTAGTGAATAAAGATGATTTACTGCTCAAACTGTGGTTCAGAATTAGCCGAAGATGCTTATTTTTGCCCTAAATGTGGCACAAAAACAGATAAAGGCAAGACTGAAAAAGCCGCCTATCCAACTGACGAATTGAGAGATGCGTTCTACCAAGTAGGCATAGAGTTAGAACGAGCTTTCACTATGGCAGCCAAAGAAACTCATCAAGCTATCTTGAGAGCACGAGATAACCTTCAGCAAAAAACAGTCTCGCCTGAACCCATTGTTTGTCCCAAATGCGGCACGAAAAATCCTGTTGGCTCAATTTTCTGTCACAACTGCGGCGCCAGAATCGCTCCAATTGCGAGCAATACCTAATGATCGCAAACAAAACTCTCGTAGCCTATGAAACCAAGGGTGGAGTAACTGAGGAATCAGCTAAGAAAATCGCTGATGTCTTGCGTTCAAAATACGAATTAGAAGTTGATTTAATTGACTTAAAAGAACAAAAAACATCTGATCTAAAGTCGTATAGAAATATAGTTATTGGCAGCGGTGTAAGAGCCGGGAGAGTGTACGGCAAAGCAAAAAAGTTTCTTGAAAACGACTTCAGCGGCAAACGAGTCGCCTTTTTTGTTTCCTCCTCTATGGCTGGCACCCCAGGAAGTCATGACAACGCAAAAACCAGATTCGTTGAGAACACACTAGCAAAATACATCAAGGTGAATGTTGTAAGTACGGAAGCTTTTGGGGGACGCATAAGATATCTTAGAAAAACCATGTTAGATAACACCGATCTAGCTAAGGTTGAGGTTTGGGCAGAAGAGCTTGGAAAGAAATTCACAGAATAAACAGAAAAGTACCAAGGCAAATGCTCTGCTTTGTCCAACCTGTTATAAGGAATATCTTGAAGTTGAATTCGACGCAGAATTTGACGGTGTAATCCTACATAATGTGAAGGCATTAAGGTGCCCATCATGTAACCAAGAAGTCTTTACAGTTGAACAACAGAATACGATTAACAACCGAATCAGTGAGGCTACAAAAAGCATTTGATTATTTTTTGCTTACAAAATTTTTGAACAATTTGCCCGCCTAGTAGGCAATGATATGCTACTCGGTTGACTTGATGGACGACGTTCAGCTGTTTTTTCATCCAGAGGCGACAGAACAGTTGACACTTAATGGCTATCTAAAAGTTTCTATCTTGGTTGTTTGTTGTTTTTGATAACCCTAAGCTTCATTTCTGTCTTGAAACCAGAACATTAAAACAACAATCTCACGTGGTTCTATCTAAGCTTTAGAGTAAATTTTTGGAAAAATCATTGACACATTTCAAACTTAAATACATAATTCTCAATTAATTTAATGTTAAAAGCAAAAACGGTTATTAACAAGGAAACAAGTACGCATACGCAGAGTTGTCAAAGAAAAAATCTGCGATAGCTACAAAGAAATCTCTAGGAAAAGGCGAAGTTTCGTGAAGAAATCGACAAAAATTTCATTTGTCCTGTTAATTGCGTTGGTAACGGTTTTAACACTAAGTGCGTTTATTGGTTCAGTTAAAGCCGCTGATAACGTTAGTTTCCAAGTATCTTCATTTGCAAACAACAAAGGCGTTAGCGAGAATGCCTTGAACACTTTTACAATTAACAATACCGGTGCAGTTCAGCTTGGTGACATAAACTTAACAATTGCCGGCGGTTACACTAACATAAATAATCTAGCTGTAATAACACAGCCAGCTTCGCAGTCCTGGACTATTACTCGTCTTGACAATTATATTGTTCTTTATGGCTCTACTCAGGGGTTGAGCACTGGGCAAAGCATTACATTTACATTTGATGCGAAAAACCCACAGTTAGCAGGAAATTATAAATGGTCAGTAGGAGGAAACGTAAATACAACTGCCGATGGCCTTAACGTACCCGCTTATACAGCAACTGTCACCTCTTCTACTGAAATAACTACAATAACGTCGGCAGCAATTATTTTCGGCATTGCGGCAGGCATCGCTATTCTTAACACTGGATTAAACAGGGTTTTGATTAATTATTTTGTCGGCTGGGAACAATACAGGGTCATGCAGAAAGAAATGAATGAATACCGCCAAGAAACGATGGCAGCTGCAAGAGCTAATGACAAAAAACAAATGGAAAAACTCAAAAAGAAACAATCTCAAGTTAATGCAATGCAGTCAAAAATGATGAAACCGCAGATGGTTCAATTTGGCATTTCATTTCTTTACATTTTTGTTTGGTTTTTTGTTCTAACTCCAACTTTTGGAAATACTTCGTTAGTTTACTTACCTGGTTTCGGCCCAGTTTCAGTAATTTATTGGTATCCAATTGCTTCGTTCTTCCTCGGCTTGCTCGGTTCACGACTATTGGGCATCATGCCAATCGAAAACTAACATCAAACAAGGTGGCGCCACTTGGATAGAACCGCAATCCCCTCCTTAGCTAACAAGCCAGTGATGATTTGCATTTCAGGAATGGCTGGAACTGGAAAAAGCACTCTATCAAAAAAACTCGCCAAAAAATATGACCTTAAATGTTTCAGTGGTGGCGATGCTTTAAAGGATCTTGCAACTGCTGAAGGATATGATGCATCACGCGAAGGATGGTGGGAGAGCCCTGAAGGGTTAGACTTCTTAAATACCCGAATTAGTGACCCTAAATTTGACAAGGCAGTTGATGCAAAGCTTCTTGAATATGCACAGCAAGGGAATGTTCTTTTGGACAGTTGGACCATGCCTTGGCTGCTTAAGGGCGGCTTCAAGATTTGGTTGATGGCTTCAATTGAAAAGAGAGCTGTAAGAGTTGCTATGAGAGACGGCATAAGCGTTGATGAAGCTTTCAAAGTTCTAGATACTAAAGAATCAAGAACTAAGGCAATTTACAAGAAACTTTATGGTTTTTCCTTAGGTGATGATTTTGCGCCGTTTGATTTGGTTTTAGATACTGACAATTTAAATGCTCAAGAGGTTTTTGACGTCCTCTGTAGAGTAATTAGTAATGTAGTGATTAATGTTCCCAAGCAATTAAGCGAATAGAACTTTCCTCTATAATTCATTTCCAGAGGACTTATAACAGAAAAGAACACACTTAAGAATTCCCTGTCAGAGGGCGGGTCAAGAAAGGAGCAGAGGGGAAAGTTGAAAGTATTAAGCAATTTGTCCACGATTCTCATGCTAGCTGTCATCTCTGTATGTCTAATAGCTTCTTATCGCATGATTGACCCAGTGCTGCATCGGTCAACGATTACATTACTAATCTTCAATATTCTGCTTTTTCCAATATTTTTTCATCTAAACGGTACTACTTTTAAAAAAATTTTTATGATTACAGTGGGCAACTCAATTGGGCTTTTTTCAAACATTATTTTTTACTATTTCTCATTTTTTGGAAGACTCAATTTTGGAATAGCTTTCGACAATTTTTACTCATGGATTTATCCTTTTTTTAATTTAATTTGGGTCATTCCTTTCTGGGCTCTAAGTTTAGGTTTCTTTCCAAATCTTCCAAAAAACTTAGGGAAGGAAATCAAGAATTGATTTTACCCAATTTCATAATGGAAATTATGGATTTTTCGTTTATTGCGATAACTTTTATTATTTCGGCTTATTTGGTGCGTCATTATATTTTCACTATCACTGTTTTGAGGCAACGATCCAAAATCGATAACGTACAAAGAACCAATGAACGAGTATTGTATGAACCAACGGTTTCCATTCTTATTCCTGCTCACAACGAGCAAGAAGTTATTGGTAAGTTGCTGGAAAAAACTGTTGATTTGTCTTATCCGAAAAATAAACTTGAAGTTATAGTAATTGATGATGCTTCAACTGATAACACAGGAAAAATTGCAGACGAATATGCGAAATCTAGCCGTAACATAAAGGTGCTTCATAGAGATAAGACCGTAGGTGGAAAGGGTAAGGCAGCAGCATTAAACGCTGCGTTAAAACTGGCAACTGGAGAAATTATTCTTTGCTTTGATGCCGATTACCTTCCAACAAAAAATATTGTTGAAAACCTTGTGGAAAAACTCTCAGACCCAAAAGTTGGAGCGGTACAGGGAAGACCTGTCGTTATAAATGAACCATTAAATATCGTCACACGTTTAGTTGCACTTGAACGTATCGGAGGATACAGGGTTGACCAAGAAGCTCGCGACGCTTTGGGGTTGGTACCGCAATTTGGAGGTACAGTCGGCGGCTTCAGGCGAAGTGCGTTAGAAAATGTAAGCGGATTTGACGAGTCAATACTAGCTGAAGACACTGATTTAACTTTTCAACTTTATCTAGCAGGCTACAAAGTTCGCTATGTTGGTAATGCTGAATGCTATGAGGAGGCAGTTAGCACTTGGAAGGCTTATTGGCGGCAAAGGCACCGATGGGCAAAAGGGCACATGCAAGTATGTTTTAAGCATTCATTTAGTGTTCTAAAGAGCTCAAAAATGAATAAAAAACAGAAAATTGATGGATTACTTGTTTTATTCATTTATTTTTTACCGATTGTTACTCTTGTTTCATTTTTTATTGGAACCTTTCTTATTTTTAGTCATTCCTATATTGCAACTCTCTTTTGGCTTATTATTCCGATTTCCATTTACAGTTTTGTTGGCAATTATGCCCCTTTTTATGAAATTGGAATTGGCGCCTATCTTGACAGAAGAACGCGGATTCAATGGTTAATGCCATTCTTAATTTTCTCATATTTTTACAACATATTAATCTGCACTAAAGCTCTTTTTGACGTGCTATTAGGAAAATTGATTGGCGACAATAATCATTGGAAAAAGACTGAGCATTTCGGAAAAGGCAATATTTTCATTGATTCAAAAGAGGAAAAATGTTAATGGTTGCAACATTTATAGCTTTCTTAATCGCAACTGCAGCGATAATATTCGCTATTTTGATGCTTTTTATCCCCGCTATTAGAGAGTTAATTGAACCTAAAGATGCAGGACCGAGAGTAATACCTGATAATTCAATAGGGAAAATTTCAAACATTGAAGAAAATGACTCATTCAAGAATAGTCATAATTAGAATAGAATTAGCATTATTTCAATTAGTCGCACTTATTTTTTAGATTTATTTACTTTAAAAAGCAATTTTGCATTTTTCCACTGGTCCATGGCAAGTGAAATATGTCCCAAGGCGCCTCCCTGGACAGAATAGAAAATATAACATAAATAGCCACATCTGGTACATTTTTGGTAGTCATTTCGGAGGTCATTAAATTCTTTGCTTTCCCATTTTTTTGGCAAATCAAATACTGAACCTGCAAAATTATGGCTATGACAACCAGCAATTCTGCCCAAGTGATCAACGACTAGAAAATTTCTTAATGCTTGACATCTCCATGCGCGCTTGTCCTCATTATAATAGCTTCTGAGAGTCCTTAGAAGTTTACCTGTCATAAGGACTTGTTTATTTTCCTTTTTCATTTCTAATAATTTGTCAAGAAGCTTAACCATTGCTTGCCTATCTGTTATTACAAAGTCATCGTTTTGTTTGCCAATCCGAAATAACTGCTTTTTATCAGTTGAGGTGTCAAATGAATATAAGCAATACCAAACAGGTATTCCTTTTTTTGTAAAGTAGTTTGTTATATCGACAATTTCGTAGAGGTTTTTTTGCGAAATTGTTGGGGTCACAGCAACATTTATGCCTTTACTGTGAAGTGTCTCCACCGTTTCCATCGCTTTTTTCCAAGCACCTGGGACATTTTTTAGTGTGTCGTTTTTTGTTTCATCCAAGCTATCTATGGAAATTGCAACAAAATCTACATTTTTTAAACAATCAATTTTTTCAACCGCCATGCTTCCATTGTCATAAACTGTAGTTACGAAAAGTCTGGATGCGTAATCTATAATTTCACCAATGTCTTTTCTTAGCAATGGGTCTCCACCTGATATAACAAGTTCAACGACCCCGAGTTTTTTGAGAATGTCAAATCCCTTTTTTATTTCTTGGGCTGTAAGTTCTCTTTCATCTTGTTCTTTCCAAACGTTGCAACCTGCACACCGATAGTTACATTTTCTTGTGACTAACCATTGAGCGTGATGAGGCTTGCCTGGGGCAAGTGAGCGCCTAGCGATTGAAGCCGCTTTCTTTAGTGACGTAGTCAAATAAATTTTCACATGCTAGAGTTTTGTATTACTGTATTTTTGTCAGACTATTAAAACTATTTCAGCTTTTCATGGAATATTTTTCTTTTATTTTATTTGGTATCAAAAAATTCGCTGTAAAGACTTTTTAAGATGGATGTTTGTACTAGACTATACCTTTTTTAATACATTATTTAAGAATTGCCTGAGACAACCTGTGGTAAATGCTGTAAATAGAAATCCAAACAGAAACGAGTTCCGATCGCAAGCTTTCTTTTGCATTTTAAGAGTCTGCTTACAATAATACTCTAGACGTTTGCGCAATTCAGTTTTTTTAGTTTTTTCACTAATAATCTGCTGAGTAAGTCTAGGCTAAAATCCGTTAGTACTTGGTGGGTTTCTTCCAGGCGCCATTTTTTGAATTATTGAATCAAGCTCAGTTCTTGCTCACTTGCTTTAGACTTTCTTAGCCAAGAATCAAAGATTTCGTTCATTTTCGCATCAAAACTTATCAAGCCAGCCATAACTGATTACCTCTTTCTTCACCAAACCCTGGCCTTATTCAGCATTGCTTCAAAACGTTAGCTTTAATGTGCCCGTTAGACTGCTTAGCAACATAACGCCTAGTCTCCAAGAGTTTAGCATGTTTGATCTTCTTGCATTTGCCTCGTCTAGGGTTAGAAGAAATAACATGCTCTGCATCAATGTCCTTGACGGCTTCTTTGTTTGTCTTCGAATCATAGAAAGCGTCAGCTAAAACGTAATCTGCCTCCAAATCCTCAATGAGTTTGGGGAGAAAGGGTGAGTCATAAGGGTTCCCTGACGTGACGACTTCTCTTAGAGGCAGTCCTAGCTGGTTTACAGCTGCGTGAAGTTTGAAGCCTGAATTTTCCTCTGTTTGTGCGACCCCATCCTGCTTCTATATCGTAGAGATCCACCAGCGGTGTTGAATCAACAATTAGAAGTATTTGGGACATGAGCTGAAGCATGCCGGATATTTTTCCAAAAGTTTCTTCAAGAAGGTTAAGATGGTGTCTCCACCCATCTTCCAACATTGGTTCTATCTGGTATTTTGCATAGGCCAAGGGATCTGGAGTCTGGATATGTTTCTTTGGGTTTTCAACTATTCGTGTGTCATTTTCTAATCCTTTTAGTCGTAAACATTGAAAAAGCGATTCAAACGAAATATGGAAAAACCAATCCTGACTTTCAAGATGTTTTGTTGTCAAAACAAAAATATTCTTAGCCCTTAATTATTGCAAATCACTGAATAAATATCACCGTTAACTTGCTTCACATTTTTTAAGCTCTTCAGCATCCCACCTATAATCAAATGGACACATCAAACGAATCTATTGACGTTGTGCTCTTAACGAAAAACAGCCAACGGCGTCTAAAAGAATGCTTAAACTCTGTTTATAAAAATGTGCCAGTTAACCAATTAATAGTTGTAGATGGATACTCAACAGATGAAACTCTGCCAATTATTAAAGAATTTGATGAAAAGTTCCATAATATAAAAATTGTTTTTGACAAGGGCAATCGCGCGACAGGAAGACAAAAAGGAATTAGCCTCGTGGCAACAGACTGGTTTCTGTTTGTTGACAGTGATGTAATTCTTTGCAGAGATTGGTACAAAAAAGCCCAACATTACATAAACAAAACTATAGGTGCAGTTTGGGGCACAGAGGTATGGTCCACAATCAAGACAACTTCAACGCTGAAGCTTTTCTTGATCGTAACTCGCAAAGTTTTTGAAGTCAGAGGCGGAACCCATGACACGCTCATCCGCACTGATTTGGTTAAGGACATAAGAATTCCCAAAAAACTTCACGTTTTTGAAGATGCATATATTAAAGAATGGGTTGAAGGCAAAGGTTTCCGCGTAGCTGCATGTTATGTCCCCTTTTGCATACATTACAGACCTGAGAACGTTTGGACTTTTCGAGGAAGCCTTGATTTAATAGCGGAAGCCTTCAAGTTCGGTCATCCGCTTGTAATACTGAAGTTGCTTGCTGCCTATGGTTTTTACACTGGTTATTCTGTTTATCAATTTGCAATAACAGACAAACGTTGAAGCAAGAGTGGTCTGTTTTAACTAGAGTTTTTAAGGTGATGTGCCTAAGTGCTTATCTGAAACTCACAGGTTAAGAGGCACTTGATAGAACAAATTGATGTTGTAATGCTTACCAGAAATAGTGGGCATTTGCTATCTGAAAGTTTGATTTCAATTTACGAAAATGTGCCTGTAAAAAACCTAATTGTGATTGATGGTTATTCAACGGACAAAACTTTGGGCATCTTAAGCAGATTTAATAAAAAATACCATAACATCAATATTTTTCAGATAAATGGATCAAGAGCTAAAGCTCGCAATGAAGGAATTCGTCAGGTTTCCACTGATTGGTTTATGTTTGTTGATAGTGACGTGGTACTTTGTAAAGACTGGTACAAGAAAGCTCAAGCTGATATGGAAAGTGGTGTTGGGGCAATTTGGGGTTTAAACGTGGACGTAATTCCTAACGTAACAGACAAACGTATCCTAAAATTGCAGAGTATTGTCGCTCGCGAATGTTTCAACTTGCGTGGAGGAACCCATGATATCTTGATTTTGCGCAAAGCGGTTGAAGGCATAAAAATTCCAGAGCATCTACACACCTTTGAAGACGCTTTCATCGTACAGTGGATTGCAAATCATGGCTACAAGGTATCGGTGGGCAATGACATTTACTGTTTACATTATAAACCACCAACAAATTGGAACATAAAAAATGGTTTTTCACAAGCCATAGTCGAATTCAAATGTGGATTAGTCTATTCTCATGTGTATGAATACATAGTTTTCTACCCTGTGTTTGTTCTTTATTGGTGTCTGCAAGTGCCGTTGAATGGTGTAAAAAGAAGTTAATGAGACAGTGCTAACCACAGGTGGTCTGAAACCGGTTTTGGTAACATTTCCGCCATCCCGTCTGGCTTCATTAATAGCCTCTTGTTCTGATTATCGTTAAACTCGCCGATTATATTAGCGAAAATGTGACGCCCACATAAAACCTCAACTACTTTATTTGCAACCTGAGAGTCGGCCGCAATAAGCAAAGCGCCTGAACTAATTAGCTGCAGTGGGTCAATTTCGTAATAACGGCAAATTTTTGCGGTTTCGGGCTCAACAGTAATTTTATCTTCAACCACTCGAACGCCTAAACCTGAGGCGTCAGCCATCTCGTGAATGCCGTTTAAGATACCTCCTTCAGTGGGGTCATGCATCGCGTGAACGCCTCCGGTTCCATATGCGGTCAAGGCATCTTTTACTACACTTATTTGATTGTAAAAGCCCTTGGCGTTCTCCAAAATGGCTGGGCTGAAAAATTTTCTTAGTTGTTCTTCTCGGTCAGTGGCTAAAATTGCTGTACCTTCTATTCCTGCGCTTTTGGTTAGAATTAGCTTGTCTCCTGCTTTGGCGCCTGCGGCGGTGACGTATTTGCCTTTTTCTGTTAGACCCATTACGCAGCCTACTACAATCGGGTTAGCCAAGCCGGGCGTTGACTCGCAGTGTCCCCCCACTATTGCGATACCAAGCTTTTTTGCTGCTGTATTCATTTGGTTGCTAATTGTTTCAACGATTGTGCTCTCAGATCCTTCCGGCAGCATTAAACATGAAAAGAAAAATGCTGGTTCAACTCCGAAAGTTGCAACATCATTAGCGTTAATATTGATGGCTTCCCACCCGATTCGTTCTACAGCACCTGTAATTGGATCCATTGAGACAATAGCGTTTTTGTTTCCTACATCCAAAACCGCTCCGTCTACGCCAGCGGCTGGTCCTAGGATAACTTCGATTCTTTCAGCCCCAAGGTTTTTGAACACAACTTCTTTTAGCAGGTCCATTGGAATTTTTCCAGGTGGAAGTTTCATGATAAAACCAATACCTCTTCTAGCTTTTAAGTTGTGGGAAAACTCGTAAAATTGCGTGCATTACGGGTAATGCGATTATTAAGCCGATAAGCATTTGAACAATGTTAAATGGGATTTCCACTAATACGACTGCTAAAGGGTATCCTAAAACAATTTTTTCATAGATAAAATAGCCTAAAACCATTTCAAACCCGCCGCTTATTAATGCTATTGTTGCACTAAATGTCACATTATTTGTTTTTTGATTAAGTTTTTTGTTTAGGATGCCGACGAGAAAGCCTTCTATTCCTTTGATAATGAAAGTTCCTGGTGCAAACTGAGCGGCTGTAAGTATGTCAGCAATTGTTGCTCCGGCACCTGCTATCACCCCAACCATTGGTCCGAGGAGTAATGCTGCTATGTAAATAAGGGTCTCGCCCAAATTGAAATATCCGCTAGTTGCAGGTATGGGCACTACAAACAATAGGGTAACAACTGCAACTAAGGCGGCAAAGACTGCTCCTACCGCAATTTTGAAAGCGTTTGAAGGTCTAAATTTGATTATTTGTGCTGGACTCATGAAATTACATTTGTTATATCTTGATTAAGTCAATATAAATTCTGTGGGCATCAATGTGAATAGTTCACTGAAAAGCTTCGGAATTACATCTTTTGAACAGTGGAAATTTTAAGGAGAAAATCTAAATGTAAGTTCAAGCAAAATAATCACTAGAGTGACAAGTTATGTCAGTTAAAGAAGATTCAATTAAGCTTCACAAAGAAGCCATGGCACTAATGGAAAACAAAAAGTACCCTGAAGCACGCGACCTATTCATAAGAGTAGCGGAACTCTACCATAAAGGACAAAACTATTTTGGCTCAGCAGAAATGTATTATAAAGCAGGCGAGGCTGCATCTGCACTAAAAGATTATGAGAAAGCAGTTGAACTCTTCACGAAATCGGCCACAATTTCTCTTGACAAAGGCTTTGACCGATATGGAGTCAGCGCTTTGGAAAATGCGAGGGACAATCAAAAGGAACTAGGCAAAACTAAAGAAGCCGATGAGATCAACAAAAAAATCACTGAGATTAACAAAAAGAACGAGGAACCTGAAGGCGAATCATCTTTCTCAGTGTTCTCTTAAATTCGTCCTAACTTTTCCTTCTCTATTTCTTAATTTTCAACGGAATGAAATTGTCAGACTAAATAACATCGCTTCACTATTTCTATGCAAACAATTTTGAGGTAAGCAATGTCTTCATTTCAATCGCTTTCTTTACTGCTTGAAAAAGTGGAGGCAACCAAAAAGCGTCTTGAAATAATTGATTTAACAGCGCAATATGTAAAGAGCTTAAGTTCTGAGGAAGTGGAGTCAGCCGTTAACATGATGGTTGGCAGAGCCTTCCCAAAATACAGCCAAAAAAAGCTTAATGTAAACTGGGAAACCGTTGCTCATGTACTTGAGCGTTCCAGCCATTTTGACTGGAACGAATTCCGAATAGTAATGGCGAAGACAGGTGACATAGGCTCAGCAACCAAAACAGTTCTTGAGCAGGCTAAGGCAAAACGACAAACTCAGTTAACACAGAAATTTTTAACAATACTTGAGGTTAGATCGACATTTGAAACAATTGCCCAAACTGTAGGGTCACACTCACGAACAAAAAAAGAACGCCAGCTTACAACGATGTTAAGCCAAGCCACTCCAGTCGAAGCCAAATACTTGGTTAAGATTTTTACTGGTGAAATGAGAACTGGATTGCAAGAAGGGTTGATGGAACAAGCTATCGCCAAAGCTTTTGATGTTCCTCTTTCCAAAGTGCAACATGCAGGAATGGTTTTAGGGGACATTGGTGAGGTTGCGGAAAAACTCAAGATGCTTGGTGCTGAAGGCTTAGAGAAGGCGGATTTTAGCGTTTTTAGGCCTGTGAAATTAATGCTTGCTCAAACTGCCCAAAATGTGAATGATGCTTTGGCGGAGCAAGGAGGCGTTTCGGCATTTGAGTACAAGTACGATGGCGCTAGAGTGCAAATTCACAAACAAAATGGAATTGTTAAGGTTTTTAGTCGAAGACTTAGTAACGTCACAGAAAGTTTGCCGGAAATTGTAAAAACCATCGAAAATAACATAACCGCAGAATCCGCCATAGTGGAAGGTGAAGTAGTTTCTTTGGATAATTCTGGTATCCCGATTCCCTTTCAGCATCTAATGAGACGTTTCAAACGCATTCTCAATGTCCCTGACATGGCTGAACGAATTCCTTTGACACTCTACCTCTTTGATGTTATATACCTTAACGGCAAAAGCCTCATTAATCTACCCTACACTGAACGCAGAAAAATTCTAATTCAGAATGTTGGACAAATAGCCCTCTCCAAACAGATGATTACATCAAAACCTGAGGAAGCGAAAAGTTTTCTTAAGGAAGCTTTGGCTTATGGGCATGAGGGTTTGATGGCTAAAAAAGTTGACAGTCCCTACATGCCTGGGAGAAGGAGGAAGAAATGGCTAAAAATCAAGCCAAACCTTGAAACTCTGGACCTTGTCATCACGGCTGCCGAATACGGGTACGGACGCAGAACCGGTTGGTTATCAGATTATTATTTGGGGGCAAGAGATCCAAAGACGGGCGAGTTTTTAGATATTGGCAAAACCTTCAAAGGCCTAACAGACTCAGAAATCATAGAGTTAACGCGGCGCCTCAAAATGGACGCCGTTCTGCAGCAGGGGCAACTTGTAACTGTTGTACCAAAAATCGTGGTTGAGGTCGCTTATAATGAGATTCAGGCAAGCCCAAAATACAAGAGTTGCATGGCACTAAGGTTTGCTCGAATCAGTCGTATCCGAGAAGACAAAACTCCGCAGGAAGCCGACACCATCGAAAAGGTTAAGGAGATTTTTGATAGGCAATTTAAGGTAAAAGGCAAATATATGATTGACTAACAAACAGTGTTTGGAGACTAGGTTTAGGTGGATGCGGTAGAAAAGGAAACTTTCGCAAGGGAGTTTTACAGTCGCCAGGTTACCCTGAAGGAAATCGGTGAAAAAGGGCAAAAACGTCTTCAACAAGCCAAAGTTGCAGTTGTTGGCGCGGGCGGCCTAGGCACAGTGTCTTCACTCTACCTTGCATTGGTAGGCGTCGGTTACATCAAACTCATTGATCAGGACACAATTGAAACCCAAAACCTGCATCGCCAAATTCTCTATGCGCCATCAGATTTGCACTTTCCCAAAGCTGAAGTAGCTGCAAAAAGTTTGCAAGAACTAAATCCGCTCGTCAAAACTGAGGCATTCACAGAAAACGTGAATGCCAGCAATGTCGAGCGGCTTCTAAGCGACGTGGACTGTGTAGTAGATGGCTTAGATAATATGGTGACCCGTTATCTTGTTAACCGTGTATGTGTAAAAAAGAAGATTCCTTATGTTTTTGGTGCTGCAATCGGAATTGAGGGCAATGTCTCCGTCTTCTCCCCACCTGACACCGGCTGTCTTGAATGTTTGATGCCTAATCTCTCAGACAATGACCTGCTCACTTGTGCCACCCGCGGCGTCATCGGCGCTACTCCTGGTATTATCGGAGCTTTGCAAGCCATGGAGACCATAAAACTTCTTACAGGCGCAGGCAAAACGCTCAAAGGAAAACTCTTGGTCTGCGATTTCAGTGATATGGATTTTACCACTATTGATATTTCAAAAAACACGCGTTGCCCAGTTTGCCATGGCGATATAAAATCGGTTGCCAGAGGTGAACGACTAGTTTGGCTTTGCGGAAGAAACACAGCAAACATTAACCCGGAAAAACCATTTCAAATCGGTCTGGATGAGGTTTATTCTCGAGTAAACAAAATGTTTGAAGTGCGCTTAAAGTCTCGGTTAGCACTAATGTTCACCTATAAAGGGTATGAAGTAAGCTTGTTCAATGGCGGACGTATGCTAATAAAGGGAGTCAATGATGAAGCAGTAGCACTCAAAGTCTACCATGAAATAATTCAAAAAATAGATTAATCAATTGTGGTTAATATTAATTAGTTTATTTCTGAATTTCTATGTATAAATTCTATTTAGGCGGTTTTTGGCTAATTGAGTGCTTTTAAGTCTCACCTATCTAGAAAAGCTTGAATCCTGCACCTAGTTCAAGCCATAAGACTAACGATGCAATTGCTACCTGCGCAATCGACAAGACTGCGCCGACTTTAAGATATTCTTTAAGACTGATATTGACGCCTTTGCACTTCATAGTTTCCAGCCAAATCACAATTGCCAGCGACCCCAAAGGGAAAAAGTGTGGACCTAAGTTGTTGCCGATTATGTTGCTGAAAATCAGTTCTGTTAATGTTGAACCAGTGGCACCTATATGTTGGATGCTTAATATGCCAAGAATTGTCATTGGCCAATTGTTCATGAAGCTCGCTCCAATAGTTATAACCATGCTAGGAGCAAAAATTCCCAGAATTGACGGTAGTTTGCTCGTAGCTGATAATGCAGAAGCCAACAGATTTGTGACTCCAGCTGTTTCGAGCCCTTGAACAACTAAGAAAATGCTGAACATAAACAGCACAATATCCCAGTTAATGTCCTTTGCCAGCCCGATGAGCCCTTTTTTCTCGTTATTTACTTGTCCATTCCATTTTAAAGTAAACCAATAAAGCGTCACCAAAAATGCTGCGCCGCTACAAATAATAATGGAAACTGGGAACCTTTTCAAAGAAGTTAACACATAACCGATATCAATCGCTACGAGGGTCGCCAAACTTATCTTCAATAAAAGAGGCGAAATTGCAGTTTTTCCATTGGTTAATGTATCGGCAGCATTCATATCATAAAATTTAGGGATTTGCTTTCTGAAAAACAGCCAAAACAGCAATAAACTGCTTAAAATAACTGCCAATGCGATAGGTCCCATGAAAATTAAATGGTCAATGAAGCTGTACTTGAAAATGTCCGCGCTTAAAATGTTGATTGGGTTGCTGGTGATTAGAGGCATTGCTGCTGTATCCGCCATTAAACCTGCAGTGAAAAGGTATGCAAGTTTACCCTTCGAGCTTATGCCAAGGCAAGCTACAATCTCCAGGACAATCGGAGTCAGAATCAAAACGGCGCTGTCATTTGCAAATAGGATGCTTACAGCCGCTGTTAGCAGAGAAACATAGAAGAAAAGCTTTATTCCACTTCCCTTTGCCGTTTTCACAACCCGTAATGCGGCCCATTTGAAGAAACCCATGGCATCCAATGTGACAGATAACGCAACAATGCCCAGAAAAGCTAGGGCTGCATCCCAAATGTCGATAAAAGAATGAGCAGCTTGTCCCAAACTAACTGTGCCCAACAGCAATGAAGCGGCTGCGCCAAAGCCTGCCGCGTAACCTAACCGTAATCCAAAAGGACGCTTAATCATTAGAAAAAGGGTAACTGAGAAAATGACAATGGCTGCAACTGCAATGTACTCCAAATTGGTGCCTCGATGTTTTAGGAAAGCGAGGCTTTGTTGTATAAAAGAATAGCTTGGCGGAAAAGTAGGAACTTAAGTTTCAGTTTCACTTTCACTCACCCCTCCCATCTGCGTGAAAGTTGGTTGGGTGATAGGTTAAATAGGCTAATCAGACGTGACGAGTTTCCGTTGGAGACTATGCAACAAAGTATATTAATTGAACCATCATCGCTGCAAAAGCATTTAATAATCAAAGAAAATGAGCCGTTAACCGCCAAAATACGATTGACGTTTAATATTTCAGATATAGATGGTATCTTTCCGGGATTCAGAGTAGGAGACTTCGCCGTCCTCTATGGACCACAATCAATAACTTCCCTGATCTCACTACTTTGCGTCAGAGCCCAATTGCCAAAGCAACTTGGCGGATTAGAAAGCAATGTAATTTTCATCGACTGCTCAAGCAACTACTCACCTTCAAACATCGAGCGATATGCACAACACCAGCATTTAGGCAACGAAACAGCACTTGGACGAATCCACAACACGCGTGTATACACAGCATATAGATTAACTTCTTTTATTATGGAAAAGCTACATGAATCCGTAGAAACCCACGTTGCCAAAATTGTAGTAATCTCTGACATTGCAGGTCCATTCTTATACGAAAACCAAGACAACCAAGAAGCAACTGCCGTCTACAGCCAAATCATGAGTTACCTTTCAAACTATGCAAAAAAACACCAAATTATCATAATCGCAACCTATCTTTCACATGAAAGCAACGAAAGAAATAACATGTTACAGAAAATAACAACTGCAAAAGCAAACACAGTGCTCCGTTTCACTAAAACCCCCTATACCAAAGAGGTAGAATTAGAGAAACACCCATCCTACATATTAGGTGTCGTTGACTTAACATCTGAAAACCAAGCTTTAACTGATTTCATGTGTACAGGCAAAGAGAGTTCAAATTATTTCTTGATGTGAGCAATTTAAAAAAGAAAAGAGCTTATTCTATTCTCTTCTCCGCTTAAATTAATTAGATTGCTTTAGTGGACTTAAATAAGTCAGTAGATTTGAATCTACTTTTCTTGATAGTTTTAATACAAGATTAAGTCGGTTTTTTAATTTTTTGCGTTAAAAACTTGAAGTTAAAGGTAATGCTCAAAAAAGGAAAAGAAGAGAGTTTACTCTTTCTTTTGTTTGCTTGGGCGAAGTGAGCGTACGGTTTGTCCTGCACGCCACATTTCGCTTTTGCCCATTTCGTTGAGTTCGTCTGCGAGTTTTTGGCGGTAGTCTGGAGCTTTGCTTTTTTCCAAGACGATGCGTGTTTCTTCACCTGCGGCAACTAGCTCATAGAGAGAGTCAAATACTGGTTGTGTTGCTTCGCGGAAACGGGGTCTCCAGCGTAGGGCGCCAATACGTGCGGTTTCACTGCAGTTGCAGTACATCCAGTCCATTCCGTTCTCGTCAACGAGGCGAATTAGGCTTTGTGTTAATTCTTCAACGGATTCGTTGAAGGCTTCACTTGGGCTATGGCCATGTGCACGAAGGGTATTGTATTGTGCTTCAAGTATGCCTGCGAGTGCACCCATCAATGTGCCCCTTTCGCCTGTTAGGTCACTGTAAACTTCTTTTTCAAAGGTAGTTGGAAAAAGGTATCCAGCGCCAATGGCTATGCCTAAAGCTTTTGCACGGTCTTCTGCTTTTCCTGTCGCATCTTGGTGAACAGCGAAGCTGCAGTTTATGCCGCTTCCGTCGACAAAGTTTCTTCGAACAGATGTGCCTGAGCCTTTAGGTGCAACAAGAATTACGTCTATGTCTTTTGGTGGGATAACGCCTGTTTGTTCTTTGTAGACTATGCTAAAGCCGTGGCTGAAGTATAATGCATCTCCTTTTTTGAGGGTTGCTTTGACTTTTGGCCAAACTGCTTTTTGTGCTGCGTCAGTTAGTAGGTACATTTTGATGGTTCCTTTTTTGGCTGCTTCTTCCATTGGGAAGAGGTTTTCGCCAGGTTTCCATCCGTCTGCTACTGCTTTGTCCCATTCTTTTTTGAAAATGCCTTCCTTTTCCTGTCCAATTATTACTTTTACTCCGTTATCTCGCATGTTAAGTGATTGTGCTTGGCCTTGTATGCCATACCCCAGCGAGACAACGATTTCATCTTTTAGGATTTTTTGTGCTTGTTGGATTGTAAATTCTTTTCTTGTTATGACGTCTTCTTTAACGCCACCAAAATCCATTTTAACCATTATTTTTTCCTCAAAGCAGACAATTGAGACAGGGCAAGTAATTAAGATTTATGTATTCATTTTGAAGACAATGTTGAATTTGGTTTGGGCAGTTCAAGGGTTTAAAATATATTTAAGGTACTTAAGATAATTTAGACATGACGTCATCTTGAGATCTTACGCAATAAAAGGTATCATAACTTTTGCCTTAGGAGGCGTAATCTTAGTCTTCGCATTATGGTTCATTTTACAATTCTTCAACCAAACTTCGACTTCGTTTGAAGCAGTGATGAATGGTTTAACTTTGTCATTTATCGGGTTTCTGTTTATAGGCATAGGTCTTTGGGCAATAATAAAAGATGCAACTAATGGCTCGAAAAAGTAAACAGACAATTAGTTATTTTATTCACGTAGATTTTAGGATTTCAAATGTTGCTTGTATCATGGGTATTCCTCGATTTTTTTAGATAGTATGTTTTGGTTTCTTTGTCGCTAGGTTTGTATTCAACATAAAAAGAAGGTGCAAATGCGAAACAGATAACCCCATTTGAATAGTGCAATCTCGTATCGGTTCGCAAAATAAGTTATCGTTTTGGTTTTCTTATAAGCTTTTTATTAAATACTCGAGACCCTTCCGAAATAAAAGAATGCTCGTTGACAGCAAAAAAAATAAAGACGTGAATGCCAAATAAGACTTGATGGTTGACGTTGATTTTGCTCGAGAGCTAATTGCGCCATGTGGGATGAACTGCGGGATATGCAGAGCTTACCTTGCATGTAAACATGAGGTTCCTCGTCAAAGGGGTAGAGTATCGTGGTGCCAAGGTTGCCTTCCACGGGAAAAAAACTGCTATATTAAGAGAGGCTGCAAAAAGCTTTCAAAACATGAAATCCAATCATGCAGCGAATGCGTAATAATGCCCTGTGAGAAGCTAGCACATCTGGATAAGCGCTACCGTGAACGCTATAGCATGAGCATGGTTGAAAACCTAAAAATACTCAAAGAGAAAGGCATGGATGAATTTCTTAGAGAGCAAGCCGAAAAGTATCGTTGCCCAAATTGCAGTACGGGCGTGATCTGCGTCCACGACAACAAATGCTTCAATTGTGGCTACAAAAGGAAAGATTAGACGCTAAATTTCTCAATGATTTCCCGAAGAATATTCAAGTTGCGAGTAGTTGCTTTCAACTTGAGCTTTGATTCTATGAAAGGGTTTGGTAAGGCTCCTTCACCTCCGCCATGGGTAACGCTGAAAACCTCAAAACCACTTGCGGCTATTATTTGCGCTGTCGATTTTGGAATTGTCGTAGGCAGTTGAAAAGGGAAATCGGCTATTGTAGGCAGAAGGGTCACCAAAAAACTTGTGCCTTCAGAATTTTGTCCTTCGAAAGGTTTTTTCTCTAGAATGGATTTGAGTTGTTCCATTGTACGAAGTAAAACGATAATGTCATAACAAAATTTGGTTCGAAGTTTTTCTGATATCTTCTTTTTTAGCTCTTCCATATCGGCTGAGGTGGCTTCAAAAATGACGTTGCCGCTTTGCTTGTACGTAGCAACATTTTGGAATTCTAAATCAATAAAGGCTTGTTGTAATAGCTCTTTTTTGACGATGCGCCCGGCAACATTAATTCCTCTTAAGAAAGCGACAAACAGAGTCATTTTACTTCAACAATGTCAGCATTATCGCTTTGGCCGCGTATAGGCGGTTTTCTGCCTGCTCAAAAATCACTGATTTGGGGCTTTCAATTGCTTCAGAGCTTATTTCGTAGCCTCTGTGAATAGGCATATCATGCATAATGTATGCGTCATTTCCTTTGAGAAGTCCCGAGTTAATTTGATAAGGCATCATCAGTTTGATTCTTTTGTCTTTTTCAGTTGCAAATTTCGGATCTCCGAAGAACTCCATGTCAATCCACGTGTCAGTGTAGATGAAATCTGTGTTTGAAACGGCTTTTTTTACATCTAATGTAGATTGCCAAAGACCTGTTTCCTTTGCTTCATCAAGTAATTCATTGTCTCTTGCAGCTTCATTGAAAATTGGTGTGACAGTTGTAAGTTTAACGCCGGTTTTGGTGCAACTTTCTATCAATGAGTTAGCTACATTGTTGTGGACGCCGATGTAGACCAGTTTTGCGCCTTTGAGTTTTCCCTTTTTCTCTTTTATTGTAATTAAATCTGCCAGAGCTTGGCTCGGATGATATTTTTCGTCGCATCCATTGATAACTGGAACCTGTGAGGCGCTTGACATCTTTAACAAGTCCTCATTACAAAGAAGCCGAGCCATTATGATATCCACGTTGCGAGACAAATACCGGATTTCATCTGAAATATCTGCTAACGTAAAATTAGTTGTTCTCCAATCAATAAATAAACCGTGCCCTCCAAGCTGTGTGGCTGCAACTTCAAAGGCAACTCTGGTGCGCGTTGAAGTTTTCTGGAAAATGAGTGCAGAAGATTTGTTTTCGAAGCTCGTGGTGTACTTTGCCGGGTTTTGTTTGACTTCAATGGCTAAATCAACCATTTTGTTGAGGTCGTGGCTTGTAAGTTCTTTAAAGTTAATCAGATGCATCCTTGTTTGCCTTCGAATAGGCAGAACAATCCAATTAATTATAAGCTTTATGGAAAACTTTTTCACACAATAACGATTTACTAGTTTTCGACTATCATGATACTACTTGTATCCTCAACCAAAGACATGGCAAGCGAAAACATCAAAACCCAAATACTCCTCAATTATCCCTTCAAACGAATCTCTCAAAGCTTTCAGGAAAATTCGGTTTACAGTGCAATCGTAAACAATCAAAATGTAATTTTGGTAACTTTAAGCGGGGAATCTGTTAAAGCTCAAGAGTTGCCTGGAATCTTTCCAGATACAAAACTTGTTGTTTTCATATCTCGTCATAGCAGCCAAAGTGGCAAACCGACGCTATCTGTTCATGCTCCTGGAAACTTTGCACAAGCAGAGTTGGGTGGGCTACCTCGGCTAGTTTCAGTTGCTCCGGCATCAGCGATGAGTGACGCTCTAAAAACTCTGCAACAAAATAAGGATGCTTTAAAGCTTAACTATGAAATATCCTATGAATGCACTCATCATGGTCCAAGTTTTAACGTTCCAACGATGTTCGTAGAACTTGGCAGTTCTGAGCTTCAATGGCGAGACTCAATTGCAGCTCAAGCAGTAGCTAACGCAGCAATGGAAGCCATCGCCAACTTTGCAAATCCAGCAGCTTCAGCAATACTTGGCATCGGAGGTCCACATTACAGCGAAAAATTTACTCGCATGGCACTATCTGGCAAAGCAATTTTCGGTCACATGATTCCAAAATACGCTGTCCCTGCAATTGATTCAGAAATACTTTTACAATGTGCTGAGAAAACTTTAGAAAAGGTTTCAGGGGCAATATTAGATTGGAAAGGGATAAAAAGTGAAGACAAACCCAAATTGCTCGCACATCTTCGGGAAGCAGATATTCATTTTGAGAAAGTATAGCCTACTTGGTTAAGAGGTTATAGGAAACTTTAATAATCTTTTTAAAGGTAGTCTTTAAACTCAAGCTATAGCAACCTTTATTATTCATAAATGAAATCTTGGTGTGCGATAAATATGGGAATAAAATCTTGGCTAACGCAAGCAGCACGAACTCTAAAGCTAGCAGTGAAACCAGATCGCGAAGAACTCTGGCTATCAATAAAAATTAGCTTGTTGGGTATCGGCGTTGTTGGCTTGGTAGGATTTGTAATAAAACTTTTATCGTATGCAATCGGTGGGGCAGCAGCACCATCTGGTTAATGGAAAGTTGAATTTTATGGACAAGAAGGAAGAGTTTAGTCAAGTAAAAATTTTTGTAGTCAAAACTACCACTGGTCAAGAACGCAACGTTGCTAGGTTGATTGCGTCAAAAGTGGAAATGTCTCAGATTCCAATAAAATCTCTTCTTGTTCCAGACACATTGAAAGGATATGTATTTGTTGAGGCAGATGGACCGCACCTTGTGGAGGAAGCCATCTCAGGTTTGCGGCATGTACGCTCTAGGATACCCGGGCTTGTTAGCTTCTCTGAGATTGAACGTTATATTGTGCGTAAACCAGTTATGGAAGACCTCAATGAAGATGATGTTGTTGAAATTACTGGTGGACCCTTCAAAGGTATGCGTGCTAAAATTACAAGGCTAGATAAAGCAAAAGGCGAAGTTACCCTAGAATTGCTAGAGGCAACATTCACTTTGCCAATCACGGTTCACTCAGACTACGTAAAACTAGTGGAAAAAGCAAAGTAATATAGGTGAAATGAAAATGAGCGAGAAAAAAGTTGTAGAATTGCTCGTAAGTGGAGGACAAGCCAATGCTGGTCCACCGTTAGGTCCAGCTCTCGGACCGTTAGGCGTCAACATAGTGGCTATTGTTACCAAAATAAACGAGCTTACCAAAGACTACGCTGGAATGAGAGTTCCAGTAAAAATCACTGTAAACACGGAAGACAAAACCTTTGAGGTAACAGTTGGAACTCCAACAGCTTCAGCTCTAATAATTGCTGAACTTAAAGTTGAAAAAGGTTCTGGAACACCAAACACTGTTAAGATAGGTAACCTTTCAATGGAACAGATGGTGCGCATAGCAAAAATTAAGGCTCCTCAGCTCCTGGCAACAAATATTAAAGATGCAACAAAAGAGTTGCTTGGTACCTGCGTAAGTTTAGGTGTCACGGCTGAAGGAAAAGACCCACGAGAAGTCCAAAAAGAAATCGATGCTGGCGACTACGACAGCTTATTTGGTACACAATAATGATAAGCGAATATTTTTATAATGGGTTTCCAATCCCTCAATGGCACGAGGCTTAAAAATGCCCCTAGACAACAAAACAATTTCAGAAGCAATTAAACAGGCAAAATCGAAAGCTGGCGAGAGAAAATTTAACCAGACAGTAGACATGATCTTAGATATCATGGAAATCGACATGAAATCGCCAGAAGGCAAAATCCAGGAAATCGTTGAGCTTCCTCACGCAACTGGTAAACCCAACAAGATTTGTGTTGTTGCTTCCGGCGAATTTGCTATGAAAGCAAAAAATTCGCAGGCTGACTACGTTATTGAGCGTGCTGATTTAGACGCATTAAATGGCAAAAAGAAGGAGCTTCGCAAGCTTGCAAGTGACTATGATGTTTTCATTTCAGAAGCGCCACTTATGTCGCTTGTAGGAAGGATTCTTGGTCCAGTTTTGGGTCCAAGAGGAAAGATGCCTATTCCTGTTCCACCGAGCGCTGACATCGCAGCTCTAATCAATAAGCATCGTAAAACCGTTTCTGTTAGAATGCGTGGTCAACCAATTATTCAAGTTGCAGTCGGTTCCCAACAAATGAAAGATGAAGAACTTGTAGATAACACTCAAGCTGTCCTTCGTGTCTTAGATGGAAAGCTTAAACGTGGATTGAAAAACGTAAAGTACGCTTATTTCAAGACATCGATGGGTGAGCCAGTAAAAATTAAACCGTAATAGAGTTTGAAAAATCATGCCGTCCCAACAAGTATTAGATGAAAAATCAACTGAAGTTGAAGCAATAAAAGACATACTAAAAGAACACAAGTCCGTCGGCATCGCCAGTCTAAAGAAGGTTCGTGCTTCCCAACTTCAGGAACTCAAGAAAAGTATGGCTGGCAAAGTTTACCTTCGAGTTCTCAAAAACACTCTCATGAAAATAGCTATTGAAGAAATGAACCAAGCAGATCTTAAAAAGCTTGAGCAGTACTTGGATGGATCAAATGTTTACTTTTTCACTGACCTTAATCCCTTCAAACTAGCACTTCTGCTGGAAAGAGGCAAGGTCAAAACAACCGCAAAATCGGGTGATACAGCAGCTACCGATGTTATTGTCCCTGCAGGTAATACAGGTCAACCTCCAGGACCAATCATCAGCCAACTAAACGGCGTCGGTTTACCAACACGAATTGAGTCAGGAAGCGTTTGGGTAAGCAAAGACACATTAGTCGTACGTAAAGGCGAAGTTATCAATGAACAACTTGCCGGTGTCCTCTCAAAACTAGGTATCAAAGCTGTTGAACTTGGCATATCTATGCGTGCAGTTTACGATAACGGTTTAATGATCGTTGGCGAACAGCTCAAAGTAGACATCGATGCTACGCGAAGAACAGTTGTGCAGAATAACCAAGAAGCATTTGCTTTGGCAATGAGCATCGGTTACGCGTCCAAGGACACAATTAAACCACTTCTACAGATGGCACATCAAAAAGCAATGGCTCTGTCAGTTAGTGCAGCAATCCCGACAAAAGACACAATCGGCGAACTCATACGCAAAGCAAACGCTCAAATGACAAGCCTTAGTGATGCAGTCGGTAAAGCCAAGCCAAAAGCAGCCTAAAACCATTATTTCTATTTTTATTTTTTTCATAATAAGTGATATAGTTATTTTTCTGGTTTCGGTTTTTTTATGCGTCTTGATAAGGCTTAATAGTTTCTTGCGATGAGTACATTTCAACGTGACATGTCATGGTTGATGTTTGGCTTCCTTATGGAAAAACCGACGTTTGTGTTCGAGTTCCAGCCCGCAACCTCTTGGGCACAATTGACCCAGCAGATCATCCTTGTGCAGCAGATGCTAAAGCCGAAGTGGAAAGGGCATTAAAAGAACCGATTCCAATTGGTTCAAAACGATTGAGTGAAATAGCCAAATCTGAAAGCAAAGTCGCTATTGTAGTTGACGACTCGACAAGGAAATCACCTAGCCAAATTATGCTTATGCCAGTTCTCGCCGAACTCAATTTGGCAGGTGTACCTGATGAAAACATCACAATTATTTTTGGTTGTGGGACTCATCGGGCAGTTAAACCCGAAGAAGTCGAAGCGCTAGTTGGAGCCGAAGTTGTCAAACGGGTAAAAACCATAAGTCATGATTGTCGAGCTCAAGATTTAGTAAATTTGGGCACAACCAAGACTCATGGTAATAAAATCTTATTAAATCGGGTATTTGCTGAGGCAGATGTCAAGGTGCTTTTGGGAGATGTAAACTTTCATTATTATGCTGGGTATGGCGGAGGACGAAAAAGTGTGTTGCCGGCGGTTTGTGGCGAAGAAACCATAAAGCATAACCATGCCATGTTGTTGCATGCAAACGCCCGTACAGGAAACCTTACGGATAACCCTGTTCATCAAGATATGATGGACGCAGCAAAGCTGGTAAAAGTAGATTTCGTACTTAATGTTGTTGAAAACAAGAAGGGGGAAGTTGTGAAAGCTTTCGCAGGCGACTTGGAGCAGACCTTCATGGAAGCAGTTAAGCTTGTGGATGAAATGTACCTTGTAACCATTGACCGTCGAGCTGACATTATTGTTGTCAGTGCTGGTGGGTATCCAGCTGACTTGAATCTCTATCAAGCTTACAAAGCTTTGGACAATGCATTAGATGCAGTTAAACGTGGAGGCGTAATTATTTTGGTAGCTGAATGCCTCGAAGGGCATGGGCACCAGGTATTTTACGATTGGATGTCTCGCATTGGTGACTTAAAAAATGTTGAGCGTGAAATCAAACGAAATTTTGTTATGGGCGGACACAAATCCTACTATCTACTAAAAGCATTGCAAAATCACCACATTATCTTGGTTTCGTCTCTGCCTGATTACTATGCTACGAGCATCTTTAAGTTGAAGACGGCTCGGGCTGTTAACGACGCATTAATGGAAGCATTTAAGGTTGCGGGGTCAGCTTCAAGGGTTTGGGCTATGCCTCAAGGCAGCCATACATTGCCGGTTTTTAAGGCACCAGAAGAAACGTAGACTTAACAATATTGTAGGTTAAAGCGTAACCTTTAAGTTATAAATGGTGAAATGGTTTCAGAAGGCGACAGAATGCAGCAAACCTTCAAGCTTCGCAAGTTTCAACCTGGTGATTTACAGGGCGTAATGCAAATCAACCGTGTTTGTTTACCGGAAAATTATACTGACTTCTTCTTTATGGATCTGCATCAGCGTTTTCCAGAAACGTTCATTGTTGCGGAAGAAAATGAAGAGTTGGCAGGCTATATTATGTGCCGTATTGAGGTAGGTCTGTCAAATTATGGTTTCGGCGGCTTGGTCAAAAAGGGGCATGTTGTTTCCATAGCTGTAATGCCTCAGCATAGGCGTAAAGGCGTTGCTCAGGCAGTTATCAAACGCGCTTTAGAAGGCATGGAATACTATAAAGCAAAACAATGTTTCTTAGAAGTCCGTGTTACTAACGACATTGCAATTTCCCTTTATAAAAAACTGGGATTTGAAATAACCAGAACTATTAAGGGATACTATAGTGACGGCGAAGATGCCTATGTAATGACCAAACGCGTGTCGTAACTCAACTTTCTTTAAAAATCACTTGTTGTAGAGTTTTTTCAATGGTCTTCTGTAACTTAAGTTAGAACCACAGACCCATTACTGTAGGGTAATGGTCAATTTAGCACAACTCCTTTTAAACGCTTGGTATATATTTATTTTTGAGGAATTAAGAGTTAATGTCAATTCAGAAGGTACCTGCAAAAAATACAATACTTTTTGTTTGGCTAAACCAATACGCAGGTATACTTCTTAGAACCCCCAGCAAAACCATAGCTATTGATCCCGTTGATGTAAATGCAAAGAAGCTCCAAAACGTCGATGCCATCCTAGTCACTCATGAGCATTATGACCATTTAGATCCACGCCTGCTTAGTGAAATACAGAAAGAAACAAACTGTACAATAATTGCAGATTCCGCTTCAACAAAAAAACTTAAAGACTCAATTCCCAGCGATAAACTCCAGGAAACTAAGCCTGGTGATGAAACAAAAATCGGTGCTGTTTCAGTCAAAACAAAAAAATGCAATCACTCAGCTCGAGCGCCCGTAACTTACATCATAACAAGTGAAGATAACGTTAAAGTATATCATACAGCTGACAGTTTGCCATTTCCTGAGCTTGCTTTAATGGGGCAGAAAGAAAAGTTTGACATTGTTTTTTGTACAGTAGGAATTGCGCCGGGAGCATCACCTCAAACGGGATTTGAGATAGCGCGCTTAACAAAGCCTGAAATGGCGATACCTTACCATACCGCTTCACATGAGCCTCAAATGGAATTTGCCGAATTATTAAGGAAGGAACTTTACAAAACAGCCTGCTTAATTCCTGAACAAAACAAGATTTACCAACTATCAAAAAGAGAAGTGAAAACATAAATGGAAAAAGCAAGTCTTATCAAAAAAGATAAAATGGCAAACATTCTTTTTAAAATAAATGCAGTAAAATTCGGAGTTTTTGAGCTTTCGAGTGGAAAAGAGAGCCCTTACTATGTTGATATGCGGGTGATTCCCAGTTTTCCGGATGCTTTTAGAGAAATCTGTGATTTCTATGTCGAAAATATTAATGGACAGATAGACACAAAAAACTTTGGCAGAATTGCAGGAGTGCCTGTGGCTGGAATGATTTTTGCGTCTCAGGTGGCATACAACCTGAGAAAACCTTTCCTTTACGTTCGTAAAGGTGTTCGACTTAATGGTAGAGAAAGACGAGTAGAAGGTGTTTTAGCTTCCGGTGATAAAGTATTGTTAGTTGATGACTTAATGACTACGGGTTTGACTCTTCAAAAAGCTGCAGAATCAGTCAAAGCAGAAGGTGGGATTGTAACAGACGCAGTAGTGTTCCTTGACAGAGAAGAAGGAGGGCGACAGCTGTTGGAGGAAAATGGCATAAATCTTCATTCACTATTGAGAATTAGCAAAATCGCCAAGACTCTATATGAACTTGGTGCAATTGAGAAAGAAGACTTCAAGACAATCCTGAAACAAGTTAAAAAGCAATAGAATCAATTTTGTTAGAACTTTTCCTCTCCGGAATTATGATGGAATCTTAGAACGTGTTCTAATTATTTACTCGTAAAATATTAAATCGGTTTCTTCAAGGTTTACGTGTAATTTTTCCACGGCAATATTCACGTCTTGTTCTTTCTTAGCGCCTGTGCATACTAGTTTACCGCTGGCGAAAAGCAAAATCACAACTTTAGGTTCTTGCATCCGGTAAATTAAACCTGGAAACTGTTCGGGTTCATACATGGCATGACCAAGAATATAAACTGCTTTTTCCAGATCAATCGTTCCTCCCAATCCTCCTGAAGCAACAATGTTTTGAATTTGAAGCTCAGGTTTTCTAAGAATTATGATACCGCCTTTTTTTAGTTCTTTAACAACTTTCGTTACAGCACGACGAGCTTCTTTTTCGGATTTGGCGCCTGTACAAACCATTTTTCCAGAACTAAAAATTAAAGTAGCAGTTTTCGGACGTTTCAGTCTAAAAACTAAACCTGGGAACTGTTCTGGACGATACTCTACTCCTGGATAGCTTTTGACTACAGCATTTAAGTCGATTTTCTGATTTAAAGTTGCAGAAGCGACAACATTCTCGACTTTGACTGTAGACTTGACTTTAGGCATAGGATTTCTCCCTTAGGCTTTGATTCGTCTTAAATATTTCTAATTAAATGCAGACTTTATAAATACGTCTGTGGCTGAGTTTTGACTTCTTTCTGTTGATCACGTTTTTTGTTTTCTCGCAGTATAGGAATCACAAACTCGACCACTATAAGAAGCATAATTAAAGCTACAATTAGTGGTAAGCCCCATGAACTTTTTTGCATGATAAGCGCTATCCAACCAAACCATGGAATACGCATAACAACTTTTCCAACAACATCATTTTGAGGGACCCCGGGTGGGTTATTTTGATAATCCCAAGGGTCCAATCCGTTAGTAGATGTTATGGGGGCTGGCCATTGGGAACCTGGAGACCCGTTTCCATCTCCTTTAGTTTGGAAATAAAGAGTTCCGTTGACATCAGTTACTGATATTATTCTGTGAATTATTGGGGTGGCATTTGGATTATTTGGATCATAAAAGACAATTATGTCACTATTGTATGGGTAATCCGTTTTTAGATCTTTTGGATTAACTCCTTGGATAATTACAATGTCGCCTGTGTGAAGGGTATGCTCAAATGGATGGTTAAGGCTGTTCCAACCTGTGCATCCTGGGACGCCGTAGGGAACGCACATACTGCCACTTTCTACCACAACGACTGGGCCATAAGAAACATTAAAGGCTAATTTCAAACCAAAGAAGAAAACAAGAACTAAAGACACGACCAAGACAATGGCAATTATTGTCTTGAAGTAATCGTTTTTCCAAAGTCTTTTTAATCTAATCAAACTTTAGCCTCTAAACTAACATAACTTCTTTTCATAGAGGACGACAGCATTTTAAAACCTACCGTTTAGAATGAAGAAAAATAAAAAAATAATGAGAAAATCAAACCAGCTTATTTTCTGGGGGTATTTCTTAGATTTTCTGTTTGCTAAGGACTTCGCGGAATACATGACCGCATTTTGGACTACATTCGTAGAGTCCGATTTCTAGTTGCATGCGTTTTCCAGTTTTATCTGGACGGCCTGCCATTTTCCAAGTTTTTTTTGGTTTTGCTACTTCGGTTCCGCATTTTGGACATTTTGCCATGTTTATCTTTTTCTCCGTAATTGACGCTTTCATGTTTTAGTCTAACAACATAAAAAAGTTTCCATACCCTTCACATAGATATTTTCTCTTTTAACATAGAAATTATACATATTTTTGTAGATTGCATAAAAGACCATTAAAGGAAAAGGTGAAAACTCTTGGAAAAAACGAAAAAAATTCATCAAGAACGGCAATAAATAATCAAACAGCAAGAATTAAGATTTATATATTTAGACGCTTGAATTCTGGAAAGTTTTGCCTAACCTTTTTTATAGCGGAACTCTTGCTTAGATTAACAATCGGGGTTCAATTTATAGTGGAAAAATCTTCTGAAAATGCATTTGATTTACTTGTCAAGCCAGTTCGAAGGTTAATTGAGCAAAAAGGCTTCTCTAAACCAACTGAACCTCAGGAAAAAACTATTCCAAAAATTCTCGAAGGCAAAAATATCCTTTTAATTTCTCCCACTGCTACAGGCAAAACCGAAGCTGCTTTTCTGCCAGTTCTAAGCATGCTTCTAAAAGAGCCTAAAACCCCGGGAATAAAAATCCTTTACATAACTCCTCTTCGTGCGCTTAACCGAGATTTGCTTGAGAGGCTTCAATGGTGGTGCAATAGCCTTGATATACGACTTGCTGTCCGCCATGGTGACACTGAAAACAAAGAGCGAATGCGCCAATCTCGTAGTCCACCTGACATTTTAATTACAACGCCTGAAACTTTGCAAGCGATTCTCTCTGGGTGGATATTGAGGCAACATCTACAGGCTTTAAAATGGGTTGTAATTGATGAAGTCCATGAGCTAGCAGACAGCAAACGTGGAAGCCAACTTTCGCTAGCGTTGGAGCGAGTTAGAAGCTTGATTAGCAAAGACTTCCAAATGATCGGATTATCAGCCACCATTGGTAGTCCAGAAAAAGTAGCACAGTTCTTAGTTGGCAGCAATCGTCAAGTAGAAATCGTTCGCACACCCGTCGCAAAAGACGTAAAACTACAGGTAATCTACCCCAAGCCAACCGAAGAAGACGTGAGGTTTGCATCAAAAATTTACACTCATCCTGAAGTCGCAGCTCGTTTGCGAATTATCCGAGATTACATGGACAAACATAAATCCGTTCTTTTATTCACAAACACTCGCTCAATCTCTGAGGTTTTGGCTTCGCGTTTCAAAGTTTGGGATATTAATTTTCCCATATCAATTCACCATGGGTCATTAACAAAAATTTCTCGAATTGCCGCTGAAACAGGACTAAAACGTGGAGAGCTCAAAGGCTTGATTGCCACTAGCAGTCTTGAACTCGGCATAGATGTCGGTGCCATAGACCTTGTCATCCAGTACATGAGTCCCAGACAAGTTACAAGGCTTATTCAAAGGGTTGGTAGAGCAGGTCACAGTTATGGGCATAAATCGGAGGGCATAATTATCGGCATGGACTCCGATGATACTCTTGAAGCCCTAGTTATCGCCCGAAGGGCACTTAATGAAGAGTTAGAGCCAGTGACAATTCCTGACAAACCCTACGATGTTCTAGTTCATCAAATTGCTGGCATAATGCTAAAGAATAGGCGGTTGGAGTTTGGCGACGTATTAGAATTTGCTCGCAAAGCAGCGCCGTTTGAACATTTAACGATTGAGGATATTGCTAAGGCGTTCAAGTATATGCATGAACGCTTCCCACGTTTAGCTTGGGTTTCTTTTGAGGACCAAGTTGCTTTAAAGCCTCAGCGGTCAAAAGCGTTGTTTGAATATTATTTCGATAACTTGTCAATGATCCCTGTAGAAAAACAGTTTCTGGTAATAGATGAGTCAATGGATAGTTCTGTTGGGGTCCTTGACGAAGCCTTTATGGCAGAATACGGCAAGCCAGGCACAAAATTCATTATAAGGGGCAGTGCATGGCAAATAATGCATGCAACGGAAGACAAAGTGTACGTACGTCCAGTAGACGATCCTACAGGCTCAATTCCCAGTTGGATAGGCGAAGAAATACCCGTGCCCTATGAAATAGCGCAGGAAGTCGCAGAAATCCGTGGATTTGCGGAAGAAAAAACTCTAAGTGGTGCTTCTCCTGAAGATGTAAGCTGTTTATTGTCTGAACGGTACTCGGGGGATAAGGAAACAATTTTGCATGCATTAGCAGAAACGCTTGAACAGGTTCAAGCTGGTTATCCGGTTCCAACTCGGCGAAGAATTGTGCTTGAGGATTGGGGCGAATTTATTATTATCCACTCAAATTTTGGTTCTTTAATTAACCGGGCCTTAGCTCAGTTTCTAGGCGAAGTATTATCAGACAAGTTGGGACGCGGCATCATTGTGCAACATGATCCTTACCGCATTTTCGTCCAAACGATGGGCAGCATGAGTGCAAACAGGCTGATAGAGGTTTTTGACGAAATCAAAAACTTGAGTCCGAAAACGATCAAGGAGACATTAACAAGATCAACGGTGAAAACCGGTATATTCAAGCGTCGGGTTATTCAGGTCGCGAGGCGTTTTGGTGCACTCAAGAAATGGGCTGATTTCAGCAATGTCAGCATCCAAAAATTAATATCCAGTTTTGAAGGCACTCCAATTTACGAAGAAGGACTAAAGGAAGTTTTCAGCAAAGACTTAGATGCAGATGGACTTGTTATGGTGTTGAAACGTATTCATGGTGGTGACGTTAGCTTGCAGGTGGTCCAGACGCACGGCGATGCAACTCCTGTTGCGCGTGTAGGCATCGAGCGGGTAAGCATGAAAACTGACCTAATACCACCTGAAAAAATGCGCATAGTTCTTATAGCAGCAGCTAAAGCCCGTTTGCTTAATGAAACTGGCAATTTCATCTGTACTAACTGCTGGGATTACATGGAAACGATCCAAATCAAAGACCTTCCAGACAGACCAAAATGCTCACGATGCAGTTCTTATGCGCTTGGAATGCTCAAAGTTGAGGAAGAGAAAGCTCTGCCCTTGGTTGAGAAAAAAGATCATTTCGCCAAGAATGAAGAAAAAATGCGTTTGCGGGCTCAACAAACTGCGGAATTAATTGAAAAGTACGGTAAGGTTGCTGCAGTAGCTTTGAGTGCGCGACGTATTTTGACAACAGATGTTGCTGGTGTGTTGGAAAAGGAACCCACGCTCTCTGATCATTTTTACGAATTAGTAATGGAAGCTGAACGCAAAGCCTTAAGCAAACGCTTCTAAGTTTGGTTTTGTTGATTTACTATGTTGAAGCTAAATTTGGATTTGGCTTTTTTCTTGATTGTTAGCTTTTGCAAAACTTGAATTTTTTATGGATATTTTAACAGCAACTTTTTAAGTTTAAGAAACAGTTAATTTGCTTATCTGTTTGCAATGTTTATAGGAGCCTCAAAGCGTGGAAATAAGTAGAGAGAATTTGCGCAAAGAAGTACTTGAGCGAATAAAATATGTAAAGACTTGCGTTATGGCTAGGGAGTTATGTTTGCTTGTTCGCACTAACAGGGCCGTTTTAGAACCTGAAGATGTTCGAGAGGTATGTAATTATATTTCTGGGTTATGCAAAGAAGAAGGCTGCAGCGAACCAAGCGAATTTTGCGTGAAAGCATCAAAAGCATTAGGAAGTTCTGACGAACAAAAATATCTTGAATACTGCGCTCAAAGCTGTTTAAAATGCGGTGAAGCAAAAAGACCGCAACCAAAAAAGGACGCCTACGTGGCATAAAAAACGACAATAATTTGAATGAGGATACGTTAAATGTTTATTGCGCCTTTCGTTCCAAGCCCAGCTTCAGTTGTTGAGTATATGTTGAAGTTGTCCGGTTTGAAGGCTGGAGAAGTTTTGTTTGATATGGGTTCTGGTGACGGAAGAACCGTTATTATGGCGGCTAGAACCTTTGGTGCCAGAGGGGTCGGGATCGAACTTCGCGAGGATTTGGCAAAAAAAGCCTTGTGCAATATTCATGAAAGTGGACTTGATGATCGCGTAACTATCGTTAACGGCGATATGTTCAACATAAATTTGACTTCAGCAGATGTAGTCTATCTTTATTTGACTACGAGTGCAAATGAAAAAGTTAGGCCTAAACTTGAAAGTGACCTCAAGAAAGGTGCACGTGTGGTTTCACATGATTATGAAATTATTGGTTGGCGACCTGAGAAAGTAGAGAATTTTGTGGAAAATCCTCAACTTGGTTACCCGTCTCATACTATTTACCTTTACAGAAAACCATAAACTCTGGAATTATTTTTTAGTTATTTTCTTTATACCCGCAGTCTTACAGTTTTAGTCTATTGGTTTTTTCCATCCACCATTGCTGAATCTTGCTATGCATCCAAATGGAAATGACAGCAGCAGGTCAATCACTGCGACATAAGGTAAGAATTGCATTTGGAAGACAAGTTCTAAAAGAATGTTGATGGTTGTGAAAGTAAGCAGTAAGAATATGCCGTTTAACCAGAAGCCTACTTGCCATCCTTTTGTCTTGTTCATGAAGTTTATTGTTACTATGTTTATTACGCCTAAAATTATGGGTTGGGCGAAATATGTTATAGCTATTAATAATGCAAAACCAATTGGCGGCAGAAAACCTATGAAGTCAGCATTGGCGTTATCAAGCCATGCTTGAACGATAATCAAAATCACGGTTAAAATTATGCCTTGAATGAAAACCTTGGCAATTAGCCTTGTATGTCTGAAATGACCAAATTTCTTATTGTCAGTTTGCGTTTTTTGCAATCCAGTCACCTAATGCTTGTTCTGCTGGTCTATCTCGGATACCGTAATTGTCATTTTGGCTATTCCAATAGACAAGCCAGCAACCTTTAAGTCCCATGCTTCTGAACAGGTTAAGCCCTTGAATGATAAAGTTGGTTTGAGCTGTGCTGTCGCTCGTAGACATGCCAAATTCAGTAATAACTACATCTTTGTGAGTTACCTGTTGAAGGTTCTTTACGAAATGAGGCGAGAGTACGAGAAAAGAATCCATAAAAATATCCAAACCAACGAAATCCAGGTTTTTACTGAGTTGAATTGGTAGGTTACTTCGGAGAACATAGCCTATGCCAAAGTTTGTGTATAGATTTGCCGATAAATGATGTGATTCTATGACCGAATAAATATTGTCAAATTTGGAAACTATCTCGTCATCCGTGAATAACGCGCCAATACCTGAGCTTGATGAAGCCTCAGGCTCGTTCATAACTTGGATATATGTAAGATGGCTTCCCCAGCGGCTAAGGTAATAATTAACTTTGTCAATTGTGTCATCGTTTGGAATTACCAGTGCAACTGCTATCCTGAATTGGTCGGTTGCTTTGAAGAACATATCTGTTCTCTGGTTTTGGGTGTCATTCTGATATGTTGGGTTACATTCGAGGGTGATTCGAATGGCTTTGACGCCTAAATCATGGATTCGTGTAACTTCCCCATAGATTTGGTCAAGATTGTCCTGCTCATAAACATAGTGTATGCCCACTTGAAAGTTTGAAGTAGGATTTCTTTGAGCTGAAGAGTAATAATTATATGGGTAGAATATTTGGATGAAAATGAACATTACACAAAATGTTATTATTATTAGATTTTTTACCAAGCTTTTGTTAATGAAGCCAAAAAGATCATGCGCTATTCTGGAAGCGAGCTTGTTCATAGCCATCACTAACAACTGATTTGCATTTAAGTTTTAATGAAAAGCACTGCAATGCTCATTGGATTTGGGCTATTATTTTCATTTGTCAGAAGTTCTTTTTTGATGAGGTGGAAAACAAATCTTATTGTACTTTTTTGTATTATCATTTTTTTAAGCTCTAATTGTTGCAACTCTTGGTTGGAAAAAAGTTGCAATAACAGCAACAACAACACTTTTGCTTCCAGCTGGTTTAAGCTGGTTCTTTAAAAAAAACTGTTAATCCGTAATTTTTTTTGAAAAACACCTAAAATCCTTGGTTGCAACTTCATTTGGAAATCACAGAAAAAAATCGTTAAATAACTCTGTAGCCTTTAAGAGCTGTCTAAATTAAGCTTAAAGTCAAAGATGCCAAAAAAATTAGATACTTGTAAACAAAATAATCTTATATTCTTTTAGTGACAATAACCTTGAGCGGTGTCAACGTTGAAACGCATAATGTGTATCATTCTTACCATCTCCATTTTAGTTAGTACACTATCCTTTGTCAATGTTGATGTGCGGGGAACCATCGTAGGTGGAAATATTACTTCTGACACACATTGGACAATAAATGATAGCCCAATTACTTTCAATTCAAGTGTAAAGGTCTACCCTAATTCAACGTTAACAATTGATCCAGGAGTAACTGTTAACTTTGGAACCTACCGCTCTCTAACAATAAGCGGTATGTTAGTTGCTATTGGTGACACAAATAATGAAATAACCTTTACAATTCCGGATAACCAAATCAGTAGTAGCCCCATAGTTTTTGATTCATCTAGCATAGGCTGGAATGATTTAACCAATTCAGGATCAATTCTTCAGTATGCATCATTTAATCGAATTGCCCTTCAAATCAGTAGTGCGGTAAAAGTAGACAATTGCTATTTCAGTTTTTCAGCAACACAATCTCCCATCAGTATTTCTGGAGGATCTTCTGGGGGGTCACCTACAATTTCTAATAATAAAATAGTCTTCACTGGTCAAGACAGCAATCATTATTCTACTGGGATAAACGTCTATTCTGGAGCAACACCAGTAATAAGTAACAATGAATTTGATGGCAGTGGACAACTCACTGGCATCAATCTTCAGATTTTTACTCCCAGCGGTATGTCGAGTCCTTCATTTATAATTTCTAATAACGTATTCTCAAACTGCTGGTTGGGCATAAAATCTGAAACTGCGGCTACGGTAACGGTTCAGGGAAACTCTTTTTTAGGCTGCCACGATGGCTTAGACATTAATGTTGCCGCATCATTAATCATAAAGAACAATCTGATCGATGGATGCGCCCGTTATGGTATTAACGGCGGCGGCTTAATTGATAGCAACACCATTTCTAATAATAAAATAGGCATTCATAATCCAGAATCAGGCACTACTGTCACCAACAATAATATTGTTGGAAACACTGAGAATAGCATTACAGCAACAAACGCAGGGGTTAATGCCCAGAGTAACTGGTGGGGCATAGCCGATGCCGCCACAATACAAACAACAATCTATGATGTTCACGCGGACCCCAGCTTAGGAACGATAACTTTTGTGCCATTTCTTAACTCTCCAAGCTCATCTGCACCAGCAATACCCACAACAACACCGCCCATAACTCCTGCTCCGTCGACAATTCCGAGAGCAACAATACAGAGAACTGAAACACCTACTCCGCAACCTACAATTCCAGTTACGGCGACCCCCACTAAAAAATCTGATACAATACTAAACATCAATGCAGATTTGCTAAATCTAAATCTAATTTCCTCGGTAATAGTAGCCGTCATCGCGTTCGTTTGGGTGGTGGTGATACTTGGATATGTTTCGATAAGGGGCATAACAAGATATAGAGAGAAAAACAAAAACGATTGAAAAAATGATTCGCATCTATTATTGATTCTCTATTCTTTTTTTGTTTCACAATGTCGGCCCAATAGCACCCTAAAACCGCTGCCTCTTGCGATAACGTTGCAGTTTCCAAAGGTTTCGCAAAAGAGTTCAGGTAGGATCTTTGCTCCGATTTTGGATCGAATAACCATTTGAAAGGTGGCATTATTAGCCATTACTTTGGGGGCTTGCTCAACAATAGCTTTTACGGTATCCATGCCTGCGCTTACAGGAGGGTTAGAAAGAACCGTGTTGAATGTTAAGTCTTCCACGGGTTCGTAAAGGCAGCCATGTCGAACTTCAGCGTTGGATAATCTATTTGCTTCAACGTTTTTTCTTGCTAATCGAACGGCGCGTGCATTTACGTCTGTCATCATTATGCGAAGTTTAGGGTTCAATTTCCCGGCAACTATGCCAACAGTCCCGTATCCACATCCAATATCAAGTACTTTTCCAGTTTCGGGCAGAATCATCGATTCAATAAGTAGACGAGTGCCTAAATCAACTTTTGTTTTCGAAAAAACGCTTGAAGCGGTTAAAAACTCGAAGTTTCTGCCGCAAAGGCAAGCCCGAACAAGTCCGAACCTCTCTTCGGATTTAGGTTCAGAAGAAAAATAGTAGTCCGTGACCTTATTTTTCTGCTTCATGTTCTTTGCCTGTTTTCCAAACCTTGGGGTATGTGCCCCGTTCCATCAAGACACGTTCTAACCCTGCGACCGTGCCGTGTTTCAAATCCAAGATTTCCTGCGTGGAAACCAACGCTCTGCCAAGAGCCACCGCTTCCTCTTTCAACGTGAAAATCGCAACCAAAGAACCCTTCACAATGCCGCTATCAACTTTCACAACGCCTGGCGCAGTTAAGTTCGCTCCATGGCAAAGAGCATCAACAGCTGTGTCACGAACGAAAATTTTCGGAAGCAAAGCCAACGCAGTTTCCATGGGCTCGATGAATTTGTGTAGAATTTTCTCGTCTTTGGTTTGTTCCCATTCGCCAAACAGGTAAGCAACTTCATGTAGAGTTACTTTGGTGCTGCTTGTTTCTGTGAATGAACCAGATCGGGTTCTGCGTAATTCTTGCATATGTGCTCCAACACCCAGAATTTCGCCAACGTCAAAGCAGAGTTTGCGAATGTAAGTTCCAGCTTCACATCCGACTTTGAAAAGCACATTTCGCCCATCATACTCGATGTAATCGATAAAGTAAATTCTTCTTGTTCGAAGTTGCCTCTTTACTGATGATCGTAAGGGTGGTCTCTGGTAGATTTCATCTTCAAATTCAGCAAGAACCTGTTTAATTAGTCCTTCATTACTGTCTGCGTGCAATTTCATAACGCAAATGTATTCTTTGCCGCTGTACAGGAAAGCCTGAACAATTTTTGTTGCATTTTCCAAAGTAATTGGTAACACGCCTGTTACTTTGGGGTCGAGTGTTCCTCCATGTCCGATACATTCTATTTTCATAATTCTTTTAACCCAAGCTGCGACTTCATGGCTGGTTGGACCTGGTGGTTTGTCAAGGTTTATGGTACCATATTTAATGTATTCATTTGCTGGTCTTTCAGATGGTTTATGTCCGTATTTTGGATTAGTTGAATCCTCAGCTTTAGTGTGTAATTCACGTTTGATTTCCCATGGAGGCGTCGTTCTAGGCAATACGTTTTTTCTCCTGATCAAGATGTAAGAAAAAGAATAAGAGGTAATTAAGGTTTAAAATTATGGGCTTTTGACGGGCTGCGTCATTTCTTGTAGTTTCCCAGCCGACTCGAAGACTTGGGTAACTTCCTCGTCTGATGCGCCACGTTTTACTTCAATTTTATCCTCTAGTGGCATGAGATGGTTTATGTTGACGCGTCTTCGTTTTATTCCAGTAATTTTTTTGGGTCCAGTTACCAAAACAAAGCTTTTATCCATGACGTCAATGATAACGCATTTTTTGCCAGTCTCTCGTCCAACTTCTTTAACGCATATTCGGCCGACTTCTATTGCGGGCATCCTTTTTTCAATCTCCTAAAACCAGAATACAACAGTTGGTAAATATAAGCATAACATAACTTTAAGCGCAAAAAGCCTAGGTATTATTTTGGTTTAATAATCAATGTCGACTTGTCCGTAGTCGCCAATTCGAAGTTAGGTGAACTTGCTATTGCTTTTTTTGGGCAAGTTTCAATACATTGATAGCAGAAGACGCATTTGCCTAAGTTAAGTTGAGGATATTTTTTTCCGTTGACTTCCACCATTTCAATTGCCTTAGACGGACAATTTCGACAGCAAATCCCACAGCCTATGCATTGATCAGAATTAAGAATCGGTTGACCTCTAAACTTTTCTTGAACCTGTGCTTTTTCGAATGGATATCGACTTGTTGCGGGTTTTGAAAATGTGTTTTCTGCTACTTTTTCTAGAAATGAAGGAATATGTAGTTTTTTGGGCATCTTACTCAACTATAGTTCTCTTGATCGAATAGTTAACAATCTGCGAATCTCTTTAGCTTTGCCTAAAAAGCCCTGACTAAATTGCGAATCAAATTAAGAAAACTTCAGCTTAAATATTGCCGATTCAAGTTTCAAATACTTAGGAAAAAACATATAAAATAATGAGAATTCATTTTTATTAATAAAATTCCGAGCCAGCTGAGCCTAAACCCTACATCACAACATTTGTTGCTGCATTGCACCTTATGTTTCTTTGAAATAATCTCCAAAACACTTGCAGATGCTGGTCCAAATCGTTGTTACCGTAGAGCGTGTTCCTCAACTGGCAATTATCTATTTAGTTAATAAATAATATATTGTTATGTTGTAACACCAAGTTGCCAACAAGCCAACAAATAAGCACAAAAAACCTGCTTAAAATAAACTAATCTATTTCAAAAATTCAAATGTGTTTGCTAACTATTATGGCTTGTTGTAGATATTTTGTGTGCCACAATTTGTTTTTTGTGTTTTTTGTTGGTTGGATTGTGTTTAGGTTTGTTTTTTGGTTTATTGCCTGTTGGGTTGTTCACGGGTTGTTGTCAGATTCTCTGATATTGAAGATAACTTCATTGTTTTGTAACAGTTCGAAAATATAAAGAAAGGTAGTGCTCAAATCTTCAATGTGTTTAGTAAAAAAGTCTTTTAGTTGATTAACAGTCACAGAATTGAAAACAGTTACTGTCTAAATTTGGCTGCTCGGTTAGCAATCAACGTTGCCACGGCACCTGCCGCAACCCCTGAATCAATATTGACCACGGCTAAACCTAAAGAGCATGACTGAAGCATAGCCATCAAAGTGCCTACACCTTTCTCTCCAAACCCGTAACTATTCGATGTGGGAACAGCTATTACGGGAACATTTACCATACCTGCCACGACTGAAGCTAAAGCGCCTTCCCTTCCAGCAACCACAACGACAACATCAACATCTTTAAGAATTAGCTCTTTGAGCGGTTGAAGGACTCTATGAATTCCTGCAACACCTACATCATATGATGTAAAAACTTCGCAACCCATTTCTTGAGCTATAACTTTGGCCTCTTCAGCCACCGGAATATCTGAAGTACCAGCCGTCAAAATACCAATTTTTCCACCAGTTGATTTAACATTGCATCCATTTTTCTTTACAACTACTATTCTTGCTTTTTCATTTATTTGGCAAACCACCTCATGTGGCAAAGCTTCTCTTAGGGCCAAGATTTGTTCTGGGCTGCAGCGGCTTACAATTACTTTGCCGTTTTCATTTATCATCAACTTTGTGATTTCAACGAGATCTTTTGTGCATTTGTTTTCAGCCAGAATAATTTCAGGAATACCTTTGCGGTGTTCCCTGTTGGAGTCAATTTTTGCTATGCCTTCTATTTCGGCGATTGCCTGTAACCTTAGAAGTTTTTCTGCTTCCTCAATTGTCAATTCTTGCTTGGCGGTTTTCTCCAAAATTTCCTTGATAGTGAACATGATTTCCACTCTGAAGACAGAACCACAAGTAATATATCGTTTTTGCCTTTTTTAATACAGCAAATAAGCGGCAGAAATAGAAATGACACCATTTTCGAAAATTGTTATGATTGATTGCCAAGTCGCTGGAGTCGCCGGAGACATGTTCCTAGGTGCCCTTCTCGATCTTGGTGCAGATGCCAGCAAAATTACCCAAGCCATAAAAAGCTTGGAAAACCCGAATTTCGGCTACAGAGACATAGTTGTAGATATTCAAAAAGTCATGAGGAACGGTTTTGCGGCAACCAAAATTGATGTAACAGCTCAAGGAAAAAGCCGAAAAGACGGTATTCAACTGATAAAAATTGTGGAAGAAACTTCAAAAATCCTTGGGCTTTCCCAGAAAGCAAAACAGTTCGCCTCAAATGTCATTCACACCTTAGTAGAAACAGAAGCAAAACTCCATGGGCAGAATGAACATTGTTTAGCCGATGTTCACCTACATGAAGTAGGTTTAGTAGATACCGCCGCCGAAATCATAGGGTCAGCTGTTGCAATGGACGACTTAGGTCTTTTTGATGCAAAAATCGTGGCTTCACCAGTTTCAGTTGGTGGAGGCTTATTCACATTTTCTCATGGTACATTATCTAGCCCATCACCCGCGACCTTGGCAATTTTGCAATCAAAGAATTTCCCTTTCAAAGGCGGACCATTTGAAGCGGAATTGGCTACACCCACTGGAGTATCAATTATTGTAAACTTGGATTGTGAAGTGAGCAGTTTCTATCCTGAAATGACCCCGCTCAAAGTGGGTTACGGTGCGGGCAACAAGCAATTCCCGCAAACACCAAATCTTCTTCGAATAACATTAGGCAAGCCAACTAACGATGAATTGTCGGTTGACAAAATTGCCGTGCTGGAAACCAACATTGACGATGTTTCAGGCGAAATCATAGGTCATACCGTCGATAGGCTTCTAGCAGAAGGCGCAAAAGACGTAAGCATAATCCCCATTTACACAAAGAAAAATCGGCCAGGACAAATAATAAAAGTAATCGCTGACCAAAAAGACACACAACCTCTCTCACGCGTTCTCATTGGTGAAACAGGAACTCTGGGAGTTAGAGTGTTTTTCTGTGAGCGCCATATTATCGCAAGAGAAACTCATACAATCGACATTCAAGTTAATGGCGACAAAATACGTGTAAAAATCAAAATCTCGAAAAATAGTAATGGAGAAATAATAAGAATAAAACCCGAGTTTGAAGATCTGAAAGCACTTGCAGAAAGAACCAAAAGACCGCTACGTGAACTCTCAGAAATGGCTTTGTCAGCGGCAAGAGATTACTTTAAATTAAACAAGTGATAACAGAATGGATAATTCTTTTGCTAAAATAGAAAGACTAAAAAAATTCATTTTTAGCAAGGGAAAAGATGGGGTAGTTGTTGCTTTTTCAGGTGGTGTTGACAGCTCAACATTGGCAGCAATAACCCATCAGGTTTTAGGTGAGAAAGCTGTTGCAGTAATTGCCCAGTCGCCGACTTACACTTCTGAAGAGCTGCATAACGCAAGAGAGATTGCAAAAGAAATCGGCATCAAATTATATGTTGTTCAAACTAACGAACTTGATAACCCTGATTTTAATAGAAATCCCGAAAACCGTTGCTATTACTGCAAAAAAGAATTACTACAAACTCTTAGAGATTTTGCGGGTAAACTTGGGTTTAGCGTGGTTTTTGAGGGTACAAACTTTAGCGATCTAAAAGACCATCGGCCAGGTTTTAAAGCAATTGCCGAAGTCAAAGATGTTTACAGTCCGTGGATGATAAACGAATTTGCAAAGGATGAAATCCGTGCAGTTGCAAAACAGTTGAATCTTAGTGTACATGATAAACCAGCGTTGGCCTGTTTAGCTTCTAGGATACCTTTTAACCAAAAAATTACTGCTGAAAAATTGGAAAGAATCGCTAAGGCAGAGAGTGCGGTGAAAGTAATAATTGCGGTTAAGCAGCTTAGGGTTAGAGACCACAACGATTTGGCACGCATTGAAGTTGGGCGATCTGAAAGAACTTTGCTTTGTAATGAGGATGTTTTAGATAAAGTTGCAGAAGCACTGAAGAATCTGGGTTTTAAGTATATAACTTTCGATTTGGAAGGTTTCCGTTCTGGCAGCATGTTAAAAACCCTTGAAAATCCAACATGAAGACACAATACGTTCCGTTTCTATTAACAACCTATGAACAAAATATTTTGAAATAGGATTTTTACCATTGGGTTTCAAACATCTATTTTTGAATGCAAAAAACTTAAAGTGTACATTGTTGTGAATATCGGTGCTGGTGCCGGGGTATCCGAGCCAGGTCTAAATAGGTGGCCAGATAAAAAATTTACACCTAAGATATGGAGGAGGACTTAAGATCCTCTGGCGCAGGCCTTCGTGGGTTCAAGTCCCACCCCCGGCACCACTCATAAAGTAATTAAGTTACCGAAAAGCTATATGGATGAAGAGTAGGCTTATTTTCAGCTTCGAAATTTAGGTCTCAACCGGTGGGACAAGTATTCAGCCTTTGAATAAATATGGATGGGACGCTAAAGACTATGCGTCAAATTCTCAGAACCAATATACTTGGGCAAAGGAGCTTATTTCTAAAATGCAGTTAGCTAGCGATGAATCAGTCCTTGACATTGGGTGTGGCGACGGCAAAATCACTGCAGAAATGCCCAAACAGTTCCAAAAGGAAAAGTTGTCGGAATAGATAGTTCGCCAAACATGATTAACCTATCAAAACGCAATTTTCCTCAACAACGCTTTCCCAACCTAAGTTTTGAGTTAATGAATGCCCAGCAACTGGCGTTCGAGCAAGAATTCGACGTCGCCTTTTCCAATGCAGCGCTACATTGGATTATGGACCAGAAAAGTGTGTTGGCTGGCGTCTATAGAAGCTTGAGGTCAGGTGCCAAGGCACTTTTTCAGATGGGTGGTAAGGGCAGTTCACAACCTGTGATAGACATCTTTGACGAATTAAAAACTAATTCAAAGTATCAGAGTTTCTTTAGCGACTTTAGGTTCCTTTATAATTTTCCGACACCTCAAGAATACATACCGCATCTGATACAAGCGCATTTGGAGCCACTTCGAGTTGAATTGTTTGTTAAGGATATGAATTTTCTTGACCTACAGGGAATGGCTGGCTGGATAAGGACAACGTGGCTACCTTTCACTGAGCGAGTCCCAGATGCGCTACGAGAAGGCTTCATCAGGGAAATCTCAGAGGGCTATCTTAGGAGTCATCCGTCACAAACTGATGGTAGAATTCATGTTGAGATGGTGCGTCTTGAAGTTGAAGCTAAAAAGTCATAGACCAGATATTCATTGAAATGGGTGACGAAGTATCGAACTCAAAAATTGGGGATAAGCGGGTGACATCTCCACTGAACGGAGTGTTCAAGTCCACCCCTTGGCAACGGGTGATACTTAATATTATACGCCAGTTTCGCAACTGGGGGATCGGTAATCTGTGTACAAACAACTCCCTTGAAGTCTAAGCGGGGTAGGGAATTGTATCTCAACTCAAAACCTATCCCCCAGCTTAGTTGAGTCCCTTCGCTCAGAGAACTTTTTTTGTCGCAAGAAACTCAATACCCGTTCGAGGTAAGTCCGGTACTATTCTCTAACAAAGCTTAGTTGTGAACAATTACGTTCCTGGCAATGCTTTCGCAACTGTTATTCACGAGATTTTCATGTTCTGGGCCCTCAAAGTTTTCGGAGGGAATCTTCCAAGCTCTTGAAATTGTTAATCATGGCGTTTTACATATATATTATTAACATAAATCAGTTTAATCGACATTTTGTTTTTCCATAAAGCTTTATTGCAGCATCTCCGCGCATTGTCAGTGAATAATATGCTCGTTTTCCTTTTCCAACCCTGGTCACTCACCCTTTAGTACGGTGACGGAATGAAGTTTATTAGCTCAATTTGTTCTCAGCATCTTCGAGAAGGCTTCGAAATGGCAGTGGATACAACGATCGCAATTTGGCTGCGAATTTTCAAAAATGAGGTTACAAGTTATTACAATACGTTTTATTCCAGAAAAGGTGCACCACCAATATGTATTGCCCTTTGTTTAGTAATAATACTCGCATATATCACGTCAAATGCAGGTTCACTTGTCTAAACAAACCTAATTTTGGTAACCACGTTAAGTTTTAGGCTATTTTACATGTTTTCAGCTAATGCTTATAAGCAGAGAGACTATTTTTCCCTTTAATCTATTTTAGTTAGACAAAAAAAAGTAGAACCAAGACATAAAGTATAAAAAAAAATAAAAAGAAAAGGTTGTGGTTAGTCTTTTCTTTTAAGAGAAGACTTTAGGTTTTAGTGGCTCTTTATTTTCACAATTAGCCCAATCAACACCAAACAGATCAAGATTATGGCACCTATCACTGGAACACTTAAACCCATAGATGATAGATTTGTCATAGATGTTTGAGTGGGACTCGGGGTAGGCTTAGGTGACGCAGTTGGTGCTTGGGCCCGTGTTGCACCTGACGGCAACGGTCCTATGAAATCATTGGGATAGATTGTATATGTTGGAGTTGAGGTAGGAGATGGAATTGGGGACGGCGCAACTGATGGTATCGATGTGAGAATAAACGTTGAAAAAAACTGCGATGTATCTAGAGTGATTGAAGCGCTAATTGTTGTGTTTAAGCCGGCGTTGTCTTGAATTTCGCAATAAACTGTTTTTGCTCCATCGCCACTGGTTAGTTGCCAACTCCTGCTACTTACGTATGGTTCCCAAATAGCTTGATTCCATGTATCGTCATTGCTGAATCGGATTTGATTGATACCTGATGGAGAATCGGTGGCAGTTAACGTTAAGGTTACTGTGCTTGAAGTTGTGGATGTTGATCCGCTATTTATTTGCAGTGACGCTTGAGGCGTAGTTTTGTCCAGTTTGATGTCCGTTAAGATCGTATGCGACAGTTCCATGTTACCCGTTCCGTAAAGGTTCCATATGCTCCAGTACTCGAGGATGTTGTTGGGACCTTCTGTGGTTATGAGGGGTTGCCCATCGATGGAGATGCTGCAGACAGGACCATAATTGATCTTGTAGTAGATTTCGCTTCCCGCTGTAATCAGAGGTTAAATTCAACGTAAAGACTGCTGTTTGCCATGAATCAGTGTAATCATCGGTTACTTTTGGCAATCGAGTTAAGTTTATGCAATAGATACTGCTACCGTCGTTTATTGCGAGAATGTGTGGTCCAGCGGTGCTATTTGGCACTTGTACGTTTACGTTAAATGATCCAGTGGTATCTATGGCTGCTGTGCCCAAACTTGTTGTATAATCCCAAAGGAAAGTTGCAGTTCCAGGACTGAACCATTTGCCCGAAACAGTTATTGATTGAGAATTCTCGACAAATAGCGTTAAGGAGAGGTCGGTGTTGTTGCCGTACAATCCTGTTGCAATTGAGTTACCTATTTGGGTTAAGCCTCGATGCCATTCAGTGTAGGGGACTGTTGTGTTGTATGAAACACCGTTGCTGTTGTCTTGGGCTCGAAAAACGATGCTGCTAAAGAGTGGCGAATTGTCTCCTGCTGGGGTGTTCTGCAATAAATCTGGAGCATGAGTGAGGTAACTAAAGTTTTCTGACGGTATTGCTAGGTTATCTGTTATTGGAACCCATTCATTGGTTAATGGGTTTAAGTATGAAATGTTTATCGAACTGCTGGCAAAGTTTGCGCCTTCAAGTGTTATTATTCCTGACGGAGGGCCGGATGCTGGTGAAACATTAAAGGTTGTTAGCGCCAAAGAATAGGTTAAAGTTAAGTTTACATAGTGATTATTGACGGTTTGAGTTGGTGTTTGAAGTGAATAGTTATTTCCTATTGCGAAGTATTTTATTGTTCCAGTGTTGTTGGTTCCTCCATTATTTGATCCAGCGTCGTAAACTTCCATGAAGAACTGTTGATTGTACTGGGAGGTCATGTAATCCTTAAACTCTGTCAAGTCAAAAACTATGTTGTTTTGACAAAAAGGTAAAGCGCCTCCGAAAACAAAGTCAGTAAAGTTCTTCGTAACAATAGGTGCATTTGGGGTTCCTAAACCAAAAGTTATGCTGCAGTCACTTCTAGCCACATGAGCAACATTAAATGTTGCCTGGATCTGGGGTTGGTAACCAACCAAATCCTCAAATAGAAAGATAGGATTGTCCAGGGTTGAAATCTCTTTCATGACGTTATAGGAAACCCAGAAACATCCATCAGGAATATTTTCCCAGCCGCCTATTCCCCAGGAATTAGCGATTTTAAAGGCACCATGGCTTAGCATTCCATTTTCCATATAAGTGAAATAATCGTCATACCCTACGATTGCAAGAGCATGATCCGCCGTTTTGTTTATGTAGTTATCTGTAGTAAGCAAATCTTGATTTGATGTACCGGTCAAGTTCAGCAGATTATCGTATGCGTCAATACCTAAAATTGCCAGGTTGTCCGCAGCCAACCAGTTTTTCAGACTTGTTATGCCTTGGGTTGAGTTAACATACAAGTACTGGTAGCCAAATGTGCTATTTGAACGGTATAATGGTGCTTGAGCCCATGCATTTTCTGACGGCCACCTCTGGTAATCCTGCCAGTAATAAGGCATATTTTGCCAAGAACAAATACCAACATTATTGACTAATTGGATTGGCGCCTCAATGGTTGATCCACCATCTGTACCGTTGTTAAGTAAATTGTAAATGAAGGCTGGGCTCATCACTTCGCTTTGATAATTTGCTGATATATTGCCATCATTGCTTCCCCCTATCCATCTTGCCTCCGTTAAATTCCATGAATGCTCTTTTGCCTCTTGGAAAGTCTTACAATAATATCCGGTTGCAAAAGATGCGCATGATCCTTGTTGGCCTTGATCGCCAATAGGTGGGAACCACGATGATGAAGTTAGATCTACTGCAGCAGACGGGGTTTGACCGGTAATTTCGTCAACAACATAGGCATCTTTAGTGATGTCTGTCCACTCACTAGAAGTCGGTGGACTTAACCCGGTCCCGTGACCATTAACAATATTGTTGTAGTTATGCCCTTCTTGATAAACTCCAGCTCCACTTTTATACTGCTGAAGCTCTGTTGCAGACATTTTATGCTCTGTAACGCTAAAACTTCCATAATTCAGTTGTATTGAACGATTATTTGAGCCATTGGCTAAATCGGAACTTACTTGAGCACTTGTATAACTAACCTGTAAACAAGAAATAATTACGGACAAAAGCAAAACTGTAATAACCACTAATACTTCGCGTTTCATTTTTTTCTGCAAAGTTGTTATCACGCTCTAGGTCGATTAGGGAGATTGTCACTCCACTTTTTTGGGGTGGCAAAAGAGCTATAACTCTCGATGGAGAGGAAAATTGTTTTGTACGATGTAACTTTTTGTTCTGATTTTTCCATTAGCATTACTCTTTACCTAGTTTCAAATTTATAAATAACTGACTTCTTTATATTAACTATTATGAATCAATAGTCACTAAATTGGAAAACAAAAATTCAGTGTCGAAACGATTAAAAAGCCTTTCCGTAACTATTGGCCGTGAATATGCATTAGCCGTTTGCTCAGATGATTACTTAACCGTCAGTGTGACAAGCAGCACTGGAGTTCGAATCCACAACATCAATGACTTTGGCAGTTTCAGCAATCCCTTTGAAAACGATTGGTGCACACAATCAGATACTCGAGGCGCCATGAGAATCTACGCAAACATCAATTAAGGAACCACTCCAACAAATAATCCAAACGCTACATACATCCCTCAAAGTCAAACGGAAAACAATAGTCTTATTATGGCTGTTTTGGGCGGTGCAGGTGCAGTACTTTCAGCAGTAGCGTTAAATCTCTTTAACTTCACAAAGTAAGAATTGTTAATTAATGAAATTTAACTTAACCCTCAAATTTAACATTTTTTTTGAGATATTTTTTCCTTGGATTGTTCTCTTACTAAGAAAATGGAAACGACAAACTCTTTTCAATTAACCAATATTTTTTTCTACAAGCAACTTGACAGTATTTCTAATTACAGCATTCTTCAAAAAACCACTATCAACATTTATTCTGAGGCAACAACATAAATTCAATTAGGGCACCTTTTGAGGTTTCAGTCAGTCCCTTGTCCGTACATTTGAGTCACCTTTTCAGCTAATGCTTATAAGCAGAGAAACTATTTTTCCCTTTAATCTATTTTAGTTAGACAAAAAAAAGTAGAACCAAGACATAAAGTATAAAAAAAAATAAAAAGAAAAGGTTGTGGTTAGTCTTTTCTTTTAAGAGAAGACTTAACGGGTTTGACTTTTCTTTCTTTTCACAAGTAGCCCAGTAAGTACCACACCGATCAAGATTATGGCGCCTATCACTGGAACATTTAGACCCATCGATAATGGTAGATTTGGCGTTGCGATAGGTGTTGAAGATGGAATACTTCTAAACAATATCGTCATTTCGTGCGAGCTGAAGTTAACTGTGAACCAAACATAGTAGTTTTCGTTGTCTTCTGTGAAGCCTTGGTTTTGCGCTGCAACGTTATCTATGTAAACAATTGGTCCTGACCCATATGGAATCTGGCTTTTTGGTATAGTTATGTTGGTGAATCCTGATGTGCCGCTTTGTCCTTGTAGTGTAAAAGAAAGGTTTGTTTCAGCTGAGGATTGGTTTGAGGTTAAGGTTATGCCTGAGAATTGGGTTGCTGTTATGTTGCCGCCGATTACTAAATCAATGATTTCGCCGTTGCCTTTTGTGGCTTGTATTGTTTGAGCATTGCCTGACGCAAAAGTTATGGTGCCGCTTGCGCCAACATGGTTGCTCTCGTCGTTAACCGTTATTGTTGCTGGACCATTGCCTGTAAGTGTCATAGAACAGGTCAACAAGCCGTTGGTGAATGCGCCGCTGATTGTTGGGCTGATTGTGCCTATGCTTGTACTCAAAGAGACTATTCCGTTAAAGCTAGTTACAGTGTTGCCTTGTGCATCTTGAGCTGTTACTGTTATTGTAAATGGCAAGCCTGAACTGTAGCTGGTTGGTGTAGTGATTGCAAAGTGGTCAAGTGAATCTGCTTTAATGGTAAGTGTTGTGAATGCAGTTTTGCCGCCATAGGAGCTTGCAACAATGTGGTTACCCACCGCGTCTACCGTCACGATATTTCCAAATATTGTTGCGCCGTCAACTGAATATTGTGCATTGCCAGTTACGTCCCAGCTGTTTCCAAATTGGTCAAAAGCAATAGTTGTGTAACTTAAAGAGCCGCCAGAAAATATGCTGATGCCTTGCGGTCTAATTGCTATATGGTCAACAGTTTGCGAGTGAGCGCTGATGTCAAAGTTAGTTGTGGCTAAGGTTACTCCTGAACCTGTAACGGTTATTGCAGATGTACCCACTGCTGTATCCTTATAATAGAAGCTTGTAGTGCTTAAGCCAGCAGAGATAATGACGCTGGTAATCTGTGTTGTTGCAGCTGAGTCGCTGTAGAATCTGCCAGTGGTGGAGTCAGACGACAAATTAACAGTTATTCCAGAGGTTAAAGCTCCATAAGCATCCTCAAGTCTCACGGTAATCACAGAGGAAACCTGATTTGCAGCCAAAGACTGACTTGCTCCAACAGTAAAAACTAAACTTGTAGTGTAGCTTTGGCTGTAGGGCAAATAATCATAGACTGCTCCAAGCGAAGAATTGTTGAAGCTGCCAAAAATGTCAAAAGCAGAGTCTACAAAGCCATCGTGGTTTGCATCAACGCCTGTTTGGCTTGGTCCTGTGTTGTTGGAGTAAGCCCAGAAATTGCCGCCGATTCTGCTTGGGTTACCAAAAATACGTGTTCCTGCTTGCAGTGTCGTGTTAAGATTTAGAATTATGTTGCTTAATGGAAGGTTTAAGCCTGAATACGTGTTGTTCAAGCATACTGGGTCAACGTAGGCTGTGTCGTTTACCATGTTGTTATAGAAGTAGAGTTCTTGCCCTGTAAAGCCACTGTAGACTTGATTATCAAAGAAGAAAGTGTAGGTGTTATTATGGAAAATGTTGTCGTGCACAAGTGTATTTGTTGTGTCGTTGTTTGCCGCGGTCCAAATTAATGCGTCAAAGTTGTTTTCGAAAAGGTTGTTGGCTACTGTGCAGTTAGAATCCATTAATTTAAAACCGCCGCAGTAAACGCCTTTAACTAAACCGTTGTCGCTAAAAATGTTAGCTGTAAAGGTAACATTGTCTATTGACTCGCAGTAGACACCTTGATTATTACCTTGGATCAAACATTGCTGCAGTGTACCGTTGGCTACCCCAAAAATTTCTGCTCCCAAACCGTTACCGTTTAGGGTTAAGTTTGAAAAATCAAAATTTACGCTGTCTAAAATGGTTAAGCCGTCTATGCCGTTATTGTTTATGCTGCAATTTTTAACTTTTACGTTTGTGCATTCGGCAATATACATGCCTGATAATTCCGGATTGTTACTTATTGTGCAGTTTTGAATAGTGCTGTCGTCTGAATCCACGAGATACAAACCAACCAAATTATTGTTGCTGAATGTGCAGTTACTAATGTTGCAATTATTCGCAGAGAGGATTAATGCGCCCACAACTGAGTTGTTATTCATGACTACGTTTGTAAGTGTGATGGGGCCTCCGCCAATGGCGTATAAACCCGCGAGGCAATAGTTGAAGCTGCTGTCTGTTATTGTATAGTTTTGTGCAAATGAGCCAACCCCAAAGGTGCTGTTGGCAACATTCATGTTTCTTAAAGTCACGTTTGAAGCAGACTCAATCATTACTCCAACGGATTCACCGATATCTTCATCATTTCCTCCGGCTTCAATTAGGTAGTTTTGGCCATCAACCGTCACGTTGTCGGCTTGAATTGTAATGCCTGTTTGATTGCCGCTCCATGAAGAAGCTACCAGGTAGTTTCCAGGCTGCGTAATTACAGCGGGCAGACTTATTGAAACCCAAGTGTTAATGTCAAAACCTAAACTGTAAGGATGATAATCATAAGCTAACCCAACATCGGTATCATTAAATAACTCAAAGGCGGAATCAACAAAACCATCTTTGTCTGCGTCGGTTCCTGTTTGGCTAAAGCCTGATCCGTCTGGTTTTGCCCAGAAGTTTCCGCTGACCAGTGGTCCATTGCTGTAGGGTCTTGTTCCAAGCTGCACTGTACCGTTTAAGCTAAGCAAATCGCGGTTGAAGGGCAAATATGGACCTGAAAAGGTGGCGTTAAAACCGGCTGGGTCAACGTTTGTTGTGTCGTTGATTAAGTTGTTTGTGAAAACGATTTTTACGTCATTTCTGCTGCTTGGGAGCTCGTAGTCAAATAAGAAAGTGTAGGTGTTGTTGTGGAATACGTTGTTTGCGAATGTTTGTGTGTGAGGTATTGTTTCGTTGTCTGCTTCAAATATTATAGCGTCGTAATTGCTGCTGAAATAATTTCCTTCTACTGTGCAGTTTGAGTTGTACGCTTGGAAACCGCCCCAGTAAGCGCCCATGTTTAAGCCGTTATGCCTAAAAGCGTTTCCAGAGAATCTGGTGCTATTCAAGTAATTGGCGTATACACCTTGCAGGTTATAGCTAAAATCGCTATTCTCAACCAGAATATCGCTGCCGTTTCCACCCCAGAAGCCATCTTGAGCATTTCCTGTGCTGGTGACATTTTGCAGAGAATAATTGTTGCAAAGATAGGCGCTAAAACCGTTCCAATTGTTATTTAACAAATATGTGTCAGTTACTGAGAAATTATTGCATTCGTAAATGAATAAACCGTTGTTATATTGAGTTTCTGAGGCGTTAGAGGAGGATATTTGGAAATTATTGGATTTATAAAGCAATATGTTGTGTTCATAGCTGGATATTGCATTGCAACCTGTAATGTTAAAAGAAGTAGAGTTTTCTGTGTAAATGCCTTCGTAGTTACCGTTTAAGTTGCAATCTGTAACTCTGAAGTAACTGCAAAGATACTGGGATAACCCGTCAGATCCACAATTGGTTATGTTACAGTTGTTTAAATCAAAGTTATCGCAGCTGTAAACGCGTATTCCTTCGTTACTTCCATCTGCAATTTTACAATTTAAAATGTTAAAATCGCTGCAATTCAACAGTTGCATTCCGTAATACGATGTGTTAGCTACATTGCTGTTTTGAACCGTGAAATTTGTACACGCCAAAAAATCAAAGCCTACCCAACTGTAACCGTTAGCTGAAGCTGTGACATTTATGTTTTGTACAAGAATGTTTGTTTGGTTTGCCGCCTGAACCAAAGTTTGGTTTGCTTCAAGCGAGATGGCGTAATTTTGTCCATCTACCACAACATTGCTGGCTTCAATCACTAAGCCACCTGTGTTTGTTCCAACGTAAGGTGCAGTGATGCGGTAGTTGCCAGCTTCCGTGATAGTGTAGGGTAGAGTGATGTCGGTCAATGTTGTTGCTTGTGCGGGCTTAATAACGTCCGCTATTGTTATGAATGATAAAATGAAAATTAAGGATAATACGTATAATTTTTGGGTTCTTCTTGATCGTGAAAAATTTATTTTGAAATAATAATGGTTCATGTTTTTTGTTCCTCAGTCAAAGCTAACTTGCTGACCTTTCAAATGGTCAGATGGTCTACTCGGGCACAACATGTATCGCAATACATCATATATAAAATTAGCTTACAGTAGATTCAGAAGGCCATAGTGTGTGCTTCTTATTTGAAACGCAATAAATCGAGTTACTCAGTCTCCCAGTGTTATACAATCAAAGTCACATATCTCAATCAGAATTGCCCTATCAAGCATGAAAAAATGACTGGTTCAGCCTTACTCAAGATTAGGCAGTGATAACGATAATATTGTCAATTACGAAACCTGTCGCTCCTTCTGCAGAGATATAAGGTAAATCAATTTCAACCAAGTTGAATGGTTGCCCACCTGAATTGAACGTTAATGTTCCTTCAGGGTAATTATCGAATGGAGTTTCGATACCGTTTACTGTCACTGGCGAACCAACTGGCGATGAAACGGAGTTTATGTACGCGGTTAACCTGATGGGGCTACCAGTTCCGCCTAGGCCTGGGTCACGTAATTCTGCCGTTTTGAACACGAAACTAATGCTTGTTAGGTTGCGGCCTAAAATGAGGTGACTTGAGGAAAATAGATACATCTGCAAAGATTCAAATCCACGTCGCCGGAGCTTACCAAGACAAAGAGAAAAGCATGAAGAGGTTTGTAACAAGATTTGGCATGCTTGATGATTCAATAATTCGTCGATTAGTAATCGAGAACGACGATAGACTTTACAATTTAAACGCTTGCACAAAATTAAATGCACAAACCTAAATTCCAATTCTATTTGATGTCTTTCATCACAAACTCAACAATTCAGGAAAACAGACAGTAGACGACTCTTTCAAGTGTACTACAAAGACATGGAGTGAAAAAAGAGAGGGAATTCCAATGGTTGACTATAGCTCTCAAGAGCCAAATGGATCACCAAGGCAACATACCCAAACAATTAACATAGAAGACTTTGACCTATTTTTGAAACAGACTCAACAATTCGATTTCGACATAATGTTGAAGATCAAAGATAAAGAAAAAATCGCCTTCAAAGCAATTACTTTGGCAATAAAAGACTGGCGAGTCCACAATTTTTTCTTGGATTAACATTTCACTTATATGCAAAACTCAACAGAATTCTGTTTGGAACAATCATCTCAATAGTTTCAGCCTGGGTTATTTCCGTTTGATTTTTTCTTAGATGCTGAAGCTCTTTCAAATCTTGAGTTTGGTAATTTGGTAAAGTGCACATGACGGTCAATTGAATCTTTAACTTATTAGATTTTATGAATTAGTTGTTTACCCAAAAGAAAAAGAAGGATAATCCAAGTGACAACTCCACCGAGCGCAGGGTTCAATTCCCATCCCCAGCTCCATTAACGAATCCCTGTACTCTGGTGAAATTGTAAGTTTTGTGGGAGCTGCAATTATGTTACTGAGTAGATGGGGTCAGGTTGTTTAGAAAAAGGGCGCAGCATGTTTACTTCAAACACTTATTGGTAAACAACAATGCATATACTCGTTATAATTAGTATCTCACGTAGGAAGATATGCTTAAATGAACAAGTCTAAAATACTCATAACACTCTTGGCGGTTTTATTAATCTCCTCAATCGGCGCAAACGTTTACTTCACAAGTTTCCTAACAGCGCCAAACAATGGCGATACACTCAAACTTGGGATGTTTTCAACCCTTTCGGCTGTGGAAGTCAATATAAATGCGGAGTTGCAGCGAATCGGCAGTAGCCTTGCGCTTGCTTCACAGCAACTCACCTACACAGGCTTAACTGGTGCACAAGCAGACTCAGTGCTAAGCGCCTTAGATTCTAACAGCACTTTCATCATCGACGCAGGAACCGAAGACCTGAACAACATAATGGTCGCCGTGCAGCCTCCAGAATGCAGCAACGTAATCGGCATAAACGTCGGCGAACAAACTTGGCTAAACACCAACCCCAATGGCGCAATAAAACCCATGATGACACCAGTTATACCGCTGATTGAAAACACAACAGGCATAGCAATGGCAGCACCAGTCTTTAACGCAGACAAAGTAATGATCGGCACAGTCAGCGTTATCTTCGACCCACAGAAACTCGTCAGTGCATGCATCGCACAAACTCCTGACAACACCAAATACGAATTCTCAGCTATGCAGACAGACGGATATTCAATGTACGACACTGAGCCAATATACCAGGGCACAAACCTCCTCACCAACTCTTCAATACCAGGCTACAGCCTCATCTATAATTCAGTAAATAATACCGCCAACAACATTTCCGGATACTACCGCTACGACTACTCAGGAACCTATTGGCAATGCTACTGGACAACCATAAACGCTTTCGGCCAAGACTGGCGACTAGCCGTTCACCACACAGCATAAAACGGCCAATTTTTTCCTTTCCCTTTTTGTTAAACCGGTAAATTTTTCATTTAAGCAAAGAAAAAAAGCGCCTAATATTCGAAGAACTCAGAAAGAAACTCGAAGGACTCAAAACATAAATTTAGTCTTATTTATTTTGACTTAGTTGTTGCATTATGACAACTACAAAGTTTTATAAGCATATGATCATTTCCATTTTCTTTGACAGTTATCGAGTTTTATTAACCATGACATCTAAACAAGTTGCCATCTTAATCGGTTTACTTTCAGCTATTCTTATTCTTCTAGTGGGCTCTTCTTGATCCAGCCACTGATAATTCAACAAACAGAAGCCCAAGGCTTCACTTTACCCTGTACGGTAGCTACTTATGGAAATGCTTGGAATGGACTATTGGCTTTTGGACTTAACAATTATTTAGTTGTTATGAACGCAAACGGTACCTTGGTTAGTGTTCGTCAAGAGACTTCTGGGAACTACGGGGTAGTAAAAAATATTGCACAGGATAATTTGCTTTTTCAAGGTGAACCTGATATAGGAGGAGCAAGCACTGCACCTAACTATGCTACTCATATATGGAATGTTGCCTCAAGTACAACCCAGGATTTCCTAAATGTAACTGGACACCACGATATTGAATATAATCCAATTAACAATACTTTCTTAACTCTACAAGATTACGTAAGAACGGTTGGAAACAACTCTATTCTTTTTGACAAGATTGTGCAACTTGACTCAAATGGAAATGTTTTATGGAGTTGGGATACTTATGATCACATCCCGTTAAGCGAAGCTGATCCTTTCAATCTTACATCAGTTGTTAATGGCCAAACAGTAATAGATTTCACACATTCAAACGCCCTTGTTTGGGACTACAATAACAGCATAATCTATCTTAATGGTAGACATACAAACACATTCTACAAGATTAATCAAACCACAGGTAACATGATTTGGGCATGCGGTCAATTTGGCAACTTTACACTTCTGGGACCCAATGGAACCACGGTTCCAAGTTTATGGTACCATAGCCATGATCTTAAACAAGTCGCGCCAGACGTCTTCACCATGTTTAACAATGATTTTGATAATATAACAAATTATAATGATTCAAGCAGTCAACTAATGGAAGTTACATTAAACGAGCAAAACATGACAGCTTGGGTAAACTGGTCTTGGACTGCTCCGCCACAATACTATTCCACTTTCTTAGGCGCAGCCGATATTTTGCCAAATGGAGATTGGATCGGTGATTTTGGTTCTCCAACTCATCAATTTGTTGAAAATCAACCTTGGAATTTCAATGATACAGGAGCAGTTCTAATTGAAGTAAACCCTATTTCGGGACAAATTATTAGAACCATCACGTTCCCAGTAGGTTGGCTAATTTACAGAATTGAACCTTTGACTAACTTAAGCCCAAACGCATTTACCTCTGCCCATCGCCCACGCCTTCACCTCAAACTCCAAGCCTTTACCTCAAATATCCTCAAATACCTACCCCAACTCAATCACCAGCACCAACGGTTGGTCCTTCGCCAAGCCCGACTGCAACACCCACATTCGAAGCAACTCAAACATCCTCAAATTCTTCGCCCTCTCCAAACGCCAATTTCCAGCTAATAACTGACGCAGCAATTTTGGCCTCGTAATCGCAATTGTATTAATTCTTGTCTTTCTTGTATGGGTAAAGAAAAAGAAAGTTAAGAAATCATAGCTTTCTTTTCTGCTCTTTTAAAAAAGCTTTCCTTAAAACGAAATAAAGCAAAACCAATAAGTACTATGATTAGAGGAAATTATAAAGGGAGAAAGGGGGGTAACAATGTTTAAAGTAAAACATTTTTGTAGTTTTCTTATCGCATTACTTCTCCTGTCTGTTTTAGTTGGAGTAAATTATCGTTTGCAAATTTTTTTGTTGCAGGTGAAAATCAGAATCTTGCTACAAACAATATTGTAAATTCAGGCAATTATACAAATGTGCTGCTTTTGGGGTGGGATGGGGTTCAAAGAAACCATCTTTTCGAGTTGCTAAATAGAGGTTTGATGCCTAACTTAAGTACTTTCATTCAAACTGGGAAACTTGTTAGCATAAGTGTTTCGGACCATCATACTGATACAAAAGCTGGATGGACCCAGATCTAACGGGATATCGATGGTGGAAAACGGGTGTCTTCGGCAATTCCTACTGGTTCCAAAGCATTCCCAAAGGATACACCATTCCTAGAGACTAGAAAATATTTATGGTTCAAACCAAATTGCAACTGCATTCATAACAGGAAAATTAAACCAAATGGAAATTGAAGATTTAACTGGAACTGCCGCGGTAGGAAGTCCTTTTGCGCAATATTCTAATCAGGCATTATATGCTAACCTTCCCTCACAACTAGATGTTGTTAGTGTTGGTGACCTTGCAGAAGACAGAAATGCAGATGTAGTAGGCCAATCGATCTTCAATTCATCCAAAACAATACCAACAACCGCTTCTTTGGATTCTTTCATTTTAGTGATCCTGACCATATTGGTCACCAGTATGGAGAGAACTCAATCGAGTATGAAAATGCGATAAAGACATGCGATTACTGGCTTGGTCAAATTCTTAACACTTTAAACAGTACTGGATTAACACAAAAAACACTAATCTACATAACTGCCGATCATGGTTTTGATGAAGGTCTCAAAACCCATAGTAATGCCCCATACGTCTTCTTGGCTACAAATGATAACAATGTAATGCGTAATGGAGACGAAGTCGACGTTGCTCCTACAATTTATTATGGACTAGGATTGTGGAACCAAGGTTCTAACCCAGCATTAGATGGAATACCATTGCAACTTAACCTAACTTCAATTGAGGAGCAACAGCGCCAAGCGATACTATCGGACACAGATGTTATACCTATACCATTAGTCAGCATAACCGACAATGGATCGATAAAAACAGTCACATTTAGTGCGACAGACAATAACCTAGTAGCGGTAAATTTAATTGTTGATAATGTTTTAAAAGCGGTGAATGGACCATGGACATGGAATTATGGTGCAATGGTGACTGCTTCAGGTACCTACAATATAAATACCTCAAATATGGCTTCAGGTTCACGGCGGTCCAAATTCAAGCTTACGATGCCCATGGAGCCAACAATGGTGGTCCAACAAATTACCGGCTAATGGGCACTCTCCCTTCAAGTAACTTTTTAGATTTCAATGTAGGAACAATTTCCACAACTACACCGAATCCGACCATTTCACCAACTCACTCACCAATAATCTCGCAATCTCCAACTGCCCCACCTAACTCAAGTCCAGCCTCAACACCAGAACCCACTCAAACGCCAAATCCAACGGTTACTCAAACTGAACCAAGCCAAAAACAAAACTCCCCATAATCTTCACCATCAATCATAATCTATGCAACATTGTCAGCAATTGCATTAGTCATTGTTTTGTTAATTATAGGCTTGTTAGTTAAAAAGAGAAAAATGAAAAAGCCTTAACAAAATAGACAGTTTCGACCACCGTATATTTCAGTTTCGAATCGATATTTCATTCTAAGCTATACTTGTAATCGGTCGATTATACTTTGTCGGTTTGTTGCCGCAACTAATAAAATGTGGCAATTAAACACATTGCCGCCAAAGCAAATAGTGCTTATTCTTTTAATATGATGCAATTTATCGATTTATATGTAGGCTTATCAGTATTTTTGACATTTTTGATTTGAGATAATTGATTAAATATTTAGAATTGATGTCTTTTGAATACAGAAATAAGTAATTCATATTAAAACGTGAGAAAAACAAAAATAGTCTATGTTAAAATTTACAAAAGAAAAAAAATATTTGCTTAAAGCGCCTAAATTACATTTTGTGCTCTTTAAAGAACGTTGATTTGTGATGCGTTAGTGTCTGCGATTCCTGGCAATGGCTCGTAGGATTTCGCCGACGAAATGTAAGGCTATTGTCGTTGCTGTCGGCTTTGAAGAAAAGGACTAAATCCCAGTATCCGTATAGGCTCCATGAAGACTCAATCATTACTCCTTTCATTGGTTCGGTAGGCATCTTTTGGAATGCTCCCCAGAATTCCCCGCCTTTCCCGGAGATCGTTTTGATTAATACTTGATATTTCATCATGTTTTTTTCCAATTAAAACACCATCTAAATGATTTGGTAAAAACTCGCCTTTAAGACTCTGTGACTGTACAACCGCAACCACAACCATCAACCCGTTGCGTTCAAAGCAAGCGATTGCATTTGTGGTAGCCTGCATACACCAACAAATCTATTTATGAATTCCTCGTGCATATCGTTAACTAAATAATTGAACTCAGGAGATAAATAGATGCTCGAAGGATGGGAATGGATTATCATCGGTGTTGTTGCCATAGTTATTATTATGTGGGGTCCAGCAAAAATACCGCAGTTTGCTCGTTCATTAGGACAAGCCAAAGGCGAATTTAACAAAGCGTCAAAAGAATTCAAAGACGCTGCATTAGCTACTGAAAACAATGCCACAGTCGTTGCTAAACCAGCACCTGCACCTGTAATAAAAACCAAGGACGAAATGCTTCTTGAGACAGCTCAAAAACTAGGCATACCGACTGAAGGCAAGACAGAGAGCAACTATCCGAAGAAATATCCGTAAAAGTTAAAATTTTAGGCGCCGAATAAATGGCTCTTTTGGCCTTTATTTTTTCTTGGCAAAAATAAATTCCCAATGGCCTCTCTTTAGATAAAAAATGTAAAACTAGGGAACTCTATTTCCATATTCATAATGAAAAATTAAGATTCACCAGAAGAACATTGAGAGTAACAATCATGCCGGAATTACAAAGCGTCTTTGAAGGTTTTTGGGGTCACATCACTGAATTTATCGACCCGGTAACGATGTTACCATCTAGCTGAGCGCCGCCCGGGGGCCGGACAGTTCTGTCCCCGCACCGCCCGCAGGCAGTTAAGTAAGCACTTATTCCCGTATTGCGCACGTTTGCAGGCGGGCGGATCATGTGCCTCACCTCGTAAGAGGCATAGTT